>JAJCXR010000045.1 GCA_029263315.1 Acidobacteriota bacterium | reverse complement strand
TTCTATCCCACGGCCGCTCAAGCTCAGCTGGAGCTCTCCGCCGACACCGTTGTGGCGCACCGTGATCCGGGCTTCGCTGGGGCCGGGGGCTTGCGGCAGGAAGCGAATCCCCACCGTGCACTCTTCCCTCGGCGGCAAGGTTTCGGCCCCGGCGCAGGTGCCCGGCACCAACTGGAAGGCCGTCGCTTGCGGGCCCCGCAGAACGATCTCGCCAAGGGCCAGCTCTCCCTGCCCAGCGTTGCGCAGCGTCAGGGTGCGGATATTGCTCCCCTCGCCGACCCGCTGCGTCGCAAACTCAAACGACGTCGGCCGCGCTTCGAGGCGCGGCGGGGGTGGTGAAGTGGCCATGGCTCGCCATGCAACCTCCTGCGACCGAGGCTGGGCGCTGTGCTCGAGGCTCAAGCTGCCACCCCGGGCGCCCGCGCTGCGGGGGGTGAAGGCCAAGCGCACCTGACAACGGCTGCCGGGCAGCAAACGCCTGCCGCTGCACCGATCCTCCAACAGCTCGAGCTCGTCTCCGGAGCCCGCTGCCGGGCGCAGCCGACGGACCTCCAGGGCGGCTCGCCCGGCGTTGCTCAAGATCAAGGAACGCTCGCTGCTCCGCCCGATCTGAACCTCGCCGAAGTCCAAGGACGGGGGCTCCAGCTCGAGGCGCGGCGAGGTGCCCAAACCGTTCAGTGGCAGGCGCTCGATGCCCCCCTCGGCGTTGTGGCGCAGCACCAGCTCAGCCCGATGGGGGCCGTCCCGACGGGGTCGAAATCGCAGCTCGAAGGCACACCGCTGGCCGCTCTCCAGGGCGTCGTCCAGGCATGCCACGGGCTCGATCTCGAAAGCGCCGGCGTCCGCCCCCTCCACCGCCACTTCCTCCACCCACAGGGGGGCCGAGCCGAGGCTGCTGACTTGCAAACTCTGCTCGCCGCTGGCACCGCCCACCGGCGCCTCACCGAAGATCAAACGTCGCGGCTCGAGACCTAGACGGGGCGCTAGGCCGTTGCCGACCAAGGGCAGAAGGTGACGCCCCTCACCGGCGCTATGCAAGATCTCGAAGAAACCCGAGACCTCCCCTTCGCGCCGCGGCTCGAACACCACTTCGAGGCGGCAATGGGTCCCCGGCGCGATCGGCTGGCGCAGACAATCCTCGCTCAGCAGCCGGAAGACGGGGGTGCCACCGTCCACCTCCTGAAGCCTGACGTCGTGAATTTGTAGATCGCCGTTGCCGTCGTTGAAGATGTCCACCGCCGCCGCCGGGCTGAGCTCGCCGAGCCCCGTCGCCGCCAACTCCAGACGCTCCGGCGCCAGCCGCAGCTCGGGCTCCTGCGGCAACCCCAGGCCGCTCAGCTGCGCCGGCTGACCGGAGGTGGCATCGCTTTCCACCGTCACCACCCCCTGGCGGCGGCCGACGGCGGTCGGCACAAAGCTCCACAGCACGGCGCAGCGCTGCCCGGGGGCCAGATCTTGGCGGGAGCACTCATCCCGGCCCAGAATGAAATCCGCCGCCGCCGTCCCGGAGATCAGAACCCGCTGCATGGCCAGGGGAGCGCTACCGGTATTGCTCACCCAGAGACGCTGGGTCGTCGACTGGCTGCCGATGACCCGCTGGCCGAAGTCGAGCTCCGGCGGCGTCATCTCCAGATGGGGCGCCGCGCCGATCCCCAGCAGCGGCAGGGTGCGTAGACCGGCCATCGAGCTGCTGCTCAAGACCAGACGGGCCTTGCGGGGACCGCTGAGGCCCGGGGTAAAGGCCAGCCGCACGCGGCAGCTCTCCCCGTGCGCCAAGGGGCGCCCGAGGCAATCTTCACCGGCGACGACGAACTCCGTCGCCGCCTCCCCCATGACCTCGAAGGCATCGATGCTCAGGGGTTTCTGCCCCCGGTTGGCAATCTCAAAAGGTTGCTGCGCCATCTCGCCCAAGCGCAGCTCACCAAAGTCCACCAACTCGGTGGACAGCTGGGCGATGGCGGGATCCCGGTTGAGCAGGTAGCCGGCAGCCACCGCCAAGGGCAGGGCCAGCACCAGCAGCGCCGCCAACCATCGTCCACTGCCGTTGGCCTGACCGATGGTCTCGGGACGGCGGCGCGACGGGCCCCCGTCACGATCGGAACGGCCACCACGGCCGGAGGAGATAGCTGGGCCGGCGCCGCCGGCGGGACGCACGGTGGGCCCCCAGGCGGCGGCCCCGACGGCTTTGGGACGCTGCGGCGGCGTCTCCGGTTGGGTGGCGATGGGGACCGTTTCCGCCGCCGTCGGCTGCAGCTCGGGGCCGGCCTCCGGAGTGTCCCCCAGGGGCAAATCGATGAGATCGTCGGCGGCCGGTACCTCATCGTCGTGCAATGAAAGATCCGCTTGACGACGGCGTCCCGAATCACGGGGAGGGCGATGTTCGAAGATGGCCACAAACTCTCCGCTGGCTGAAGGCGTTTAGCTCACGATCGATGGCGAGGACAGGGCGTGATGCGCAACTCCCCATGGAGTGATACGCAAAAGGCGTCGCCCTGTCACAGGCCAAGATCCTTCGGCGCCTCAGTCGTCCTCCGGCCAACGGGGATAGACCGGATCCAGGGGCGGCATGGACTTGCCGTCTCCGTTCAAGTAGTGCTCCATCCATTGCAGGCTGCGCATCATGTAGTCGTAACGGGAGGCGGCCCGACGGTTGCCATGCCCTTCTTCGGGATAGAACACCAGACGCACGGGCACTTCGCCGCGGATCTTGAGGAAGCGATAGAGCTCCATCGACTGCCCCGGGAAAACCCGCGTATCGTCCTCACCGTGCAGGATGAGCAAGGGGGTGCGCGCCTTGTCGACGTGGTAGATGGGGCTGCGTTCCAGATACAGCTGCCAGTTGTCCCACGGCCACTTGCGCAAATGCACGTTGTAGAGCTCCATGGGGATGTCGCTGTTACCCAGGGACGAGATCTTGTTGCTGATCCCCACCGACATCACCGCCGCCGCAAAGCGATGGCTGTAGTAGGTGGCGCACCAGGCGGTGGCGTAGCCGCCGTAGGAACCGCCGGTGACACCGACCCGGTCGCCGTCCACCAGACCGCTGGCGATCAGATGATCGACCCCGTCCACCAGATCATCAAACTCTTTGCCCGCTGGATCGCCGTGGTCGAGCTTGGAGAAATCGACGCCACGGCCGGTGCTGGCCCGGTAGTTGGGGAAGAAGACGGCAAAACCCCGCGCCGCCACCAGCTGTCCTGGGGCCGAGTAAGAGGTATGCCAGCCGTTGCTCTGGTGGGCCTCGGGGCCGCCGTGCACCACCATGATCAGGGGATAGCGGGTGCCCGGCACCTCATCCAGCGGCCGGATCAGAATGCCCTCCAAGTCGAGGCCGTCGCGGGCTTGGTAGCGCACCACCTGCTGCTTGGCCAGACGACGCTCGGCGAGCCAGGGGTTGCTGTCGGTGAGGCGACGGGGCGAGGCGCCGGCTCGCCAGTGGAATACCTCTTCCGGATGGCTGGGGGACTCGCCCAACAGGGCCAGCTCGCCGTTGCTCGCCTGGTCCATGTCTTGCCAGACGGTGCCGCCGGCCGCCAACAGCGGGGTGACCTGACCGTCGAGACCCACCTCGTCGAGGCGGCTGCCCGTTCCTTCCATGATCAAGGCGCGCAAGGTCCGGGCGTCCTTCCACTGGACGCCGGCCACATGGGCCAACAGACCGGGGAGGAGATCCTTCAGCTTGCCGTCCTCCAGGCTACCGCCGCTGGCCGGGACCACCATCAGGCGCCCCTCCTTGGGATCGTTGCGATCCTCACCGGCGATCAAGGCCAGGTGCTCGCCGTCGGGGCTCCAGGCGATATCCCCCAACTTGCCGGGGTTGTCGATGCGCCCTAGGACCTCGCCGCTGGCGCTGTCGATGACCCGCACCCGGGTCAACATATAACCGTCGTCGATCAACGAGGTGGGCGACACCTTGATCGCCAAGCGCCCTCCCGCCGGGGCCCACAGCACGTCCCGCAGGGAGCCTTCGACCTCGACCTTGCGGGGCGCAGCGTCGCTGTCACGGCCGACGATCCACAGCTCCACCGGCGGCGGATCGGTTTCATAGACCTTCTGCGAGAACCCTTTGTCGATCATCTCCTTGCGTTCCTCGTTGTCCGGCCGCGACGCCGTCACCGCCAGCTGCTGGCCATCGGGGCTCCAGCTGTAGTCCTCGATGTCGCTCTTCAGGCTGAGCTGACGCCGGGCCTCGCCGCCGTCGACGGGCAGGAGAAAGAGGTCTTGCGTGGCGTCGTCATCGTCACCTCGTTTGGCCAAGAAGGAGATGTGTCGACCGTCGGGCAGCCAGGCGATGCTGCTGACCTTCACCTCACCGGCGACGAAGGCTCGGTCAACGCCCTGGCGGTCGACGACATGCAGCTCTCGCCAGGCCGGACCATCCTCCCCCTCGAAGGGGCGACGGGGCACATTCAGCAAGTAGGCGACCTGGGAGCCGTCCGGCGACACCGCAAGGTCGGCCACATGGCGCAGGCTGGCCACGTCGCGGGCATCCAAGCCCGCCACCTCCTCGGCCCGGGAGGTGGTCGCGGTGGCGGCGATGAGGGCTATGCAACAGCTGATCAACGCCCAGCGGGTGGTGAATCGAAGTCGGAACAAATCAGACATGGTCGTACTCCTTCAAGGCGGCGGATGGCGACGGCCCAGGGACCGTCGAGCCGCCCGCCGCGGGTCGTTCATTGACTCGATGGGGCATGCTTCGGTGTCAAGCGATGGGGCTCCGCCCCTCCTGGGCCCGGTAGAAAACACCGTCCCCCCGCAGGCTGAAGGCCGCCGCCGAGGCGGCGATAAAAAAAGCCTCCCCGCGACCGACGGCGAACCGTTCACCGGCGCACCGTAGCTCCCCCATCCCGGCAGTGCAGAGCAAGATCTCGGGGCCATCCACCGATAGCTCCAGGATTCCCTCCGGTTGCAGGCGGGACAAACGGAAGGCGTCGGTCGGTGCCGCGAAACGGTGCTCACCGCCTGGCCCCGAAATCGGCCGCAATACCTCCGGCGGCTGCGGGGCGAAGCGCACGACGCCCAAGAGCTCGGGGATATCGACGTGTTTGACCGTCAAGCCGCCGCGCAGGACGTTGTCGGAGCTGCCCATGAGCTCGATGCCCACCCCTTCCAGATAGGCGTGCAGAACGCCCGGCGGTGTGAAGATGGCCTCCCCGGGGGCGAGCTCCTGGTAGTGCAGCCAAAGGGGCGCCAGGAACCCTCGGTCGAGGCCATGGTGCCGACAGAGGCGCCTCACCCAGCGGTGCTCCGCCCGGGAAGGGTCGAGACGGCGGCTGACCTGATCTTGCAGACGTTCCAGGGAGGTTGTGTCGAGGCCCATGCAGGTCTCGAAGAAGGTGCGCAGAGCCAGCGCTGCGTCGCCACCTTCGAGGGCCCGCCGCAGCGGCGAGGTGGCCTCGACGCCGACACCGGCCAACACCCGGGCGATCTCCGCCGGGGCGCGGAAGCCTCGGATCAAGGCGAAGGGTGTCATGGCCACCAGGATCTCGGGTTTGGCATGGGTATCGCGGTAGTTGCGCTGCGCGGCATCCAACGGCACCCCAGCCGCCTGCTCGCGGGCAAAACCCGCCGCCGCCTGTGCGTCGTCGGGATGGGCTTGCACCGACAGGGGCTGCTCCGCCGCCAACACCTTGAGCAGGAAACGCAACCCGCCCTCACCCGACTCGACGCCACGCCCCAGCAGCGCTCCCGGCTCCCGCTGCAACCACCGCCTGAGGCTCAGTCGCCGTCCGTCCACCTCGACTTCGGAGGAGCCCTGACCATGGGACCCCATCCAAAGCTCCGCCTGCGGCCTGGCCGAGGGTACCGGCTGGCCCAAGAGCTCGGCGATGGCGGAATGGGATCCCCAGGCATAGTGGCGCACCGGATTGATCAACCGCCGGATGCCCTGAAAGCGCTCAGCCATGGGCCACCCCCCGTATCGGCCGCCTTTGACTGGATCGTCGCTGCAGGAACGGACGGATAGCCGTCACCGCCAGGATGATCAGCGCCCCCACCAGGGCAAGCCCCCTGGGCACCTCGGAATGCACCAAGTAGGCCCAAACCGGATTGCACAGGGGCTCCACCAGCAGCAGGATGGCGGCGTCGAAGGCCGACAGATGGCGCAGGCCACGGGTCAGCAGCAGATAGGCCAGGCCCACCTGAAACACCCCCAGGTAGAGCATCCAGAGCACATCTTGGGTGGACACCACCAACACCGGCAAGGCCCAGGGTAGCACCAGCAAGAAACCCAGCAGGTTGCCGATGATCACCGCTTTGACCGATCCCTCCGCTCCGCTGGGGCCGGAGAAGAGGCGCAACCCCATCAAGGTGCCCGCCCAGGCCAGGCCCCCCAGGGCCGCCAACAAATTGCCCTGCAGGGGCGCCGGAGCCACGGCGGTGACCTCCACTTGGCCGAGCAAGAGGAAAGCCATGCCCAAGGCCAAGAGGAGCATCATCACGATGTCGCTACGCCGCTGCCGCTCCCCCAGCAACCACGGGGCGAGGAGGAAGATGTAGAGCGGCGCCGTCGACTGTAAAAAGATGGCGTTGGACGCCGAGGTCGCCTTATTGGCCAGCACAAAGGAAATCAGGGTGGTGGCGTAGAGCAACCCCACCAGAGCATGGCGCCATCCCAGGGCGGCGCCGGCCGCAGTCGCCGCCTCCAGAGTACCGGCCGGACGGGTCGCCCGCAGCAGCCAAGGCAGGCAGACGAGCAGCGTCAGGGCGGCGATGCCGCAGCGGAAGCTGGCCACCTGAGCCGCCGTCAGGCCGCAGCTCTTGACCCCCATGCCGCCGGTGGAGAAAAGCAAGGCGGCGGCCAAGATCTGGGCGTGGGGAAGAAAACGTCGCATCATCGATCGTCACATCGTCAATCGTCAGGTCGGCGCCGCGTCGGCCGCGCTCAGCGGCCCCGCTCGCTCTGACCGAAGGTCACTTCGAGGGCCAGGCGATGGCCCTGACGATCCACCACCACCACCGCCGATTCCCCGGGTTTGGCGCGCCGCAGCACATACATGAAGTCGTAGATATCCCGGACTTCGTGACCATCGAGCTCCACCAAGCGATCCCCGCGCTGCAAACCCGCCCGTTCCGCCGGGCCCCCGGGACGGGTGCCGGCCAGCAAGACGCCGGGACGATCGTCGGCATAGTCGGGGATGGTGCCCATGGAGGCGCCGAAGGAACGGCTGTCACCACCGCTCAGGGGCGCCGCCGCGGAGACGTAGGTCAGGGCTTCCGGCCGCGCCGCCACGGTCAAGGCCACCTCGCTCACCAAGTCGCCAATGCGTGCCAAACCACTATAGTTGAGCAGCTCGGCATCGTCCGCCGGCCGATGATATTCGCTGTGGGAGCCGGTGAAGAAATGCAGCACTGGCACCCCGGCGGCAAAAAACGGCGTTTGATCCGACGGACCGTAACCGTCGCCCCCCAGGTCGCAGTCGATGCCCACACCCCGGCACAGGGACGGCAGGATATCGCCCCATTCGGCCGCCGAGCCGGCCCCCAGGGCGGCCACCCGGTTGTTGCGCAGGCGCCCCACCATGTCGAGATTGAGCATCGCCAAGGGCGTTGAGCCGTCGTCGCCCTCAAAGCCCAGGCCGGCCGGCGGATGGCGGGTGAAGTGGGTCGAGCCCCGAAGGCCCGATTCCTCACCGGAGAAGGCCACCAGGTAGACATCCCGTTGCAGCTCCTGGCGCCGGGCGATCAATTGACGGCCGATATGCAGCAGGGCGGCGGTACCCGAAGCGTTGTCGTCGGCCCCGTTGTGCGGTTCCTCGGCATCCGGTTCCAGGGAACCCGCACCGCCCAACCCCAGATGATCGTAATGGGCTCCGATGACCACCGCTCCGGCCTGGGGCGTCGCCGCCCCGGCCGGCAGCCGGGCCACCACATTGTGGGCCGTTTGTTCCTCGACATGCAGCACCGTCGTCATCTCCACCCGGTGGTTACCCTCGAGCAAGGGCGCCGCCAAGCTGCGGCGCAGAATCATCACCGGCAACCCCGCATCGCTGCTCATCGTCACCCGCAGGCTCGGCAAGGGCGCCTCCGCCGGCACCTCGCCATCCTCCCCCGGCGACGGCAAATCGGCGATCAAGACCCCGGCGGCGCCGTGCTCCCGGGCATTCCAGGCCTTGTAGCGCAAGTCACCGAAGCGGCGGCGACGGTCGACATGGTCGCGGCCGACAAAGCTCTCGTGCTCCGGCGTGAAGCGGCGGATGAGCACCACCTTGCCGTCCACATCGAGACCGGCATAGTCGTCATAGTCGAAACCCGCTTCGTCGGCGGCGGCGCTGATGCCAAAACCGACGGCGACGATCTCGCCGCTGGCCGTGCCGCTGCTCGAGCTGGTGGCGACGGAGAAGTCATCGGCCGCGACCGTCTTGCCGTCGACCGACAGGGCCGTACCGTCCGCCGCCTCGACGGCCACCGGCACTTGAAAGGCTTGCAGGAAACTCCCCTCCTCACCGGCCGCTTCGAGACCCAGATCGGCGAAACCCTTGGCCAGCCACTGGGCCGCTTCGTCGAGCCCGGCGGTACCGATACCGCGACCCTGTCGGGCGTCGTCGGCCAGCCACGCCACCTCGGCCGCCAACCTGTCCTCAGCGCGCCCTGCCCCATCACCTTGCAGCGCCGTAGGCGCCTCGGCGGTGGGCGTCTCGGCTGCGGGCCCCGGTTGCCAACGGGCGACGTAAACATCGGTCCAGCCTGGCTGGGCCTGGTTGCGGTTGGAGGCGAAGGCCAGGTGTCGACCGTCGGGGGAGAACATGGGGAAGCCGTCGAAGCCGGGGGCGAAGGTCACCCGTTCGAGGTCGGTGCCATCGACATCGATGGCCCAGATGTCGAACTCCCGCCCTCGGGCGTCCCCGTAATTGGACGAAAAGATGATGCGCTGACCGTCCGGAAAGAAATACGGCGCGAAGCTGGCGGCCCCGAGATAGGTCACCTGCCGCGCTTCGCTGCCGTCGGCATTGGCGACGAAGATCTCGAGCTTGCTCGGACGTACCAAGCCTTGGGCCAGCAGGGCCTGGTAGTCCTCCAGCTCGGGCCCCTCCTGGGGACGGGAGGCGCGCCAGACGATGCGGGAGCAGTCGGCGGAAAAGAAGGCTCCGCCGTCGTATCCCGGCGTCTCGGTGAGCCGTTGCACGTTGCTGCCGTCGGCGTCCATGCGGTAGAGGTCCAGATCCCCATCGCGGGTCGAGGTGAAGAGGATGGCGCCGTCCTGGGAGCAGACGGTGGCCTCGGCGTCGTAGACGGCGTTGTCGGTCAAGGCGACGAGATCACTGCCGTCGAGGGCAGCGCTGTAGATCTCGAAGCTGTCATAGAGGGGCCAGACATAACCCTTCGAGTGATCCGGCACCGGCGGACAGGCGGCGTCGGCGGCGTGGGTGGAGGCGTAGAGCAGGCGCTCCCCCTGGGCATGAAAATAGGCACAGGTGGTGCGACCGCGACCGGTGCTCACCAGCTCCAGCTCCCCGGGTCGATCAATGTCGAGGCGAAAGATCTGGTCGCACTCGTAGGGCGGCGAGGTGGATTGCAAAATCAGCTCGTCACCGGCGGGCGACCAATAGGCTTCGGCGTTCTCACCGACGAAGGTCAGCTGACGGATCTCGGTCAAGTGGGTCTCCCCATCATGGCGCAGCGCTGGCGCCTCGCCGTCGGCCGCCGCCGCCACATCCTCGGCGCCCGCATCCTCGGCGCCCGCATGCGCGGCGCCCGCATGCACGGCGCCCAACACCAGGACGCAAACCCACACCACCCGACCCAAGACCGCAACACCCTGGGACAAGCCCAGACGGCGTCCCATCGACGACAGCGATCGACAACTCGGCAACCCTAGACAACTGGTCATACATATCTCCTAAGCTCCGCACCGAAGGTGTAGGGAGCGATCTCGACCGGTGGTGTAACGACACGTTCTCGCCACAATCTTCCGCAACTTTTCCCCGTCGGTGCCCCGTCGGCCACCGATCCCTGCATTGCAATGGGGGCAGTGAGCAAACCGCAAACCGCAACGTTGGTGACAACGTCTCGCAATCGCCGCCGCGGCGCAAGGAGAACCCAATGCAGAAAGCCCATTCTAACGTCTTGCTGAAGCTTCTGCTGGTCGTCTTCATCATCCTGATGTTACTCATCCCGATGGTCAGCATCACCGGATTGATCCACGAACGGCAGGTCCGTCAGTCGACGGTGGAAGACGAGATTCAGCGCCGTTGGGCCGGCCGCCAGACCCTGGGCGGCCCGCTTCTCATCATCCCCTACCTGCGGCCCCGGCTCGATGCCAAGGGTATCGAACGCAACTATCGCGAGCATCTCGTGGTGCTGCCGGAGGCCCTGGACATCCGGGCGCAGGTGACGCCCGAGGTCCGCCGACGGGGGCTGTTCAGCAGTATCGTCTACACCACCCGGGTGGAGATCAGCAGCCGCTTCTCCGCCGTCGACACCGAGCGCTTCCACCTGCGACAGGACGAGCTCCTGTGGCCCGACGCCAAGCTGCTGTTTTCGGTCAGTGAGTTGCGGGGCATCACCTCGAGCCCCGAGTGGGTTTGGCTGGGGGAGACGGTGGAGGCGGACGCCGAGGCCCCGGACGCCGCTTGGATCGACGAAGCCTTGGTGCTGCACCGACCGGCGGAAATACCGCCCGGCGGCGGCGACATGAGCTTGCTGCTCGAGCTTCGGGGCAGCCATCAGCTCGATGTCCTACCCTTGGCTCGACGCACCGAGGTGGAGATCATCTCGCCGTGGGCGGACCCCAGCTTCCAAGGCAACTTCCTGCCCACCACCTCCAAGGTCGATGCCGACGGCTTCGCAGCCCGCTGGTCGATTCCCCATTTCGCTCGGCGATTTCCACAAACCTGGAGCAGCGAAGATCCGCCGGCCGCCCTCGAGCACGGCCTCGCCGGGGCCTCCTTCGGGGTCGTCTTCCTGCCGGCCCTGGACTTCTACCAACAGGTGAGCCGTTGCACCAAGTACGCCATCCTGTTCATCGGCCTGACCTTTGGCCTCTTCGCCCTCTTCGAATTGCTCAACGGGCTGCGCATCCATGCCTTGCAATATCTGATGGTCGGCAGCGCCAGTTGCATCTTCTACCTGCTGTTGCTGTCTTTCTCCGAGCACTTGGGGTTCGACGCCGCCTATGTGATCGCCGCCGCGGCCTGCTGTGGGCTGATCACCGCCTACAGCGCCAAGGTGCTGGCCGCAAGGCGACGGGCTCTGGTGCTCGGCGGCACCCTCGCCGCCCTCTACGCGACGCTCTATGTCTTGGTGCAGCTCGAAACCTACGCCCTGGTGCTCGGCTCGACGCTGCTCTTCGCCGCCCTCGGCACCGTCATGTACAGCACCCGCAACCTCGATTGGTACAACCTGAAGCGGGCGAGCGTCCCGATCGCCGAGCCAGGCAGATAGACCAGTCACAGATTCGTCCACATCGCCATCGACCCGATATCCTGCGGACGCCATGCCCGGGGCCTATCGGCTTGTCCCTTCTTTGAGCTTTCGCAGCAAATTTTTGCTGCCTTGCTCAGACCCTCATGGCAAGGGGCTCGCGAGGCCGACGGCAACGGCGCCGCAGGATCGGAGGGCGACCGTTTGCCCGTCGCCGAAGCCTTTGAGATATCGACACTTGGACACTTCACCCCTTTATGTAGGGTGCGCTTGACAGCCCCCAACTATATCTTGTACTTTCGTCGAAGCTTCCAGTAAGCTATAGCACAACTTGCATATGGGATACGTTGAGTTAAATCGGGCCTTGGGGAGTGGTTACCGGTCATGGGGAACAGATTCGCCGACGATGCGGTTACCGACCGGCCAGATCCCCTGAGTCTCCGATGAGACGCCAACGGGCGTCGATGCTCGACCCGGGAAAGCGGATCTGACGTTCAGGCACCCACTGTCGCCTCCGGCCCGCCGCCAACGCAGCGACCCGACCCTGCAAGGCCTTAAGAGCGGACCTCACCTTCGGGTGAGGTCACGCCCAGAAAATTTACCCCAGACCTGGCCACCAGGAATCCTCGGAGGACGTTGAGATGCAGGACCTCAGAATCGTCAAGCGGAACGGAGAAGTCGTCACCTTCGACGCCATCCGCATCCGCAATGCCATCAGAAAGGCTGTCGTCGCCTCCCACAAAGTTTTGGCTGACGACAGGCTCGACGCCCTGGTGGAATCGATTCACGACGAGATCCAAGGACGGTTCCTCGACTTCTACCCCAATGTCGAGAATGTCCAAGACATCGTGGAGAAGCATCTGGTCAAGGCCCAGCACTACGAAATTGCCAAGACCTACATCCTCTATCGGGCCGAGCGGGAGAAGGCGAGGGAACAGGCCAAAGAACGGACCATGGAGAGCGCCAAGCTCGGTCGCCTGACGGTCACCAAGCGCAACGGCACCGTCCAGTTGCTCAATGTCAAGAAGGTGCACCTGGCGCTCGAGCGGACGGCCCGTGGCCTGGGCGACGGATTGCGCTTCGACGACATCGTCAAGGAAGTCATCAAGAACATCTTCGACGGTGCCTCCACCGAGCAGCTGGACCGGGCGATGGTGCTGGCCGCCGCCGACTTCATCGAGCACGACCCGGCCCACAGCTATCTGGCGGCCCGGCTCCTCCTGCAGCACCTCTACAAGGAGGTCATGGGCCGCTCCATCGGCGAGGGCGAGTTGGATGATGCCTACCGCCAGACGTTCGTCGAGGGGATTCAGAAGAAGATCGAGACCGGTCACCTGGACGAGCGTCTCGGCAAACTGGATCTCGAACGGCTGAGCGCTGCCTTGCGCCCGGAACGGGACTTGCTGTTTCAGTTCCTTGGCATTCAAACCCTCTACGAGCGCTACTTCATCCGCCAAGACGACTTGGCCGCCGAGCTGCCCCAGGGCTTCTGGATGCGGGTCGCCATGGGGTTGGCGATCGAAGAGGAGCAGCCCGAGGACTGGGCCATCGAGTTCTATGAGCTGATGTCGCAGCTTCTCTACGTGCCCTCGACCCCCACCCTTTTCCACGCCGGCACGCCGCACCCGCAGCTGTCGTCCTGTTATCTGACCACCGTCGAGGACGATCTCAAGCACATTTTCAAATGCCTGGGCGACAACTCACAGCTCTCCAAGTGGTCCGGCGGCATCGGCAACGACTGGTCGAACATCCGCGCCACCGGCGCCTCGATCAAGAGCACCAAGGTGGAGAGCCAAGGGGTCATCCCCTTCCTCAAGATCGCCAACGATGTCACCAACGCCATCAACCGCAGCGGCAAACGGCGGGGCGCCACCTGCGCTTACTTGGAAACCTGGCACTACGACATCGAGGATTTCCTAGACCTGCGCAAGAACACCGGCGACGAGCGGCGGCGCACCCATGACATGAACACCGCCAATTGGATTCCGGATCTGTTCATGAAGCGGGTTCTCAACGACGAGCCTTGGACCCTCTTCTCACCGGACGAAGTGGAAGATCTGCACAGCGTCTACGGACGCAAGTTCGAAGAGCGCTATTTGCACTACGAAAGCCAGGCCAAGGCCGGCAAGATCCGCCTGTGGAAGCGGCTCGATGCCAAGAGCCTGTGGCGCAAGATGCTGACCATGCTGTTCGAGACGGGCCATCCGTGGATGACCTTCAAGGACGCCTGCAACATCCGCTCGCCGCAAGATCATGTCGGCGTCATCCACAGCTCCAACCTGTGCACCGAGATCACCCTCAACACCTCCGCCGAAGAGACGGCGGTGTGCAACCTGGGCTCGGTGAACCTGATGCGGCACATCGAGGACGGTGGCCTCGACGAAGGGCGCTTGGCCCGCACCGTGGGCACCGCCATTCGCATGCTCGACAATGTCATCAACATCAACTTCTATCCGACCGTCGAGGCCAGCAACTCCAACCTGCAACACCGTCCCATCGGTCTCGGCGTCATGGGATTCCAGGACGCCCTATTGCAGATGGATTTGCCCTTCGAGTCGGAGGAAGCCCTGGTTTTGGCGGACACCACGCAGGAGATCATCTCCTACAACGCAATTCTCGCCTCGTCGCAACTGGCCAAGGAGCGGGGCGCCTACCCGTCGTATGAGGGCTCGAAGTGGGATCGCGGCATCTTCCCCCTCGACACCGTCGACATGCTGGAGTTGCAAAGGGGCGTCCCGGTGGAGGTGTCGCGCACTTCGCGTCTCGACTGGCGCCCGGTGCGCGAGCACGTGGCCGAGCACGGCATGCGCAATTCCAACACCATGGCGATCGCCCCAACGGCCACCATCGCCAACATCTCCGGCTGTTTTCCGTGTATCGAGCCGCTGTACAAGAACATCTACGTCAAAGCCAACATCTCCGGCGAGTTCACCATCGTCAATCACTACCTGGTGGCCGAGCTCAAGGAGCACGGCCTGTGGAGCGACGAGATGCTCGATCAGATCAAGTACTTCGACGGCAACATCAACAGCATCGCCGGTGTGCCGGAGAGCATGAAGCGCAAATACCGCGAAGCCTTCCAGATCGACCCGGTATGGGCCCTGCGCTTGACCGCCGCCCGGGGCAAGTGGATCGACCAAAGCCAGTCCCACAACGTCTTCATGCTCGGCACCTCCGGCAAGCAACTGGCGGACATCTACATGTCGGCCTGGAAATTGGGGCTCAAGACAACGTATTACTTGCGCACCCTGGCGGCGACACAAATCGAGAAATCGACCCTCGACGCTTCCAAGTTCGGTTACACACAAATGCGGCAGTACACGCCCTTGGCCGCCGGCCAAGCGGAGGGCACCGACGCCGCCATGGAGACCTCCAGCGGCGGGCTCGAGCCGAGCCTGTCGAGCGGTCATGCGGCGCCACCGATGACCGCCGAGCAACCGCAGCTCTGTCGCATCGACGATCCCGATTGCGAAGCTTGTCAGTGAGCTGAGCCACCGCCACATCGAAGTCTGCCAACGGTATTCCCGGCGGCCGACCCGGCGGCGGCGGATCCTCCAGCTCAGAGCCCATTGCTTCGAAGGCGCCGCGGCCGGCGTCGCACCAGATCATCATCCGGAATTCCACCGTCAGGAGACCCGACATGCCAATTATCAACAACACCAAGACCGACCCCAACAAGATCCTGCCCATGAAGTATCAGTGGGCCCGGCAACACTACAAAAATGGGGTCAACAACAACTGGACGCCGGAAGAGATCTCGATGCAGAAGGATGTCGAGCAATGGAAGTCACGCACCGTGCTCAGCCCGACGGAACGGCGTCTGATCCTGTGGAATCTGGGCTTCTTCTCCACCGCCGAGTCCCTGACCGCCAACAACATCGTGCTCTCCGTCTACAACCACGTCACCAACCCGGAGGCCCGCCAGTACTTGCTGCGCCAGGCCTACGAAGAGGCGGTGCACACCGATACCTTCATTTACTGCTGTGACACCCTCGGCCTGGACCCGGACGAGATCTACAACATGTACGAGACCATCCCCTCCATCAAGGAGAAGGATGATTTTGTGGTCAACCTGACGCAGTCGGTCTTCGATCCCAACTTCACCACCGACGGAGTCGACAACATCCAGAAGTTCGTGCGCGATCTGGTGGGTTTCTACGTCATCATGGAGGGCATCTTCTTCTATGCCGGTTTCGCCATGATGCTGGCCCTCAAACGGCAGAACAAGATGATCGGCATCGGCGAGCAGTTCGAGTACATCATGCGGGACGAATCGATCCACTTGGCCTTCGGCTGTGATTTGATCAACACCATCCGGACCGAGTTCCCCGAGACCTGGACCCCCGAGTTCAGCGCTGAGATCGGCACCTTGATCGATCAAGCCGTCGCCCTCGAGCAACGCTATGCCTACGACGCCTGCCCCGAAGGTCTGTTGGGTATCAACGCCGATCAGTTCGCCGAGTACGTCGAGTACATCGCCGACCGCCGCTTGGAGCGTCTGAGCTTGCCCAAGCGCTACCATCGCGAGAATCCGTTCCCTTGGATGTCCCAGTCCACCGACCTGTCGAAGGAGAAGAACTTCTTCGAGACGCGGGTCACCGAGTACCAGATCGGTGCCTCCCTCGAGTGGGACTGAGCGCCACCGGCAAGCGAGCTCAGATGCCGGTGAAGATGCCGTAGAACCAGTTACAGAGAACCGCCACGATGGCCAATATTTTGGCCCATCGCGGCGGTTCTTTCAATTTGGGCAAGGGCCGTCCCAGCAAGGCCAGAACCCCTGCCACCGTCCCGCCGGCCAGGAACACCCCCCAGGCCAGGGTTTGGAGAGGAAAACGAACCAGGGCCTCCACCACCTCGAAGCGGGACAAGGCCAGGGCAGCGCGGGTCAGGCCACAGGTGGGGCAAGGAATACCGAACAGGCGTTTGGTCGGACAGCTCCACAGCCACGAGGTGAGCCAGCCGCCCCACGGGGCGATCAGCAGCAGGGTGAGCACGGCGCCGCCCCAGGCCAGGCCCAGGCGTCGACTTCCCGCCCTGGCCTGGGGGGTGAGCGGGTCCACCGGCTCTGAATTTTCCATCCAACCTCCTCCGTCCAGCTGATCGCTCCTCCGCCCGTCGCACCGCATCGGCCGGCTTGGCGGCATCTATCCTATCCGCCCCTGGCATGGCCAGCAGGGGGTATAATGCCCCATCTTGAAGACCTACGCCCCAATTCGTCAGCGCCTCTTCGATCCATCATCTTCCGCCATGGAAAAAGCCTTGCGCCCGATGAGCCGCTGTGGCGACTGACCCGGAGGACACCGATGCCAGAGTCCCAAACCTTCAGCCCGCCGTCGAAATTTCTCTTGCTGGCCGAAGGCCGGGCCGTCTATGAGCTGGCGTCCACCGTCCTATCCCTGCCCCTGTTACAGAATCAAACCACCGGCGATGGTCATCCCGTCATGGCCTTGCCCGGCTTCATCGCCTCCGACTACTCCACCGGCGTGCTGCGGGGCTTCCTGCAAAGCATCGGTTTCAAACCGCACCGCTGGCGTCAAGGTCGCAACCTAGGCCCCCGGCCCGGCTTGGAAGAGCGACTGATGGAGCGCCTGGAACGGCTGAATGATCGCTACGGCGAGAAGGTCAGTCTGGTGGGCTGGAGCCTGGGGGGTATCTTCTCCCGCCTGCTGGCCAACCGGGCCCCCGAACGGGTGCGCTGCGTCATCACCTTGGGTAGCCCCTTCGCCGGAGACCCACGGGCCAACCACAGCTGGCGCCTATTCGAGCGTCTCAGCGGCTCGCCCATCGATGCCGTCGATGCCAAGACCTTGGCACAGTTCCGCCAACCGCCGCCGGTGCCCTCCA
Organism: Acidobacteriota bacterium; assembly: GCA_029263315.1. Classification (GTDB taxonomy): domain Bacteria; phylum Acidobacteriota; class Thermoanaerobaculia; order Multivoradales; family J023; genus JAJCXR01. Next base: position 347,693 of record JAJCXR010000045.1, on the reverse strand, counting down.
CCGCCATCTACAGTCGCGGCGACGGCATCGCCGACTGGCGTTGTTGCATCGACCCGAAGGGCCACGAGACGGAGAACGTCGAGGTCAAGGGCAGCCATTGCGGTTTGGGTTGCAATCCCTTGGTGCTGCACGTCATCGCCGATCGTCTGGCGCAGCCGCAGGGTGCTTGGCAGCCCTTCGAGCGCCGCGGCTGGCGGCGCCTGCTCTATCGTTCGCCAAAGGCTAGCCCACAGCCGACGCCCGAGACGGTCGCTGAAACGGTTGCTGAGCCGCTCACCGAGACCCTCACTGAGCCGCTTGCCGAGCCCCTGGTCTCGAGCTCAAGGTGAGCCAAGAGCCACGGCAACTTTCCGGCCTCGACGCGTCGTTTCTCTACCTGGAAAGCGACACCGCACCGATGCATATCGGGGGCGTCTCCATCGTGCGGACAGAGACCGCCGACGGGCCCTTCGATCTCGACCACCTGCGCCGCCTCTTGGCCTCCCGCCTGGGGGTCAGCCGCACCTTGACGCAGCGCCTGCAGGAGACTCCGCTCAATCTCGGTAAACCCTATTGGGTGGAGGACGACGACTTCGACCTCGACCGTCACCTGTCGCGCACCCAGCTTCCGGAACCCGGCGGCTGGAAAGAGCTGGGGGCCCTCATGGCGTGGGAATTCAGCCGTCCCCTGCCGCGGGACCGTCCCCTCTGGGAGATCTTGATGGTGGAGGGTCTGCACCTCGAGGGCCAGGATGGCGACTGCGTCGCTTTGATCAGCAAGATCCACCATGCCGCCATCGACGGCGTCTCCGGCTCGGAGATGATGAGCGCCCTCTTCGATGTCCGTCCCAGCACACCGCCCCCCTACGAGGTGCCGGAGCTCCACCCCGCCCCCGGACCCAGCACCAAGGAGATGCTGCAACGCAGCGGTCGGAGCCTGCAAAAAACCCCCAAGGCCCTCACCCAAGGGATCGTCGGAGCGGTGGGTGGCCTGGTGCGCAGCGGCATCGCCCTGGGGCGCGAAGGCGTGATGCCCCCGCCCATGCCCTTCACCGCGCCGCGCACCCTGTTCAACGTGGCGGTCAGCAAGCAGCGCTCCTGGGGCGCCGCCCTCCTACCCCTGGCCAAGATCAAGGCGCTGCGTCACCACTTGCCGGGCACCACGGTCAACGATGTGGTGCTTTCGGTGTGCGCCGGCGCCCTGCGCAATTACTTGCTGCAACGCCAGGAGCTTCCCGCCAAGCCCTTGGTGGCCATGGTGCCGATCTCGGTCCGCGCGAAGAAAGAAAGTGGCACCATGGGGAATAAGGTTTCGGCCATGCTGGTATCTTTGGCCACCGACTTGGAAAGCGCCGAAGAGCGTTTGGCGGCGGTGCATGACAACGCCAACCGCTCCAAGCTGATGCACCAGGCGGTGGGGGCCCGCAACTTGGCGGATGCCAGTGAATTCATTCCCTTTTCCCTCGCCGGCCTCGGCAGTCGCCTCTACAGCCGCCTCCATTTGGCGGAGAAACATCGTCCGATTTTCAATCTGGTGATCACCAACGTGCCCGGGCCGAGGGTGCCGCTCTATGTCGGCGCAGCGCGGCTCGAGGCCCACATCGGCGCCGCCCCGGTCTTCGACGGCATGGGCTTGATCCTGCCCATCTTCTCCTACGCCGATACCCTGGCCGTCGGCGTCACCGCCTGCCGCAAGGTGGTGCCCAATGCCGACGATCTCACCCACCTGTTGCATGCCTCGTTGGACGAGCTCTACGCCCTGGTGGACGGCTGATGGGTCGCGGACGGGGGTAGGGGCTCGCCCCGAGGCTCAGCCCTGAAGGCTGGAGAACAGCCAGAGCAGGAGAGCGACGACCACTACGGCACCCAGCAGCCAAAGCCAACCGGGGACCATCGTGCGCTCTTCGGGCGATTGCAGATAAACAGACGCCTCGCCGTCCAAGGCGATGATCAGGTCGGTGCAATCGGAGTAGCGTTCCTGCGGATCGCGCCTCAGGCAGCGCAGCACCACCTCTTCCCAGATGGGGTCCAGATCCGGCACGTGCAGACGCGGTGACGGCGCCTCCTCCTGCACTCGCTTGAAGACCATCTTGATAGGGCTCTCCGCCTCGAAGGCGGGTTTGGAGGTGAGCATCTCGAACATCACCAGACCCAGGGTGTAGAGATCGCTGGCCGGCATCGCCGCTTCCAACTCCAGTTGCTCCGGCGCCATGTATTCTGGCGTCCCGATGATCACATTCGAGGCGGTCAAGGCTTCGTCGTGCTGGGCGACGGCTTGGCGAGCCGCTCCGAAGTCGGTGAGCACCACCCGCACCTTCGAGCCGTCCCCCTGCTGCACCAGGAACATATTGTCCGGCTTGAGGTCCCGATGCACGATCCCCGTGTGGTGTGCCGCCGCCAGAGCGGCGGCCACCTGGCAGACGATGGGACGCACCTCCTGCGGGGTGAAGCGATGGCCGCTCATCAGTCGATCCGCCACCGTCTCGCCGTCGAGGAATTCCATCACCATACAGGGGACTTCATCGCTCACCGGGAGGCGGTTGCCGAAGATATTCAGCTCTTTGTCGATCGGTGCTTGAAAGACATCGTAGATTTCGAGCACATTGGGATGATCGATGCGACGGGAAAAGTCGACTTCGCGCTCAAAGCGACGCAGGATCTTGGAATTCCCCAGGAGCTCCGGCTTCACCGTCTTGAGGGCCACCCGGCGCTCCGTCTTGGTGTCCCGGGCTTCGTAGACCTCCCCCATGCCGCCCTTGCCCACCAGCCTGTGAACCCGGTAGCGCCCCCCCACCAGCTCATCGACGGCAAAAAGATCGTCACTGGCCACAGGCTGGCGAGGGGGATGGGAGGCCATGGAGATATTTTCGCCCACTGGTATTCCGCTCGGACGCAGTGCTCAGTTGGCCTGCAGGAGTTGCTGACGCCTAGTACGCCAGCGGGATTCGAATTCCAGATCCCGAACGTACAGGTACATGACGGCCATCGAGTCCTGGGGTTCGTCGGTGGTGTTGTTGTAGGTGCTGATCATTTCATACTCGTGATCCTCGAAGACGGGAACGCCTTCGACACTGCTGAAATAATCGACCTTGGCCAGGCCGATGCGATCCTCGAAATTTTCCGCCGTGGAGCGGAAGATGGTCTCGCCGGAAGTCAGATCTCGCAGCTCCAGGGACTCGGCGAAGGGGTGCAGATGGACGGCGATGTAATGCAACGTCGTATCGTAGGGCAAGCGCATGAGCTTCGTCACCAGGGTGCGATTGACCTCACGCCCCGGTGGTACCACCCAATGGCCGGAAAAGGTGCGCCCCAGACCGTCCTCGTACTCGTGATCGGAGGCGTTCTCCCCCACCAGGCATCCGGGTCCGTGGGTTTCGTCTTTGGGCTGCCGGACCCCAAAATAGCCATCTTCACCGTCGATCAGCTTGAGGCCATAGGCGCTGCCCGGAAACAATGCCTTCAGGGGGCGCTCGAGCTCGCTGGCGCGTACGAAATCGACCGCCACACGATGCCGCACCCCCAGCGGTTCCCCGAGGTGATTCAAATTCAGCACTTGCGTCGTCAGCTCGAGCGGTTGACTGGAGAGCACGGGGATGCCGAAACCCTCCGGAAAGCGGATCGATAGCTGCCCCTGGGACAGGGTGAAAAGGCGGGAGCTGAAACCCGAGTTGATGCCCAGCAGCTCATGGTGCGCCGCCAGGTCGACATCAAGATTGCTGTGGCACATGAAGTCCTGGGGCATGGAGGACTCCCCTTCGGCGTCCACCATCACCGCTTCGAAGCCGGTGATCCACATCAGCTCGGGAGTATCCACCGACCCGAGTCGCAGCTCCTCGGTGCTGAACGGACCGGTCATCGAGCGGTACTTGCGATCCACTTCATAGACCTGGGAAAGCACCGTCTTGCGTTCGCTGAGCTGGCTCGGATCCACCTGCGCCTGTGGCCGATCCCAAAGTCTCAGGGCCAGCAGGACCAAGGCGGCGAGGAAGATCAATACGGCACTGTGGCGCCATGGCGCCGGCTTCGAACCGCCACCGGAATGCCCGGCCTGCCGCTGAGCCGGTAAAGTTTCCGTGCTGCGGGATTGCGATGAATTCATGTCTCTGCCCATCAAGATTTTGCTTCAGCTCTCGACGCACCTTACACCCGGATCCGGCCCCAATACAACCCAAGGCCCCCTTTCGGCTTGCTATGGCGGGGTGCTGCGTCGGCGTCGCGGCTTTTGAATGGCGCAGCCGATGGCCGGGGTTTCTGAGCGCACCACCGGGTCACCGTCCAGCATTTGACGCAGGGCTTCCGCCGCGTAGTGCGCCGTCACTTGCTCGAAGGGACCGGACAGATCGTCGATGGCACCGCGATAGACCAGTCGCCAGGCAGCGTCGAAAAGAAAGACCTCCGGCGTTCTCCGAGCCCCCAAAGCCAGCGCCAACTCCGACCCGCGATCCACCAGATAGGGCAGCTCGAGCCCTTGCCGCTGCCACAGGGCAACCATCTCCTCAGGGCTGTCGGTGCTGCTGCGCTGGCGGGCATTGGCATTGACCACCACCACCCCCACCTCTTGGGCGGCGCCGCGGGTCGCTAGCCGGGGCAGACGATCCAGCCAGTCCAGGACGTAGGGACAGGTATTGGAGGCGAAGATCAAGAGCAGGCCATTGGCCTGTCGCAACGAGGCCACCTCGACCGCTTCGCCATCGCTGGCCCAGAGCCCCAGCCGCCGCACCTGGACGGGCAACGCCTGCCCCACCTCCAGGGTCGTCGCCACCTTTTCGCTCGGCTCGGCGTCAATCGACGGCTCGTCCCCCGGCGCCCGGGCGGACGCTGCCGGGCCGACGAGCACCATCAGCAGCAGCATCGGTAGCGTCCCTTGGAGGACGCCCCGAGGCCGGCGGCGACGGCAGCCCCGGCGGGGGATGTGGGGGCCTCCCAGCGGGGCTTCTAAGAGCTGGTGTACCATGGGTCTCTCTTGGGGCCAAGGCCCTCTAAGCTCGGGGCCAAGGCCCTGTAAGTGAAATCTCCGATCCCTCGTCGGGCCCTCTATTATGGTAGAAATAGCAGCTCGAAGGCGACTTCTATGAGCATCACCAACGATCCAAAACGCGATTTTGCGGAGCTGACTATCGATCAAACTTGGGATGGCCAAGCCCTCACCAGGTCGTTGCACACCTATGTGCGCCTGATGCGCGGCCCTTGGGATCCCGAGATCTGGCGCGGCACGGCCCCCCTGGACGGCAGCGGCGACGTGGAGGCCAGGGAGGGCAACCTGGAGATCGGCGAGCCGGGACTCTACCTACGCCTCGAAGCCCCGTTCCATGACAACCCGCCCCCGGCCGGTCCGCCGGGCCCGAGCCCGCGCCTCTGGCGCCACGAGGTGGTCGAGCTGTTCATCGTCGGCCAGCCGCAAGCCCCGGAAGGCGATCTGCCCTACATCGAGCTGGAAATGTCCCCCTGGGGGCACTACCTCTTCCTGCGCTTGCAGGGCGTGCGGCAGGTCGTCGAGAACGATCTGCGGTTGCCTTACCGGGCGCGTCGTGGAGAGTCCATCTGGTGGGGGGAGGCTTTCCTGCCCGAGCGCCGGCTACCGCCCGGCCCCCACCGCGCCAACGCCTTCGCCATGTACGATGGACAGGGTGCTCGACATCATCAAGCGGCGATCCCGGTGCCCGGCCCACTACCCGATTTCCATCGTCTCTCCCACTTTCCTCCTTTGGTGCTTGCCGCCGGATGAATCCGCCGAGGTCTGTGCAACGGACCTTCACCGGACCTCTCGCCATGCCTGATCCCTCAATGGCGACCTTGTAGGCCCCCAACCTGGACGCTTTCCAACCCAGTGAACCCATCTGAGCCCCCCATGTCCCTATTGGCCAATACCCAGCGGCGCTTCGGCGCCCCCAGATGGCGACGGATGGACCGTGTTCCATGCGTCGTTGCGGCGAGCCTGCTCGCCCTTTCCTTGTCCCAAGGCTGCGGCGGCGGCCAGGCCGCCGCCCCCCAAGAGGGAACGGCTGCAAGGACCAAAACCGCAACTCGAGGCGCTGCCATGCAACCGCAACCCGATTTCTACCTCGGCGGCATCCAAGTCAACGAAGACGATCACCAAGTCTGGCTCGATGCCCTACAAGCCCGCGGCATGAACACGGTCTCGGTGACCGATTACGCCAAGCAGGGGGACTGGGATACGGACCACCTGTGGTGGGACGACGAGAACCCCGGTCTGCTGGCCGAGGTGCAGGCCGCCAAAGAGCGACAAATGCATGTCGTGTTGATCCTCCGTGTCGCCCTCGACCATGCCTTCGAGCGCAACCGCTTTCTCTGGCACGGCATGATCCTTCCCACCACCGACCAGCAACTGGCCTCTTGGTTCGAGAAATACACCCGCTTCGCCCTGCGCTGGGCCCGCATTGCCGAGCGCCAAGGCGTCGACGTGCTGATGCTCGGCAGCGAAATGAACGCCCTGGCCTCGACCCTCCCCCTCGACGAGCTGCCACCGCTGGAAGAATACTTCCTGAATCCCCAAAAGCAGGCGGAGCGCAAGGCCAAGCTGCTCGACCAACAACAGCTCATCGAGCAACAAAACCTCCACCTTCCGGAACGGGACAATTACGACGATCTCGAAACCTACATCGACGACCGGATGCAGAGTGAGGCCGATTGGGCCGCCAAGGCGGCAGCCGCTGGTGAAGCGCCCTCCCTGGAGGAGATCAACCGCCGTCGCAGTCTGCTGCAGAGCCATTGGCTGGAGCTCATACGGCAAGTGCGGCAGGTCTACAGCGGACGTCTCGGCTACGCCGCCAATTTCGACCAATACCAGTTGGTGGGTTTTTGGCCACAGCTCGACGTCATGGGCATCAACGCCTACTTCCAGTTGCGGCACCGGCTCTTACCCGCCGGCGACGACCGCCTCTACAGCCATTTGGAGGCGGGTTGGTCCAACGCCCTCGACGACATCGCCGCCGTGCGCCGTGCCCAAGGGGTCGAGGACATGCCGGTCATCTTCTCCGAAATGGGTTTTACCTATCGCTCCAACTCCACCATCAATCCCTGGGCCGACACGGGATTTGCGCTCATTCCCAGCGGCGATGAAGGCTCCCCCGATGCCCGCGAGCGCCTCATCGTCTGGCGACAGGAGCCGGAGGACCTGCAAGAGAGGGCCCTGGCCGTCCGCGCCCTATACAATGTCCACCGCGACCGCGGCGACCCTTTCCTCCAAGGCATTCTCTACTGGAAACTGTCGACCATCCCCAGTCACCGCGACATCGAGTCTTTTGTTCTGCTCATCGACGAAACCAGCCGCGATCCCCTGATCGCCGAGCTACAAAAATTCACCAAGCCTTGAGACAGCCATCAGGGATATCTTCGCCAACGGTTTGGTTGGATATCCGCAAGTCATCAGGTGCCCGATAGGAGGTTGAGCTATGGGTTCATTCATCAAAGTTGCCAAGTTGAGCGACGTGCCCGACGGCGGAGCCATCGCCGTCGATGTCGAGGACAAGACCATCGCCATTTTCAAGGTCGAGGGCGCCCTCTATGCCATCGACGACATGTGCAGCCATGAGGAGGCGCCGCTGTGTGAGGGCATTCTGGAGGGCTTTGAGATCGAGTGCCCGTGGCACGCTGCACGGTTCAACATCAAGACGGGCAAAGCCCTGACGCCGCCCGCCTATGAAGACCTCGCCTGCTATGCGGTGCGTCTCGACGGGGACGACATCGAGATCGAGCTATGACCGAGCCGTATCTTCCCGATCGCCAGGAGCGAGCGCTGATCCAAGCTTTGAAGGAGCAGCGGGAAGAGGCTTACGAATTGCTGATCCGCCAACACGGCGGCCGTTTGCTACAAGTGGCGAGGCGCTTCGTGGGCGAAGAAGAGGCCCGCGATGCGGTTCAGGAGACCTTCCTCGCCGCCTTCAAGGCGATCTCCCGTTTCGATGCCAAAGCCCGTCTCAGCACTTGGCTACATCGCATCGTCGTCAACTCCTGCCTTATGCGTCTGCGCAAGAAAAGCCGCGCTCAGGAGCAATCGATCGAGCCCTTGCTTCCCACCTTCCTCGAAAACGGGCATCGGGCGCAGGTGGGTGCCCCGTGGCCATCCAATCCCTTGGATGATCTGGAGCGCCACGAGAAGCGTCGCTTGGTGCGCCGCAGCATCGATCAGCTGCCGGCGTCATACCGAATGGTGATCCTGCTGCGTGACATCGAAGGTATGAGCGGCCGGGAAACCGGCGAGCTGTTGGGGATCACCCCCAATGCCGTCAAGGTGAGGCTGCACCGGGCGCGTCTAGCCCTGCGAGAGATCCTCGATCCGCAAATAAGGGAGAAAGCGGCATGACTTGCCAAGAAATGATCGATTTTCTTGCGGACTACCTGGAGGGTGAGCTGCCTGAGTCACAGAGCCACACCCTTGACCAGCACCTGGCACTATGCCCCGAATGCGAGGCCTATCTGCAAAGCTACCGTTCGACCATCGACCTCTCCACGCTGGTGTGCCGCGATCGAGAAGGCCACCCCGAAGCCATGCCTGAAGATCTTGTGCAGGCCATCCTCGAGGCCCGTCGCCTGGCCGGCTGAAACATCACCTGATTGCGCAGCCCCCGTTGACCCGACGGCGGTCATCTCAGATCACGGCTAGCTCGTTCCTGTCTCGATTTAGCGAAATCGGTGCCAGCGGGAGGCCCTTGGCGGGCCCCCCTCCGAGCCAGCACGAACGGAGCGCTGGCTGAGCCGCAGGGCCATGGGGGCGGATCTAAACCTTGATCTCAATGGGTTTAGACCGGCACATCAGGGTTGGGGCGAATTAGCGCAGGCCGTGCACAGCCGAAGGGTTCCCGCCCCGTCTCGTTTTATCGGATGGACCCTAGCTCAGCGGGCAACATGCTGGTCGCGGCGGTATGCCAGAAGATGCCGCACCACCTCGTCTTCGTCATCGGTGAGGACCAACAGCTCGCCATAGGCTTTTCCCGCCGCCACATGCTCCAGCAACGGCCAGACCGGGCGTCGCTCGGTCCAATGCTGCCGCCCGAAGAGGATCATCGGCGAGTAAAAACCCGCCGTTCCGTAGTGATTCTGGGTCGCATCCTGAAAAATCTCCTGCGTCGTGCCGGCGCTGCCCGGCGCGAAGATCACGCCGTCGACGGCCAAGGCCAGCAGGCCGTCTTCGCGCACACTGTTGGCGAAATACTTGCCGATGTGGGTGGCGAAGGGAGCCGGCGGCTCGTGCCCGTATAACCAGGTGGGAATGCCCAGACTGGTGGCGGCGACCCGCTCCTCGGCGTCGAGGGGGAATCGCTGCAAGACCCGCCAAGCCCGGTGCAGCCAATCCCAGTCCGCATATTCCATGCCCGCCGCCGCCCCCGTCGGTCGCGGTGCCAGCATGGCCAAGGCTTCATCGAGCTCGACATCGGGCCGCGGAGCGAACCAGGCCCCTAGATGGGTCGCTTCCATGGCCCCCGGACCACCGCCGCTGAGGGTCAAATAGCCCTCTCGGGTCAGCCGTCGAGCGATGCGCGCCACGCTGGCGTAAAAGGGATCGCGCCGCTCCATGGCGTGGCCGCCCATCACCGCCACCACCTTGCGTCCCGCCACCAGCTCGTTGATGCCGTCGGTGATGCTGTGGTCGTGCAGACGCCGAGCCAGGGTCACCTGAATCGAGGCGGGCTGATCCTTGCCCTGTGCCAAGTATTGACGGTAGACGCGATCGTCCCAGGTCTTGCCATAGCCATCCCTGGCCGTCGGGTCGAAACCGGCGAAGAGCTCCTCCGCATCGTAGAGCTTGGAGCGGTGGACTGGGAACAAGAACGCCTGCAAATTGGGCAGGACAACTCCCCCGCTGCTGACAATATGACCCGCCGCCGCCGCTTCGATATCACAGCCGAGAAAAAGGCAATCCAACCAACGACGGGCCAGAAGTAGGGCACTGTGGGCCCGCAGGTCGAGGGCCTCGACGGCGATGGCGGGCGCCCCCTCGGACGAGGTGAGGCACCAGGACTCGAAGTCCGACAGGCGATCGATCTCCTGCACCGCGGCGGCCTCAGTCTTCGGGGGGCAGGCGCTGCATGACATCCGCCAGACGACGCTCGGAGTTGACAAAGCGCTGCATCATCTCGTTGACCGCGGTGTTGAGCTGACTCAGCTCATGGCGCAGACCCTTCATGTTCTTGACCACCACTTGCAGGTTCTCCCGCAGGGCCTTGGCGGCCCGCTCCTCAGCCGCACGAACCTCCTGACGCAAGGTGGCCATCTCGGCGGCGGCTTGCTCGGCCGGGACGCCGATCTCCGCGCCCTGGCCAGAGGACGCCTGTCGAGCCGCCGCGCATTGATCCTCCACCTGCTGGAGACGTCGCCGCAACTCGGGAAGATCGCCGACGCCCAAGGCGGTGGGCAAGGACTCCAGATGGCCTTCGAGGAGACCCAGCCGCCGTTCCAGATCGTCCGTCGTAGCACGGTCGGCGGGAGGTGCGTCGTCAAGGGTCGCATTCCCCGAAGCTGAATCCCCCAGGAAGCGGGATTCCATCAAATGCAACCGTTGCTCGAGCTCCCCTTGCCGTAGGCGTAGCTGATCGAGGTCCGGCGAGGCACCGACGGCTCCCAGGCTGGCCATCGATGGGTACGCCGAGCCGCCGCTATCGTCGAGCCCACCCATGGGCATGCCCGACGGCATCTCATAACCGGGGATCGGATCTTCGGGCAATACCTCGAGGGACTTGCCCACCAGGCTGGGTTTGAAGGTCAAGACCTCCTGGAAGAGCCCTGCCACCCCCACCTTCTTTCCGATGCGATACTCGGCCCGCACGTCGAGATGTAGGGTGATCTTTCGGTCCCGCGGCTGGATGAGCTCAAATTCGATGGCCAGGCTGTCCTGCTGATCGGATTGCCAGAAGTTCTTCGGTTTGAGGCCGGAGAACCGAACCTTGGCTTCGGTGCCCTCGCCGAGGCGTCCCTTGATCTCCCCCGCCACCAGATAGGCCAGCTGGACTCTGCTGCCCGCCGGTTCGACCTTGACCATCTGCAAGTTGATCTCGGCGTCGATCTTGCGACGAATGGCATAGGCGATATGGGTCGACCAACGCCCTTCCCCCTGCATGGTCTCGGTGCGCAAGCGCCACATCTTGGGATCCCGCGAGCGGCGCCAAAGCGCCAGAACGACAAAGACGATGAGCACATAGGCCGCCGCCAGGACCGCGATGGCGATGCCCATACCAAAACCGGAGCCGCCGCCGTCTTCGGTCAGATGGCTCTGATCGGTGCGTAGCATGCGCTGGAATTCCGACAGCACACTGCGGCGCGGAGCCGTGGCATCCTCTGCCCCATCTAGCTCACCGACCTCGTCTGCCGCCCCCTCGTTTGAGGCGACACCTGAGGGGGTGGCGTCATCTGGCGGCGGTTCCGGCGGCGGTGCTTGCGCAAAGGAGACCCCGGCCGTCAAGGCGCAGCCCAAGATCCATAGCTTCAGCCAATGACACCCCATCATGGTCCCCTCTCGGCAGGCTTTGTGCCCTTTGGACGACAAGTCAACTACGATTGATACGAGCAAATTCTACCATGAGCTTGCAGCTGGATTCGAACGGCCTGAAACCAACCCCGGCCTCGACAACTCGATGGTCTCAGGCCTGCCAGGGCCGACGGAACGGCGAGCCAGGGCGGCAAATCAACGACGGCTAACCGACACCCCCAGCCATCAGCTCACTGACCCGTTGCCGATCCTGCATCGAGGGTAAACCCCAACCGTCTTGGTAGTTGAAAACCTGTGCCAATGGACGGCTGTCGGCACCACCGTTGAGCATTTCGATGTGGTCGGCCCCCATCAGGGCGGGGTGACAGACGCCGCAGGCCCGGCTCAAGCGCAGCAGCTCCTTGCGCAGGATGGTGACGTAGTTGGCCAGGCGGGCCGCCTTGTCGGTGGGATCGAGACCTCGCATCAGCCAGGCATTCTGGGTGGCGACGCCGGTGGGGCAATGGCCGGTGTGGCAGCGCTGGGCCTGGATGCAACCGACGGACAGCATGGCCTCGCGGGCCACCCCCAACAGATCGCATCCCAGGGCGAAGCCCACCAACGCCGTTTCGGGGAAGCCCAACTTGCCGGAGCCGATAAAAACGACTTTCTCGGCCAGCTGCGCTTCGGCAAACACCCGATAGACGCGGCTCATGGCGACGCGGAAGGGGAAGGACACGTGATCGCTGAACGACAGGGGCGCCGCGCCGGTGCCCCCTTCGCCGCCGTCGACGGAGACAAAATCGACCCCCCGGCCGGTGGCCCGCATGCGCTCCACCAACTGTTGCCAGAAGGACAGCTCCCCCACCGCCGACTTGATGCCCACCGGCAAGCCGGTGCGATCGGCCAGGAGCTCGACAAAATCCAGCATCGAGTCGATGTCGTCGAAGGCCGTGTGACGCGCTGGGCTGATGCAGTCGCGGCCCATTTCGATGCCCCGGATACGTGCGATATGGGGCGTGATCTTGGCCTTCGGCAGCACCCCCCCGAGGCCCGGTTTGGCCCCCTGGCTGAGCTTGATCTCTATGGCTTTGACCGGGTTGGCTTCCACCGCCGCCAGGCAGGTCTCCAGATCAAAGCTACCGTCCCGATTGCGACAACCGAAGTACCCCGTGCCCAACTGCCAGATGAGCTCGCCACCGTGTTGATGGTGCGGAGATATCCCACCCTCGCCGGTGTTGTGCAAGCAACCGGCTTGCAGGCAGCCTTTGTTCATCGCTTCCACCGCCGGGGCGCTGAGGGAGCCGAAGCTCATGGCCGAGACATTCACCACCGAGCTCGGGCGAAAGGCCTTGCGGCGCCCCCGCCACTCCCCCATCACCTTGGCACAGGGCAGACGATAGGTGGGATCGTAACCGGGATGATCGCGATGCGGATCGAACAAGGGAAAGGCGCTGTGCTTGATGATCAGGTAGTTGTCTTGCAGATTGAGGTCGTTGTCGGTGCCGAAGCCGAAGTAGTTGTTGCTTTGCTTGGCGGAGGTGTAGACCCAAACCCGTTGATCGCGGCTGAACGGACGCTCTTCATCGTTGTCGGTGACGATGTACTGACGCAGCTCCGGACCGATGGCTTCCAGCAGATAGCGCAGGTGGCCGATGACCGGAAAATTGCGCAGCACCGCATGTCGGGTCTGCAACAAGTCGTAGACCAGGATCAAGACGAAGAAGACAGCGAGGGCAGCCAAAACTAACGACATGGGTTTCCTTTCACCTCGAAGGGCTAGCAGCAAGGGTAGGCTTGTGGCAGGCTGATTCTATCCTCGCCGCACCCCCTCTGCCCGATCACTTTTCGACCGGCCACTCTGCAGCGGCAAGCGGCAGCATCCAGGGAACGGCGTCGGACGAAGAACCTAAGGAATACATCTTTTGCCGCGACCCTTAGGAGATCCCATGTTCCGCCATCCCAACTACCGTCGTTGCCTCTTCAGCATGGCATGCATCGTCCTGGGCGCCAGTGTGATCGGTTGTCTGCCGCCCCTCAAACCGGCCCGAACGCCCATGCCGTCCCTGATGCTCACCGGCGCCACGACAACCGCTGAGTCGACGGCACCGCCGGCCGAAAAGTGCGCCCTCGTTCTACTGCCGGGGACCTTCGACCAGCCCAAGGATTTCGCCCGCCATTCCTTCGACACCATCCTCAGCCAGCGCCACCCCTCGATGCGCATCGTCGCCGCCGACGCGCACATGGGTTACTACCGCAAGCGCTCGGTGATCGATCGGTTGTCCGAGGATGTCGTCGGCCCCCTGCGGGAGGACGGCTACCGGGTTTGGATCGGCGGAATCTCTTTGGGCGGCCTCGGTACCCTTCTCTTCGCCAAAATGCAGGAAGGGAATCCCGGGCTGGCGATCGACGGTCTGGTGACCATCGCCCCCTATCTCGGTGAGGAGGAGCTGATCGCCGAGATCGAGGCAGCGGGCGGAGCGCTGAAATGGCAGGCCCCAAGCTTTGAAACTCCCCCCAAAGGGCGGAAAAACGTCGGCTACGAGCTCTGGCCGTGGTTGGCGTCATGGCACCGGCAACGCTCTACCCACCCGGGAACCACCCCGGACATTGTGCTCGCTTACGGTCTGAAGGATGACTTTGCGTCGGCCGGAGAGATGATGGCCACCCTACTGGACGCCGACAAGGTGTTCACCCATCCCGCCGGTCACGACTGGGACGCCTGGGTGCCCCTGTGGCAAGACATCGTCGAGGCGGGGACGTTTGACGATTGTGGAGTAGCGACGCCGGACAGTTGAATCTCCTCAGCTGAATCTGATCAGCCGGAGATCCGCGGCATCAGCCGCCCGGGCTGACCGGCTGCGGTGTTTCGTCGTCCAGCTCGTTGGCGATCGCCGCGGCCGCCAGACCGCCGCCGACGATGATACCGGTGATCGCCCCCGCCCCCAAACCGCCACCGCTGGTGACAGCCGTGGCAACCCCCGCGGCGGAGACCGTCGATGAGACTCCCGTAGACAGGAAACCCGCAGGAATTGGGGCGCTTTCAGCAACGGCGTAGATGACGATGCGGGGATCATCGCCCAAGAAGCGGTCCTCGTCGCAATCGTCCCGTACCGGCGCTTCGTATTCTTCGGTTCGCCCGGCTTCGAAGGAGGCAGACACCGCTTCCACGTAGTAGATGACGCGGTTGGTTTCGTCGCTGGGGACCGGCAAAACAGCTCTGTAACCGCGATCCTGCACCGCCATCTCGACGAAATAAAAGTCTTCCCCCTGGGCAGCTCGGAAGTAGACCTTGGCCGCTTGTACCGAGTCGGCGGAACGGATGCTGGCGGAGATGATCGGATACGGAACACCGGCGATACACCTCACCTCAGCCTTGGTGATGGTGGGCACGGCGGCTTCTTGGGCCGCAGCAGGCAGACCCATTGCCCAGAGCAGGCCGCAACCTACCAGGAGCACGCTACCGACGCGGCACGATGATTTGATCGAGATCGGAGCCCGCTGACGAATCGCTGGTGACATGAGCACTCCCAGGTGAAGAAGATGACTAGGAAAGACTTTAGAAGATGGCGGGGCGCATTTCAAGCCCGGTGCTCCAGCCCAGGGCTCAGATCTACCGCCCTCGGCGCACCACAGCCATCGCCGCGGTGGACATTTCGTCCCTGTCTTCCAAGGTTCGGGATGTGAGAACATACACCGATGCGGAACTCTCGGCGCTTGCTGGTTGCGGCCTGTCCTTTCCTACTCGTTTTTGCCCTGGCCTTGCTGGCTCAAGCTCCGATGCCGTCGGCTAGCTCCGCCGACGGCTCCTCCTCTCCCGAAGAGGCGCCCTCTCCCACCCCGGACATTACCCCGCTGGCCGCCGAGGCCCTGCAACGCTTCTCGATCCAGGTCACCGAAGGGGCCGCCGCCGGCTATGTGGACGATCGGGTCTGTGGCCGCTGCCACGCCGACTTGGCCCGCTCCTACCGGGAGGTGGCCATGGCACAATCCTTCTATCGTCCGAGCGCCGAAAAAGCCGTCGAGGACTTCTCCACCCCCTTCCGGCACGGGCCGTCGCAGCGCATCTACCAAATGCGACGGCAGGGGGATCGCTACACCTTCCGGCGCCATCAATTGGATGAGCAGGGCCGAGAGATCAACGTTTTCGAAGTCGATGTCGATTGGATCTTGGGATCCGGCAAGCATGCTCGAACCTACCTCTACCGTACTCCTCAGGGGGAGCTCTATCAGCTGCCACTGGCTTGGTATGCCGACGACGGCCATGGCCAACCGGCCCGCTGGGGCATCGCCCCCGGCTACGATCAACCGCACCACGAAGGGGTGCTGCGACGGGTGCAACGGGAGTGCATGTTCTGCCACAACGCCTACCCGGAGGTTCCCCTGGGCAGTGATGTCAGATCACAGCCCCACCTCTACCCGCCGGAGCTGCCCCAAGGCTTGGGATGCCAACGCTGCCATGGTCCCGGGGCGGCCCATGTGGGCGTCGCCCTGGCCGGCGATGCGACGACCCCCGAAACCCTGCAGAGCTCGATCGTCAATCCTGGGCGACTGTCGCCGGAGCGGCGTGACGAAGTCTGCCGGAGCTGCCACCTACAACCGACGGTGGCGATCCCCGGCCTGCGTCGATTCGACCGCGCCGACTATTCCTACCGGGTCGGTGAGCCCTACAGCGACTATTTCGTCACTCTCGATGTGGACGAAGCGGAGGCGGAGCGCGGCGATCGTTTCGAGATCAATCATCATCCCTACCGTCTGCAGCAGAGCCGTTGTTTTGCCGAGAGCCCCCCCGGCCAGCTCAGCTGCCTCACCTGCCACGATCCCCATCGCAAGGTGGCCAAGGCAGAGCGGGCGGCCCACTTCCGCGACGCTTGCCTGAGCTGCCATACCGTCGATAACTGCCGGTTGGAGGCCATGAAGGCCGACGCCCCGGAGCACGGTGGCGTCGAGCGCCCCGAGGGCGTGGCCAACGACGACTGCGCCGCCTGCCACATGCCCAAACGGCGCCCCACCGATGTGGTGCAGGTGCTGATGACCGATCATAGAATCCAACGACGGCCGGATGTCGACGCCTACCTGGCGCCCCGGGCAGAAAGCTCACCGGTGTTGGTGGGCATCGAGCTCTTGGGGGAGGACCGTCCGCGGGGGTCCGTAGGGGAGGTCTATCGGGCCATGGCGGTGGAACGGGTGGGCGGTCAAGAGGAGTCGCTGGCCCACTTGGCCAAGCACCTTCCCGCCTCCGGCCTCACCGACGCAGAACCTTGGTACCAGCTGATCAAAGGCCTCATCCGACTGCGGCGCTTCGAGGAGGCGCATCAACTGGCCTCCCAGGTCCAGCCTCAGTTTCCGCAGCAGGCCCGATTCACCGATCTGCTGGGGATTCTTCGAATCGCCCTCGGTGAGCGGCAGGAGGGTTTAGTCCTGCTGCGCCAAGCCCTGGACTTGGAGCCCGACAGCCCGCAGCGTCATTTCAATCTGGGCAGGGTGCTGCTGGCCGAGGGCAATACCGAGGAGGCCACTGAGATGCTGCGCCGGGCCGTTGACCTGTTCCCCAATTTTGTCCGTGCCTGGCTCTTTCTCGGCTACGCCTACGAGCAATCGAACCACTCGGCAGAGGCCATCGACGCCTGGCAGCGGGTCCTCGCCATCGAGCCGAAGAACTCTCGGGGATACGTCGCCTTGGTGGACATCCTATGGCGTGAAGGTCGGCGAGGGGAGGCAGAAAGCTGGTGGCATCATGGTCGAGCCTTCGCCAGCCATCCTGATCTCTTGTCCGATACTTGGCCACCGAGCGCAGAAGTGGAGACAGATGAGCCTTCAACGCGCTGAGCACCCCGAAACCTCAAGGCAATGGCGTGAAAAAGCGGTGCCAGCGCGGTTTGTAATAGTCGTTGCGGTTCAGCGACAGGGCCACCGCCGTCGCCTGCCCTAAGATCTCAGACCGTTGCACCGGCCCGAAATAGCGCGAATCCCGACTGTTGAGCCGGTTGTCGCCCATCATGAAGTAATGCCCATCCGGAACGATGCAGACCCAGGAGTCCCGCCGGGCCCGGACATCCCGTAGGCGCTTGAGATCTTCGGTGCTGCTCACCGAGCGGCAGTTCTTGGGGGTGAACAGGGGCTGCCCAAAACTGTTCAGAGGATCGAGGGACCGGTACTTGCGCACCTCTTCGGTGTTCAGGGTCAACATGATCGGATGTTGACGCCCCTCGATGTCTTCGTCGAAGTAGAAGGGGGTCTGGCCTTGACGAATGTCGACGCCGGTGAAATCCGCCTCGGGACGCTTCAGGTAATGGGCCGGCTCGCCGTTGCGGTAGAGGTACATGCCGCGGATTTCCAGAATGTCTCCGGGTAGCCCGATGACCCGTTTGACCAACCGCTTGGCGTCTTCCGGCGACCGCAGGACCACGACATCGCCCCACTCCGGGTCTCCCCACTGGGCCAGACGCCAGCGGGTGAACGGAAACTTCAAGTCGTAGGCCACCTTGTTGATGAAGATGCGATCCCCTTCGAGGATGGTCGGCTTCATCGAGCCGGTTGGCACATCGTTCCAATCCGCCACCGCCGAGCGGAAGGAGAACATCACCAAAGCGATGATCAGCAGTGGTTTGATCCACTCCGACCACAGGATCTGGCCTTGCCGCTGCCATAGGCTCGGTGCCGTACGACCGCCGGGGTTCGTGACCGCATCGGCGGACGGGTTGCCTCCCGTGGCGGCCTTGCCGCTGCCGGCCCGCTTGGCGTCTTCCCCCTTGCCGCTCATCGCTGCGTCCACGGGGACTCCCGAGGATTTGCTCGGCATGCCACCGTCGGAGGCTGCTGGATCGGATGTCTGATGGTGCGACATCAGTCGACGGTCCAGACATCCCCGGCGTGCAACAGCTCTTCCAGGGTGCCATCGCCTTTGGATTTGATCTCCGCCTGGATCTGCGCCACCACCTGCTCTTCGAAGACCGGCCTGTCGACCGCCCGCAGCACCCCCAAGGGCGTGGGATAGTCCGGAGGCAACATCTGGGCCATCAGCATGGCCATGGCAGGGTTGGTCTCGTCCCATACCAGGCAGTCTTCCTCACTGAAGCCGTCGCCCAAGGTCACCACCTCGCAGCGCATGTCCTTCATCCGAATGCCCCGCTTCTCCTCGCCGCCGAAGATTACCGGTTGGCCGTGTTGCAGGTAGATCCCCTGCTCCTGCCGTTGGCTCTTGTCCGTCATGTAGCTGAAGGCGCCGTCGTTGAAGATGTTGCAGTTCTGGTAGATCTCGATGAAGGCGGTACCGCGGTGCTGGGCAGCCCGGTGGAGCACCTCGATGAGATGCTTCTGATAGATGTCGACGGTGCGGGCGACGAAGGTGGCCCCGGCACCCAGGGCCAAGCTCAGGGGATTGAAGGGCGCATCCAACGAACCGTAGGGCGACGACGAGGTGCGTTTCCCGACCTCGCTGGTGGGGGAATACTGGCCCTTGGTCAAACCATAGATGCGGTTGTTGAACAACAGCACCTTGAGACCCACATTGCGCCGCAGGGCGTGGATCAAGTGGTTGCCACCGATCGACAGGGCATCGCCATCGCCGGTCACCACCCAAACCTCGAGATCGGAGCGGGTGGTCTTGAGACCGGTGGCGACGGCCGGAGCCCGCCCGTGGATGGTGTGGAAACCGTAGGAATTCATGTAATACGGGAAGCGGCTGGAGCAGCCGATGCCCGACACCACGACAAATTTCTCCCGCGGAATGCCCAGGCTGGGAAAGACCTCCTGCACCGCCTTGAGGATGGCGTAGTCACCGCAACCGGGGCACCAGCGGACATCCTGATCCGATTGAAAGTCCTTGCGGGTCAACGTCGCTTGGTCAGCCATGATTCAGCCCTCGCTCGCGCCGGTCAGCTGGTGGATCTTGGCGAGGATTTCTCCCCGCATGAAGGGTTTTCCCTGGACCTTGGACAAGGTGATGATGTCTTTGAGGAAGCGGGCCCGCAGGATCATCGCCAGTTGGCCGGTATTGATTTCCGGCAGCAGCACTTGCTCGAAGCTCGCCAAGACATCCCCTAGATTGCTGGGCAATGGGTTGAGGTGCCTGAGGTGGGCCCTCGATACTTTCACGCCCTCTTTCCGGGCCAGGTTGACGGCGCCGGTGATGGCACCGGCGGTGCTGCCCCAACCGAGCACCAGGAGCCGGCCGCCGCTGTCGCCGTCCACCTCGAGGGGCGGGATGGTGCGGGCGATTCGCTCCACCTTCTCGGCCCGCAGCCGGGTCATGTGCTGGTGGTTGTCCGGATCGTACGACACACTGCCGGTGACGTCCTGTTTCTCCAGGCCCCCGATGCGATGCTCCAGCCCAGGGGTTCCGGGCACCGCCCAGTTGCGGGCCAGGGTCTCGGGGTTGCGGCGATAGGGCTGAAAATCCTCAGCGTCGCCGTGGTGCTCGAGGCGCAAATCCGGTAGATCCTCCACCTCCGGCAAACGCCAAGGCTCGGAACCGTTGGCCAGATAGCCATCCGAGAGCAGGAGCACCGGCACCATGTATTGGATCGCCATGCGGCAGGCCTCGATGGCGACGGAGAAACAATCCCCCGGCGACGACGGCGCGATGACCGGCATCGGCGATTCGCCGTTGCGCCCAAACATGGCTTGCAGCAGGTCCGTTTGCTCAGTCTTGGTGGGCATGCCGGTCGACGGTCCGGCCCGTTGCACATCGATCACCACCAACGGTAGCTCGGTGATCAAGGCCAGATTGATCGCCTCCGATTTCAGGGCCAGACCCGGGCCGCTGGTGGTGGTGATCGCCAGGGAGCCGCCGAACGAGGCGCCGACGGCGGCACATACGGCGGCGATTTCGTCTTCCGCCTGGAAGGTGGTGACGCCGTAGTGCTTGTAGCGCGCCAGCTCGTGCAAGACGGAGCTCGCCGGGGTGATCGGATAGGAGCCCAGGAACAGGGGCAAACCGCTACGTCGGCTGGCGGTGACCAAACCCAAGGCGAGGGCTGAGTTGCCGTTGATGTTGCGGTAGGTGCCCGCCGGCAACGGCGCCGCTACGACCTCGTAGCGGGAGGTTTGGAAAGCGCCGGTGATGTCGCAGTAGTTCCAGCCCGCCTTCATGGCCCGCAGATTGGCCTCGATGATCTCCGGCTTGCTGGCGAATTTCTTGGCCAACCAGGCCTCGGTGTTGTCGAGCGGGCGGCTGAACATCCAGTAAATCATGCCCAGGGCAAAGAGATTCTTGCAGCGGTCGCGATCGCGGTTACCCAAACCCATCTCGTCGAGGGCGGCGCGCGTCAACTTGGTGAGCTCGACCTCGAAGAGCCGATAGCCTTCGAGGCTACCGTTGGTCAGGGGATTCTCCGTGTAATACGCCTTGGTGAGGTTGCGCTTGTTGAACTCGTTGCTGTTGACGATCAGGATGCCGCCGACCTCGAGGTCCGCAATATTGGTCTTGAGGGCGGCCGGGTTCATCGCCACCAGAACGTTGGGGGCGTCGCCGGGGGTGTGAATGTCGTAGTCGGCAATCCGTACTTGAAACGCCGAGACGCCCGGCA
This sequence comes from Acidobacteriota bacterium, assembly GCA_029263315.1. Taxonomy (GTDB): domain Bacteria; phylum Acidobacteriota; class Thermoanaerobaculia; order Multivoradales; family J023; genus JAJCXR01. The sequence continues at coordinate 326,762 of JAJCXR010000045.1, read as the reverse complement.
AGGTGCCCGCCGGGGCACGGATCTCGGCTGGAAAGTCCGGCAAGGTCGACAGGTCGTTGCCCAGCACGGCGGAGGTATTGGTGAATTGCGTGCCGGTCAACTGCATCCCGTCGCCGCTGTCCCCGGCAAAGCGGATGACCACATCGGAGAGCTTTTCGACGGAATCATGGACCACTGCGGAGCTCGTCATGAGGCTCGGTTCCTTTCTGAAAGCGGTCTGTCGACCGCCAACGACGGCAGGTGGCCTCCGCGGAGACTCTGCAACGCCGATGAGCTGTTTGCTTTGATGAGAGCGAGGGAACGACACGAATTTACCGTGGGCCGTAGCTCCCGGGTCCGGCGAGTCTCCGAGACGGCCCCCGCCGCGCCCGTGGAGACAACATTGATGCTAGCAGACCGACGAATTCCTGTCACCGCCAAGTGATCGCGGTGAGCGGCGGAACGGGATATGATCAGCCGACCGAAACTCACGCCATCTCGCTTCGTAAGGCACACCATGGACCCACCCTCCACTCCCCAGCCTTCCGCCTTCGATTCCTTCATACGGCGCTTTTGGCCGAGTTTGACGGCCGGCATGCTCGCCCTGGCCGGGCTTCTGCTCTGGCAATCGTCCGTCGAATGGGGCCTCCCCGGCTTGCTGCTGCGCGCCTACACCCTGAGCTTCGCCATCTTTCTCACCCTGTGGGCGTTGGTCTTGGTGCTGCGTCGTTTCCTCTGGCGGGTCGGCAGGCGGTTGGCCTTTTCGTACTTTCTCTTCGGCATCGTGCCGGTGGTTCTCGGGGCGCTTCTGGTCTTGGTCTTGAGTTACACCCTGAGCGGCTACTTCGTCGGCCATATCTTTCGCGATACGCTGGGGGGCATCGGCGCCGACGTCCGCCTCGAGGCACGACGTCACCTCGAGCAGTGGCGCCTCTCCCACCTCCCCGAAAGCCCCGCGGACTCCCCCATCGCCGTCGCCTACTACCGCAAAGGGGTCAAGATCGCCGGCGATCCCGAAGCCCCCCGCACTTGGCAGACCTGGTGGCCCAGCGAAGCTCTCGAGGCCGGGACCCGCGAGCTCGACGACATCAGCTTGGTGGAAGGGTCCGACGGCAAGCTCACCGTCATGTCGGCGGTCGTTCACGGCCGCTGGGGGGTGATGGCCCGCTGGCGGCCGGAGCTGACCCAGGAGCTGGCCCAACGCAGCGGGCTGTGGGTCGATCTCTTTCGCTCCGACGAAGTCGACCACGGCGGGACGGATCGCATCACCGCCTTCAACCGCGAGTTTTCCCTCGGCCATCGCCGTCGCCAGGTGAGCGCCGAGGAGCTGGCCACGGTCCTCCACCCCAACATCGAGGAACCGGGCCTGCTGGATCGTCCTTCGGTTCGCTGGGTCGAGGTCTGGAGCCCTTTCTATCCGCCGCAGGGGGAAGGTGAGCGGGGATTTGTCTATGCTGAGCTGGTGGCCAACGTCAGGGGCATCTACTACCGTCTGCTGTCGAGCTCGGCGGAGGTCGACAGCAGGGTGGTTCTCTCCTTGGCGGTGATCGCCTTTGTGCTCTTCGACATCTACATTTTGGCGGCCTTGATGGCCACCTTGATGGTGGCCGGCCTCAGCCGGGCGGTGAACCGTCTGACCGAAGCCACCCAACGGATGCAGGAGGGGGATTTCGGAGCCCGCATCGAGGTCGAGCGGCGCGACCAGATCGGCGCCTTGCAGGACTCCTTCAACGACATGGCGCGCAATATGCAGTCCCTGGTGGCGGAGGCGGCACAGAAAAAGGTCCTGGAAAAGGACTTGGCCTTCGCCCGCGATCTCCAGCGCAGTCTGTTGCCGGATACCCTGTTGACCCCGTCGAGCATGCGCTTCTCCACCCATTTCGCCCCCTGCTCCGCCATCGGCGGTGACTATTACGACCTGCTACCGATGGGCGACCAGCGGCTGGCCGTCATGGTGGCGGACGCCGCCGGCCACGGCATCACCGCCGGGCTGCGCATGGCGATGGTGAAGTCGGCCCTGCAGGTGCTGGCGGCCCAGCAACCGGATCCGTTGGTCATCCTGCGCCAGCTGCATCAACTGTTGCGCAGCGGTTTGGCCCATCGCCGCAGCTTCGTCACCGCCACCCTCGGGGTCCTCGACGGCAGCAACGGCGAGCTCATCTTGACCAATGCGGGGCACGCCCCCACCTACGTGCTGCGAAAAGGACGCATCACCGCCATCGAGATGCCGAGCCTACCCTTGGGCACCTTCAGCGACCGTTTTGCCCGTCGCACCTTCCGTCTGCAACCCGGCGACACCGTCATCTGGCTGTCCGACGGCCTCATCGAAGCCACCAATGCACGTCTCGAAGCCTTCGGTTTCGAAGCCGTGGAGGCCGCCCTGGCAGGCTCCGCCGACAGCCCAGATCAAGTGCGAGATCGGCTGTTGGCCGCCGTCGACGAGCATACCGGGCAATTCCCGGCCGATGATGATCGGACGTTGTTGGTGATGACCTTTTGTCCCGATTGGGAGGTGGATGAGGGGTCGATGGCGGCTGTGGCTTGACGGCGATGACGGCGGCCGCATTTGACGGTCCAGCAGGGCAACGTTCTCGACAGAAACAAACTTCGCCAAACGTTCTCGACAATATACAGCCTCACCGATATACAGCCCCACCAAATACAGGCTCACCAATATACAGGCCCACCCATGAGCGCCGATTCCGAACAGCTTCTCCCCCCCAACAATCCCGACGATTTCGAATCCCTGTGTCTCGATCTCTGGAAGGAGATCTGGAACCCCCAACGCCATGAAAAACGGACGGCGGGGCCAGGCTCAAGCCGGGGTCGACGTCTTTGGCACACCGGGCGATGCGGCAGCACCTCGACCTACCGGACGCGGCCTCCGAGATCGAAGAGTCAGTGGACGGTCTTTGTATAGCGGGCACTCTCGAATCATCCGCCTCGCGGACTCCTGACCCGCGCCTGGCTACGAGCTCGCACCGGCGACCTCGACGGCGCCCGTGCCGACCTCGACGAGGCCTGGGAGATCACCGAGCGAGGCTCGATGAAGCTCCACCAGGCGGACGTGCTGCTCTACCGGGCACGGCTCTTCGAGGATCGCCAGGCGCTGGCTGAGGCGCGAGTCTTGATCGAGAAGGTTGGATATGGCCGTCGGTTGGGGGAGTTGGAGGATGCGGAGGGTTGGTTGGGGACGACAGGGGCCGGTACCCCGCCGGGGCACTAAAGATGCCTCGGGCGGTCGGTGGCAGAAGGCACGCTAGGCGGGTGTTTCCGCCTCAGCTCCTTGGCCCTTCCTAATCTCGATCTAGAGCCGTGGTGCTGAGCCTCGACTCGTATGCCAGAGCGCCAAGACTTCTACGGTTTCCAGCTCGTCGTCGACCCTGTAATAAATGTAGTAACGGACTCGACCCAAAATCATCCGGCGAAGCCCATCAAACTGAGAATGTTGAACAGGTTCGCCAGCGCCTGGGATGCTGGAAATGATCTCGAAGGCACGTTCGAGGTCTTCGGCAAACGCTCGAGGCGCTTTGGGCCTTTTCTCAAGCTACCAGCGGGCGGCTTCCGAATCTGAGCCTCGGCGCCGGGCGCTACGCGGAATCGAAAGCTCACCCCGCGCTTTGGGCCTTGAGGTCCTCGAGCAGGGCCCGACCGTCGGCGAATCTGCCAGCTTGGATATCTTCGAGCGCTGTCGAAAGCTCTTCCTCTTCCGACGGCGACAACCTGAACGACTCGCCCCTTTCCGGGGCAAGGATGGCGACCGAAGACCCCTCTTCGATGCCGCAAGCTTCGATCTTGCCGTCGACCACCATGCCAGTGACTATTTTCATAAGAGCGATTCTACCTGATCCCTTGGATCGTTACCTTCGGTTTCAGCCTCAGCAAATCCCGCAGAAAAGCGGGCGTCTAATCAGCTCCCCCACTGATCCGACCCAGCCCAACGTTCTTGATAATATACAGGCCCCACCCAGGAGCGGCGATTCCGAACAGCACCTACCCCCCAACAATCCCGACGATTTCGAATCCCTGTGTCTCGATCTCTGGAAGGAGATTTGGAACGACCCCAACGCCATGAAAAACGGACGGCGAGGGCAATCCCAAGCCGGGGTCGACGTCTTCGGCAAACACAAAGGACGCCAGATGGGTGTGCAGTGCAAGCAGAAGAACGGCTTGCTGCGCGGGAAAGTGACGGTGAAAGAGATGGTACCATCGGCCAGCGATGATCGAGGCTTGCGATGGGCCGATCAGAGCAGAGGAAGCACGACATGCACCACGATCAAGAAGAGAAAGAGCTCGAGATTCTGCTTGAGGCGGCTCGCAGAGCCACCTGGGAGGCGCTGCATGGCCCAAGGCATTTGCGGTCAGGCCGCTTCCGCCCAGAGAGTGTGGATTCTGGAAGCTCGCTCTTTCCGGCACCAGAAGCGGCCGATGAGGACGAAGCAGTTGATCGACGTTCGGTAAGTCACGAGAGCGCCGCGAGTCGACAGCTGCCAAGCGGTCGACATTCTAAGTCCGCGGCCTCCCGACCCCTCCTGGTTACGAGCGCGGACCGGCAAGCCGACATTCCTTATGGCTGAGCTACTATGGATCGTTGTAAATTGAATGGTCGTACGGACGACTCCAATGGAGAAAATCATGACCAAACTTGAATCCGTTGAACGGGAGGTTCAGGCATTCTCCCCATCGGAGCTGGCCGCCTTTCGCAGGTGGTTTCATAAGTTCGACGCCGCGGCATGGGACCGTCAGTTGGAGCAAGACATTGACGCAGGCAAGCTCGATCAATGGGCGGCCAGGGCACTCCAATCTCTGGAATCCGAGGAATGCACTGAGCTTTGAAACATCTCGCTTCGCCGGATTTCTGGGCGTCTTATCGAGCCCTGCCGAAGGGAATTCAAAACTTGGCCGACGAGAAGTTCGGGCTGCTCAAGAGTAACCCGCGGCATCCCTCGCTACATCTCAAAAAAATCGATCGGTTCTGGTCGTGTCGAGTAGGCCTCCATCATCGAGTCCTGGGGCTGGATACCCCGGACCACGATGGCATCGTATGGTTCTGGATCGGAACCCATGCGGACTATGACAACTTGATCCGCAGCTGAGCTCGGAGGGTGATCTGGTCCTTGCGAGGCTGCGCCTCAGTCCCCTGAGCCAGAAGCAGAAAATCCCCCTCGATCCCCCTTTTGCCAGAGGTGGAAGCCAGAATGTTGATCCGACCAAGTCCAGCTATGTCCATCCAGCTTCTGCGCCCCTGGCGCTCCTTCGCGCCAAGAAACTCAGTGTGAGATCTGCAGACTAAGAATTGGCTTGTGGCCCTGTAGGGGCCGGTGTCCGTAGCCCGGGCCGCCTGACCTGAGCGTCTGCGATCAGGAAGGCGCTCCGGGCGGTGGCGCCCCTGGCGCTCCTTCGCGCCAAGAAACTCAGTGTGAGATCTGCAGACTAAGAATTGGCTTGTGGCCCTGTAGGGGCCGGTGTCCGTAGCCCGGGCCGCCTGACCTGAGCGTCTGCGATCAGGAGGGCGCTCCGGGCGGTGGCGCCCTCGGCGGGCGGTGGCGCCCTCGGCTAGGCGCCCCCGGCTAGGCGCCCCAGGCTAGGCGCCCCCAGCTAGGCGCCCCCAGCTGACAGCGGCTTCGATGCCAAATGACGCCGGTCAGCTGGTGACCGTGTCATCGAACATTGATTTCGCGGACCGTGCGACACGTCGCAGCCTCAGTTTCTCCCCAACGCCCGTCAGCGCTGGGCGCCCCGTCGGGTAGCTCGCCTCCCGAAAGTAGCACCGTCACCACGACGCCCGATGAGCTTGAGGATGGGGTGTAAGAAAAGGACACCATCCCCCACTCACCTCTTGCACGGTCGAAACGCGGTGTCGCGGCTCGACATCCCATCTAGGAGAGCCCCGAGTCATGATCCAGGAAAAGACGAGCTCCGCACGGCCGCCGGGCGGCCTGATCCATTCTCAGCTCGCGCCATCCGGCGCCAGCCAAGGTCGAGGGGATGGCGCAAGGCCATCCGCTGTTCGGCGCCATCGACCGAGCCATCGGCCGGGCGGGCTGGAAATGATCGCCATGCTGCGGTCGTCGCCCGTCGTGCCGTTCAGCCTCGGCGACGACCCGCTTGGTTTGACCGCGGTTTGCTTCTGGCCGGGCGTGCTATCGAGCTGGCTGGCGCCCGAGCTGGCGTCGTTACAGCTCCCGATAGACGACTTGACAACCCCTATGGAAGGAGGCTCACCGTGGCCAGAAAAGAAGTTTCATTCAGGGTCCTGATCGCGATCACAGCGATGATCACTCTCGGCGTTCCCGCGCTTGCTCAGGAGTCGCAGCAGCGGGAGGGGCTGCGGTTCTTCGACACCGGGCCGCTCCGCATACGAGAGCAGTTTCTCCTCGGCCAGGGTTTTCTCGCTTTCGAGCCGACCAGCGCCGTCATCCTCGAACCTGGGCAGTGGCAAATCGACTTGGTACAGAACGCGACGAACACTTGGGTACAGTCGGCCCCGGTCGAGGATCTCTTGGAGTCTCGCGAGTCGCGCAGCCCGTTGACCGTCGACGAGCTGCGGGCAATCGACCCCGGCCCAGGGCAGGGGCTCTACCACGCCGACGGTGAGCTGCATCGCTCCAGCCTCTCCATCCGCCGTGGCATCGGGCATCATCTTCAGCTCAGCCTGACGATTCCGGTGCTCAATTTCCAAGGCGGTTTCGCCGACTCCTCGATCGAGGGCTTCCACGACACCTTCGGGTTCGGACAAAGCGGCAGGACCGGCGTGGCGAGAAACGGCTATCGCATCTATCTGCGCGACCCCTCCGGGCGCGAGCTGGTCCGTGAAGCGTCTCCATCGGCCGGGATCGGGGACATTTCGGTCGGCCTCAAGGCCCGCCTGCCGGCCCCTTCTGCCAGCTGGGAGCTGGCGATAGAGGGGCAGGTCAAGCTGCCCACCGGCGACGAGGAAGACCTCTACGGTTCGGGATCGGTGGACCTTGGAACCCAGATTCTCGCCACCCGCTACTTCTCCCGTTCATGCTTCCACGCCGGCGTGGGGTTGACCTACCTGGGGGAAAACGAGACGCTCCTCACAAGCGATCAAGTGATCGTATCCGCGATGGTCGGCTGGGAGCGCGCATGGGGCAAAACTACCTCGGTGATCATTCAGGGTACGGCCTCCGAGAGCCCCTTCCGGGACCTGGACATCTTGGAGCTCGAGGATGTCGCCTACCTCGTCGACCTGGGGGTGAAGAAGGGTTTCGGTGAGCGCTGGGTGACTTTTTTAGCTCTGTCGGAGAACCTGGTCAACCTCGGCAGCAGCGCCGATGTCGGCCTCCACCTCGGCATGACCTGGACGCATTAGGCGATGCTGGCGGTGTGGACCCGCCGCTCTCGGAGATCCGCAGAGAGCCTGCCCAGATGGCGCTCAGTCAAGCTCATACCTAGGAGATAGCCAGGTTGCTGGCGCCAGGAAACCTGAATACATTCTCGGTCAGATGGTCAAGCCATCGTACCGAAGCGAGGAAAGCTCGTCATGAAATCCGCCTTCATCGTTGACCTAGAGAGGGCATCGCGCACCGCCAATATCGGCATTGTGCTGCTCTGCCTCGCCTTCGGCATCGCTGGCCACCTCATATCGTTTTACTTCCACTTCCTGACCGTCACCTTCTTCCTGCTCGTTGTGCTCAACACGTATTGGCGTCACGGGCAGACGTCGCACGCTCTGCTCGCGAACTTTGGATTCCTGGCGCAGATCCGCTACCTCGTCGAGAGCATCGGTCCCGAGTTTCGTCAGTACCTGTTCGCATCGGACACCGAGGAGCGGCCGTTCAATCGCCTAGAGCGCGCCGAGGTCTATCGGAAAGCCAAGGGGGTGGACGCCTTGGAGGCCTTTGGCTCCTTGCTCAATTTCGAGCGTCGGGAAATCAAGCTCCGCCACTCGTTTTACCCCGTCGACAAGGACCAGCTCGAACCCTTCGATGTGGCGGTGGGAGCATCTCGCAGCCTCGCCACCACCTACCACATCAAACGCCCGATCATGATCAGCGCGATGAGCTACGGCGCCCTGGGCGAGAACGCCGTCCGTGCCCTGGCACGTGGCGCACGCCTTGCCGGGGCGGTGATGAATACTGGGGAGGGGGGCACTCCGAAATACCATCTGATGGAGGGCTGCGACCTCATCTTCCAGATAGGGACCGCCAAGTTCGGCGTGCGGACGCAGGATGGTGGCTTGGACGAAGACAAGCTGGCCGCCATCGCGGGCAAGGATCAAGTGAAGATGATCGAGATCAAGCTCTCTCAGGGCGCCAAGCCGGGCAAGGGTGGGCTCTTGCCAAAAGAGAAAATCACCCCGGAGATCGCCGAGTTGCGCGGCGTTCCGATGGACGTGGACGTGATCTCACCGGCTCACCACTCCGAGTGCATCGATGCCGAATCGACAGTTGCCTTCATCGGTCGCGTGCAGCGGGTTAGCGGCCTCCCAACTGGGATCAAATTCTGCCTCGGTCGGCCCGATGAGTTTCGTGCCCTGGTGCAGGAAATGAAGCGGCAGGACATCATCCCGGATTTCATCACCGTTGATGGAGCGGAAGGCGGCACAGGAGCGGCGCCGAAGAGCTTCATGGACGATGTGGGGATGCCGCTCTTTGACGCATTGCCCATCGTCCATGAAACTCTCTCGGAGGCGGGATTACGCGCCCGTCTCGTGCTCTTCGCCTCCGGCAAGCTGATCAACCCAGGCAAGCAGATGACGGCGCTGTCGCTGGGGGCCGACGCCTTGTATTCCGCCCGCGGGTTTCTCCTCGCTCTGGGCTGCATTCAAGCCCTGCAGTGCAACCGAAACACCTGCCCCGTCGGAATCACGACCCATCAGAAGCATTTGCAGAAGGGCCTCGACATCGAAGCCAAGGCGCGGCGAGTCGCCAACTACATCGAAGCTCTGCATCACGATCACGTCGAGCTCCTGACTGCCATGGGGGCATCCTCGTCCCGGTTACTGTCCGAGAAGAACGTGTATTCACCCAAACGAGCCTCCACTTTACCGCTCGCTGAGGAGAGGTCATGACAAATCCCAAGCTCACCCGGACGGCGCAGGGTGTTGCCGCGATCCTCTTGCTCATGGCCTCGGTCATGAAATTCATCGGGGATCCCGCAAGTGTCGAGGTCTTCGCGAGCCTCGAGATGGAACCCACTGGACGCTACGTGATCGCCACCATCGAGCTGGTGGCGGCCTTGCTGCTCCTATCGCCCTTCGCTGCCTTGGGCTCGCTTCTCGTGGTCGGAGTCATGTTGGGCGCCATCATCGCCCACGTCACTCAGATCGGCCTGGTGGTCAACGATGATGGGGGCAGGCTCGTCGGCATTTTGGTGGTGGTGCTCTTGTGCGCAGGCTACGTATTGATCTCCCGTCGCAAGGAGCTACCTCTGGTCGGCGACACCCTGTGAGCAAACATCGATTGATCCTCGCCAGCTCTCTGAAAACCAACGTGGTGGCGAGAGCCGGCGGAGGAAAGGGGGCGCTAGTCGGTGGCGCCTACGGCATCTGAAGGCGCCCATTCGGCCTCCGCAAACGCCGCGTCGACCGGCGTCGAAGCGATGTGGTTGGTGTAGTTTGACATGACCTTGAGCGCCGTGCCGAGCACGACCTCCAGGACGTTGCGCTTCTCGTAGCCAGCCGCGAAGAACGCATCGAGGTCGCTCTGCTCGGGCCAGCCGCGGCTCTCGTTGATCTTGATGGCGAAGCTGCGCAGCGCTTCGAGCTTCGGGTCGCTCAGCTCGGTGCCGCTGCGTAGCGCCTCGACGACATCCTCCGGCACCCCCTGCATCTTGGCGATCATGGTGTGCGCCGCCATGCAGTAGCTGCAACCGTTCAAACGGCTGTTGACCAGCAACACGATCTGCCGCTCGGTCGCCGAGAGGTCGCTCTTGTCGAAGGTGGCCGAGAGGGTGACATACCCCTCGAGAAGCGCCGGAGCCTCGGCCATGGTGGCGTACAGATTGGGGACAAACCCGTTGGCCTTCTGGGCCCGACGGAGAATGGTTTCGGCTTTGGGGGCGGTTTCAGCGGTGTGGATCGGGTAGTCGGTCATGGTCGATTTCCTCGGTTCTGTTCAGTGGATCAGTTGGTGCGCGAGTGCTTCCCGCGCTTGGGTGAGTCGGAGCATGTTGCCTCGGGCAGTGCCCTGCCGCAGCGGCGTCACTGCCGGAAAACCGGCCCGGGCAGGCGTTGGCGGCCAGCGGGCCGGGGCAAAGCAAAGCCGAGGAATCCAAGCAAGGTCAGAGCCACCGCAGCATGCCGTGCGAAAAACCAGACCGTCTTGGTCTGCAGTGGGTTTTCGCCGCGGCTCTTGTCCACTGGCATGAGGAGCAGCTCCGGTTCTTCCGGTGGCCGGATCAAGCCATTCGCCGAGAGGCGGATCACACGGGTTTGCGAGCTCAACGGGTTGCCGTAGATCTCGGCCACGGGATCGGCGGGCTGATAGAGGAGGCGGTTCAGCTCTACGGTCTCAGCATCGTGCGGCGCGATCAATAGCACCCGCTCACCGAGGGCGAGGTCGAGCCCACCGGCGGCCAGCAGCACCAGGACGGTACCGCCGAAGCCGAGCACAAGAGCTAGTTTACGGAGTCGAAAGCGAAGGGGTTTCAATGTGGTCTCCTCGAGTCGTGATGGGTTGTCGTCAGGCAGCGAAAGAGACGGCGCGGGGTGGAGAGTGTCCACGGACCGCACGCCGTGTCTCATGCCGGTCAGCTCATCCGGTGGTGGCAAATGCCTGGACGTTCACCTGCCAGACGTCGTTCACTTTGGCGCTGACCATCTTCGGGATCTCAACGCCAAAGTCCGACAGCTTGACTTCGAACGGCACCGAGACCCTCATCCAGTCCCCCGCCTCCAGCCCGGCCTTCTTCGCCGACGCTGCCGGGATCTCTCGGATGTCGGCGATGACGGCGACGTTCTTCGACACCCCATGCAAGGTGAACGTCCCCTCGATCTTCCATTGGGTGCCGGAAAGGTGGCTCGCCTTCTTTGAAACGAAGGTGATGCTGGGATGCCGCTTGGCATCGAGCCACTTCGCCGAGCGCAGGTGCTTGTCGCGCAGATCGATACCGGTGCGAAGCGAGTCCAGCGGTACCTCAAGATCCACCTCGGCGCGCTCGTTCTTCAAGTCGGCGACGACTTCTCCGAAGAGCGACCGGGTCGAGCCCAAGATGATTTCGAAATCGGTTTCGGACTGAAAAGTGATGTTGGTCCGCTGGTCGCTGACACCAAAGCGATAGGTCTTCTCGGCGGCCAGAGCGGGCAGCGCGACGATCATGAGCAGGGTTGTTGCGAGGATGATGATGCGTTGGTTCATGGTTTCGGTCCTTGTAGTTCGTGTTTCTTTTCGGCGCTGGAAGAGCTGATCTCTTGACGCTTCTGGAAGGGTGAGTGCGCGACGGCGCCCGGTTCTTACACTCGATGACTCCGCAGGCCGTGGGAGAATCCCTGATTCTGGCGATCGGAGATCTGGAGATCTATCTCGCCTCCTGGCCTGATAGAATCCAGCCAGCGCATGGCCACAAGGCGGACGAGTTTTCTCGGCCGTCTTGCGCGGTGGCATCGAGACGAAGCTGGGCTCGATGCCCCTGCGAGTCGGCGCAGCTTTCTCGGATTCGAATAGCCGCCCTGATAGCGAGGAGATAACCATCAGAGCCCCAGTACGAGATCAACGCCCCCTGGTGGTAGCTTTTGGCCTGTTGTCAATCGTCGGTCTGCTCGCCCTCGTCGCCTGCCGCAGCTCAGGACCGGCTCCCGACCTCGGCGCCCTCTACGACCGCGCAGCCCGGCACCACGACGAGCATCGCAACCCGGTCATCTTGATCCCCGGCGCACTCGGCACTCGGTTGATCGATCCGCTCACCGGGCAGGTCGTTTGGGGGGCCTTCGGCGGTACCCAGGCGGCCACTCCCGCGAAGCCCCACGGTGCGCGGCTGGCGGCGCTGCCGATGCGCCAGGGGGCGACGCTCAGCGAGCTGCGCGACGGGGTGGTGGCCGACGGCGTACTCGAATCGATGCGCATCAAGCTGGCCGGCCTGCCCTTCCAGCTCAAGGCCTACCTACAGATCCTCACCACCCTCGGCGTCGGCGGCTACCACGACGGCACTGTCGACTACGGCGACGTCGACTATGGCGACGAGCACTTCACTTGCTTCCAGTTTCCCTACGACTGGCGGCGGGATGTCGCCGAAAACGCCAGGCTGCTTCACGAGTACATTCTGGAAAAGCGGGCCTTCGTCCTCGATCAATCGCGTCGACGCTTCGGCCGTGCGGACCCAAACTTCAAGTTCGACCTCGTGGCCCACTCCCTCGGCGGGGTGGTGTCGCGCTACATGCTGCGCTACGGCTCGGCCGACCTGCCGGCGGACGGATCCCTGCCGCCCCTCACTTGGGAGGGCAGCAGCCACGTCGAGCGAGCGATCCTGATCGGCACTCCCAATGCCGGCTCGCTCGACGGCCTGCGGTACCTCGTCGACGGCAGAAAGTTCGGGCCTTTCACCCCCACCTACCCACCGGCACTGCTCGGCACCTATCCGTCGCTCTATCAGTTGCTACCGCGGGCGCGACACGGCGCCCTGGTGGAGGCCGGAGCTCCCGATCAGGTCCTCGACCTCCTGGACCCAGAGCTGTGGCAGACCCTGGGCTGGGGCCTAGCCGCGCCGGACCAGGAACCCGTGCTCCAGGTCCTGCTGCCGGCCGTCGCCAGCGCGGCCGACCGGCGGCGGATCGCGCTCGAGCACCAGGTGAAGAACCTGCGGCGAGCACGGCAGCTGCACGCCGCCCTCGATCGGCCAGCCCGACGGCCCGAAGGGCTCAAGCTCTATCTAGTGGCCGGCGACGCGGCGCCGACCGGCGCCGTCGCGGCGGTCGACCGAGCGACCGGTAAGCTGACCGTGACCGCCCACGGCCCAGGCGATGGCACTGTGCTGCGGTCGAGCGCTTTGATGGACGAGCGCCTGGGGCAAACTTGGACACCGAAGCTGCGGACGCCGATCGACTGGACTCAGGTCACTTTCCTGTTCAGCGATCACCTGGGCATGACCCGCGACCCGGCTTTTACCGACAACCTACTCTATCTGCTGCTCGAGCAGCCAGCCGGGCCCTGGTCGGCGGGGCCGGACGCACTCTGAGGTGAGCACTGACCCCAAGAGCAGCCCGGCCGACTTCAGCGATCCGGAGTTCCCAGCGCGCGTCAGGGCGCGGGATCCGGGGGCCCTTCAGGACGTCGCCCGCGCCTATCTTCGCCAAGTCTTTCGCGCCGCCCGCGGCGCCGGCCTGCCGAGCCAACAGGCCGAAGACGTCGTGCAGGCGACCTTCACCACTTTCATCGAAACCGCGCCGCGGTTCGAGGGCAGGTCCCACGTTCGGACCTGGTTGTTCGGCATCCTCTATCGCAAGATCGCGGAGACCCGCCGGGCGGGTGACCGTGACCGGCGAATGGACGCCATCGACGAAGTTGTCGAGAGCCGCTTCAACGCCGCGGGGAGCTGGAGCCGACCGCCGGAGCCTACCGAATCGCTGCTCCACGGGCGGCAAGTGCTTGAGCAGATCAAGGGTTGCCTCGAAAGCGCACCCTCGCCGCAGCGGATGGCTTTTGTGCTGCGCGAGGTCGAAGGGCTGGAGACCGCCGAGATCTGTGAGATCCTGGCGGTGACGCACACCAACCTGGGTGTCATGCTCTACCGCGTGCGCAACCGCCTGCGCGAATGTCTCGAAGCCCAAGGAGTCCGGAGCACGTCATGATGAGTTGTCGCCAAGTCACCGAAGTGATCGCCAGCGACCGGCTTGTCGACGCGCCCTGGCGGCGTCGGCTGACAGTCCGTCTCCATCTCCTGATGTGCCAACACTGTCGCCGCTATGCGGCCCAGCTGGTCTCGATTAGAGCGGCTACACGACGACTCTTGCGTCAGGATCCGGGGCCCTCGAAAGACCTGGAGGAAGCCGTCCTCGGGCTCTGTCGCGATGCCGACGACAAACCCGACGATGTCGATCGAGAGCCTTGATAATTGGTGGGAAATAGCTAGTTCCCGTCCCGTTCGGCGAGAGCTTTCGAAGCCGCAAGGACACGATCGCTCACTGGACCGTGGAGGTTGCACCAGGGTCGTCGGCGGCTACATCGGCGCTGCGATGGCCCCTGGCGAAATACCGGTTCCGTTGCCTGCGAGGACGGCGCGAGCCCGCTCGAGCGCCTCCTGCGAGCCCGACACCGCGACCAAGTCGTCGGCCTGAAGACGCTCGTGCCCGGTCGGTAGCGGGATCGTCGTATCGCCTCGACTGATCGCCACGACGGTCGCCCCGGTCTGGCATCGCAGGTTGAGCTCCGCAAGTGTGGCGCCATCCGCCGGCGCCCTCGATGCGACGAGGACCGACTGATAGTCGAGACCACTCAATGGCCCAGAGGTCGGTGCCCATTCGATCCCGTGGTCCTCCTCATCGGCGTCGGTATTGACATGGTCGGCAAGTCTGAGCGCGAGCTGTGCGACCTCGGAGGTATATCCCGGCCGGACCTTGCCGAATCGCAAGCCGAGGACAACGAATACGACGATAAGCGCCGCGAGCAACAAAACCTGGATCCAGGGGCCGGAGACGAGAGGCTGCATCATCGCCACGGTCGGAACGCCAAGCGATAGAACCGCGGCGAGGAGCGCCACCGCTTCGGCCGCCTTGGTTTGCGGCGTTCCTCCCGTGTCACCGCGAGTGAGCCCCCGCGCTCCGGCGACAATGCGGCGCCCACTGCGGACCAGACCGACGACAAAGGGAGCAGCGATGACCACCGCGCCGAGGTTCAGCGCGGCCGCGTAATCAGCGTCGATCGTTCGCTGAAACGCCTGGCGGGCGACGATGATGAGCAGGAGGGCGGCCCAGTCGAGCAAAACGGCGACCACCGAGCGACGCAGTGGGTGCTCCCCTCCGGCGCTACGGCCACGCCGGATGAATGACAGGTAGACGGCAAAAACTTGCTGCACTCGGTCTGGAGTCAGCCGGTCGAGGGTATCGATCATCCACTGCGCGCGACCCAATAGAAGTGGTGTGGTGAAGGCCGTGATCGTCGCAACCGTCACCAGCGCGGGGAGGGTTTCCGGCGGCAGAACACCACCGCCGATGGCGATGGTCGCCAGGATGAAGGAGAGCTCGCCGATCTGGCCGAGCGCCAAACCGGAGCTCACCGAACGCCGTAGCGAGCTGCCGGTCAACATGCTGGTGGTCGTGATCGAGAGAAACTGCCCGACGATGACGACCGCGGTGAGCACAGAGGCGAGCCCCATGCTCTGCCACGCCATGCGTGGGTCGACGGTCATGCCGATCGAAACAAAAAAGATCGCTGCGAACAGTGAGCGAAGCGGCTCGATCACCTCTTCGACCTGTTCGGCCCGCCTGGACTCCGCCACCGCCATTCCGGCGATGAATCCGCCCAGCGCGACAGAGAAGCCGAACAGGTTGGCAACGGTGGCAAAACCGAAGGCGGCGCCGACGATGAGCACCACAAGAACCTCGGAATCGAACCGTCGAACGGTCAAGCGGACCAGAGGGGGAAGCACGACGAGGCCGACGACCAGCATTCCGACGATAACCGCCGCCAGCTCGCCCACCAGCCGCCCCACCGACTGCACGCCCAGATTTTCGCCTGCGGCGAGCGTTGTGACGACCGCGATCAGTACGATCGCCACCACATCCTGGACCACCAGCACACCAAAGACATGCGAACGAATGTCGGGATCCACCGGCCGCGTGCGAAAGACAGCGCTCACCACCATGGTGCTCGAGATGGCGATCGTCGCGCCGAGAGAAATGCTCGCCGCCGAGGACCATCCGAGAGCCGAGCCGACGGTGTGCCCCGCCCATGCCAGCGCGGCGATTTGCACGATCGCAGTCAGCCCGGAGACCGGCAGGATGTCGACGAGCCGCTGAAGGCGGAATTCGAGCCCAATGGCGAACATCACCAGCACGACGCCGACCTCGGCGAGGGCGGCCATGCGGCTGGGGTCGGCGAACACGGGGATCGGGATGTAGGGGCCGACGATGAGGCCGGCGACGAGGTAGCCAAGGATGCTGGGCTGGCCGAAGCGACGCGCCAAGAGCGCGGTGGCCGCCCCGACCGTCGTCACCACGGCGAGGTCGAGAATCAGAGCTCCATGTGCTTCCATCATCTATCCATTCAGGTCCGCTTCAACTCGGATCAGGGTCTGCAGCCTGGTCGCCGTCGGAGGGCCAACCGCTGGCACCGATTTCGCTAAAACGGGAAAAAATGGGATGGACACTCCCTAGATCCGATTCGCGAAAACAATGCAGGGCGGAGCTATCTAGTCAAAAATAATGCCTGCGGGGCAACGATCACACCCCGGCGCGAGCTCGGACGATGATTATCCTCCGCCACCCTAACGCTTGGCCAGCTCGTGGCTACCGAGTAGACGGCTCCATTCGGCACCCTCGACGCTGGGCGGCTGGGTGCTGCGCATCGTCCAGCGGAGGTTCTTGGCGTCGGGAAACTCCCCGACCCAAACCTGGGGTGTGTTGGCCACCGCGTGGCCGATGACGGTCTGGTAGTTGAGCATCGAGTGGCGCGACAGGTAGTGGGGAATGATGGCGTCCTTGACGTAGAAGCTGACCAGGAACTGCTGACCGATATGCTCGTAGTCGAGCACCGTGTGGGGCGGCAGGTAGGGCACGATGTCCCAGTGGTTGGCGATCCGGAAGGTGGTGTCCAAAAGTTTGTACTGTGTGTTGTAGACCTTCTTCCACACCGCCTTGCCCGTCCGCGGGCTGGCGAAGGTGGTGCTCACCACCGTCCATTGCGGCCGGCTGACGGCGGCGTCGAGGGCAAAGAGATTGGCCAGGGAGCTCCCCAGGCTATGGCCGCAGATCAACACCACCTTGGGGCTCGGGTCTTGCTGATCGAGCAGGGCGAAGACCTGCGCCTGCATGGGTTGGGTCATGGCGTCGCCGATGTCGCGGTAGATGCTGTCGAAACCGCTGGCCACCTCGGCGTTGTTGGGAAACCGGCCATCGTCCTGGTAGGGCACAAAGGGCACGGTGGTCGCCCAGAGGTCCTCGTAGCCGTCCAAGGTCGAGTCGGTGCCGCGGAAGGCGACCATATAGGTGGACGGCTCGGCGGACGATTGCAATACCAGGCCGAAGCGCTCCTTCTCGCCGGTGACGTGGAAGATCCTGTCCCAGCCGGTGAACCTCCCCTTATAGGTGTAGCCCTTGGGCAGAATGACCGGCTTGCGATCGAAATCGGCGTAGGCAGCCAGGGCGCCGGTGGCGCTGTCGAGGGTCAGCTGGGGGTCGAGATGGACTTGCTTGGCGACGTTGCCTTTGGAGGGTGTACGGCTGGCCATGGGTTCTCTCCTTGAGCCGAAGAATTTAGGAGGATGACAACTTCTGACGCCCCTATGCTGGGCGCCCCTATGCCGGGCGCCCCTAAGCCGGGCGCCCCATCCGTTCCCGCAGACGCGCCAGGACCGGCGGCGGCACCAAGCCTTCCAAATCCCCACCGAGGAGAAAGACCTCCTTGGCAAGGCGGCTGGAGAGGTAGCTGTACTCCTCCTTGGGGGTCATGAAGAAGGTCTCGCGACGGCTGTCGAGACGACGGTTCATCAAAGCCATCTGGAATTCCGATTCGAAGTCCGAGACGGCCCTCAGCCCGCGCACGATGATGTGGGCGTTCTGCGTTTCCATGAAGTCCACCAACAGGCCGGTGAAGCTTTCGACCCGGCAGTTGGGCCGGTGATCGAGCACCTCGGTGATGATCTCCACCCGTTCGTCAATCGTAAACAGGGGGTTCTTCTGGGTATTGCGCAGCACGGCGATGATCACTTCGTCGAAGATTGGGCTGCATCGTTCGATGATGTCGAGGTGACCATTGTGCAACGGATCGAAGGACCCGGGAAATACAGCGATACGGGGCCTTTCGATCTGGTCCACAGGATCCTCTCCATTCTGCAATTGGTGCCCGTGCTCGGCGCTATCGAGCTAGCGACGGGGCGGCTTGACTTCGGATAATACGTTGAAGGTTACCACGTTGTGGGCGGCATCGGTGAGCCGCAAGAGGACAATGCGCGGCTCCCCGGCAACCTCCAACCTCAGGGCTTCGCGGCGGCCGTCCAAGAGGCCGTCGACGGCCCTGGCCTGGCGCCACGCCCCACCGTCGACGCTGTAATCCGCTTGCCGCAGGGGGCTCAGGGCGTCCCGCGCTTCGATCTCGAAACCACCCTCGACGGCCCGTCCCCGGAGCCACTGGGCCGGCGAGTGGTCAATGACCACCGGCGAGGTCTCTTGCCGGGCCACCAGCGCATCGGCGTCACCGCGCCCCGCGCTATCGTCGACGCTCAGACGGAAGTGGTAGATGCCGTCCGGCAGCACGCTGCTGTCGAAGCTCAAATACGAGGTGTCGAGGTCCTCGGCGATCGACATCCAGGGCAGCTCCTGCCGCTCCGTCGACCCTTGGGGTCGCACCTCCAGGTGGTAGGTGAGGGTATCGTCGTTGGCGTCCTCCGCCTTCCAACGCAGGGTGCGGTAGCCCCGTTTCCAGAGCGTCTTGAGCGACGACGTTTCCTTGCGATCCCCTTCCTCCAAGGTGGTGAAGATGCTCTCCCGGTTGGGGCTCCAGGGCTCGTAGGCCTGATTTGTCGGGTTGAAGCTCGACGACACCAGGATTTCTCCCGGCGCCAGCACCTCCAGCTCGGCGATGCGCGGTCGCTGGTTTTCCTGGCGATAGCTCAGCTCCACCACCTCCAGGCTGGGCGAAACCCCCTGGTGACCGGTCAGCTTGGCCCGCCATTGCACAAATCTGCCATTGGGTACCTCGGCCAGGGACACCTCGCGCCGTCGACCGGCGGTGTCGCACCCCTCGGTGCAGGGAAGATCCCGCCAGGCTGACCAAGTGGCGTCCGGCAAGGAGCTCAGGCCACTGCGAAACGCCAGCTCGACGGCGCTGCCGCGGGGCGCCCCCCCTTGCCACTGGAACGACCCGAGACGGGACATTTCTTCCAAATCGAGGATCTCCGAGGTGTACGTCCCTTCGGCCACGGGTTTGGCCCCGAGGCGATAGGCGGCGGAGCCGTTGGCGGTCAAGGCAGCCAGACCGGCACCTCCGGCCGCCATGGCGACGATCTGCTTCTCCTCCAGCTGCCGTTCCTCCATCACGCCCTCCCCCTGGCGGCGGTAGAGGCGCCCCTCCTCGCCGGTGCCGATCCACAGCTCGCCGTCGTGGAAGAGCACGCTGTGCACCGTCTGGTCGACGAAACGGCTGAGCTCTTCAAAACCCCCGGCCGGATCGAGCTCGATGACGATGCTGCGTGCCCCTTTGAACCCCGCCGAGCGCGAGCCGATGGTCGTCTCGCCGGTCTCGCCGACGGTCACCGTCATGACGCCATCGCCGTCGCCGTCGCCATCGGTCTTGGCTTTGGTGACCGTGGCGGAGAGGTCCAGTCGGCTGGCTTCGGAGGCCAGCAGGGCAGCGTAGATATGCCCCTGGGCATCGGCCGTCAGGGCGACGATCTCCGGATGGGTGGCGTCGTGCAAGGTACGAATGTCGCCCTTCGGCGAGCGCTCGAGAATCAACCCCTGACCGGCGGTTCCCATGACGACACTGCCGTCCGGCCGGGGCAGCAGTGTGCGCAAATGCACATCCGCCACCTCGTAGAGCACCTCGCCGCGGCCGGAGGTCTTGCGGCCCGAGGTCTGGACGCGGTAGAGCTTGGCGTCGAGGCCCGTGGCCACCAGCAGGGCCCCTTGCGCATCGATCGCCAAGTCCCAAATATAGGTCTCCTGCGGCTCGAAGAAGGGCTCGGCTTCGCCGTCCCGCAAGCGGTAGACCTTGCCATCGGGGGAGGTGGCGGCGTAGACCGTGCCGTCGCCGTCGACCGCCACGGCAAAGACTTGCGGTTCCGGCAAGGTGGCGAGCAATTCCGTGGCGCCGTCGGCCTTGACCAACAGCACCTTACCGCCGCTGCCGGTGCCCACCACCCAACCGTCCCGGTGGCCGGCGGCCGCAAAAACGAAGGGCTCCTCCAGGCCCCCTAGGCGGGTCACCTGGCGAGCCAAGACGAGCCGTCCGCGGGGATCGACACCGACGCCGTCGAAGTCGCCCTTGGCCAAAGCCTGGCGGGAGTCGGCGCGGTAGATCTCCACCTCCGCCGCCAGGGCGTCGAAGGAAAAACAAGCGAGGCTCACAAGGCCGAAGACCATCGTGCAAAGGAGGCTCGGTATCCTGGACATGCGGGCTGGCGAGTCGGCCAGTTGTCTCGGCTTCTCTACGTCTGCTGAGCTGAAGTTCGTTCTCAACCTGGGCTCCTTATCTCGGTCCCGATCCGGCCTGGGACCCGATCACGGGCAAAATGTGGACTTGGACATGACCTGCATTGGCCGCCTTCGAGGTCCGCGCGATACACAGGTCCGTGCGATACACAGGGCGCGCGATACACAGGCGTGGCGGTCACAGGCGTGGCGGTAAGACCTCGAGATCGATGCGCAGGGCACCGTCCATGGGCCAGGGCAAGACCTCCTGCTGCTGCTGATCGATGAGCAGGCGCAAGGCTTCGTATTCGGTGGTCTGACCTTGGGAGAAAAGCCGTCGTAACGACGGTGGCAAAGCCGGGTGGGCCTCCCCCTCGACACTCCAACCGGCGGCGGCGCGCATTCCCAGCACCGTCAAATGGCGCCGAGAGCGCAAGCGGCGCAGGCTGTCGAGGGCTTCCTCCAGATTGTTCGGCGCTTCTTTCTCGATGGCCAGCTGGAGCGCGTCCACCGAGGTGCCGTCCCCCAACATCAACCAATAGGCCCCCGGCGGCGCGGTGGAGGGGATCTCCACCTCGACGCGGTGACGGAAGCGCTCCCCCCGCCAGGCCTCCAGCTCGAGGACCACCGCCAATTTCTGCCCCGGCCGCACCCGTCGCGACTCCGGCTGCGCCGACAGGAGGGTGTTGATGCGGGCTTCGTTGTACTGACCGAGGCGCACGTCGACGCGGCGGATATCCACCGGTTGCCAGGGATTGAGGTCGAGGAAGGAGGCGTAGTTGAGCAGCAACGAGGCGGCTCCAAGGGCCGCATCATCGCCGTCGAAGCTCTGCTCGAACCTCAGCTCGCCGAGCGCTCCCAGGTCGAAGGTCGCTTCGAGATCCACCCCTTGGCGGCCGCTGGCGCGATCGCTGGCGTCGAGGCTGCCGAGCACCGAAACGCCGAGCAGCAGGGGCCGCAACTGTGGCATCTGGGCCAAGCGCATGGTGTAACGACGCTGCGTCAAGCCATGGGTCTGGATGTGCAGGTCGGTGAGCGGCGGCGGCACGCCCAGATGGCCCCGCACCCCCGCTGCCCGATCTTGATCCAGGGTACCCACCAGCGGCCCAGCATTGGATAGCTTGAACGAGCTGGCGACGCTGGCCACCACGGTGACCACCTCCGAGGTGGCCAAGGGCAGAACGACGGGCCCCAAGCCGTACATGGGATGACCAAAACCGACGATGCTGTCACCCCGCCGCTCGGTCACCGTACCGTGGGCCGCCAGGCTCAAGTCGCCGTCCACCAGCACCACCGCCATGCCGCTGCCCGCTTCCATGGCCGGTGGCATGACAATCTCTCCGGTGGTTCCGGGGGTCCGGTCGTCGCCCCGCCCCCCCAGGGACGGAGCCAACGAGCCGTCGGCGGCGTCGCTGAGCAGGCGTTGCGCCGGGCCGGCAAAGCCGGAGGCCGTCCAGGTGATGGCCGGGCGAGATTGCTGCAAGCCTCCGCCATCGAGGCTCGTGGCCTGGCTACCGAGCAGGCGCTGCAGGCCCTGTTGCAAGGCGTCGGGGGAGAAGGAGCGCTCCACCATCTGCTGCCAGGTGGGGGCGATGGCGGCCGGCGACCCGGCGGCCGGCGATCCGGCGGCCGGCGACCCGGTCGGGCGGCTGTCCCCCGAAGGAAGCGCCTCCATCGCCCGCATGCCGGCGATCGGGGTGATGCCTGCGATGGCGTCCTTGGAGAACAGATAGCTGTAGGCCACCGCCCCGGCCAGGCGGCCGTCGAAGTAGACAGGCGAGCCGCTCATGCCGGCGGCCACACCGCTGCGTTCCAGGCCTTGACCGCTCAAGCGCGCCAAAATATAGCTCAGCTCCGGGGTCGTCCGGTGCATGATCCCCAAGACCTCCACCTCGAAGCGCACCGGCTCATGGCCGGCAAAAACCGACAGGCCATAACCCTTCTGCCCCCGTCGCAGCTCGTCGGGATGCACCACGTAGGTCGACTCAGGAGCTGCCGTCTCTGGAGCTGCCGTCTCTGGAGCTGCCGCCGCGAGGTTCGCCGCCGTCGTGGGCCCGGCGGCCAGGGCCGTTGCGGCCCACCACACCCAAGGGCACAGGGCCAGGCAAAGGATCGAACTAGAATTCCGCAAACGTCTCATGGATCTCCCAGAGGCCGCGAGCCCTGGCCGGCGGCCCGATACCAATATTGCATGTCGAAGGCCCCTTGACGGAGCACTTCCACCCCTCCTACGAGCGGACGGACCAAGGTCGATGGGGCTCCGCCCGACAAAACCCCATCGTCGATGAGGATGACGTCCTGCTCCCCCATCAAGGCCTGCAGCTGCGACGGCTCGATGATCGGCGGATCTCCCGAAAAGTTGGCGCTGGTGGCCGTCAGCGGGCATCCTAGGGCCTGCAACAGCTGCCGCAGGGGGGGATGGGCTGGAATGCGCACCGCCAGGGTTGCGCTGCCCGCCGTCGCCGCCAGGGGCTCAGCGATCGGCAAGACCACGGTCAGCGGAGCCGGCCAAAGTCGGTGGGCGGTGGCCAGGCCGGGGCTGCTCGGCGCCACCCCGAGATGCAAGATCTGCTGTCCATCGGCCGCCACCACCGGCAAGGGTTTGCCGCCCTCCCGCCCCTTGAGACGATAGACCGCCTGCACACCCGTTGCGTTCCGGGGATCCACCGCCAAGCCGTAACTCGACTCCGTGGGAATGATCAGCACCCCGCCGTCGGCCAAGTGCTGACGCAGCGGGGCCACCTCGTCCCCCGGATACCAGCGACGGAGAGACCTCACCTCAAGCACTGACGGATCGGCCATGGGCTCCGGCGATCAGCTCGCGGGCATGGGAGAGGGAAAGATCGGTGATCTCGTTACCGGCCAACATGCGGGCCACTTCTTCGATCCGGCCGGCCTCGTCGAGGGCTTCGATGTGCGTGTGCGTACGCCCACCCCGCACCTCTTTGCTGACTTTGTAGTGGTTGTCGCCATGACTCGCCACTTGCGGCAGATGGGTCACCGCCAAGACTTGGGCGCCGCGGGCCAGGCGTTGCAATTTGGCCCCCAGGGTGGCCGCCTCGGCACCGCTGATGCCGGCGTCGACCTCGTCGAAGACCAGGGTGCTGGCACCCCGATTGTCGCCGTCGCCACGGGCCGCCAGCTGGACCGCCAAATAGAGTCGGGAGAGCTCACCGCCGGAGGCCACCTTGGCCAACGGCCGCAACTCCTCGCCCGGGTTGGGGGAGAACTCGAAAACCACCGCGTCGTAGCCCCGGGCGGTGAACTCCACCCCTTGCCCGGCCAATCGCAGGGCGCTGTCGCCGCGGCGACGCACGTCCAGGCGAACCTGAAAGCGAGCCTTGCCCAAGGCGAGCTCCGCCAAGTCCGTTTGCACCCGCTGCTGCAGCTGCTCGGCCCACCGTCGGCGGCCCTTGGAGAGCGCCGCGGCCGCTTCCCGGTAGCGCCTCAGGGCGCTTTCCAGCTGCCCCTTGATCTCGCTCAAGGTCGACTCGTCGGCGGTCAGCTCTTGGCACTCCTGCGACAGCTCCTCGCGCCGTCGCAGCAGCTCGCGGCTGCTGTCCCCGTGCTTGCGAAACAGCCGTTCGAGGACGGCCAAACGATCTTCCACCGCGTCGAGACGGCCGGGCTCGCGATCCAAGGTATCGAGACGCATGTGCATGCCACGGTCCATCTCCGACAGGCGGATCGCCAAATCGTCCAGCTCCTGACGCCATTCCACCGCCTGCGGCTCCCAGGTGGCCACCTTCTCGCACAGCTGCATGGCCCGGTGGACGGCGCCGTAGGCGGCCCCGTCCCGATCGAACAACAGCTCGCAGACCTCCGTCAGGGAGCCCTCGATGGCTTCGCTGTGACGCAGGATGTTCCGTTCCTGGCGCAGGCCGATTTCCTCGTCCTCCTGCACCGCCGCAGCATCGATCTCCGAGAGCTGAAAGCGGGCAAAGTCCAGTCGTTCGTTGCGTGCCCGCTCGTTGCCGGTGAGCCGTTCGAGACGCTCCGCCACC
This sequence comes from Acidobacteriota bacterium, assembly GCA_029263315.1. Taxonomy (GTDB): domain Bacteria; phylum Acidobacteriota; class Thermoanaerobaculia; order Multivoradales; family J023; genus JAJCXR01. The sequence continues at coordinate 302,534 of JAJCXR010000045.1, read as the reverse complement.
TGCTGAAACTCACCATAGGCGGCGGCGGTTCGCCGCAACATCTCTTCCCCGTCGGCACCGCCGCAACGGTCCAGCCAGACCCGCTGTAGCTCCGGGTCCACCAAGCCGAGCTCTTCCCGTTGGCCATGGATGCGAAGCAAGTAGGGGGCGAGCAAGGAGAGCAGACGCAGGGTCACCGGCTGATCGTTGACGAAGACACGATTCCGTCCACTGTGACTGATTTCACGGCGGATCACCAGGACATCGTCGGCCCCCTCGACACCCGCCTCGTCCAGCACCTGTCGCCAGCCCTCCACCAGCGGCTCGAAGACGCCGGTGACGGTCAACGCCTTGGCCCCGGTGCGGATCTGATCCGAGCTGGCGCGCACGCCGGACAACAGGGCCAGGGAATCGACGACGATGGATTTACCGGCCCCGGTCTCTCCGCTGAGCACGTTGAAACCGGAGGCCAGGCTGATGCTGGCCTCTTCCAGGACCGCTAAATTGCGTATGTGTAGGTCGCGAAGCACGCGGCCACCTCGATCTGGAAATAGGAAATGGAGTGTCCAACCGGCCTCGAGGCGCGCCAAGGATTCATACCGCGGTCACCCGGTTGCGCCCCTCCTGTTTGGAACGATAGAGGGCCTGGTCTGTGATGTCGAAGAGATCGTCCGGTGTCGCCATATCGATACTCACCTCGGCGACGCCAAAAGAGCAGGTGATGCGGATGTCCAGGCCGTCGAAGCGGAAGAGGCGGCCGGCGATGCCATCGCACAGGCGTCGCGCCATAGCATCGGCACCCCGCAACGGAGTTTCGGGGTTGATGATGGCAAACTCCTCACCGCCGACCCGGGCAAAGAGCTGCTCGGTGCGTAGCTCACCCCCCACTCGACGACAAATCTGCTGCAGAACCGCGTCGCCACAAAGATGGCCGTAGGTATCGTTGACCTTCTTGAAATGATCGACATCGAAGAGCACCAGACTCAAGGGGCGCTGGTGTCGACGGGCCCGGTCGAATTCACGCTCCAACTCTTCGTCGAATTTGCGTTTGTTGAAAATCTCGGTCAGCCCATCGCGGATCGCCAGCTGGTAAATGGCCTCGTGATAGGCGTGCTCCGGATCTTGGTCTTGCAGAAACTTGAAATGGGCGGCGCCGATCTGGAAACGATCACCGCTCACCATGTCCCGCGACTCCCCCACCGGTTGATCGTTGAGATAGGAGCCGTTGGTGCTGCCCAAGTCCTCGATCACCACCCGATTCCCGCGGTGCCGCAGGCGGGCGTGCAAGCGCGACATGGACTGCACCTCCGGCATGCTGACATCGGCGTTGGAGGACCGGCCAATGGACAGGCTACCGCCGGGGGGAAGCCGGTATCGGCGGCCCAGAACGGCCCTGTCCGGATGCGAGATGAGGATGATGTCCGCCTCCCCGAGCTGCTGCTGTACCATCGGCACGACGGCGTCATCGAAGCGCGTATCTTCGCTGGTCACGGAGTCGAGATCGATGGTGGTCTCGTCGGTGGGCCGATCTTTTGGGCTCAAGAGGCGTCCTCTCACCTTCGTCCAGGTACTGCGATGGGTCGATGATCGGCGGGCGGATAGCGAGCCGTTGGGGTCATCTCGGGGCTCGTCGCCCATGCTACCAGCGGCTCTCCGCGGGGGTCAACGCGAGGCCTTTCGGCCGGGGTCGCCGAGTGATCGCCGACGCCGCCGATCAGTCGCCATCCACCAAACCTCCGGCCCGTCGACCCGCTTCGACGATCGCCTTGATCAGGGTGACCCGCAAGCCCCCCTCTTCGAGCTTCAAGATGCCGTCGATGGTGCAACCGGCCGGGGTCGTCACCTCGTCTTTCAACAGGGCCGGGTGATCCCCCGTCTCAACGACCATGCGACCTGCGCCGAGGCAGGTCTGGGCGGCCAGCTCGGTGGCCACCCGGCGGGGCAAACCCATCTTGACGCCCCCCTCGGCCATCGCCTCGATGACGATGTAAATGAACGCCGGGCCGCTGGCGCTGAGGCCGGTGACGGCGTTGAAGTGCTTTTCATCGAGCACCAGGCTGCGGCCAATGCGGGAAAAGACCTGCCGCGCCAGCTCCAAGTGCCGCTCCTCGGCGTAACGCCCACCGCAGACTGCGGTCATGCCCGCCCCGACCCGGCTCGGGGTGTTGGGCATGGCCCGCACCACCGGCACCTCAGCCGCCAGATGGTGCTCGATGCCCGGGGTCTCCAAACCGGCGACGATCGACACCAACAGCTGGTCAGGTCGCAGGTGGGGGCCGATCTCCCGTAATACCAGGGGCGCCACTTGTGGCTTGACGGCCAGCAGAATGAGGTCGGCCCCGGCCGCCGCCCGTGTGTTGTCGTCGCCGGTGGTGATGCCCAGCCGTTGTTCCAGGTCACGCCGACGGGTTGCGTGCCATGCGGTGGCGGTAATCGCCGTCGACTCCACGACGCCGGAGGCCAGCAGCGCCGAGATCAAGGTCTCGCCCATCTTGCCGGCGCCGATGACCGCCAAGGAAGGTAGTGTCAATCCATCATTCATCTTGTATTCCATCGCCGTTGCATCGTCCCGGCGGTCCTTCACCACATGAGGGCCGCTGGCGGACGGCCGCTGGCGGACGGCCGCTGGCGGAGGGCCGCTGGCGGAGAGCCGGTGCCGGACGGCCGGTAGCCGACCGTTGTCTCGTCAAGCACCGCGAAAAAAAGCGGTGATGACGTGGCGAGCGATCTCGGGATTCTCCCGCAATCGACGCACCGAGTAGAGGTACCAATCCTTGCCATAGGGCACATAAACGCGCATGCGGTGGCCCCTGGCGATGAGAATATGTCGTAATTTCGACTCGACGCCTAGCAACATCTGAAATTCATAGCGATCCCTGGCGATGCCGAGACGATCGATGAGCCCTTCGGCGGCGGCGATCAAATACTCGTCATGGGTCGCGATTCCGACGTAAACCCCTTGCCGCAGTAGTTTTTCCAAGGCGTTGACGAAGTTGAGACGCACGGTCTCGTAGCCCTTCCAGGCGGTGTCACGGGGTTCGATGTAGATGCCCTTGCACAAGCGGATATTCGCCTGCTCCTCGGGGAGGGCGCCGATATCGCTCAAAGTACGTCGCATGTAAGCTTGCAAGACGGTACCCACATGGGCGCCGCCGAATTGCCCGTGCAGGGTGCGATAGAGATCCAAGGTGAGGCCCGTCGTCGTGCGGTCTTCCATATCCAGCCGCACAAAATTGCCCATCTCCGCCGCCCGGCGGGTCAGGACCTCATAGTTCTTGCGATAGAGCCCGGCATCGACCATCAAGCCGAGCTGCGTCGGTTTGGTGGAGATGTTGCAGTCCAGCCCGTGCTCGGCAATCGCTTCGAGGACCCTTAGGTATTCCTCCGTCGCCGCCTGCGCCGGCCCGGCATCGTGCACCTCTTCCCCCAACAGATCGATGGTGGCCATGGCCCCTTCGCCGTTGAGTCGTCGAATGACCTGGATGGCATCGTCGAAGGTTTCACCGGCGACATAGCGCCGGGCCACACGGCCGACAATAAACTTCGGAACAAAAGGGATGGAGGTGACGACCAGACGATTGAACAATGACATGGAAGGGATTGTTCCTGGCGAGCGTCAGGCCGGAGCCACGACCTCGGCCGTCATCGGCTCGTCCCGCACCCAGCGCACGCTCTTCGAGCACGGACAGGTGCCGGCCACCCGCCGCAGGGCGGGCATCTGGCGGCTGGCGGCGACGGCGTCGAGGGCGCCGCTGGCCACCTGTCGCAGGGTGGCAAAGTAGTCCTTGAAGTCTTTGCTGGCCAGATAGGATTCTGGCAAATAGCGTCGCAGGTGCAGGGCGTAGGCTTCGACATCGTCGTAGGCCTCGCCGCGGAAACCCACCATGGTGAAGGCTGGCACGCCGCGGCGACGGAAGAAGTCGCGATGCGGTAGGCGGAGAAGATCCTGTGGCGTGATGCCTTGCACCGTCCCATCTTCATCGAGCACCTTGGTCATCACCTCGGCCGCCTCCTTGGGGGAGAGATTGGGCAGCCGGGCTCGCACAAACCGTGTATTGAGGTCCTGGACCAGTTTGTCGCATTCTCGACGGTACTGCTCTTGAGCTTCGGCGTTTTTCATCGGCTTCAAACCCATGCGCACGTTGCTGCCGCCCCCACGCTCATCGCCGAACATCTCCAGGCCCCGCTGGATCCACTTGTTGATCACCTTTTGCAACATATCGATGGTGACGTAGACCTCGCCCCGTGCCGCTTCGGTGACCCAACGGCGCATCGGCACCACCCCGGCGGCCAGGTGGAACGCCTCTTCCCGCAGCATCTTGGGCATCGACTCGGCCATCGGTTGGTAGGCGCTCACTTTTTGCAAGGTCAGCTGATACTTGCCAACGCGATCGATGAGGCCGCAGAAGACGATGTTGTCGACAAATGAATCGAAGTCGATGTTGAAGGCGCTGAGCAGGTGGGAACCGGTCTGCATGGAGAGGATTTCCTCCACCATGTCGGCGCTCGACTGTTGACTGCGGTCGCTCCAGTCCCCCTCGGTGAGCAGATGCAGCATCTGATAACCATGGCGCAACTCTTCGGCCATCATGCGCAGCACCCACATTTGGTCTTGCTCGCTCTGGGCCCGCGCCAAGGTCAGGCGATGTTGCTGAATGGAGCCGAACTCGGTGCTGGCCTGGGCCTTGATGGCCCCGAGGAGATGCTGGGCCTGCTCATCGCTGAGCTCGCTCGGCTTGGTGGCCTTGGGTTTGCCTTGATCCTCACCGCACTCCACCTCGTTGCACATGCCGAGCTCGCGATAGGCGCACAACTTGAAATGTGGCTCCTTGGGGAAGTGCTTGTCCCAATTGTCCATCAAGAACTGGAAATCCGGCAGGAAGGTTTCCCGCCACCGTTCGACGGCGGCATGGTAAGGCTTGGGTATCAATGATTCGCGGCTTCGCATAGTGCGTTCTCCTCATCGAGAGCAGCGGTGGGGACCTACACTCCGAAGATTGGACAGGGCTGGGCTACGGCGGCAATCCCGAAGATCCGGCAAGGTGGTGTGGGTTACGGTTTGGCGCTCTCCGGCCCAAGGGCCATGACCAAGGGTTTCAACGGCGCCGGCTCGAATCCCAAGGAAACGAAGAATTTCTCGATGCCCTTCATATCTTCGTTGACCAGGGTGCGAACGGATGTCGCTCCGAGGCTTCTGAAGTGCGTCAACATGGCGGTCGCCAAGTGCCGACCGATGGCCCGCCCACGATGGTCTGGGTCAACGCCCAAGACTTCGATCCAGCCGGTCGCCTCCTCCAATCCGAATTCCCCGGAACGCACCTCACCCAGCATGAAGCCGACGACCTGCTCGCCGACCTCCGCCACCAAGGCGGCGTCCGGGTCCCGGCGCAGGTAGTAGCCGATGCGCCGCTCCCAAGTTTCGGGCCGATAGCTCCCACTGATGCGCTCATCGATGTGGACGACGGCACCGATGTCGACGGTGTCCATGGGGCGAACTGATACCGCTTGTGTCACTGAGCTCTCCGTCCTTGTGCGAGCGATGGATTCGAGGAAGGTGGGCCCTATGGTTGCCGGCTGCCCCGGCAACCATAGCCCCTGAGATCGATTCTACTCCCCGGGCCGGGGCCCCGCAATGGCCAATGGCGGCCCTGCGATCACCCACGGCGGCCTTGAAAGCTGTCGCAGCGATCGGGTCGGTCAACGGGTAGCGGCGGCGGCGCACGGCATGGCGGTCGCCGTCGCCTCGCTGCCGTGGCCTTCGGGCACATGCTCGTGGGCATGGTACGAGCTACGCACCAGCGGCCCCGCCTCACAGTGCAGGAAGCCCAGGTCGAGGGCCAGACGCTTAAAGACGGCAAATTCCTCCGGCGGCACGTAGCGGTCCACCGGCAAGTGCTCACGGCTGGGCTGCAAGTACTGGCCGATGGTCACCACCTCGACACCGGCGGCGCGGATGTCCCGCAGGGTCGATTCCACTTCCGTCGCCTGTTCGCCGATGCCGATCATGATGCCGGTCTTGACTCGACCGCGGTACTCCCCACGGTCGCGTCGGGCCGAGGCGTCGGCCAGGAGATCCAGGCTGCGCTGATAGCGCGAGCCTGGACGAGCCTGGCGGTAAAGCCGGGGCACGGTCTCCATGTTGTGGGAGAAAATCTCCGGTTTGGCCGCCAGGACGATATCCAGAGCATCCGGCACGCCACGGAAATCCGGCGTCAGCACCTCGACCGCCGTCCCCGGATTGCGCCGATGGATGGCCGAGATGACATCGGCCCAATGTCGGGCCCCGCCGTCGGCGAGATCATCCCGGTCGACGGAGGTGATGACCGCATGTTGGAGACCCATCGCCGCCACCGCTTCGGCGACGTGCTCTGGCTCCGCCGCATCCACCTGGCGCGGCTTGCCCGTGGCGACGGCACAGAAGCCGCAGCGTCGGGTGCAAATATCTCCCAAAATCATCAGGGTGGCGGTGCCATGCTCGCCCCAACACTCATAAATATTAGGGCAGCGCGCTTCTTGGCACACCGTATTGAGGTCGAGTCGATCGACCAAAGCTTTGACTTGGCGATAGCGTTCCGGAGTGGCGATTCGAATCCTCAACCAGTCCGGACGCCGACCTGGAGAACGAACGGCCTGACCTTGCTGGGCAGCGCCGCCGATTTGTACGAGATCTTTCATAGCTTTGACAGTCTACAGCAATCTCGCTTTGCTGTAAGATACCGTCCCATCGGATACGTTTTCGGCCGCCGATTCTCCGGCAGCCCTCTTTTTTTGTCGGGGTCGTGAGACCTGGGTCCTGCGACCTGGGTCCTGACTTGATACCTTTTTGGTGGTTGCTTCGCCCTGCGTTGCATCCGGACGCCAGCCTCGGGCTGCCCCCTATGGTGGTGGTCTCGACGGCTCATCAGGGAGTAGGTCTTGCCGTTGAAAGAAGTCTCTCCAAGCAGCGACGAGCTGCGTCGCGAGAACGAGCGTTTGCGCCGTCGACTGGCCACCCTAGAAGCAAAGTTACAGCGGGGAGGGGCGCCGTCCCTCGACGGGGCGGCACGGTCTTCCGTCACCGAGACTTCGGCGGCGACGGTCGACGCCGCCGAGCCGGCAGCTGATCAGGGGACAGCGGCCGAGACGGCCGAGAGCCCCGACGACGGGGGTTTCCATCGGCAGCTCCTCGACCACATCCCCATCCAAATAGCGGTGCTCGACCCTCAACTGCGGTACACCTATGTCAATCTCGCCAGCCTCGACGACGCGGCGCAACGTCGCTGGATACTCGGCAAGACACATCGCGACTACGTCAAAGCCTTCTCCCTCGACCCAACCTTGGCCGAGCAGCGTCAGGAGTGGATGCGGCGCGCCATCGACGGGGGCAAGAGCGTCACCTACGAAGAGAGCCGCCCGGGGGCCGACGGCATCACCCGCCTCATCCTGCGCAGCCACACCCCCATCTTCGATGCCCAGGGCCAGCTCCTCCACCTCTTCGGCTACGGTGTCGACATCACCGAGCACAAGGAGTTTGTGCGTCGCCTCATGGAGGCTCAAAAACTCGATGCCGTCGGCAAGCTGGCGGGAGGAGTCGGCCACGATTTCAACAACCTCCTGACCGCCATCCTCGGTTATTGCCAGCTTTTGGCGAGCGAAGTGGACCAGCAACCCAAGCTCTCGCGCTACGTCAATTCCATCCTCACGGCCGGCCACCAGGCCACCACCTTGGTGCGGCGTCTCCTCGCTTTCGGTCGTCAGCAGCACCTCGAGACGCGGCGCCTGGATCTCAACCAGGTGCTGCGCGAGCTGCGGGATCTGCTCGCCCCAACCCTGGGGGAGAATATCGAGCTGGTCTACGCCTTGAGCGATGCCCCGGTGCACATCGAGGCGGACCCGTCGCAGGTGCAACAGGTCATCCTCAACCTGGCGGTCAATGCCCGCGACGCCATGCCCGATGGCGGCCGCCTGGTATTGGCCAGCCGCTGGCTGGACACCGAAGAGGAGTCGCAGACCCTCAATTCGGCGGCCGCTGGCCGGCAAGAAGCCCCCTACGGCTGGGTGGAGCTGACGGTGGTCGATACCGGCCTGGGCATGAACGAAGCGACCCGGCAGCGAATCTTCGAACCCTTCTTCACCACCAAGTCCCAGGACACCGGCCCCAGCCTTGGAACCCGAGCCGGTCTCGGGCTGGCCGCGGTCTATGGCATCATCGAGCAGAGCGGTGGTCGCATCTCCGTACGCAGCTCTCCGGGTGAAGGCAGCGTTTTCCGCATCGTCCTGCCCGCCGCCGAGACGGAAATCGAAGAGGCTGCGCCCCCTCCCCAAACCAACCGGCCAGGGGGAGGCAGCGAAATCATCTTGGTGACGGAAGACGAAGAGACGGTGCGTATCTTCACCTGTGAAGCCTTGCGTACCTTCGGCTATGTCGTGCTGGAAGCGGTGGACGGTGTCGATGCCATGAAGGTTTGCCAACAACACGATGGCCCCATCGATTTGCTGCTCACCGATGTGGTGATGCCGCGCATGGGGGGACAAGAGCTGGCCACCAAGTTTGTCGCCGCCCGCCCCCAGACCCGAGTCATCTTCATGTCGGGTTACACCGGCAGCACCTCCGATCGGCGGGGCAATCTCGATGCCGACATCCCTTTCCTGGCCAAACCCTTCCATCTGGACGCCCTGAGCCGGTTGGTGCGGCAGGAGCTGGACCAAAAGAAGGCCCCACAGTAGGAAGCCGATGCAACGGCCGACCAGGTCGGGTTGAGCCGGGCCTGGCATGGGATGGCTGCCGATCTCACGACAGGAGGTCTTTAGAGATACCTCTCTAGAGATACATCTTCGGCCCGGCGTCCCTATGGGGCATAGCGGCTTGTGCGCGGGGGATTCTGCACAGCACCATGGCACACACCCAAGACCAACAATACTTCTCGCTCAACACGCCCCTCGGCAAGGACACCCTTCTGCTGCGCAGCCTGCGGGGTGAAGAGGGTCTCAGCCAACTGTTCCATTTCACACTGCTGGCCCAGTCGGAAGATGCCAGCCTCGATTTCAAAGCCCTGGTGGGTGAGCACGCCACGGTGACCATCGAGCTGGCGGACGGCAGTCAACGCTGCATCGACGGCATCGTCAGCCGGTTCATGCAAGCCGGCAACAATCCCAAACTGGCGGATTACTATCTCGAGCTACGGCCATGGCCATGGCTTCTCTTGCAGAGCGTCGACTGCCGTATCTTCCAGAACACCTCGGTTCCGGACATCATCACCGGGCTCTTCGACGAGCTCGGCTTCAGCGACTACCGCAGCGCCCTGAGCGGCACCTACACGCCCCGGGAATACTGCGTGCAGTACAACGAGACCAGCTTCGCCTTCATCAGCCGACTGCTGGAGGAAGAAGGGATTTTCTATTTCTTCGAGCACGCCGACGGTAAGCACACCCTGGTGCTCTGCGATGATGCCACCGCCTTCGTGCCCTGCCCCGGCGGCGACACCATCACCTACGGCGACCTCGACGATTGGACGCAGCAGAACAGCATCACCCACTGCAGCCGCGAGGAAAACCTCATCGCCGCCACCGTCGCCCTCGACGACTTCAACTTCGAGACCCCATCCACCGATCTGGTGGCGGAGCTGGACAGCAAGAAAGCACAGTCGGGGGGTACCCGTCGGATCTACGAATATCCCGGCATCTTCAGCAAGAAAAACGAAGGGGACCAACGGGCCAAGGTCCGCATCGAGGAACAGGAAGCCCCCTTGGAGTCGATGCGCGGCGAGAGCTACTGTCGCGCTTTTGTTGCCGGGACCCGCTTCACCCTGGAGAAACACTACCGCGACGATTTCAACAGCGAGTACACCCTGCAACACGTCGTCCACGAGGCGGATCTCGACGGCTATCGCAACAGCTTCCGTGCCTTTCCGTCGGGGAACATCTTTCGACCCGGCCGCAGCACCCCGAAGCCCAAGATCGCCGGCACCCAAACGGCCATTGTCGTCGGCAAGAAGGGCGAAGAGATCTGGACCGACAAATACGGCCGCATCAAAGTGCAGTTCCACTGGGATCAACGGGGCCAATCGGACGAGAACAGCTCTTGCTGGATCCGTGTCGCCCACGGCTGGGCTGGCAAAAGCTGGGGGCAGGTGTTCCTGCCGCGGCTGGGACAGGAGGTGGTGATCAGCTTCCTCGAAGGGGATCCCGACCGTCCCCTGGTCACCGGCTCGGTCTACAACGCCGAGCAAACCGTCCCCTATGCCCTGCCCGGCGAACAGACCAAGAGCACCCTCAAGAGCAACTCGTCGAAGGGCGGCAAGGGCTTCAATGAGCTGCGCTTCGAAGACAAGAAGGGCTCCGAAGAGCTTTACTTCCACGCCCAGAAAGACCAGTTGATCGAGGTCGAGAACGATCGCACCAAGACGGTCAAAGGGGCCGAGAAGAACACCATCACCAAGAGCCGCCACACCACCGTCGAGAAGGAAGACGAGACCCTGATCGTCGAGAAGGGAGATCGCACCATCGAGGTGCAGACCGGCAAGGAGGTGCACAAGGTCAAGGGCACCCGCAACTTGACGGTGACCGGCGACGAGAGCCACCAAAACGACGCCAACGTCGACCTCACCGTCGACAAAAACTACACCCTCACCGTCAAGGGCAACCTGACCATCGACGTCACCGGCAGCGTCACCTTCAAGGCCGGCAAAACCATGGACCTGACCTCCGGCCAGGCCATGACCCTGGATTCTTCCGCCACCTCCAAGCTCAAGGCCGCCAGCTCGATCAACATCGAAGCCGGCGCCAGCCTCACCGCCAAGGCCGCCACCAGCCTCACCAACCAGGCGGGAACCAGCCTGACCAACAAGGCCGGCACCACCATGACCAACGACGCGGGCATCTCGCTGACCAACAAGGGCGCCGCTTCCCAAACCGTCGACGGCGGCGGCATGCTCACCTTGAAGGCCGGCCTGATCAAGATCAACTGAGGGCCGGGGGCATGGACGAGGCGACCCACGACGCTGCCGCAAGCGAGCACCTCGAGGTGCTGCGGGGAAGCGACGGCCAAGTGCACGAGCGCCGGCCGTGGCGCGACGGCCGGCTGCACGGCGTCGTCGAGGCCTTCGACGACACCGGTCAACCACGCCGCCGCGAGTCGTTTGTCGAGGGTCGGCTGGAAGGCCCGGCCGAAGATTTCGACGCCGACGGCCGGCTGCGGCAGAAGGCCCACTTCAGGGCCGGGCTGCTGGATGGCCAAACCACCTGCTACGACGCCGCCGGGCGACTGCAGCAGATCATCCACTACCGTAGCGGCCGGTTGCACGGCGAGATGACCCTCTTTGCCCCCGTCGAGGTGCCAGGCAACGGGCCTCAGTCCGCCGGCGTCCGCCGCTTGGCCAGCATGATCTATGTCGAGGGTGATCTGCACGGCACGCTCCGCACCTATGACGAGCTCGAGCGCCCCACCTTCGAGGTGCCCTACCTGGCAGGCCAACGGCAGGGCCTGGCCTCTTGGTTCCACGGCGGCGTCCTGGTGCGCCAGGCGACCTACGTCGACGATCGGCTGCACGGCGAGGTCCTCGATTACCACGCCAACGGTCGGGTGCGGGAACGGGTTCCCCACCAAAACGATCTACCCCATGGCATCGCCATCCGGTACCACAAGAACGGCAACGTCAAGGAAAAGCTACGCTTCCACCTCGGCGAGCAAGTCGGCGACAGCTTGCAATACGATCGCCGCGGGCTGCGTTTTGATCGCCCTCGCCAAGGGACCCGTTGATGGTCAAGCCCCCCGAAGCCAAGGTCTACAGCCTGCAACTGCACCGCGTCACCCTGTGGACCGTGGGCTGCGGCGTCGTCTTGCTCGGCGGCGTCCTGTTCCTGGCCGGCTCCCTGGTGGGCGCCTGGTGGGTCACCCGGCCGTCGCCGGCGTTGAAGCCGCCGGCATCTCAGCAGGCATCCCAGCAGGGCATCGTCGACCCGTCGGCGATGGAGGCGACACCGTCGGCCACCGCGACCCCCCAAGCCAACACCTCCGCCGGGGTGGCTGGCCCTGCGGTTTCGGGGCCCACAGCAGCGGCTCCTTCGGCCACAGCTCCTACGGCCACAGCTCCTTCAGTCACGGCACCTTCAGCCACAGCTCCTGCGGTGCGTGGCCCCACCGTCTCCAGCCGAGGGATCCGCGGCCCCACCGTCAGCGGACCCCGAGCCACCGGACCCCGCACCAGCGGACCACGGCTGCAAGGTCCGCGGCTGCAAGGCCCGCGGGCAGCTACCCCCACCGCTGGCACGCCGACCGTCGGCGGCGGACGCCTGGGGGGCGGTACGGTGGCCGTAGGCAGCGGAGCTGCTGATGCCTCCACAGGGGGCGCCACCCAGAGCATCCCAACGATCGGCGATGCCAGTCCAACCAACCCTGCCGCCACCGGCGACCTCGGCGCCATCCCCGAGGATCCCGTGCCGGCCGCCCCAAGTCACCAATTCGCCGTGCAAATCGGTTTGTTCACCGACAAGGACGAGCTCAAGGCTTGCCTCGAAGAGCTCGAAATCGACGGCGTCACCGCCTACGTCAAAACCCTGCGCTCAGATCTGCGACGGGTGGTCGTCTACTCGGTGCGCCTGGGGCCGTGGCCCCAACGCCAGGCGGCTGAGGAGGCGGCTCGCAACTTCCGTCTCGAGCACGGCAAGGGGGCGGCGGTGGTGCGCCAAGCCGTCGAGCCGTCGTCATAACACTGGCAGATTGACCTGAGACTCGACGCCCGGTCACGGCAGTCACAAGGAGCAGCCTCCCCCACTGACCGTCGACGAGGAGCACAATGCCGGAAATGGTTCTGTTCGCGCTGGCCGCCTGGCTCGGAGGGCTCGCCGCCGCCGCCACGCTGCTGCTATGGCAACGGACCCACACACTTCCTCCCAAGGCCCGTCCTGGGGCGCGACGGTCGTACTCCGGGTTGCCGTCAAACGTGCCTGGCACCCCGTCGCCAACGCCGTCACCAACGCCGTCACCGCAGGTGCCTGGCACCTCATCGGGCAGCGCCGAACCGTCACCGCAGGTGCCTGGCACCTCATCGGGCAGCGCCGCACAGCCCCTCGCATCGCCCCCGCAGGTGCCTGGCACCATCCCGGAGCCAAGCTCGTCGCAGGCGCCTGGCAGCTCATCGCAAGGCGTCCCCGCGCAGGTGCCTGGCACCTCCCCAGAGGGCTCCGCCCTCCCCCTCGCCGACGACTCGCCGTTGGTTCTCATCCACCAGGGATGGAACGCCGAGGCGGTGTTGCGACAGCTGGAGGTTTCGTCGCCGCAGGTGCAGAGCTTGTATTTGGAGCTCGGTTATTCGTTGACCGACGAAGGTCGTTGCCAGGAGCTGCTGGACGAGATGCGCCATTTGATCCAGGTCGAGATTCCGGACATCGAGACTTTCCGCGGCACCCTGCTGAAGCTGACGCAACAGGCCCGCGACGGCAAACCCAACACCCCCCAAGTGCTGCAGGAGGCCCGGCAGCGACGGTTGCAGGATCCCCTGTTGCGGGCCGCGCTGGCGGCGCTCGACGACGAAGCGGCCTTGCTCGAGACGCTCAATCGTGACCCGGTGATGGAGGCTCTGCCGTTTGTCGAGCAGATCCCCATCTACCGCGATGGCAAGGTCAGCTGGCGAACCCCCGTCGAGCTCAAGATCCTGCGCAAACGACCGCGGGATCCGGCACACCTCCTCGATCTGCTGAGCCAGCTGCACCGGCGGGTTCGGGACTCCGAGCTACGGCGCACCCCAACCCTTCGGGAGGGTGTCTTCGACGCCATCGCCCGCGTCGAGCGCGATCTGCGACGGCCCAACGCCTATCTGCCCACCGCCCTGCGCGCCCTGCTCAGCCGCATCGAAGAGTGGCTGCACCGGGCGGGCAAGCAGGCCGATCCGGAACGGCGCCAGCGTCTCGACACCTTTCTGCGGCAGCTCATCGAGGTGCGCCACTGCTTCGACAACGCCGTCAACATGGGTCTGCCCCCCGGCCGCCAAGGGGAGCTGCTGCGGGGCCTGGCTTCCTATCACCGCACCGCCCTCGAGCTGGCGGACCACTATCTGCACGCCCCATGGCTGCAACGCCCCTTGCTCTCCTCGTGGCTGATCCACAATTTGCTCAGCGCCGAGTTGGTGACCGTGCCCCATGATCAGCGAGACGATCGCCAGACGGTGGGCGGGGTGCTGGCGATGATCTGCCGGGAGACCGCCGACGGCCACTACGACGGGGACGAGACCCAGCGTCGCCTGCACCATCTGGAGGCCCGGGGATTCTATGTTCACAGCTTGGTTTTTGCCCTCCTCAGGCTGCCCATCGAGCGCCAACACGGGGTGAGATAAATCAGTGGGTAACAACAGCCTGCAAGCAATGGAAATGACGCCACCGGTGATATATTGCCTGCAATTTCTGTCTCACAACTAGGCAAGAGAACCATGACGTCACAACGCCGAAGACCCTCTATGAAACGCTGTCAACGCCTCATCCAACACCCCTCGGCCCGTCTCGGATGGCGGCTTCTACTGGTTGTTCTGTTGGCATCCTGCTCGTCCGCCTGCGGCATGGTCAAAGCGACCAAGTCCCTATTCGGCGGCAACTATCCGTTGCAGGTTTGGATCAGCGAAGACTTGAATCAGAACAGCCCCATCGCCGTCGAGCTGGTCATCGCCTACGACAAGTCGACCCTCGACAAGCTCAGTGAGATGTCGGCCCGGGACTGGTTCTCGAAACGCCAGCAGCTGGCCAAGGATCTCGCCGACAAGGTGGATCTCTGGCCTTGGGAGTGGGTGCCCAGGGACGACCTCGCCGCCCCCCTGGACTATCCCCTGGAGCTCAACCTGCCCTACCGCATGGGAGCCAAGGGTGCCGTCTTCTTTGCCGACTACTATTCCCCCGGCCAACATCGCTTACTGGTCGACCCGCACCAACCCCTCCGCTTGAGCTTCGAGGAGGGCGGCTTCCGAGCCGAGCCCCTCAAATAGTGGACGACCCGTAATGGACAACCTGCGATGACCAAAGCCAGCGAGATTCCCAACGCCATCCAATGGCACGAAGGCATGCTGCTCGCGCCGCAGCATTTTCAGCAGTCGGCGTTGCGCCAAGAGGGGCTGCTGTCGTACCACGCCGCCACCCTGTCTCCTTTCCACTGGGGCATCCGCCACCTGGAGATCGACGGCGATAAATTGGTGGCGGGCATGTTCTGGCTGCGCCGCCTGGAGGCGGTCATGCCGGATGGCCTGCTGGTGCATCACAGTGAAGACGACGCCGGCAGCGACAGGTTGGAGATCAGCCTCGACCTCAGCGCCCACGCCGATGAAATGCGCCGCGGTCACATCACCGTCCACTTGGCGGTGGCCGCCAGCGTCGGCAACCTGTCGTCGGTGAGTGGCGAGATGGCTCGTTACGACAGCACCTCGGGAGATCCCATCGTCGACGCCAACACCGGCCACGGCCAGCTGGCCATTCCCCGGCTGCGGCCCAAGCTGCGGCTGATGGTGGCCGACGAGGTGCCCAAGAAGTTCAAAAGCCTGCCGCTGGCCCGAGTCCATCACCGTGACGAAAGCTTCGCCTTGTCCAGCTATGAGCCGCCGCGGCTGCAAGTGCCGGTGCAATCTGCCCTCGGTCAGACTTGCCAGCAGATCGCCCAGCGGTTGCGGGCCAAGGCTGCTTTCCTGGCGGATCGCGCCCAATCACCGATCATCGCCGAGCGCCAACCCTTGCTGCTGGAGACCAAGCAGATGGTCAGCGGCCTGGTGGCGGCCCTGCCGCCCTTCGAAGCCCTGCTCAACAGCGGACGGGCCCACCCCTTCAGCCTCTACCTGGCCCTCTGCTCGCTGGTCGGCCAGGTGGCCAGCATCGGCCATTCCTTGGTGCCGCCCCTACTCGAGCCCTATCGTCACGACGACCTCGAAAAGTCCTTCGGGGCGGCCCAGGAGTACATCTTTCAAGCCCTAGAGGAGGGCATCAACGAGACCTACCTGGGAATTCCATTGCAATGGGAAGAAGGGGCCTATCAAACGTATTTCGAAGAGTCCTGGTTGGAGCGCAAGCTGATTCTCGGGGTCCGCGGTCGCCAGGGCGTGCCCCTGGAAACCACCCACCGGTGGCTGCAACAGAGCCTGATCGGCTCGGAGAGCCGGATGACCCGCATGCGCCATCACCGGACCCTCGGGGCAGAGCGCAAACAGGTGGACGGCGACAGCGACCTGGTGCCGTCCCGCGGCATCCTGCTCTATGCCCTGAGCTGCGATACCCAGTTTGTGGTCGGCGACGAGCTCTTGCAGATCGTCAATCTCGATGATCGGGGACACCGCCATCGACCCGACGCTGTGATCCTCTACGTGCGCAACGAAGGGTGATGGGGAGACCACGACGTGGCCAACGACAAGATCTTCAACTCCCAAGGTGACGAGCCCTTTCTCGCCAGCCAGTTCCGGGACTTCTATTCTGAGGTGCTGCGCCTCAAGTTTCAGCTGGGTCAAGGGGATTGGCTGTTCATCAGCGAGCGTAAAGACGACCCCGGCGGCGAGATACCGCCCAATGCCATCTGGCAGCAGCTGCTCACCCTGCTGGAGCGTCAAGCCCTGGCGGCGCAGCGAGCCGGCGGACACCTGGCCGCCGACATCTACTCGCAGGCCCAATATGTGATGGCCGCCCTGGCCGATGAAATCTTCCTCAATTTGCAATGGCCGGGTCAGGAGACCTGGCGTTCCAACCTGCTGGAGTCGAAGCTCTTCCAATCCCACAGCGCCGGTGAGTCCTTTTTCGAGCGCCTCGACCTGCTGCTGAAGGACAAGGACCCGATCTTCATCGACTTGGCCCGCATCTACCTCAACGCCCTGGCCCTCGGTTTCCAAGGCAAACATCGCGACGATCTGAACGGCACCGTCGAGCTGGCCAATTATCGCCGCCGCCTCTTGACCTTCATCAATCAGCGGGAACCGGTGCTGCTGGAGGGCAAGGAACGCTTGGCGCCCCAGGCCTACACCAGCATCCTCGATCAAGGGCGCAATCAACAGCTTCCCTATCTCAAACGCTGGATCCTGGTCTTCGGCCTGTTGATGCTGCTGTGGATCGGCGGCTCCTACCCTTTGTGGCACGACCTGACGACGGAAATGCGCTCGGAAATCGAAGCGATTCTCGGTGAGAAAGCGTCCCAGCCCTCCACCCAGCAGAGGACCCCGTGAATACGCTCCTACAGTATTTGCCCTTGGCGTTGTTGATTTTGGGCATCATCGCCATCTTGGTGCTGGTCTACCTCGTCATGCTGTTGTTCCGCAGCGGCAGCAAGCTCGAGCTGGAGGATGACGAAGAGCTTTTGCCACCTGCACCGGAAGCTGCCGCGACGACGGCGGAGCCGGAGGAGCAAGCACCGCGCTCGCAATCCATCGCCGCCAGCGCCGTCGAGCGATCTTTCCGTCGGGTCCGCCGGCGCCTGCGCGACAACATCGCCGGTCCCGACCCCCGCTACCAATTGCCTTGGTACATGATGCTCGGCGCCAGCGGCTCCCATCATCCGAGGATGTGGCGCCATGCCGGCCTGAGCTTGCCTTTCGGCCCGCCGGAGGAAGACGCCATGACCTTCGAGGGCTGCAACTGGTGGCTCTTCGACAGTGGCGTGGTGCTCGACCCAACCGGCGATTGGGTGCTCGACAACAGTGGCCGCCGGGCCGACGAGGCGGGTTGGAAGAACCTGCTGCGCCAGCTCAAGAAACATCGGCCGAAGAAACCCCTCGACGGTGTCTTGCTGGGCATCAACTGTGAGGAGCTGCTCACCGCCAAGCGCCGGGGCGCCGAGGGTTTGCAACAGCTGGAGCAACGGGCCGCCCTCATCTACCGCAAGATCTGGCAGCTACAAAAGCAGCTCGATATCCGTTTCCCCGTCTATGTCATGGTGCTCGACAGCCACAAGCTGCCCGGTTTCCACAGTTTTTGTAGCGAGCTGCCGGAGGCCATGGGGCGGGAAATCTTCGGCTGGTCCAGCCCCTACAATGTGGATGCCGCTTACCGTGGGGCCTGGGTCGACGAAGCTTTTCAGACCCTCGGAGGCCGCCTGCGCCAGGCGCAGACCGAGATCTTCGCGGCCCGCCCCGAGGTCGCCCAGGCCGACGGTGTCTTTGTTTTCCCGCAAACACTCGACGAGCTGAGGAACCCGCTCCAGGTCTATCTCGGACAGATTTTCAAGAGCAGCGCCTACCACGAGTCGATCCTCTGTCGAGGTATTTACTTCTCGGGTAGCGATGCCCCCTTGGACGGCAGCTCCCAAGGCCCGCCGAACACCTACTTCCTGCGCCAACTCTTGGAGCAGAAGGTCTTCCCCGAGGCGGCCCTGGGACGCCCCACGAAGGCAGCCCTGGCGACCCGCAATCGCAACGTGCGGCTGGCCCAGATCGCGGTCCTGGTCACCACCCTATGCCTGGTCCTCGGCATCTGGCGCACCTGGCATCTGCGCGACAGCAGCCGTGACGTTTTCGAGAATGTCCTCCACACCATCGGCCGAGATATGACGGAGCTGCGGCAAGGGGCGAGCCTCGATCGGGTCCAGGCGCGCAATTGGACCCTGAACCTATGCAACGGGCTGGCGCGGATCGATACCAATACTTTCCGCAGCCTGCTACTGCCGGCCTCGTGGTTCTCCGATTTCGACCGTAAGCTGGAGCTCGCCGTCGCCCAGGCCTACGAAGAGATCGTTTTCGAATCGATCCAACGGGAGCTCGCCAAGCAGGCCTGGTCGATCACCCAAGCGGATCGTTATCAACGGTCGAGCTCCCTCGACACGGCGGCATCGCAGGCCTTCGCCGATGGCAGCGCCTCGCGCACCCGCTCCATGGACAGCGCCCGCTGCGAGCCCTTGCCGATCAGTCGCATGGATTCTTTTTTGGCCCTCGAAGGGTTTGTGGAACAGCAGGCGGAGCTCGAGCGCATCATCGCCACCTACAACGGGCTGAAGAATTCCGAGGACCGTCTGCAGGATTTGGCCGATGTCGTCGGCTATGTTTTCGAAACCGAGTTGCCGCCGGTTTTCTTCGACAATTCGGCCCTCTATGCGGGAGCCCTCGAGCACGTCAACTATCCCGCCTTCCACGAGCACCACCGCATCACCAGCGAGTTTCCCCAGGCGGCCCGTGCCAAGACAACGCAGCTGGTGCAACGTTTTCAGCGTCGACTGTTCGGTCAAAACGCCCTGGCACGCTCCCTCGACGAGCTCAGCTTACGTCTCCAACTGCTCAGCAATGCCGACCGCAACATCATCGAAGGGCAACCGTTCCGCCAGACTTTGAACGCCATTACCTGTGTCGAGGATGTGCTCGAGCACCCGGAGATCGATTGGGCTTTTCGCGCCCGGCCGGACCTCGACCCCCGCTTCGACGACCTCATCGGCAACATGCGGGACAGTCAGTTCCTCGGCACCGATCTGGCGGAGCAAGTGCGGCGTTCTACGGAGGCGGCGTGGCATGGTTTCCGTCGCGCCTTGATCGAGTCCCGCTCGGAGCTCACCGGGCAGCATCTGCAAAACGAGCGCGGCGTTCCCCTGCGGGCCCTATCCGACGATGTCGAGGTCCTGGAGGCGGCGATCCAGGACTACCTCAATCAAAGCTTCATGAATGTCGAAGGGGTGCGTCGTCTGCGCAGCGTCCCCAGCGGCAGCCGCCTCACCTGGGACACCCTGCTGCTCGAGCAGGCGGTGGATCTGCAAGCCCCCTACGAACGCTTCCGCAGCTCAGGGCTGGAAGCTTTTCCCATCGAGCTGCGTACCCATGTCGAGCGCCTGGCGCGCAATCGCATGAGCGATCGTATCCTCGACCTGATCGCCCGGGCCCAGGTCTTCGATCCCTTGCCAAAGCGCATCACGCCATTGTTGGCGGAGCCCGAGGTGCAGGCGGAAATCGCCAGCTTCACGACCGCCTCGGAATATCTCTTGCAGCTCTTGGGGCTCTTCGAACGGCTCAATCTACGGACCGCCTACCAAGACCTGGCGGGCATCCTGAGCAACCAAGGGGTGCGCCTGCTGCAGGAGGTGGACGCCCTGCTCCTCGAGGAACGCCTCTACACCCCCCGCGGTAGCGATTTCAGCTGGTGGAACGGCGAAAGGCCGCCCCAGCTGGATGCCTTCGGGGTTGAAAGCCCCGATGAGCTGGAGGTCTACCTAGAGCGTCAACGGGGTCGACTGGAGCACCTGGCGGTGGACTATGCCGAGCCCCTGATCACTTCCCTGGGCAAGGTGGGCGTCGAGCACCAAGCGGAGTATCGCAGCCTCTACCGACGTTGGGAGGGCATACTCAAGGAGCTCAAGGCCTACAACAACAAGCAGCCTGGCAATTCCGTCGCCGGGCTGGAGGAGCTGATCCGCGACAAAATGAACCAGGTGAGCTTGGCGGACTGCGGGCAGGCCCGTGCCAGCGGCAGCGTCCGCGGTACGGCCAGGGACTTCTTCGTCGACCGCCGCGGTAGCCTGCAAGAGGATCTCTTCGCCCGCTGCCAAGTGCTCGCCTTCGAGAGGGCGGCCACCCAGTACAAGACAGCGGAGCAATTTTTCAACCGGCGGCTGGCGGGTCGTTTCCCCTTCTCCGACACCTTGCCGGGCAACTTCGCCAACGAGGCCGATCCTGAAGATCTGCTCACCTTCTTCCATGACTTCGATACCTACGCCGGCTATTTTGCCCAGGTCCCACCGCAGCTGGCCAGCGAAGCCACCGCAGACGCCAGTCGCTTTGTGGCCCACATGGCGGAGGTGCGGCAATTGTTGGCCCCTTTCCTGACCAGTGAAGAAGACCCAAAAACGCCGATCTTCGATGTCGATGTCGAGTTCCGCACCAACCAATGCAAAGAGGTGGGAGCCAATCAGATCATCGGTTGGCAGCTCGACTTGGGCGATCAGGTGATCACCCACCGTGACGAGGTACGGCTCGGCCGCTGGCAATACGGACAACCGGTACGTCTCGCCCTGCGTTGGGCCCGGGACGGCCAGCGCTTGCCCGCCACCACCGATCCCCGTTTGGGGGTTTGGGTCAAAGGTCGGGAAGTGAGTTGGGAACGGCAACACCGCTGGTCCCTCTTCGGGCTACTGCGCTCCCAGCGCACTTCGAAGGCCGACTTTTGTGCCCGCTCGGAGCCCCTGCCCCACACCTTGCGCTTCGCCGTGCCCACCCGACCGG
Organism: Acidobacteriota bacterium; assembly: GCA_029263315.1. Classification (GTDB taxonomy): domain Bacteria; phylum Acidobacteriota; class Thermoanaerobaculia; order Multivoradales; family J023; genus JAJCXR01. The sequence continues at coordinate 281,433 of JAJCXR010000045.1, read as the reverse complement.
CCGACCAACCCGCCGAGGGTTTGGACGCCAACGGCCAGCCCATCGCCTTGCAAGAAACGGTGGTTTTTCTCCGCCTCACCCTCCTGGCGCCGGAGACCAAAGATCCGCTGGTCCTGCCGTCAGAATTCCCCCAACGGGCTCCGGAGCTTGTTGTCCGTTAGGGACTATTCTTCTCGCAGATTTGACAGGTTGCTCTGAGATTTCTCTCCCCTAGGCGGCAGCAAGTGAAGGAGGCGACCGACCGCCGACGACTTGCCACCCGGAGGAGAGATCTCGACCATGCCTGAGACCACCGACTCGCTGCCCAGCCAAGGGGAGCGCCTCGACTTCGACAGCCTGCTGTCCCCCATCTCGATCGAAGATCCGTCCGGCCACTGGCTGCGCTACGAAGGGCCCTACGATGAAATCGAAGAGCTGCGCCGCCAGGACGACGCCAGCCTGCCACAGGGGGTCTGGAAGCACGATCTCAAAAAGGCGGATTGGGCCAAAGTAGAGCATCTGTGCGCCGAGCTGCTGGAAACCCGCAGCAAAGACCTGCGTCTGGCGACCTGGCTTTTCGAAGCCGGTCTGCATTTGCGCGGCTTCGCCGCCCTGGCCGACGGCTTCCATCTGCTGCGCGGCCTGTGCGAGAGCTTCTGGGAAGATTTGCACCCACGCATCGAGGACGACGACAGCGAGATGCGCCTCGCCCCCCTGCGTTGGTTGGACAGCAAAATGCCCCTGCTGCTCAAGGAGCTGCCGATCACCCGGCCGCAAACGCAGGACGCCGCCCCCTACACCTGGTCGGCCTGGGAGCGGGCCCTCTACTGGAGCAATCTGGTGCGGGCCGACCCTGCGGTGGCCAAGGGCGACGACTTCAAAGAGGAAGTCAGCCAGGAAAAAATCGAGGTCAGCATCACCTTGACGCCGAGCCGCTTCTTCCACCAATTGGCCGACCAACTGGCCGCCGCGGAACGGCGCCGTGCCGAGCTGGCACGTACCCTCGAGGAGCTGGCGGGCACCGCCGCACCGCCCCTGCACGAGCTGCGCGACGTCATCGCCGGCCTCGCCGCCTTCGTCGACAAATTGCTACGACAAAAGAATGAGATGGAAGGAGAGCCTGCGGCAGTAGATGAAGGAGAGCCGGAGGACATGACCGGCGTCCCGGACGAGCTACCGAGCCTGGGTTCCGCTGGACGCATTCGCAGCCGAGCGGAGGCCTACCGGCAGTTGTCGATCGCCGCGGAGTATTTGATGCGCACCGAGCCCCACAGCCCCACCCCCTTCCTGGTGAAGCGAGCGGTTTCGTGGGGCAACTTGACCCTCGTCGAGCTCTATCGAGAGCTGCTTTCGGAGGGGGCCAACCTGCGCACCATCTACAGCCTGCTGGGGATCAAAGAGGAATGAGACGAGAGAAGGACCGACGGCCGTCGCGCCCATGGATCGACGGAGCACCCCTGACGCAAGGAGACATGTATGGCCGAGAGCACTCAGAAAAAACTATCCCGGATCCGCCCCCCCAGGGTGCAGATCACGTACGACGTCGAGACCGGAGACGCCATCGAGAAGAAGGAGCTTCCGATGGTGGTCGGCATCTTGGCCGATCTGGCCGGTCAACCCAAGGAGCCCTTGCCCTGGCTGAAGGACCGTAAGTTCATCGACATCGACCGCGACAACTTCAACCAAGTGATGGCCTCGATCAAACCCCGGGCTTCGTTCCGGGTCGCCAACACTCTGGAGGAAGGGGACGGCACGATCAGCGCCGATCTCAGCTTCCATTCCATCGACGACTTCCTGCCGGCGGCCATCGTCGAGCAAGTTCCGGCACTCAAAGAGCTTTACGACGCGCGCACACGGCTCAACGATCTGTTGGCCAAGCTCGACGGCAACGACGACTTGGAAGCCCTGCTGCAGGATGTGGCCAGCAGCACGGAAAAACGGGATCAATTGCGCACCGAGGCGCCTAAGCAAGAAGCCAACGGCGCCGCCGATGCGGCGGACGACGCCGACGCCAAACCCGCCGCCGACGGCGGCAAAGACGGCGACAAAAAAGGAGGTAAGTAGTCATGGCTGCCGAACCCACTGCCCAAGGTGCAGCAGAAGGATCGTCGGCGGAAGCCCAATCGGGTTCGCTGCTCGACCAGATCATCCAAGAGGGACGCATGGTGCGGACCGAAGACGAGCAACAACGGGAGCGGGCCGCCTCTTTGGTCGGCGAGTTCGTGCACCGTGTGCTCGGCGACGAATCGCAGAAGGTCAACAAAGGCACCATCGACTTGATCCAGGAGTGCGTCGCCGAGATCGATGCCAAGCTCAGCTCCCAGGTCAACGAGATCCTGCACCACGAGGCCTTCCAAAAGCTGGAAGCCTCCTGGCGTGGCCTCCACTACCTGGTCCAAAAGACCGAAACCAGCGTCATGCTCAAGCTGCGGCTCTTGCCGGTCAGCAAGAAGGAGCTGTTGAAGGACTTGGAATCCGCTTCCGAGTTCGATCAGAGCCAGCTCTTCAAGAAGATCTACGAAGCGGAGTACGGCACCTTCGGCGGTCACCCCTACAGCCTCTTGGTGGGTGATTTCGAGTTTGGCAGGCATCCCCAGGACATGGCCTTGCTGGAAAAGATCGCCGCCGTTGCCTCCGCTTCCCACGCTCCCTTCATCGGCGGCGCTAACCCGGCCCTCTTCGACATGGACGAGTTCACCGAGCTCGGGAACCCCCGCGACCTGTCGAAGGTCTTCGAGTCGACGGAGCTGGTGAAGTGGCGGTCCTTCCAGGCCAGTGAGGATTCGCGGTATGTCTCTTTGGCCATGCCGCACATCCTGATGCGCCTGCCCTATGGACCGGACACCCAACCGATCGAGGAATTCAACCTCGACGAGGATGTCGACGGCACCAACCACAAGCACTATTTGTGGGGCAATGCCGCGTACGCCCTGGCCCAGCGCATCACCAACGCCTTCTCCCTCTATGGCTGGTGCGCTGCCATGCGCGGCGTCGAAGGGGGCGGCCTGGTAGAGGGTCTACCGGCCCACACCTTCCGCACCGACGAAGGGGACGTGGCCCTCAAGTCACCGACCGAGATCGCCATCACCGATCGTCGGGAGAAGGAGCTGGACACCTTGGGTTTCATCGCCCTCTGCCACTGCAAGGGCACCGATTACGCCTGCTTCTTCGGTGGCCAGACAACACAGAAACCGAAGCTCTACGACGACGAAGCGGCCAACGCCAACGTCCGCTTGTCGGCCCGCTTGCCCTACATTCTGGCCGCTTCCCGCTTCGCCCACTACCTCAAGGTGATGTGTCGCGACAAAATCGGTAGCTTCCAGACCAAGGAGAGCATCTCCCTGTACTTGAACCGCTGGATCCAAGGTTATGTGCTGTCCACCGACGGTGCCGGTCAGAACCTGAAGGCCCAGTACCCGTTGCGAGAAGCGCGTATCGATGTCACCGAAGTCCCCGGCAAACCCGGAGCCTTCCGCGCCGTCGCCTTCTTGCGCCCCCACTTTCAACTCGAAGAGCTCACCGCCTCCCTGCGCTTGGTGGCCGAGCTACCGCCGCCGGCCGGCTGAGCCGCAGCCTTCGTTGAACACCTTGCAAGCGAATCCATAACGACTAGAGACAAAGGAGATACCCCTTGGCTTCCAACATGTACATCAAGTTCGATCCACCCCTCGAGGGTGGTAGCACCGCCACCGGTCACGAGAAGGACACCGAGATCCTGTCGTGGAATCACGGCTTCTCGCAACCGACCTCGGCCACCCGTAGCGCCGCCGGTGCCGGTACCGTCGAACAGGCCAATCACATGAACTTGAGCTTCACCAAGTACCTGGATGCGGCCACCGCCAGCGTCCTCAAGTCCTGCTGGTCGGGCTCTCAGTTCACCAAGGCCACCCTCTACTGCTACCGCTCCGACGGCGCCACCGACAACAAGCCGGTGCTCTACCTGCAAGTCGACATGGAACACGTCATCATCGGCAACTACAGTGTCTCCGGTGGCCCCGGCGACCTGCCGGTGGAGAACATCTCCCTCGACTACGGCATCGTCACCTATACCTACACCTCGCAGACCAAGGATCAAGGTACGGCGGGCGGCAACTTGCCGGTCAAGCACGACCTCGAAACCCGCGTCATCGAGTGATGGGGCGGTCCTGAGGTCCACCATGGCGGAGCGACGCACCGACTTTCCAATGCCCCTGTTCGATCGCCTGATCGATCGGGAGCTCCACTTTGGCAGGGAAGTGCGTCCGCTCCGCACCGTCGATCGGGCGGGCCTCAAGGAATCCGTCCGACGGGAGCTGGCGCGGCTGGTCAACTGCCGCGTGCAGCGCCCTTGGGAGGAGCTGGAGTCACGGCCGCGGACGGTCATCGACTACGGCATCCCCGACTTCGGCAATATCTCGGCGGCCAACCACGAGCACCGGGAGCGCCTGGCTCGCCTGTTGGCCCGCACCATCGAGCATTTCGAGCCCCGCCTCGAAAGGGTGAGGGTCGAGCTGATTCCCCCCGGGGTCGACGCCAGCCGGCTGCGGGGCACGATCCAGGCCATGCTCATCGTCGGCGAAGCACGCGAGCCCATCGCCTTTGCCACCACCCTTTCCGACGACTCGGGGGAGGTCTACGAAGTCGATGGTCGATGACGACGAGCTACTCCGCTACTACTGGCAGGAGCTGACCTATCTGCGCAAGATGGGCGAGGTCTTCTCGCGCCGCTACCCGAAGGTGGCGGCCCGCCTCGAGCTCGAGCCCGAGCAGTCCGCCGACCCCCACGTCGAACGGCTGATCGAGTCCTTCGCCTTCCTCACCGGCCGCATCCAGCGCGACCTGGACGCCGACTTTCCCGAAATCGCCGCCGAGCTGTTGAGCATCCTCTATCCGCAGCTTTTACTACCCATACCGTCCCTGTCGATCGCCCGTTTTGATGTCGACCCGGACCGCGGCAAGCTGACCACCGGCTACCAAGTGCCGGCCGAAACCCAGCTCTTCGCCACCGCCCGTCACGGCCGGGTCTGCCGTTTCCGCACCTGTTATCCCGTCGAGCTGTGGCCCCTGGAGGTGACCGACGCCGCCTTCGAGCGCCCCGAGGCGTACGACTTCCTCGATGCGGCCGGCGATGTCTCCACCGTCCTGCGCCTGCGGGTCGAGTCGCGGGCCGACCCCCTGGCGGACCTCGAAATCCAGAGCTTGCGCTTCTTCATCAATGGCGACCCCATTCTCGTCGGTCGCCTCTACGAGTTGATCTTCAACAACACCCTGCGCCTGGCCATCCGCAGCGATGGGCAATCGGCTCCCACCTACCTCAGCGCCGAGGCCATTCGGGCGGTGGGTTTCGGTGTCGACGACGTCGTCTTGCCCTATCCGGTCCACGCCCAACCGGCGGTGCGCCTGCTGCAGGAATATTTTGTGCTGCCCGAGTGCTTCCACTTTTTCGACCTCACCGGCCTCGACACCCCGGGTTGCCGCGCCGATGGGGCCATGGGATGGGACATCTTTCTGCTGCTCAACCGGACGCCGGAAGAACGCACCTCGATCAACGCCGAGACCTTCGCCTTGGGCTGCACGCCGATCATCAACCTCTTCCACAAGACCACCGAGCCGATCCGCGTCGATCACCGTCAGCTCTACTACCGCTTGGTGCCGGATCTGCGGCGGGCCGCCACGACGGAGATCCACAGCATCCTCTCGGTCAGCGGCTCGTCGGAGCTACAGGACCAAAGCCGCGACTACGCGCCGTTCTATTCCTACGACCACGCCATGGCGCAGCGCGGCCAGCGCACCTTCTGGCATGGCAAGCGGGTGCGCAGCATGACCTCCGAGCTGGAAGGAACGGATATCCAGCTGGCCTTCTATGACCTCGACTGGAAACCCAGCCTGCCGCCGGACGAGGTGGTCTATGCCCATACCCTGTGCACCAACCGCCGCCTGGCGGAGCAGATTCCGGCCGGCGGCCTGCTACAGACCGACGAGGCCATCCCGGCGCAGCGCATCGTCTGCCTCAAGCGGCCCACCCGACAGTTGACGCCGCCCATGGACGGAGCCAACCTGTGGCGCCTGGTGTCGCACCTCTCCCTCAACTATCTGTCGACGGGCAGCGGCCCGCAGAGCCTCAAGGCGTTGCAGGAGATCCTGCGCCTCTACGCCGTCACCGGTGAGCCCTCGGTGGAGCATCAAATCCAAGGATTGCGGGCCATGGAGCAACGCAAAGTGATGCGCCGCCTGGGCAACGACAGCTGGCGCGGCTTTTGTCGCGGCAACGAAATCACCCTGACTTTGGACGAGAGCCTGTTCGTGGGCTCCAGCGCCTTCCTCTTCGCCGCCGTCATCCGCCAATTCTTCGCCCTCTATGCCACCACCAACTCGTTCACCCAAACGGTGATCAAGAAAAGCCACGAACCGAAAGGAGAATGGAGACGATGGCCACCTATGGCTGGGGAAAAGGCCATCCTGTAAGCCAGGGCCTGCTCGAAGAGGGTCACCGCTTCACCTTCTTCCAGGCGGTGCGACTGTTGGAGAAACTGTATCCGCAGCGCACCCCGGCGGGCGAAAACGTCGAGCCGCGCCAGGAGGTGGTGCGCTTTCATTCGCAGATCAAGATGCAATTTGCGGCCGGTGATGTGGAAGCCTTGGAACCCCCCCGGGGGCCGGATGACATCGCCCACATGACGGTCAATTTCTTGGCCTTGGCCGGCGGCAATGCTCCCCTCCCCGCCAGCTTCTCCGAGCTCATGGGAGAGCGGGTCTTTCGTCGCGATACGGCGATGCGCGACTTCCTCGACATCTTCAACCACCGGCTGATCTCCCTCTTCTACCGCGGCCGCAAGAAGTATCGGCCGCCCCTCGATCACCGGCCCCCCGACCAGGGACGCGTCGCCCGCTGTCTGATGGCCTTCATGGGTCTGGGCAGCGAAGGGCTGGCCCAGCGCCATCACTTCGCCGACCGCTCCCTCTTACCCTACGCTGGCTTTTTCCTCGGCCAGAGGTCGATGGTGGGTCTCGAGCGCTTTCTCAACAGCTACTTCGACTTCGCCGTCCACATTGCACCCTTCCAAGGTGCCTGGCATCACTTGGACGACGAGCAGTGGAGTCTCCTCGGTCTCAGCGGGCAGAATCAAGTGCTCGGGGAGAGCGCCATGTTGGGAACCCGAGTTTGGGACCAGCAAGCGGCTTTTGAGCTGCAATGCGGCCCCTTGACCTTGAAACAACTGTTGGATCTCGTGCCCACCGCCCAGGGCCACCGCCTGCTGTGCGACCAAGTCAAGTTCTACGTCGGCGATGAGCTGGACTTCTCCCTCCGCCTTCGCCTTCCCCACAAAGAGATACCGGAGCTTCGCCTCGGCCAGGCGGTCGACGCCCAGCTCGGTTGGTCCACCCGTCTCGAATCCCCCGAGGCCGGGGAGGACCCAACGCGGCCGCGGGGTCAAGTACGGCTGGGCGGCGCCGGCAGCGTGCGTCTCGGCTGGACCACCTGGCTCGGCGGTCTACCCGGTGGTGAGGATGCGGTGTTGGTGGTGGATGGGGTGAGGCATTAGACCGTCGGAGACGAGACGTTGGGAGACACCATGAATGACACCTCAGCTCGCTCTATCTTCCCCCCATCTTCGTCCCTTTCTGGACTTCTAACGGCATGTCTCGTCTTACTGAGTGCGGTGTCCATACGGGCCGACCCGCCCGCCCCGGTCTCTGCCAACGCCGCCCCACGTCCCAGCTTCGAGGAGCAGCGCCTCGAGCGGACCGATTGGCCCAATCCCTACCTCAGTTTTCTACCGGTGGGAGCCCCCGAGGACGACACATATTGGCGGGCCGTCATGGAGCTACAGGCCAAGGAACGCCGCGCTACGCGGGACGCCTCAACGGACCTCGAAGGGGGCACCACGATCTTCAATGAAAGCGAGCCCAACAACAGCCCGGCGACGGCCAACCATCTATCCATCTTCGGCAGCGATGCAGGCGAGATCGACGCCATCGACATCCGCGGCAGCTTCGCAGCAGCGCCGCCACCCACCCTTTTGGGACCGTTCGCAGAGGACGACGGCTCGATTCCCCTAGCCAGCGACTCCGGCCTCGTTTCGGGCTCGGCGGTCACCCTCACCGGCACCATCGGAGACGGTCCCTACGGCAGCGGCGGCAGTGGCTCGGGGGACCACGATTTTTTCCGCATCGCCAATGTGCAGGTCGGCCAACTGATTCTCATCGATGTCGACACCGACCTACCCTTCGAGGACTTGGACTCCTTCATCGCCCTCTACGACGCGGTGGGCAACAGCCTCGCCCTCAACGAAGACGGTAACGCCAGCATCTCCCACGACAGTTTCTTGGCCATTCCCGCCCCGGTGGCGGGGGATTACTACGTTTCCATCGCCGGTTCGTTGTTTCCCTTCGCCGCCATCCTGTCCGATCCCTTCGACGCCGCCTCCGGCTTCGGCGTTGGTAGCGAGGGGGCCTACACGTTGCATTTGCAGCTCGACTACGGCGACCCCGACTGGTTCACCTTCGACCTCGAGACCTGCGACATCCTCGGCCTCAATCTGCTGCAGGCGGGTCACCAAGTCCAGCTCGTGGACCCCAGCGGTCAGTTGGTTGTGGCTTCGAGCCAGGATCTGAGCGGCATCTATCCCCCCACCTCCCCCTTACCCGGAGGCGGTCGAGCCGCCATGGCCCATGTCGTCGCCAGCTCGGGGCGCTACGGCCTGCGCCTGCTCGGTGTCGACGCCCCGGCGCACATTCTGGAGTTGCGGGTCTTCCGCCAGCCCCTGGAGTCCTCCGCAACGCCCAAGACCCTCTTTGTCGATTTCGACGGCGCCACCGTCGACCCGTCCATCTTCACCGGTCCGCCCGGGGAAGCCGTCCTGTCACCGTTAAGCGACTTCTTGGCCGGATGGGGCCTGGCCGCCGGCGATGAGGACGCGGTGATCGACGCCACGCTGCAATCCTTGGCGGAGAATCTACAAACAGATCTGAGTCAGCAAGGGCCCAACGGGTCATTCGGCATCCAGATCCTCAACAGTCGCGATCACGCCGACCCCTTCGGCGATCCCCTGGTGAGCCGATTGATCCTCGGAGGCACCATCCCGGAGCTTGGATTCGCCACCATCGGCATCGCCCAATCCATCGATCCGGGCAATTTCGAAGGCGCCGAGACGGCGGTGGTCCTGCTGGACCTGCTGAGCGGTCCCGCACCGGAGATCAACTCGCTGAATTCCTTCCCCCTGGCGGACGGCGTCGACATCATCGACTTCGTCGGCCTGGCCCTGGGCAACATCGCCGCCCACGAAGCCGGACACTACATCGGCAACTACCACACCGAGCAATTCAATTCCGAGGCCGGCCTGATGGATCGAGGGGGCAACCTGCCCAATACATTGGGGGTGGGCGCCGCCGGCATCTTTGGCAATAAAGACGACATCGATGTCGACTTCATCCGCGACCGCTACGAATTCACCGAACGCTTTGCAGGTTTCGAAGATACCCAAGCCGTGGCGGCTTGTGGTTGCACCACCGCGGCGGGGCTGTTCAGGGATGGTTTCGAGACCGGGTCGGTGGGGCGTTGGAGCAACGTGGTGCCTTGAAAAGGAGAAGGCAAGAGCCCTCTCCTACAACGTGTCCCCCGCCTGCCGATTCATGCGCTCGGCCATGAAGCTGCCGCCGATGCTGCGGAAGGGATTGGGCGGCATCCAGGTCGCCTTGGGCAAGGCCAGGATATCGCTCACCAATTGGGAGTCTTCGCCTAGGGCAAAGTCCACCAATACCCGCCCCGCCGCGGTGCCCATGGCGATGCCGGCGGCGGTGAAGCCGGCCGTCGAATAGACCTGCTTGGAAAGCTCGGCGAAGCTCAGCTGGCTGTTCTTGGCCGAGCCCATCAGCCCACCCCAGGTGTATTCGAAGTCGATCGCGCCGAGCTTGCCAAAGCGGGCCTCGAAGGCCAGTCGGTGATTGGCCAAGATCTCCCTGTTCTTCGCTTCGCTGACTTGCAAGTTGTTGTTGTGGTAGATCGTATTGCGGATCAACAGCCGCTGATCTCGGGTCCGGCGGACGGAGGAGCCCATCGGGTCCATGGCCAGGATGCCCCATTCGTTCTCACCCCCCAGGGCCGCTTGCTCGTCGGCGGTCAAGACGCGGGTCAGGCTGCCGAAGGTGTAGAGAGGAAAGATACGACTCTGGAAGTAGCCGAGGAACGGTGTGTAGCCATTGGTGGCGATGAACAGATGCTCGGCCTCGATGCTGCCGCGGGGGCTGATCAGACGGTGTGGCGGGCCGGTCTCGAAGGCGGTCACCGGCGATTCTTCGAAGATCTCGATGCTTTCCGGCAAGCAATCGGCCATACCCAGCACCAGGGCACCGCTCTGAATCAAGGGATAGCCCGGTAAGCGGATGCCGGCCCGGTAGAAGGAGGTGCCGGTGATGGCTTCCATGCCGGCCGCGTCGAGGGGCTCGTAGTGATATCCCAGCTCGTCGTAGATGGGGGGCAGGCGATCGAGGTAAAACTGACCTTTGTCACCGGCGTAGGCGCGGATCCAGCCTTTTTCGTCCCAGGCGCAATCGATGTTGTGCTCCCGCACCAGGTTGCGCAGGCCGTCGATACCCGCCCGGGCGAGGCGCACATAACCATCGCGGATGGCGGGCGGCATGAGGGCGGCCGCATCCGTCAGGTCGACGACAAAACCCGAGGAGCGACCGGAGGCGCCGTACCCCACCTTCTGGGCGTCGATGATCACCACCTTCCAATCGGGACGCAGCTCGGCCAAGCGACGGGCGATCGACAAACCGCAGAAACCCGCTCCGATGATCGCGCAGTCGGCTTTGACGTCCCCCTGCAACCGCTGTTTCACCGGCCGCGACGGCAGGGATTCCAACCATCCGGAGTTGTGGTCGTTCTCGGGGAGGGTACGAATTCGACGCATGGTCGTCATCCTTTCTATGGGCCTCTGGCGGCGACACCGGGGCCTCGAGCTTGACGGCTAGTCTTCAGTGCGGGGCTTGCTGTGGACCGTGGTGCTGCGGGCCGTTGCTCGCCGCCGGGCCAGGGCTGCGAGCGCCCACATTCCACGTCTCTTGGGGAGCCTCCATCCTATAACAGGAGCCGCTACAACAGGAGCCGCTACAACAGGAGTCGCCACGACAGGAGCCGCCACAACCAGCCTAGCTGGTGTCCATCCAGAAATAGCCCGAGGAGGGCGGAGGCCCCATTGGGCTCGGCCGGGGCTCCGAGCTCGCCGGCCCCTTAGGGGGCACCATAAACTGTCGCTGATCAAGCCTTTACTGGATATCCATTGCTGTACAAGCTCAAACACGCTCGCCCCTTGCTCGCTCCAAGGGGCCTCCGTAGGCACCGATTTTGGTAAATCTGTACGGGAACTAACTACCGGATGCCACGCTCCGGATCATAGAGGGTTTGCATGCGATGCGACCGCCCTTCGAGGGTGGCCGTGACGGCCTCGGCAACGGCGGGGGCTTGGGCAAAACCCCCCGTGTTGTGGCCGGAGGCGACGACCAACCGTCCCCCTTCGGCGGTACCAAGCACCTCGAAGATCCCAAGGCCGGTGCTGGTGAAGGGACGAATGCACGCCCGGCGGGAGGCTTCGAGGGTGCCGTCACGCCGGGCTTGCGCGTGGGCCCGCGGAAAATAGCGCCGGGCGGTCTCTTCGAGGGCAGCAAAAAGGTGGACGATCTCCGGCGAGCCCATATCCAGCGATCGGCCGCCGAGGAAGCCGTAACCGGAGCCGAGCACCAGGATCGGGCGACCGGCGGCGTCGCGGCCCAGGTTGATGTTCGAATCCTCCCCCGTGTGGCCCCCGCGATGCAGCTTGATGGATTTCCTCAGCCGGGGCTCCAGGTTGGGGAAGGACATCCACAGGCCAAGGATTCCTTGGATTTTGTCGGCGCTGCGAGTCCCAGCGAGGAGGGGGCCGCCCAGGACCCCCGGAGACAACACATAGTGAGTCGACCGCACGATCTCATCGCCGCTGCGCAGGCCCTGCACCCGTCCGTCCGCCGACCGCTCGATGGCGCTCACCCGGTGATTCCAGCGCAGGCGCACCCCCTGCCCTTCGAGCTGCTCCAGTAGGCGGACGACGAAGTCGTGGATTCTCAGGGTGAAACCCCTGGCCTCCAGCGCTCCGCCGATGCGGCCGGCTTCGACGGCGTCGCGGCAGGCGGGATGGTGCTCGATGAGGGCTTGGGGGTCGAGGCGGCGGATCAGGGAGCCGAGGCGCTCTTCCAACGCGGCGGCGGCCTCAGCCTTCTCGGCCTCGGCGTAGAGCTTCAGGATATCGGCACGGTATCCAACGCCCTCGAAGAGGCCTGGTGCCCTGCGCTGGAGCTTTTGCCAGAGGGCATAGCTGGCGACGTTGAAGCCATGGATATCTTCGGTGAAGGTCTCCGCTCGCCAGCGGGGTACAGCCTGGAAGGCTTCGAGCCAGGACCGTTCCGGCGCCAGGAGTTGCTGCGGCTCGATGGTCAGCCAACCGCCCTGGGAAACGGTCTGCCGGAAGACCTGGTGCATCTTGGCGTAGGCGAGGCGCCCCTTTTCGTTGTAGTTGTCCGCTTCGGTGAAACAGAACATGCGGGCGTTGGCGCCGCCGTGGGTGGTTCCAAGGCGCAGCCAAGGGGGCTGACTGCGGGGATCGGGGCTGGCCTCCATAATCGTCACTTCGGCCCCGCGCTCGACCAGGTCGACGGCGGTCACCAGGTTGACGATGCCGGCCCCCACCAAGGTCACCCGCGAGCCTTCCAGGGTCTCGCCGGCCACGGCGGAAATACCCAGGGGAGCCAAGCGACGGGCCGCGCCTCGGTGCATCACCAGGCGCTCGGCCAAACCCAAGGCCCGGAGATCCTGAGGCAGGTGACCGGCGGTGGAGATCCGGTGCACAGCGGCCTCGGACAATTCGCCGTCGCCACCTCCCCCGGTACGATCTTCCCGGGTGTCGTCCCCAAAGGTGCACTGGATCAGCTCGGCTCCGCAACCGGCGTCCCGCTGCCAAGCTGCCAAGGTCTCCGGGCTGGCGATTTCACCACGGACCAACACGGCGTCCGGACACTGCTCGGCCAACGCCCGACGCAGCCCTTGCGCCCCCTGGCCGGCTAGCTCGGGTCGATAGAGGACGGAATCCCCCAGGCCCGGCTGAACGAGCTGCGGGCTGAGCGGAAAGGTGACGAGAATCTTCATCAATTCGCTAGGTCTTGAAGCCGCAACGGGTTCCCCATCGGACCGCCAAGGGACGCGCAAGCCGCTCGGCCTCTACTCGCTGAAGGGCACCTCGGCGGCCTGCATCTCGAGATAGAACCACCATCCCATGACGCCGTCCAGCTCGTCGCGGTCGTCCCCCGCAGCACAATTGCCGCTGCCGCCCGGCAGCAGGACACTGAGGGGTTGGCCGCCGATGATCGGCAGCTCGGCGGGCAACAGCAGGGCATCGGCGTCGCTTTCGGTGAGGAAACCGCGCAGCAGGCCCGGACCCAAGTCGCTCACCGGATCACCGACGAAGGTGCCGGCGAGCTGGGCTTCTTGCAGCTCCACCGTCACCCCCAACAGGTCGATTGCCAGGCTTTCGGCGAGACTGGCGAAACACGGCGCCCCGACCGTCGGCACCGGCGGGCTGTAACCACCGGTGGTACCGCCGAGGGTTGGCGAGCAAGTGCCGCTTGCCAGGCCGTCGTAACCCAAGATGGCCGGCACGGACCCGGCGGTCACCTGGCAGGTGGTGGTGGCGGCGGGAAAGCTGCAGGCGCCATCTTGAAAGTCCAGACGTTGCGCCACAGCCAGGACGTCGAGCGGCCGAAAGAGCAACAACAGGCTCAGATCCAGCAGCCCGTCGCCGTCGCTGTCGCCTTCGATGAGGTCCGCCAGGTTGCCATTGAAAGAAATGTCGGTCAACGGAATCGGAGTATCGGTGAAATCCCAGCATAAAGGCGCCAGGTTGACAAAAACATGAGGATCTCGCAATTGCAGGGCCGTGGCGCGAAAGGCCTCGGGCAACGGTAGCAGGCCCACCACATTCGACCACGGCACCGCATCGCCGCTCTCAAAATCGTTGAGGAAGATGGGATCCAAGCCCAATGTCGCGTCTGTCTCGCTAGGTCTCTCGGACGCAACCGGTACAACCTCGGCGGCCGAGGCCATCGACGCCGCAGAACACCAGGCGAGAGCGACAGCACCTGCTAGGCCGAACCGGCGCACCAGGCGGCCCAACGGCTCCTTCGGACGCTGAAAGGGCATGGCAAGCGGGGGACAGCGGCAGGGCATGGTGCTTCTCCTTGTTAGTTCCCGTCCCGTTTTACGAAATCGGTGCCAGCGGGAGGCCCCTGGCGGGCCCCCCTTCGAGCGAGCACGGGAGGAGTGCTGGCTGAGCCGCAGGGCCATGGAAACGACATCAAACCTTAGGCCGCGCACAGCCGAAGGGCTCCCGCCCCACATCGCTTTCTCGGATGGACACTAGTTTGTGCGCCCAAAAGACGGCGATCATCGGACACCGCTCGCTCGAGCGTCGGCACCCTATCACCGTGCCCCGCCTGGCAAAACCCAGCATCCGCATTCCATCCCCATCGACCAACCCACGGGCTCGATTGCAGCGGGCGGAGCGGGCGGGGTGGCCGGAGACATTGACCGGAGACATAGACCGGAGTCGAGCGCCAGCCCAGGGTGACGCCGCGGGTCGTCCTCCATCGTCAGCGGCCTGGACCCGCGGCTCCATCCTTGGAAGATCCAGGGAGTAGAATGGAGCCGCATATTTACAGGAAGCTCGATGTTGGCATTTCCAGGGAGAACGTAGTGCAGAAGATCGCCGGCCCTCGGCCGGTCCCCTCGCGAAGCTCTAGATGCAAGTACCGACGCGTTGCGCTCAGCGGCTCCATGGCTTTCCTGCTGACCGCTCAGTTGGCCGTCGATGGCAGCGTCGCCCTGGCCCATCCACCGTCGATCAAGTTCGACCACCTATCCCTCGATCAGGGGCTGTCGCAGGTCTCCGTCAGCTCGATGCTGATGGACCGGCAAGGTTTCCTGTGGATCGCCACCCAGGACGGTCTCAACCGCTTCGACGGACAGCGGGTGGAAGTCTTCCGTCACCAGCCGGGCAACGCGGGCTCCCTGCCGGACAATCTCTGCCAGGCCCTCTACGAGGACCGTCAGGGAAGGATCTGGACGACCCACTCCGCCAATGGCCAGCGCAGTTACTACGACCCCCAGAGCGGCCATTTCCGTCATCTTCGACACCATCCCGAGGACGACGGGACGCCGTTCCCGGTGGCCAATACCCCAGGTTTGATGGTCGAAGACGGCGACGGCAATCTGTGGATCGGCACCACCTCGGGGCTCGAAAAGGTCTACCCAGAGACTGCACCTCCCCACCGGCTGCGGGTCCTCAGGTTGGGGCCAGATCGACCTCCGGATGCGACCCCAGCGGCGGCGGACGCGGGGCTCGAGCCGGCAGCCGAGGGCACGCGGGGTGAGATCGTCGTCGGGCTGGCCCCGGGCATGGTCACCGCCATGTTGGTGGATCGCGGCGGCGCACTGTGGGTCGCCACCCTCGGCGGTCTGCATCGCCGCTTGCCCCCCGGTCCGGCGGGGGAAGAACGTTTCGAGCTCTTCGTCTCCTCGATCGACGATCCCACCACCCTGAGCCAGAACGGCATCACAGCCCTCCACGAGGACCGCCACGGGGCCCTCTGGGTAGGCACCTTCAGCCGTGGCCTCAACCGACTCGATCCCGCCACCGGCTTGGTCGAGCGCTTTCGCTCCGATCCCACCGACCCGACCACTCTGGCCTCCGACGCCATCTTCGGCTTCCCCAATGCCATCACCGAAACACCCGATGGGGCCCTGTGGATCGCCACCGGCCGGGGCATGAGCCGTTGGCACGCCGACAGCCGGCAATTCACCAACTACGACGGGCCACAGGATCAAACCGAGGCTTTCAACACCACCCTGCGGACGGCGCTGGTGGATGGCGACGGAGACCTTTGGGTGGGCACCCAGGGCGCCGGCCTCAACCTCTACAGTCCCCGAGAGGGTGCATTTGTCGCCTACCGGCACGATCCCCTGGACGGCAAGAGTCTGGCCGCGGACGTAGTGTCGGTGCTCTATGAAGCCCCGGCGGGAACACTCTGGGTGGGCACCAACGGTGCTGGGGTCGACCGCTACAGCGAGCGCAAACACAAGTTTCGCCACTACCGCAGCTCCCCCACCGGCAGCGAAGGCTTGGTCGACAACATGATCTTCGGTTTCCTGCAGGACGATGACGGCACCCTCTGGGTGGCTAGTCAAAACGGTGGTTTGATGGTCCTCGACGCGCAGCGGGAGCGCCTCTTGCAACGCTATGCCTGGCTGCCCGAGGATCCCGACCACGATCTCGGCACCGACTGGATACGCGCCGTCTTCGCCGACTCGGCGGGCCGCCTGTGGGTCAGCTCCACGGGCGGTGGTTTGGCCAGGATCGACCGCCAGCAGCAGAAGGTGGTGGAGCGTCATGTCAACGATGTCACCGACCCGCAGTCCATCTCCAATAACTTCGCGCATCAGGTCTTCGAAGACTCGCGGGGTCAGCTATGGGTTGGTACCGCCTTCGGCTGGAATCGTTTCGATCCCGAAACCGGGCATTTCCGGCGCTATCGCAACGATCCCGAGGACCCGCATAGCTTGGTCAACAATTTTGCCCGCTTCACCTATGAAGACGGTCAAGGCCGGCTGTGGATCGGCACCGTCAACGGCCTCAGCCGCTACCGGCCCGAAAGCGACGATTTTGTCAACCTGCAAGCTTCGCCCAATGATGCCGGCGGCCTGACCAACGGCAATATCATGGATCTCTATGACGACGGTCGAGGCCATCTGTGGATCGCCACCTACGGCGGCGGCATCAACCGGCTGCACTTGGCGAGCGGCGAGATCCAACCCTACGACCGACATCACGGCCTGCCCAGCGATGCCATCTACAGCCTGATCCCAGACCGTCAGGGCCACCTGTGGTCGAGCAGCAATCACGGGCTCAGCCGCTTTGATCCGCGGACCGAGACGGCGGTCAACTTCACCGCCGACGACGGTCTGCAGGGCAACGAGTTCAATGGTCGCTCCTTCCTGCTGAAGGAGGACGGCGAGATCCTGCTGGGGGGCGTCAACGGCTTCAATGCCTTTTATCCCGAAACCATCCGCAGCGCAGATTTTGCACCGCCGGTGCGCCTCACCGCCCTGCGCACCGCCGACCGAGTGTTACCCATCCTCGACTCCACGGCGCCCTTGACCGTCAGCTACCGCGACACCTTCCTCTCCTTTGAGTTCACCGGCCTCGACTACGCCATGCCGCAACGAGTCCGTTACGCCTACAAGCTGGAGGGTCTCGACAGCACATGGATCGACAGCGGCCCACGGCGGGAAGCGATCTACACCCACTTGGACGGCGGCAACTACACCTTCCACGTCAAGGCGGCCAGCGGCGAAGGGGTCTGGAACGAGCGCGGGGCACAAATTCAGTTGCTGGTCATCCCGCCGCCGTGGAAGACCTGGTGGGCCTACAGCCTCTACGTGCTCTCTTTGCTGGCGGCCATTGCCCTCTACGTGCGGGCCAAGACCCGACGCCACGAGGAGGAGCTCGAGCGCCACCGTCAAGAGCTGGAGCAGCAGCGCCTGGTGGCCGAGCGCCTACGCCAAATCGATCGCATGAAAGATACCTTCCTGGCCAATACCTCCCATGAGCTGCGCACGCCGCTGAACGGCATCATCGGCATCGCCGAGTCGTTGCTCGACGATGGCACCTTGATGCTCCAGGCGCCACATCTCGGCGAGGATCTCTTCATGATCAGCGCCAGCGGCCGCCGTCTGGCCGCCCTGGTGGACGATATCCTCGACTTCTCGAAGCTCAAGAATCATCAGATCGAGCTGCATCGCCGGGCCGTCGACCTGGCACAGCTCACCGATGTGGTGTTCACCCTGTCCCGTCCCCTGGCCGACGCCAAGGGCCTGGAGCTGAGCCACAATATGATCGGCTTGCCGCCGGCGGACGGCGACGAGAACCGCCTGTCGCAGATCTTGCACAATTTGGTGGGCAACGCCATCAAATTCACCGATCGAGGCGGCGTGCGGGTCACCGCCGACGCCGCAACCACCCTTCTGACGGTCACCGTCGAGGACGACGGCGGCGGCATCCCGCCGGATCAGCTGGAAAAAATCTTCGAATCCTTCGAGCAAGCGGACGGCTCGTCCACCCGCAGCCATGGCGGCACCGGGCTAGGGCTCACCATCAGCCGCCAATTGGTGGAGCTGCACGGCGGCGAGATCAGCGTCAGCTCCGTCGTCGGCCGCGGTTCCCGCTTCAGCTTCACCGTGCCGCGCTGGCAAGGGGCGATTCCCAAGGCAGCCCCCAGCCTCGACACCCGAACCCTCTCCCCCTTCCGGCGCCGCGGTGAAACGGCCCTCGATCCCACCGCCGCCGTCAGCTCGCTGGCCTTGCCCGTCAAGGTCGAGGCGATTCCCGCCGGACTGGGAAGCGACAGTATCGAGCCCCCTGCCCCCAGCCCAGGACACTTGCTGATCGTCGACGACGAGCCGATCAATCTGCGGGTGCTGCACAACATCCTCAGCCGGGCCGGCTATCGCATTGACGAGGCCAGCGACGGCCAGCGCTGTCTGCAATGGTTCGAGCAGGCCGACCAACCACCGGACTTGCTGCTGCTGGATGTCATGATGCCCCACCTCAACGGCTTCGAGGTCACCGAACGGTTGCGCCAGCGCTTCGCCGGCCATCAGCTGCCGATCATTCTGCTAACCGCCAAGAACCAAGTCTCCGACCTCATGCAAGGGCTCTCCAGCGGAGCCAACGACTACCTCACCAAGCCCTTCTCCAAGGACGAGCTGCTGGCCCGCATCCGTACTCACCTCAGCCTGTCGCGGGCCCACACCGTCGCCGCCGACAATCGCCGGCGGAGCCAGGAAATGGAGCAAGCGCGGCGCATCCAGCTGTCGATGCTGCCGGAGGCCCCGCCCCTGAGCCAAGATTTCGAGATTGCCGTCTACATGAAGACCGCCTCGGAGGTGGGGGGCGACTACTATGATTTTTTTCCCCAGGACGACGGTTCTATTTTTGCCGTCACCGGCGACGCCACCGGCCACGGGATTTCCGCCGGCATGATGGTGTCGATGACCAAGTCCGCCCTCAAGGCCCTTGACGTCCAGTCGCCGCACATCTTGCTGCAGCAGCTCAACGGGGTCATTCGGGCGGTCAACCCGGCGCGCATGAACATGGCCTTGGCCGTCGCCCATGTCGGTTATCACGATATCGCTCTGTCCTCCGCCGCCATGCCGCCCCCCTTCCTCTACCGCGCCGCCAGCGGCGAGGTGCAAGAGCTTTTCCTGCCCGGCCTACCCCTCGGCGGCCTGGCGGACCCCACCTACCGCCTGGGGGTCTATGATTTCCAGACCCACGATGTCCTGGTGCTCTATTCCGACGGCTTGCCGGAGCGCCTCGGCGGCCCCGACAGCGACGGCTACCAGGCCGTCCGTCACTGTGTCGCCAAACACGGCGGCGGCACCGCCGGTGAGGTGCTCGAAGCCCTTGTCCGGCTGGGGGAATCGCACACCGTGACTGCGGAGTCGGAGGACGACATCACGGTGTTGGTGGTGCGCCGCTTGTAGTCAAAATTTGAGGGCCAGCTGCAGCCCCGGCCGCGGCCCCGAGGACCTTCTCAGCGAAGCCCTTGCTCACCATTCGCCAGCGGCTCTTCCAAGAACAACCGCTCCTCCCCCAGGCGCCAGCTGCGCAGCTCGGCGAGCTCTGCCGTTTGCCGGCCATCGCCGCGCAGCGAGGCGATGAGGTAGGAGTAGCCCTCCCAGGCGGCTTCCAGGTCGGTGACCGACGGCCAGGCGGGGCTGTCCGGATGGGTGTGCCAGATACCGATGATCTCAAGGCCGTCGCCACGGGCTGCCCGGTCGACGGCCACAAAGTCATCGGGGTCGAGCTGGTAGCGATCGGCGGCCCGTTCGCGGTTGAGGTTGTTGGCCGCCACCAAACGCACGGCGCGGGGACCTTCGGGGTCGACATGGCCGACGAGCAGGCCGCAGACCTCGTGCGGGTAGCCCGCCTCCGCCAGCCGAGTCAGATCCGCCAGGACATCGCCGAGCAAGTGCAACGGCGGCGCCCGGTGGTTCCGATCGACGGTGGCATGCCGCAGCCGATAGGCCAGGGCCTCAGAATCCATCGTTGTCATGGCGACGTGGGCGGCGACATAGCTATCGTCTAGGACCTCAGAGTTTGGGTTGAGGCGACGCGCCCGGCTCATCGGGCCAGCCCCGCCCAGGACGGCTCGGACGGCGTTGCGGTAGGCCAAGCGGCTGCATCTTGACCGTCCACCAGGGCCGCCGTCAAGCGTTGAGCCAGGATCTCCAAGGGCCGCCGACGGGGCCCCTCCAGCTCGACGGTCCAAGGCTCGCCGCGATCAAAGGCACCGCTGGTGGCCAGGGCTTCCGCCCCCAAGAGGCGCCGTCGGAAGTGGCTCAAGGGGGCCGCCAGGCGACGCTCGGTGGCCACCTCGGCGGCGGCCAGCAGCCGATCCTGCAGGCTCACCGTCCAGCGCTCCGTACGCCACAGGAGGTCCACCGTCGGCTCCTCCACCGTCAGGCAATGGGCGAAGGCGAGGAGCTGCAAAGCGGCCTCGGTCAGCAACTGCGCCAACGGCCCCGCCGCCGGACGACGGCGACGGTAGAGCAAGGTCGAACGACGCCGGTTGTGCTCGATGCCATAGTAGGCGTCGTGGGACACCAGCAGCAGGCCGGGGCCGTCCTCCACATGTCGGTAGTCGACGACATCGATCCAGATCTCGTCCAGGCCGGGAAAGGGCTCACTGGCCTGTTGTTGGATAATCCGATGCAACGTTGGGATGAGGCCGCCGAGGTCGAAAGCGGGGTCGGCTTTGCTGTGTTGGCCTGTTGAAAAATGCAGCTCCAGCTGCACACGCCACGGGGTGGCTGGGGATGTCGATGGCATGATGTCGCTCCGTGGATCAATGGGTTCAGGGTTTGCCTTGCCGCAGACTGAAGGCGTGGGCCGCCTCGATAAAGAGCTGGGCTTCTTCGATGCGTTGTCGAGCTGCCTCCGGGACGTCCGTAGGCTGCGTCTCTTCGGCGGCCCGCAATAGATAATTGGCGAACTTGCCGCCGGCGAATCGATCTCTGAAACGACCGCTGTCGACGAAACGACGACGGAATTCCGCCACCACATGCCGACGGTCGTCGGCCACCTCGACGCTCTCCGAGCGCACCAGGGCCCGGGCCGCATCGACCATGGCCCGCAGGGCCCGTTCGCCGCCCCGCCGCGGCTGCCCGGCTTCCAACGCCACTTGTGCCTCGAACAGGCCCCGCTCGCTGGCCGCCAAGGCGAAGTCCAAAGACGCCACCACCTCACCGGCGCATTCACCGATACCCATATCGCCCAAGGTGTACTCGCGGGCGTCGCCCCAATCGCTGAACAGCCGGGGCTCCTCGGCATGCTCCGGCAGCGCCATCAAGTCGTTCAACAGCCCCTTGACGTGAATCTTGCCAAGGCGACCGATCAAGGCCTCGAAGGACTCTTCGCCCCGCCGCTGGTTGGCGTAGAGATCGGTCAGCCGCTCCACCACCTGCGGAATACGTTTCGACGGCACCGCCCCCACCGCCAGACCAAAGGCCGAGCCATTGCCCTGCCAGCGTCCCCCCAAGACCACCTGGAAGTGGGGTACGGCGTACCCCCCCTTTTTGCGGCTCACGCCATAGAAGCCGATGTCAGCCACATGGTGCTGGCCGCAGGAATTGAAACAGCCGCTGACTTTGATGCGCAGCCCTTGCACCGCGTCACCACGCAACCAATGGCCCTCCGCTAGGCGCCGCTCCAGCTCACTGGCCAATCCGCGGGAGGCGGAAATGCCCAGCTTGCAAGTATCCGTCCCAGGGCAGGAGGTGATATCCAGCAGGGTTCCGGCACCGGCGCGGCCCAAGCCGAGCTCCACTAGGCGCCGGTACAAAGGCAACACGTCGTCCCCGGGAATCCAGCGCAGCAGCAAATTCTGCTCGACGCTGGCCCGCAGCCAGCCGCCGTTGAAATGCCGGGCTATGGCCGCCAGGCCGCGACATTGACGGGCCGTCAAGTCGCCCAGGGGCAAGCGCAGGGTGACGATGTAATAACCGCGCTGACGCTGTTCCGTCACGTTGCTGGCCAAAAACTCCTGCCAGCCGACGACGGCGCCGTCTCGCTCGGTGGCGAGCCGCGGCGAAGGGGGCCGGAAAGGCGACTCACGGCGCCGACGCCAGGACTCGAAAGCCTCGACGAAGGGGCCTTCACCCCCCTCCGGGGCCGCCTCAACGTTGCCGGGAAGCCAGTCGATGGCGCCCAGCTCGCTGGGCAAGTCGGCGAGCCAGCGCCCGTCCTCGGGGAGGTGCTGACGCTCCTCCTCCACCGCCTGCCGGAAATCGTCGATCCCCATCTTGGCCACCAGGAACTTGAGGCGGGCCCTGGCTCGGTTGCGTTTTTCCCCGTGGCGGGCGAAGACGCGACAGATGGCCTGGGCCACCGGCAGCAGCTCGCTCTCCGGCAAAAATTCCGTCAACAGCTTGGCAGAATGGGGCACCGCCCCCAGGCCGCCTCCCACCCAAACGGCGAAACCTCGCTCTTCGATCCCATCCATCGAGCGCTGGGCGGCGATCAGACCCAAGTCGTGAATATGGGCCAGGGCGCAGGGACGCTCGGCGCAGCCGGAGAAAGAGATCTTGAACTTCCGCCCGAAGTCCTGGGCATCCGGATGCCCCAACAGGAAAGCCGACAGGGCCTTGGCGTAGGGAGTGATATCGAAGGGCTCGTCGTGGCAGACGCCCGCCAGGGGGCAGCCGGTGATGTTGCGCACCGCGTTGCCGCAGGCTTCCAGGGTGGTGATGCCCACCGCCGCCAGTCGACGCATCAAATCCGGCGTGTCTTCGATGTGCACGAAGTGGAATTGCACGTCCTGACGGGTCGTGATGTGGCAAATACCGTCGGCGTATTCCTCCGCCAATTCCCCCAGGACCTCGAGCTGCCGGGCCGTCAGCTCACCGAAGGGAAGCTTGATGCGCTGCATTCCAGGTGCATGCCAGAGCGTCTCGGGCCCCTTCAGCAGGGACGGCTCCGGCAAGGCCAAGTCCCGGCTGCGCACGCCATCGTGGCGTTGACCGTTGTCGTAGCGCTGGCCGTAGATGCCCCGGCGCAGCCTGCTCTCGGCAAAAACTCGGACCTCGAGCTCGCCGCGCCGGAGTTGTTCCATTTGCTGCTCGAAGACCTCGATCTGGCGATCGATGGACGGCGCCACCGCCGCCCCGAGGGCCCCTTGCCAAGTATCCGCTGGGGCCGACGGTGGGTCGTCGCAGTTGTCTGTTGTCTGTCGATGCATGATGACCTCTCGCTTGTGGTAAACGTGTCCTGTGGGTGGGAGTCAAATCGTTGTCAGCTCAAGCACACCTGCCCGGCAACTGCTTCCAAAGGCCCGGCGTCGGCAGCCAATCCACTGAAGCTGTTGACGTCGAAGTGGCGGCGAACCGCACGACATCCCCGACCACCAAGATGGCGGGGGCTGCGATACCGCCGAGCGCCGCGTCCTGCAGCAAATGGCCGAGATCGGTGATCAACCGTCGTTCCCCGGGCAAGGTACCCCGCTCGATCATGGCGGCCGGTGTCTCGGGGTGGCGATGGCGCAAGAGCCGCGACACCACCCAGGGCAGCGCGCTGACCCCCATCAACACCACCACGGTGTCGAGGCGGGCGATGGCGTCCCAGTCCGTCGTCTGCGTCGCACCGGCCTGTCCGGCCCGATGGGCGGTGACGACGGTGAAGTTGCCAGCGACGCCGCGATGGGTGAGTGGAATGCCCGCCAGGGCGGGAACCGCCAAGGCGCTGGAGAGCCCGGGCACCACCTGCCAAGGGATCCCGGCGGCATCGAGGGCCGCCCCTTCCTCCCCGCCGCGGCCGAAGACGTAGGGATCGCCGCCCTTGAGCCGCACCACCCGCAAGCCGCGACGGGCGCGATCGATGAGCAAACGATGGATGGCCTCTTGCCCGATGCCCGGTTGTCCCGGCGCTTTGCCGACGTAGCAACGCTCGGTCTCGACGGGCACTTCCGCCAGCAGCCGTGGATCCAGCAGACGGTCGAAGAGCACCACCTCTGCCTGTTGCAGGCATCGCCAGGCCCGCAGGGTCAGAAGCTCGGGATCGCCGGGCCCCGCCCCCACCAACCAAACCGGGCCAGGGAACGAGCCCCCCGAGGACAGCAACCTGGACGACGAACCTGTGGTTGACGCCAGGGTGGGCAACGGCGAACGGAGGGCCGGCGCCGAGACTTCCTTTGGCCAACGGCTCATGGTCGGATCTCCCCACCCGACGGCTCAGCGGCCATCAAGTCGCTGTGCTCCAGACCCAAGACTTTTAAGGCCCGGGCCTCCGCTTGCGGTCCGAGACCCCGTGCGAAGAGGGGCAGGACGTCGGAATCCACCAACGCATACCAAAGGCTACGGCGCCGTTGAAAATCCGGCACCTTGACCGCCAAGGGCTGGCGCAGGCGTCCGCAAAGGGTCAAAAAAGCCCCGTAGTGCTGACCGAAAAAGCCTTCCATACGTTGCCGAATTCGCACCGCCAGGGCCGGGGCTCGTCCGGCCGTGGAAATCGTCAGGGTAAGGTCCCCCTGCCTCACCACCGAGGCGGCAATGAACGAGCAGAAGCGGGTTTCGTCCTGCACGTTGAGCCACTGCTGCGCCGCCTCGGCTTCTCGTAACAGGGCTCGGTGCACCTCGCTACCCAGGCGTTCGCTGAAGACCAGGAAGGCGCCCTCCAAATCCCCCTTTTGATAGGCCCGCGACACCACTTCGATATCGCCGCCATCGGCGAGATGCCGCAGCCGCGGGTGAAGCTCAGGGGCGATGATCCGCACCCTGGCTCCCATGGGCAGCAAACCTTCCACTTTCTCCAGGGCCACCTCCCCACCACCGACGATGATCACCAAGCGATCCCGCAGCTCGAGATAGATGGGATAGAAGCGGCTCATGACCCGCCCTCCGAAACCTCGACGGAGGGCGCCGTCGGCGAGAAATGCAGACCGCATTCCCGTCCCGTTGCGGCGCTCTCCCACCACCAACGACCAGCCCGTAGCTCCTCCCAAGGACGCACTGGCCGGGTGCATGGGGCACAGCCGATGCTCGTATACCCGCGGTCGTAGAAACGGTGATAGGGCACCTCGTTGGCCCGTAGATAGGTCCACACGTCGTCCCAAGCCCAGGAGACCAGGGGGCTGAGCTTGAGCAGGCCGCGGCCTTGGGGATCGAGGGCCACCGAAGGTAGATCGTGGCGCGCCCCGCCTTGGCCGCGGCGTAACCCGACCACCCAGGCGTCCGCCGTCGCCAGGGCTCGGCGCAGGGGCTCGACCTTGCGCACCCGGCAGCAGGCCCGCCTCAGCTCCGGGGAATGGCGAAAGAGATTG
The DNA here is from genome assembly GCA_029263315.1 of Acidobacteriota bacterium. Lineage (GTDB taxonomy): Bacteria > Acidobacteriota > Thermoanaerobaculia > Multivoradales > J023 > JAJCXR01. The sequence goes on along the minus strand of JAJCXR010000045.1, from coordinate 256,017 downwards.
GGCCCATGGAGCGCCAGCAATGCCGTCACCGCCTGCGGCTCGGGGGCATGCATCTCGATTTCGAAGCCATAACGTCGGCGGACTCGCTCGATGAGGTCATAGGTGGCCTCCGGCAAGCGTCCCGTATCCAGAGTCATGACTCGCGGACGGGGCGCCCCCTCCTGCCAGGCCCGCCAGGCCATGTCGAGGATCACCATGCCCTCGGCTTGAAACGAGGTACAGAAGAGGAGGCGATGGGAGAGCCGTTGCAAGCTTTCGAAGATCATTTCCTGCGGTTCACGGGAGGCCAATTGATCTCGCCAGGCGAGCAGGTGATGGCGCCGCGCAGGGCCCGCGGAAGGGGCGCCTTCGTCCTCGACGGGGGCACCCGGCGGCGAGCCGTAGGTCGGTTCTGCGGTCAACATGTTGTAATCCTTCAGGGCAGGGGCTGGAGCCTTCCCAGAGCCGGAGTCTTTCAAAAACCTTTATACACAACTCTCCCGCCGCCCGTCGAAGACGAGCCAAGGGAGCTATCTGAGCTACAAAAGGTTACTTGTCGAGACGTTGCTGAACGGCGGAGGATGGGTCAGCGACGACACCGGCACAGCCATGCCAGCGGCTAGTCTGACCGCGGGCGCAGGGGCGCCGGCCCTCTTACCTCCCACAGGGGGGCTAAAGGTTTCACCGCAGCTCCACGCAGAGCTCTATCCAGGAAACCGGCTCCCCTAGGGGTTCCAGCGTACCGATTCTGGCCGTTCAGGCCTCGAAAGCGCTTAGGTGCGGGTGCAAAAGGTTCGTTGAAGGCAGGAAGGAAGGCGCCGACCCGATCACACCCGCTAAATACAGCGACAGCTGCAGCAGCGGGCGGGACGGTGACAAGAGCGACAGAGCTGCGAAGAACGACTCTCACCCCGAAGCCCGCGGTAGTGGGCGGCGGTGGCTCGTGCAACGTAGGATGTGGGGCGTCTCTTGAACATGACCCCAGAAAGTTATATCAATAGACTCGAGGCGTCAAGCGCCACGGACGATATTTTTTAATTCTTGACAAACAGGTTGACCGAGCTTGCCTCGGGACCCATCTTCGGCGTCCGCGACGGACGGTGCACGGTCGGCGCCCGACACTTTCTTGCCGCCCGGGGAAAGGATAGACTCTGCGCCAGCGGTGCACGACCCACGGTCGGCGATGAACGGCCGGCGATAGACGCCCCACCGGCAGCCGCACCAGCCCGCAAGCACCGCACCCAACGACGCAACCAACGCCAGACTCGAACGTGGAACCTTCCACATCTGAATCGGAAGTCGCACATGAACCGAAACGCCTCGAACCCGAAGACTCCCCACCATCAATCCATCGCCCTGGTGGTGACAGCCGCCCTGCTCAGCGCTCTCCTCGCCAGCGCTTGCTCCCAAAACTCGAGCCGGGGCAACCCACCCCTGCTGCACGGCATCGTCGGCCAGCAGTTGGTGGCTTTGGACCCCTCGCGGGGGGCCGGAGCAGCTCTCCTCACCTCCCCCGCCTTGCTCGATCTCGGCGCCCTGACCTACGCTGCGGACTGCGACTGCTTCTACGCCGTCGTCGGCTCGACCCACGATCCGGTCATCATGCGCCTTGATCCGCGCACCGGTGCAGCGGATCAGGTGGCCGAGATGCGCCTTCCCGACCTCAACCTCAACCGCGTCGAGGCCCTGGCCTGGAACCCCGATCAGGAATTGCTCTATGCCGCCGGTGGCGTCTCCACCTTCGCCAGCAATCGCCTGTTTTCGGTGGATCCCAAGACCGGACAGGTGAAGGATCTCGGACCCATTGAGGGCACCGTGCAAGGGGAAGCCGACGCCCTGACCTTTGCCGGCGGCAAGCTCCTGGCCGTCGACTCGGCGGTGCAGGTCAGCCAGCTCTACGCCCTCGACCTGCGTCCCGGCCGGGTGCAGGCCCGGGCCTTGGGGGCCCCCTTTCCGGGCACCGTCCTGGACATGGAGTACGATCCCGACCGCTCCCTGCTGCTGGCGGTGGAAGCGGTGGCTGGGCAGCTGTTGACCTTCGACTTGCAGGGCCGCTTGCAAGACGACGGCGGAAACCAGGCTACGGCGCCCCAGGGCTCACGTCTGACCGGGCTGGCGTTGGTGCGTGGCCGGCATCTGGTGCCGACGGCGATTTTCATCGACGGCTTCGAGTCGGGCACCATGTCCCTGTGGTCGGATTCTCAGCAAGACCAGGACATGAAGCCGTAAGGGTCCGCAAAAACAACAAGCTCCCCGCCTCGGGGAGGCAAGGGCGCGCCTCTCGCCAGGCGTGCGAGGGGGGCGTACTGGTGTGGTACGACGCAGCGAGCGCAACGCCGCAAGAAGTGATGCCATTGCCCCCAAATCGGAGGTAATTTTCGCGCCGACCCCGAGTCCAGGAGGTGCCGCTGGGCTCAGGCGTCCCACCCCGCCACCGTCTTGGAGCCCCCCTGTTTGATCAGGCTCTCGAAACGGCGCAGCAGGGGTGAGGTCTCGTGGATGTCGATGTGGATATCGAGCACAAAGGGCTGTGGTGAGCGCATCGCTTCCTCGAAGGCGATCTCCAATAGCTCCTCGGACTCGACGCGGGCCCCGTTGCCGCCCATGGAGCGGGCCAAGCTGACAAAATCGACCCTTGGAATCGCCACCTCCGAGGACGTCAGTCCCAGGGCTTTATGGCCATCTCGGCACATGCCATAACCGGCGTCGTTGAGCACCACCCAGACCGCCTGCGCTCCGTACTGGGCTGCGGTGCTGATCTCCGAGTTCATCAGCATGGAGCCATCCCCCACCACCGCCACCGCCTTGCCGCCGGTGGCCAAAGCAGCGCCGACCACACCGCAGGACATATGCCCCATGGCGCCGAAGAGGGTGCTGGCCCGATAACGGCCGGACTGGGAGAAGCGCAGGTAGTGGTTGCACCAAGCGAAAGCATTGCCGCACTCCCCCATCACCACCGCCTCGGTGTCCTGCACGACGTGGCGTTGAATGGCGTCCATCAGCACCTGGGGACGCACCGGTACCCGTCCTTCACGGGGTGCATGCCGCAACTCTTGCCACTGCCGTAGCTTGAAATTCGCCGGCTGCGGACGCACCGGAAAGTACTCCAGCAGCTCGTTGAGAAAATAGCCGATCTCAGCCTGGATGCCGATGGTCTTGAAGTCTGGAAAGGCGGTGCCGGGCACTTCGGGATCAATGTCGACATGGATCAATCCTTCGCACGGCAGCAAGTCGCGATCCCAGAACGAGGTCGCTTCCCCGAGGCGCGAGCCCAAGACCAAGATCCAATTGGGTCGCTGCTGCACCATGTGCTCGGTGACCTCTTCGTGCCCTCCGAGGCCGGTCACCCCGACAAAGCTCGGATGCATCTCGGAGACGATACCCTTGGCCCGCGGCGAGCACATGAGCTTGGCGCCGGAACGCTCCATCAGCTCCCGGACCAGCGGCGCCGCAGCCGTGGCGCCAAAACCGGCCCAGATGACAAACGGGCTTGGCTTGAGCAATCGGGCGGTCATCTCCACATCTTGGGGGGTCACCGCCGGCGCCGATTGCCGCGTCGTATCCCGGGTCACCTGATCGAGGTCGATGCGCCGCGATTGCATCGACATGGGCAAACAGACGTGGGCGACGAAACCGCCGGGCCGTGACAAGCCAAGGCTGACCCGTTTGAGGACCTCCGGAAGCTCGGAGGGGTGCTCCATGCGGACCGCAAAATCGAAGATCGAGCCGCCGCTGTAGAGGGCATCCTGTGGCAGGGTATAGCTGCTGGTCTCCTGGGTTGCCCAACGGCCGCGCTGGGCGACACTGGTGGCACCGCTCACCAGAATAACCTTGGCCCCATCCCAACGGGCCGCCATCAAGCCGGTGAGAACATTGAGCATGCCGGGACCGGTGGTGGCAAAAACCAAGGTCGGCTTGCCGGCCGCGAAGTAAGCTTCCGTCGCTGCAAAAGCGGAGCCGCTCTCGTGTCGAAAATGATGCAGCTCGATCTGGCTTTCCTCGATGGCGTCGAAGAGCAAGGCGATGGCACCGCCGCTGACGCCAAAGGCCTTTTCGACCCCCAATCCTCGGAGCGCCTCCACCAAGGCATGGACCAGGGTCGCCTGGCGGGGCGCTTCCCCGACACCGGCTATGGCGCTCGCTGGGACTTCGTCAGCAAGTCGCGGTGGCACCAGTGTTTGCCGGCTTCGGCGTTTCTCGGCGAGAGTACGCATTGGAATCTCCTGGGCAAGCGGTGTCGCAGAGGATCGCCCCGGGCAAGGCGGTCGTCTACCGCACAAGACCTGGCCCTCTCAAAACCCTTGATTTTACGCAAAGAATCTGGTCACTCAATGGCTCTGGTCCATCACCGGCTCATGGGTGCACCAAAACGCTGCGTCATATGTAGGCACGTTCAACCACTTGATATATTGACCCTTCAAGCTTACGGGGCTCATTACAGATGCCCAGAGAAGCTGGAAAAAGTCTGCTGCGGGGCGCTAGTGTAGTGCGCAGAACCGGGAAACCACGCACACCACGGCAGGTCCAACCTACGGAACACCATATGGGCGGGTCGAGCACTCCTCAGACATCAGGGCCACCGATGGCAGGCCACATCTGGTCAACCCTTGTAGCGACCCTGCGCCATGATCGTCTGGCACAGGCCGCCGCAACGGGCTTCCTGTTGAGCTGCCTCTTCTACAGTCTGCCGGGGATCGACTTGACGACGCGGGTGATGGCGACTCGACATGCCATACCGCTGGTCTTCTTAGCCTTGACCCTCGGTGCTCTGCTGATCTCACTGCGGACCTTGGAGCACGGGGAAGAACGCCGCTTTTGGCTTGATCTCGCAGCGGCCTATGGCTGCTGGCTGGCGAGCCGCCTTCTCCACCTTCTGTGGCCCGCCTCCACTGCCCGGTGGGTGGCCGAAGACATCCTCTACAGCCTTTTCTACCTGGCCATGGTCATGGCCCTGGAACGACGGGTTCATCGCCGTGGGGATTGGCGCCCAACACGACTGGAGCGGGCCCTTTCCTGGCCCGGGGTGGCCGTCTTCATCCTCGGCATTCTGCTCTATTTCGTCCTGCTCCCCTCAGCCCAGGACAGGGCCGTCTACAGCACCGGCGAGCCGTCCTTGCACTTCTATCTCAGCATGGACATCTACCTGACTTTGACCGGTGTCTATTTGGCCCGTGTCGGCCGCAGCCCCCGCTGGCGAGTCCTCTACACCATGATGAGCGTGGCCTTTGCCACTACCTTGTTGAGCGATCTTTGCGAGTTGCTGGGAATCTTCCGCGGCTGGAACTTCGGGAGCCCCTTCGACGGATTGTGGAGCTTACCCCTGCTGGCCATGATCTTGGCGGCCCGGGCCCGCCATGGATACACCGCTCCGCAGTCGACACAGCTAGCTGAGCCCGTCGCTCCGGAGGGCAATCTTTCAGGGCCCAGCGGGCGCACCCTGGTGATGGCTCTCGCTTTCCCACTCATCCATTTCGCCGGCTACGGCAGCGGCGTCCTGGAAGCCGCCAGCCAAAACCAACGGCAAACCCTGACCCTCTGGTGGATGCTTCTGCTGGCCACCATCGCGATAGCTCAGCACCGCATCCTGAACCGCAAAGTTCGCGCCACCCTGCGGGACCGCGAGCGCTTCGAAGCCTCCCTGCGGAGCAGTGAGCAGGACCTCCGGTTCATGGTGGAACGGCAGCATACGGATGAGCAACTGCGGCTCTCGGAGCTCAAATTCTTCAAGGCTTTCCGCGCCAGCCCCGACATCATGGGAATCAGCACCCTGGAGGACGGGCGCATCATCGAAGTCAACGACGCCTTCGAGCAGGTGATGGGCTATCGCCGAGAAGACGCGGTGGGCCACTCCGCCAGCGATCTCGGTCTGTGGGCCGATCCGACCACGGCCGAAGATTTGGCCACTCAGTTGCAGCGAGAAGGGGGAGTCGCCGACCTCGAGATCCGTTTCAAACGGCGCACCGGCGAACCGGGCCGAGCCCTTTTCTCCGCCGAGGTCATCACCATCGAGGGGGAGTCTTGCATCTTGTCGGTGGCGCAAGATACCACCGAGCGGGCGGCCCTGGAAGAGCAGCTGGCCCAAGAAACCCTGTACTTGGAGAACCTGAAGACGGCGCTGATCGTGACCACCCTCGAGCACCGCATCGAGCACTGGAATGCGGCGGCGGAGGATCTCTATGGCTGGTCGGAGAGCGAGGTCATCGGGCGTCCCCTATTCGAAGTCCTGGGGCTTGCGGATCAACCGCCGCTGCGTCAAGCCACCGCCACGGTCCTGGCCCAGGGTCGGTGGAAAGGCCCATGGGAGACTCGGCGTCGGGACGACCGCGCGCTGCATGTCGAGGTCTGGTGGAGCCGCATCGGTGATCCCCGACGCCCTCCCATGGCTCCTCTGGAGCTGCGGGCCGAGGGCCGCCGCCCCCGGGATCAGTTGATCTTGGCCAGCCGACCCACGGCTGCCGCAACGCCCCCTTGACAACCTACGGCAAGTGTCGCCGTGTAGCGAGCGGCCTTGTTACTCACCGGCCCTGGAGTTCACCTCCGGCTGTTGCGGATCAGTCGTCCACCAGACGACGGCCGAAGGGCAAGAAGGCCAAAGGCAGCAACTTGATGTGTTGCTTGGCGAATGGAAGACCGACGATCGTCACGGCCAAGAGAGCGGCCCACACGAGATGGCTAAGGGCGATTCCCCAACCAAAGAGTAGGACCCAGACCACATTGAGCAAGATGCTCAACACACCATTGGCCCCCGGCACCTCGACCACGGATTTGCCAAAGGGGGTGAAGGTAGCCACCCCCAGCTTGATGGATTGAATTCCAAACGGGATGCCGATGATGGTCAGGCATAACCCCAAGCCGCCGATGATGTAACCCAGCCCCGAGAGAAAGCCGCCGAAGATCAACCAGATCAAATTACCTATGAGTGTCATGTCGTGTGCTCCGTATGTCGATGGGCGATCGCTCACCCAAGAAAACTAGATGGCGAATGAATGGCCGTTATTCGCCGTCGAAATCGCCGCGCCGATCCTTCTTGATGGCGCTGCGTCGGCGTTTGTCCTGCAAACGCCGTCTTTTGGATCGCTTGGGAATCTTGCCGGGTCGTCGCTCCGCTTTCTCCTCCAGCGCTTGGCGCAGCAGATCGGCAAAACGCTCGACGGCCCGACGCCGATTGAGCACCTGGCTACGCTCCTTCTGTGCGCTGACCCGCAGCAGCCCCAACTTGTTGATGCGGGTCGCCAGATGCTCGCGCAGCCGTTCCTTCTGCTGGTCATCGAGGCTGCTCGAAGCCTCGATATCGAACATCAGAGTGATGCGGCTATTGACCTTATTGACGTGCTGACCGCCCGGTCCGGCGCTGCGGGAAGCGGTGAAAGTCAGCTCGTCGGCGGGGATGGAGAGCCGGTCGTTTATGATCACTGGCATGTTGGACATCGAGACCATTTTAGAACACTCCGTCCGAATGCCCGAAGTTTCACTGCGTCAGCTGGGTACTACGCGCCAGGGTCGCCCTATCTTCGGCCATCGATTGGGCACCGGTCGCCGGCAAGTGAGCTTGATCGCCGGTTGCCATGCCGACGAGCCGGTGGGACCCGCCATGCTCGAGCGGCTCGTTTCGTGGTTGGCCCGTCAAGACCCTTCGGCGCCGTGCCTGCGCCAGTGGACCTGGTCCATTGTGCCGCACGTGCATCCCGACGGCGAGGCCCGCAATCGACCCTGGACCGAGGACGCCTTTGACGTCGCCGGGGGCCGTCTCAACGCCGACATCGATCTCTTGAGCTATTTGCAACACGTCGTCCGGGATCCTCCGGGGGACGACGTGGAATTCGGCTTTCCCGCCGCCGACCAGGACTCCGCGCACCATGATTCCGTCGACGACAGCTCCGCAATACGTCCGGAATGCCAGGCGGTGGCCGATTTCCTGGCACCGGTCGGCCCCATAGGATTGCACGCCAGCTTCCACGGCATGGCCTTTGCGGCCGGGCCGTGGTTTTTGATGGAACACAGCTGGGCGGATCGCACCGGCGCCATGCGTCAGCACTTGCGCCGACGGGTCAGCGACTTGGGTTACGTCTTGCACGATGTCGACCGCGGTGGCGACAAGGGATTCTTTCGCATCGACGAAGGATTCACCAGCCGTCCCGATTCCAAGGCCATGCGGGCCCACTTCGAAGCCCTTGGGGACCCTGCCACGGCGGCCCTCTTTCGGCCCAGCTCCATGGAATGGGTCGTCGCCCGGGGCGGCGACCCCCTGACCTTGGTTTCGGAGATGCCCCTCTTCTTGGCCCCGGCGCACCTCTACCGTGGCCCGGACAAGGTGCGTCCGCCGGCCCTGACGGCCCTCCGGGCCAGGGCTGGGGATGCTACCCAAAGCCGCCGGGCCTGGTTAGAAGAGGTCGAGCGCCTGGGCATCCTGGCCATGCCCCTCGGGGATCAAATGCGGCTGCAGCTCGAGTTTCTGGCAGCCGGCTTGCGGGCCGTCCAAGCCTATGATGCAACTTTGCGCTCCGCGAAGACGTAACTCGGCCATGGAACACTCAGCCCTACGACACGCCATCCCTTGGCTGCTTCACGCGCTGCTGGCCCTTGGCTTCCTGGCCTGTAGCCCCGACCACGTGGCGGGCGATGAAAGCGAGCACATTGACCGCCTCCTCGATCTCAGAGCCGGCACCTCGGTGGCCGACATGGGGGCCGGCGACGGCGACTGGAGCGCCCACATACTCGAGGCCATCGGCGCTACCGGCGCCCTGTGGGCCACCGAGGTCGAGGACGACCTGGTCGCCGAATTGAAGGAACGTTTCGTCGACTACGCCAATGTGCAGGTGGTGCTGGGCAGCGATCTGAGCACCGGGTTGCCGGCCAACTGCTGCCAAGCCATCCTCCTGCGGCTGGTCTACCACCACTTCACCGAGCCCGCCGTCATGCGCGACGCCCTGCGCCGGGCCCTACAACCCGGGGGCCGCCTGCTGGTCATCGACATTCGCCCGCAAGAGGATTGGCGGGTCCTGGAGGGTGTGCCCGACCGCGGTGGCCACGGGATCGACCCCGAGACACTGATCGAAGAGATGCAAGGGCACGGCTTTCGCCTCGTCGAGCGGATCGAATCTTGGCCCGGTGACGAAGACCGTTTCGCCCTGCTTTTCGCCGTCGAGCCGGCTTCCTAGAATTCCTCCGGAAACATCTGGGCGCGCTGCCCGGGACGGCAGGCGGCACGGATTTCCTCGTTGTGCTCCCCTAACCTGGGGGGATAGCGCCGGTAGGTCGGTCCCTGCCCCGACATGTGGATTGGGCAGGCCAGGGATTTGACGGTGCCGATCATCGGATGCTCCAACTCGACGATCATGCGGCGGGCCAGCAGATGCTCGTCCACCAGGGTCTCATCGGGATACTGGATTGGCCCCGCCGGCACCCCCTGGGCCACCAGCCGTTCAACCCAGTGATCGGCGTCCTGCGCCGCCATCAGGTGTTCGAGCCTTGCCACCAACTCGCTCCGATGCACATTGCGGTCGACATTGGTGGCGAAGCGGGGATCGGTCAACAAGCTGTTGTCCACCTCTAGGACGGAGCAAAACTTCTCCCACAAACGCTCCGTGCCCACGGCGACGATCAACATCTTGTCGCGGGCTTGCAGGGGTTGGTATGGGGTGATCGCCGGATGGGCGTTGCCCATCTTGGCCGGACGCTCGCCGGTGGCGAAATAGGTGCCGGCGACATTGGCCAGCCAGGTGACTTGGGAGTCCACCAACGCCACATCGATGACTTGCCCTCGGCCGCTGCCTCGCTCCGCACCCTGGGGCGGCCGGTCCCGTTGGTAGAGGGCGGTCAAGATCCCGATCAGGGTATAGAGCCCGGCGGTGATGTCGGCCATGGCGGTGGGAAAGCGCAGGGGACCATGTTGCGCCTCACCGGTCAACGCCATCAGGCCCGCCTCCCCCTGGGCGATGAGGTCGTAGCCGCTGCGCCCGGCCTTGGGTCCAGTGTGGCCGTAGCCGCTGATGGCGGCGTAGATCAATCGGGGCTGCAGGCCCTGTAAAGTCGCGGCGTCGATGGCGTGGCGCCGCAGCGATTCTTGGCGCGGGTTGTTGTGCAAGAAGACGTCGCTCCGGCGCACCAAGTCGTGCAACAGCTGGCGATCTGCCGGCTCCTTGATATTGAGCTCCAGGCTGCGCTTATTGCGATTCACCGACAGATAGTAGGCGCTCTCCCCTTCCAAGAACGGAGGCCCCCAGCGCCGCGACTGATCGCCGCTGCCGGGGCGCTCGATCTTGATGACGTCGGCCCCCAGATCCCCCAACATCATGGCGCAGTAGGGACCGGCCAGGGCTTCGGTCATTTCCAGAACCCGCAGCCCCGCCAGGGGCGCCGACCCCTCAGGGTCCGGCTTCGCTTTGCTCCGTTGGTCGTCAACTTGTCCCATGCCCATCGTCCCCTTCCCTACCAGGCTTCCAATTTGTCACACCAAGCACCGCTGGCCAGGTCCTTGGTCAGCTCGGCACCCAAGAGCTCGCTCCGACGCACCACCTGCCGCCATCGTCGCATGCGATCTTGGGGACGATCGGCAAAGATTTTGAAATCCTCCCGGTCCGGCAGACGACCGTCGGGCAAACCGGCGACAAAGGCCGTTGTGGGGTAGATCTGCAGAACGTCCTGCGCTTGTTGGGACGATAGATCGCGGTGTCGACGCCCCTTGTCCAGCCAGCGGGGAACCACATGGTGCCAGTAGTGGGGCAAGAGCCAGACGCCGTCGATGTCGGGTAGGGTCGTCGCGTTGACGTGGTAGTCGGTGAGCCCACCGTCGATGTAGGCGCCGCGGGGCGCCCCCGGCAAATCCTCCACCGCCTGGAGGTAGAACGGCACCGAACCGCTGGCCAGCACGGCCGCCAACAGGTTGTCCTCGGTCAGCGACACCAGGCGCCCGCCCAGTGGCCTTCTGGCCCGCTGTGGGCTGCTGTGGAAGAGCACCCGTTCGAACAACCAATCCGTCGCCCGCGGCGTCGCCAGGTGCAGGGCGGCGGCGGCCAGCAACAGGACCGCCATGCCGGGTCGGGACCGCAGGCCGCGGATGCGGCTGGTGACGATGGCCAGATCGCGCCCGGCGCCGCCGTCTAACACTGTGGAAAGACATGGCCCCGCCACGTGCCGGAGGAGCTCTCGGTAACGGTCGCTGATCTGCCTGGCGGTGTGCCGACGGGTGAAAACCTGCCCGATATAACCGTCTTCAAGCCGCTGCAGAGCGTCCAGCGGCTGCGCTGTGGCATAGGCCAACATGCGCCAGGCACCGGCGGAGGCGCCGAGCAATTGCACCGGCGGTCGACCGGCCGACGGCTCCAGCAGACCCGAGTCCAAGATGGCACGATCCAATCCCGCCAACGCCAACCACTTGGGGCCACTGGCCGGGCCGAGTAGACCGGCGACGGTCTGCGGCCCCAAACCATCGGCCAGCAGACGCCGGTGGGCTCGAGGACCGACTCGATAGCGGAGGAAGGATGTCGTCGAACCCATGGGACTGGGAGTCTCGCATGGAATGACTTGTCGTCGCCAGCCATTCTCGGTACGCTGCCGCCCTATCGTGGAGGAAGGCGGCAGACATCTCACCGCCACTGCCCTAGACCGTCACGGCGGTCGATCGACATGGAGGTTTCAATGCAGCGTAACAAAGCCCCAAAGGGTCCGCTTGGCGCGGGCCCTAAGGCCCTCGTCCCCAGCCTGCTCATCCTGACCATGGGTTGCGCCCTGATGCTTACCTCACCGGCCGAAGCAGCGGAGAATCGGTTTGGCCTAGGCGTGCATTTCTTCAAGACCGTCGACGATCTGGTCGACGATGCCGGCGACGACAGCACCGCCAACATCGAAGAGGACGGCTACGCCATCGTCGCCTCCTACCAACGGGTTCCGCGCGGCCTCTTTCGCTTCGAGATCGACCTCGAATACTACGAATCCGGCTTTGGAGGTAGCAGCGAAGGCTCCATCACGCCCTTGGCCTTTATTCTGGTGGGCCGTTCGCTCTACGCCGGGGTCGGGGTCGGCATCACCTACGCCAGTGACTTGCAGGACAACGTCTCCGATCCGTTCTTAGCCGGCCGCCTGGGTTATGAGCTCGACATCCTGCCGGGCTTGAGCGTCGACATCAACGCCAATTACCGGGTCGGTGCCTTCAATGACCTCGATGAGCTCGATACCGATGCCATGACCTTGGGCGCCATCCTGCGCTTCAAGCTCTGAGCGGAACCATGATGCGCTCGCAGACATTGACAAAGTTGGTCCCCCGGCACCACCGTGCGCACCGTCGGGGCACGACCAGCAGCCCTTGGCTCATGGCCATTTTCTGCCTACCCCTGGTCTTCGCCGCCTGTGGCAAAACCCCACCGCCGCCGGATGTCTACACCAGCCGTGGTGTCATCCGGCAGCTGCCGTCCCCCGGGGCCCATAAACCGGAAATCTTCATCCAACACGAAGCCATCGCCGAATTCCGTGACCAGGACGGCAAGGTGGTGGGCATGGAATCCATGGCCATGCCCTTTCCCATCGACCCCGCGACGGCCTGGGACGATCTGCAGGTTGGCGACAAGGTCGCCTTCACCTTCGAAGTCCAATGGCACCAGGGCCATCCCCTGCGCCTGACCCAGTGGCAAACCTTGAGCTCCAATACCCTGCTGGGCTTCGAGATGCCGCGGGCTGAGCCCTCAGTCCCTTCGGAGGAAGAAATGATTGAAGTGGGGACGCCGGAGGACGGGACCGCCGAGGACGAGACTGCCGAGGACGGGACGGCCGAGGACGGGACGGCCGAGCAGCCGACCGACGCGCCCTGAGCCTGTGCATCTCGGCTTCGACAAGCTCAAGAATCATCCGCCGCGGTGGCCGACACCGGGGCTCTGCTCAGCGGAGATACCCCCATGCAGCGCAAGATCGAACGCTTCCTACGACGCCTCGAATCGCAGATCGATGATCTGGAATCGCTCCTATCGGAAGCGGCGGCGGTGGCACCCCAGGTTTCAAAGTGGTCTATCGGTGAGCACGTCGAGCACTGTGCCATCGCCCTGGCCGGCACCGGAGAAAGATTTGAAACTGCCCTGAGAACCGGCCCCGTGGCAGTTCCCGGAGGCCCATCCCTGGTCGGCAAGATCATCCTGTGGAGCGGCTTCATCCCGCGGGGCAAAGGCAAAGCACCTCAAGCTGTGCTGCCTCAAAAGATCGACCGTCACCGGATACGGGAAGCCTTGGCCAAGGAGCGCCAGCGCTGGTCAGATTTGAAACCCGACATCGGTGTCTTGCAAGCCTCGGGATGGCGCTTTTCCCATCCCATCTTCGGGCCCCTGACCCCCCTGCAGTGGCTCCGCTTCAACGAGATCCACCTGCACCACCATCGCAAGGTGATCGAAGACATCCGGAAAGCGGCTTGAACACCTAAGTACACTTTTTCGGAAATACGGTGACCTATCGAGAGCCCCGAGGCGCCGCGTCCGCAAGGCTTGCGAGCGAGGCATAGTGGGGCTCTGTTGCAGTGAGCGTAACGCCGCGGACGTGGATGCATCGGCGCTCCAATACCAGCGTATTTTTGAAAAGGTGTACTAAGGTTGCGGCATCGCGGCCGCCGATGGCCGGTGACCTCAGTCTCGGACGAGAGCGAGGTATTGCTCGAGGGGGACAGTTGGGTCGATCAACGGAATCTGGCAGGAGCGTCCGTCCCGAAGGGCCTTGTCGATGGCCTCATCTGCCCCCGACTTGGCCGGGGACCTCTTGACCGCGGACTCTCCCGGCCGTCCCTTGGGGGCTTGCCAGGGCTCGCTTTCCATCGCCAAAAGTCGCTCGATCACCTCACGGGCTGAGGCGATGCGATCTTGTGGTTTCTTGGCCAGCAAACCCAGAATCAGGGCGTCCATGTCTTCGCTGACACCCGGCGCGTTGACCGAAGGCGGCTCGACTTCGTCACGCACCGTGCTGAGCACAACTTGGGGTAGCGTACGGCCGACAAACGGTAGCCTGCCCACCAAGCACTGATAGAGCATGGCGCCCAGACCGAAGAGATCTCCGGCCTCGCTATAGCCCTCATTGAGCAAGGTCTCCGGTGGTAGATAGCCGGGTGTGCCAAAGACCTTGGCATCGTCGCTCACCAGAGTGTTGCCCAGGTGTGCAACACCAAAATCGGTCACCTTGACCTCGCCACCGAAGGACAGGAGCACATTGCCGGGTTTCACATCGTGATGCACGACATGATGCTGGTGGGCGGCGTCGAGGCCCTGGGCAATGCCTTGGCCAAGGGAGACGACTTGCGCCTGAGCCAGGGTCTTGTGCTGCTTGAGATGAGACGCCAGGCTGATGCCATCGACATATTCCATGGCGATGAAAGCCCCTTTGGGACCCTGCGCCACATCGTAGACGGCGACCAGGTTGGGGTGATTGAGCTTGGCGACGGTGACCGCTTCCTGCAACAGGTTGGAGATCATCGACGGTCGGTCCAGATCCAGCCCCTGGGGTTGGATCCGCAAGGTCTTCAGCGCCACCGGCCGCTTGAGCCGTGGATCCCAACCGCGAAAGACCATGCCCATGGCCCCCTCACCCACCATCTCCAAGACCTGATACCGCCCAAAGTAGACCTTGCCAACGACTTGCCGGTCGACCAAGGAGCGTTCCAGATCCTCCAAACCGGGGCCGATATCGTCCCGCACGGCACCGGGGCGCTGGGCCACCAAGCGATCGACCCGCAGCACCAATTCTTCGACCGCAAAGGGTTTCGCCAGATAGTCGTCTGCCCCCTGTTTCAGGCCGTGGACCCGGTCTTCGGATTCACCGCGGGCCGACAACATGAGGATCGGCAAACCACCGATCAGGGGATCTTGGCGCAGAGAGCGCAAGAGATCGAGACCACTGGTATCCGGCAACATGACATCGAGGACCAGGGCGTCGATATCGCGCTCGAGAATCCACTGGCGAACCCGGGACGCGTTCTCGGTTGTCCAGACCAAGTGCCCGGCATTCACCAGGGCGCTCTCGACGAGCGTCAGCGTCACAGGATCGTCATCGACCACCAAAACCTTGGCCAGTGTGTGCTCCCCTCATTTATCGGCGATGCATCCAACGATGAACACAGAAGTGCTCAGCACCCAGGTGCACGGTGCATGCCTTATAGTTTGCTCATACCCCGCGGCCGGGTGATGCCAGTTTCGTATCTGATGATATCACCGGATTATGTATCCGACCGGGCGGATTTCTTCCCGGCGTTCACCTACCCCTCCCGACGTCGCGTCAGGCACCGATCAATCCGGCAACGGAACGATGCAGCTCTTCCTCGAGGTCGAGCCCCTTGTGGATGATAGCCGCCACCTGCTCGCTGAGCTGAGAGCGCGCGATATCCTGCAAGGGCATACCCGTCACCACCAGAATGGGCAAATCTCGCCACTTGACCTTCGACCGCAGCGCCGTGATCAGCCCCCTTCCGCCGATGCCTGGCATCATCAGATCGATGATCACCAAGTCGACCTGATGCGACTCCAGAAAGCTCAATGCAGCTTCCCCACTGCCGACGGTCTGCACCTCGTAGCCGCGGCGAGCCAAGAGCTCGCCGAGCAGGTGGCGGATCATCTCCTCGTCGTCTACCACCAGAATCTTTGAAGGTCGGCGGATGACCAAGCGGGTGAGGACATCCTCCAACTGGCGTCGGGAAATGGGTTTGTTGAGGACCTCGAGGGCCCCCAACAGGGAGCCCTTTTTCTCCTCTGCGACGATACTGGCGACAAGGACTGGGACCGCGAGCAAGAGGGGATCGTTCTTGAGCTTCGCCAGAACCTGCCAGCCGTTCATTTCCGGCATGATCAAATCCAGGATGATGAGCTCCGGGGGGTTGTCCCGCGCCAAGGCCAGCCCTTCTTCGCCGCTGCCGGCGGTCAGCACCTCACAGTCCATTTCCTGGAGCATCTCGGTGAGCAACAGGCGCGCTTCCACATTGTCATCGATCAACAGGATACGACGACCGGCGAGCTGGACCGGCGCCGCCGTAAACAGCGAGTCGGGTTCGGTGAGGGATTGCCGCGGCCGGTCCACCGACTCCAGCTCTTCAGCAGCGCTGGCGGCGGGTTCCCAATCCGTGACCTCCGGCCGAAAGTCGATCCAAAACGTAGCGCCGCTCCCAACTGTGCTTTCCACCCGCAGATCGAAGCCCATTTGACGGCATAGGGAGCGGGAAATCGTCAGCCCCAAGCCGCTGCCACCGTGGGTACCCGGCTGGCCCCCATGGACCTGCTGAAAGGGCTGAAAAATACGTTCCAAGTCCTCGCTGGCGATGCCCGGCCCGGTGTCCTTGACCTCCAATCGCTGGGGCATACCCTCTTCGTCGGTGTGCAGACGTAGCTCGACTTGCCCTGTTTCGGTGAATTTGACCGCGTTGCTCAACAGGTTGAGCAGCACTTGTCGCAGCTTGACGGCGTCCGCTCGCAGGCTGGCCGCCCCTTTGGCGATGCTCTTGCGGATCGGCACTTGACCATCCCCTGAGCCGCGCAAATGGGCCACCGTGTCGCGCACCAGGGCTTGCAAGTCGACATCCGTCCAATCGAGCTCCAGGCGCCCGGACTCGATGCGTGACAAGTCCAAGATCTCGTTGATCAGAGTCAGCAGATGATGGCCGTTGTCTTGGATCCGGCCCAGGTAGCGCAGGTCTTGCTCGTTGAGCCGTTGGCCCTTGTTCTTGCGCAGTATGTTGGCGAAGCCGATCACGGAATTGAGGGGCGTCCGCAGCTCGTGGCTCATGTTGGCCAAGAACTGACTCTTGCTGCGGTTGGCATCTTCGGCCAGGTCTTTGGCCTCGCGCAAAGCTTCGTAGGCCTGATGCAATTCGCTCACATCGGTGCCGACGGTGACCACCCCTTGAATCACCTCTTCTTCCGAGATCCAAGGGGAATGAAGGAACTCGAAGGTGCGATCGTCGATCACCAAGGTCGAGATGCTCGGCTCTCCGGCCAAGGCCTGGCGTAGGCTGTCGGCGATCTGCGGATAGAGCTCGAAGAGGGAGCCAGTTTCGCCCTGCTCCGAAGCAAACCCCACCGCCGGCAAAGATCTTCCCTTGGCCAGGCTGACCTCACCGTCGATATCGCACGCCAAGAGGGCGATCGGAGCGCTACCGACCACCTTCTCCAACAACTCGCGGCTGCGCCGTAGCTCCGCCGTGGCCATGCGCCGTTGCCTGATCTCACGCTCCAGGTCCAACTTGTTCAGATTGAGCTCGGCGGAGCCTTCACGCACGCGGTGCTGCAGCTCGGCGGTGGTCTGCCGCAGCTGCCGCTCGACCCGACGGCGCTCGGTGATGTGGGGCAACCACCGCCAGAATCCGATGGCCAGGAAGGTGAAGCCGCCGAAGAACCCCACCAACTTCTCAGCGATGGCTTGATAGGGCGTCTGCCCGAGAATGACAAAACGGCTCAGAGCCGGAAAGTGATCCGAAATATCGATCGCGGCGCCGAGCAGGAGCAAGCAGAAACCGCCGAAGATTTGGGACCAACCCCGCTCGCCGGAGAAGTTTTCACGGCGGCCGGTGATTCCCATTCTGACGACGATGACGGCCATCGCCAAGGCCACGAGAATTTCGATCGCTAGTCTGAAGCTATTCATCGGCCGGCGCCAAAGCCGTCAGGTCGGCGCGTCTGAGACCCCTTCCGTCCCATGGAAGAACGGGCCATCGGTCTCATAGACCACCTCCCTCAGACAGGGAGAAGGCGCTCAATGGTTTCCAGCAGGAGGTCTTCATCGACAATCGGCTTACTGACGTATCCGTCGAATCCTTGATTCAGATATCGCTCGCGGTCCCCCGACATGGCGTGGGCGGTCAGGGCGATGATCGGCAGCGTCTCGAGACCATGCCGTTGGCGCAGGATCTCGAGCACCTCGAGGCCGTCCAATCCCGGCAGCGAGATATCCAAGAGCACCAGATCAGGCGGCTCGGCGGCGATGCCTAGAACCGCCTCGTTGCCGTCCGTGTACTCCACGATAGCGTAGGTATCCTCCAACATCGCCCGCACCAAGAGACGGTTGTCGGGATTGTCTTCGACCACCGCCAACCGCTTCAAGCTTCAAGCTCCCGCCGTAAGTCCTGTAGCTTGCCCACAGCCTCGTCGAAGAGGCCAGGCAAACTTCGCACCAGCTCGGCGCTGCGCTCGACATTTCCATTCCGGGCGACATCCTCCAACTCGCTGACCAGCTCGACCAATTGCATCGCCCCGAAATTCGCGGCGCTCGATTTCAGCGAATGGGCCGAACGGTTGACCGTCTCCAGATCGCCCCGCGGCATGGATTCCACCGCCGCGGTCACCTTCTCCGGCGAGCTGCGGACGAAGGCATCGATCATTTTACCGAGCAGCGCGACGCCACCCAGATTCAGGATTTGATCGATGGATTCTTGCTTCAAAGTCATCAGGCAGCCCTCAGTGATCTAGACGGTCCCATTCCCGCAGCTGGTCGCGACGAAACGATACGATGCTAGCGCGACTGCGATGATACCCGATGGTATCGCGACTGCGAAGATACGTGATGGTGTCGCGACTGCGATGATATGCGATGGTGTCGCGACTGCGGTGATATTCGATGGTATCGCGGAAGCTCCAGTCTTCGCCACTTCCCATCCGTCTTTGCCCACAGGCGCTCCTCTGCCCAAAGGATTCGACCATGCAGCGCCTAGATCTCCGATCGGGTATTATCTCCATCCGCCGGACCCAGGGTCCGCTTCGAGTCTGCAAGGACCACGGCTGCAAAGGAAGACCATGACCCAACCCCATGAGCCCATCCAATTCTTCTCGGCACCTTGGATAGAAGCTTGGGCCGACGAGCTCCGACGCAGTGAGTCCTATCGCCGGGCAGCCGCCGCCTGGGAGGGTTCGTTGGTCTTTCGCCTCGGCGATGCCACCCCGCCGCCAGCGAGCGGCGAGCGGGCGGTCTTTCTCGATCTCTGGCACGGCGAGTGCCGACAGGCGCGCTTCGCTTCGGCCGGGGATTTGGCGGATGCCGAGTACATCATCGAAGCCGATCTGCCGGTATGGAAAGGTCTGCTGCAAGGCCGAGCTCAACCCTTGATGGCCTTGATGACCGGCAAGCTGCGACTCAAGCGGGGCAGTTTGTCGTCCCTGATGCCCCATGTGCAGGCCAGCCAAGAGCTGGTGGCCGCCGCCGGCCGCGTGCCCACGGACTTCTCACAGCTTTCCTGAAAACCGAGAGGCATTCCATGGACACCGCCAGCCGCCGCCAATTCCAGACCACCAGTGCGCGAGGTCTCCGCCGCGACATTCCCCCCATGCGTTTGTGGAGCAAGGCCAAGCGCTTTGGCATTTGGAACCCAGAGGACATCGACTTCAGTCGCGATGTGGAGGACTGGCGGCGCCTCGACCCCCTCGAGCAGAAGGTGATTTTGCACCTCACCAGTCTCTTTCAGGCGGGCGAGGAGTCGGTGACCCTGGATCTCCTACCCTTGGTCAGCGTGATGGCCGAGGAGGGACGCTTGGAGGAGGAAATGTTCCTCGCCGCCTTTCTGTGGGAAGAGGCCAAACACGTGGACCTCTTTCGGCGCTTTCTCGACGAGGTGGCCGAAGAAGACGGTGACCTGGCGGGCTTCCATGGGAGCTCCTACCGCGCCATTTTCTATCAGGCTCTACCGGAGGCCATGGGGCGCCTGCGCCATGACTCCTCCCCCATCGCCCAGGCCGAGGCTTCGGTGACCTACAACATGATCGTCGAAGGGGTGCTGGCGGAGACCGGCTATCACGCCTACTACAGCGTCCTCGAGCGCAACGGCCTGATGCCCGGCATGATGCAGGCCGTGGGCCATTTGAAGAGCGACGAAGCCCGTCACTTGGCCTATGGCGTCTTTCTCCTCTCCCGCCTGGTCGCAGAGCACGGCGATCCCGTCTGGCAAGCCGTCGAAGCACGCATGGGCGAGCTTCTGATGCCCGCCATCGGGGTCATCAACGACCTCTTCGCCAGCTACGAGTCGATGCCCTTCGGATTGGACTTGGACGATTTCACCAACTTTGCCACCCACCAATTTCAACGACGCTTCCAACGCATCGAACGGGCTCGCCGCCAGAGTCTCGAAGAGATTTACGGAGAAACGCATTGAGCCACCTCGACTTGCTGGACCGCGCCTTGCTGGAGGATCTCGCCCCGTCCACCCAGAAGGAGCTCTTGGAGCAGGCCCTGACGGACCACCAGCCGCCGGACAACCGCCGCGTCTTCGTCAATCGGACCTTGCGCATGGAGAAGATTCGGTTTATCGGCTTCGATCTCGATTGGACCCTGGCCGACTATCACCAGACCGCCATGTCGGAGCTCGCCTTCGAGCTCGCCCTCGAACGTCTAGCGCACCAGTTCGGCTATCCGGAGGAGATCCTGGAATCGAAATTCCAATCGGAGTTCTGCCGTCGTGGCCTGATGCTCGATATCGAAGAGGGCATGGTGTTGAAGATGAACCGCCATCGCTACGTGGGCCGGGCCTATCACGGCCGCCGATTTCTCGATAATACGGAGCGGTCGAGTCTTTATCGTCAGGAGCCCATCTACCCGAGCAGCAAGCGCTTTGTCTTTGTCGACACACTCTTCGAGCTGCCGGAGGTCAACATGTTCTCGGAGCTGGCGGAGCGCAAACGGAACGGCCTGGAGCTACCGGACTACGGCACCATCTACCGCGACACCCGCAACGCCGTCGACTCTCTGCATGGCGACGGTAGCTTGAAGTCCAAGATCCTTGCCGACCTGCCCCGCTACCTGCCGCGGGACCCCAAGCTCGCCCTGGCCTTGGAACGGCTAGCCCTCGGCGACCGCAAGCTGCTATTGATCACCAACTCCGAGTGGTATTACACGGAAGGTCTCTGCACGTATCTCTTCGATGGCGTTCTGCCGGGATTGGACTCTTGGCGAGATCTCTTCGATTTGGTGATCGTCAGCTCGGGCAAACCCAACTTCTTCAAGAAGAGCATTCCCTTCAAGCGTTTGGACGACCAAGGCGACGAAGTCGAGGAAGTCACCACGCCGCGGTGGGGCGGCATCTATTCCGGAGGCTGCCGCGGAGGACTGATGCACCTCTTGGACTGTCCCGGCGAGCAAGTTCTCTACGTCGGCGATCACATCTACGGCGACATCCTATCCAGCAAGATGTCCTCCACCTGGCGCACGGCCTTGGTTGTTCGGGAGCTCGAGGACGAGCTGACGGTGCGCAAGGAGCTGACTGCCCAGCAGCGGCACCAACTGGTCTTGCGCTCGGAGCTGGTGGACTTCGGGCAGCGAATCGACGACCTCGATGACATCCTTTTGCTGCTAGAACGCCTCTCGAAGGAGGCGGCAGTGACCCCCGGAAACGGCGCCTATCTGCAGTCGATGGAGCGGTTGCGCGACGATCTGGCGACCCTGCGTCAAGAGCACAAGGCGATGCGCAAACACGCCGGCCGCTTGCAGCGGCGCATCTCCACCGCCATCAACTCGTTTTGGGGATCTCTGTTCAAACAGGGCAGCAACAAAAGTTTGTTCGGCAGCCAGGTGGACGACTTCGCTTGCCTCTACACTTCACGGGTGAGCAACTTCTCGTACTATGGCAGCAAGCACTATTTCCGAGTTCTACAGGATTCGATGATGCACGAATCCGTCCTTTGAGGTGACCCGACCGGCCCTCGGTCTTCTGCCCTCGATCTCAGCCCTCAGCGGACGGTGATCTCCAGGCGGTTGCCGAGCACCCGGTAGTCTTCGGCGGAAGCCCCTTCCCTGGCCATATCGAAGACCAGGCGAAGCTCGGAGCCACCCGCCGCAGCATGCAGCCCGGTCCTGATTTGCACCATCTCGTCGCTGGCGACGCGCACCGTCCCCTGGCGAAAGGGCAGCTCGATACCGAGCAGCCGAATCTGCTGCCGTAGCGGGTTGTAGCCCAAGGCATCAAATTGGACCCCCGAGGGATCGATCGAGCCATCCATCTCGACCACCACTTGCGTGCCCCCTTGTGCCGGTCGGGCGGTGATCGACAGCACCTGGCTCGCCGCCGTCGCCGGGTCGAAGGCGGCCGAGGATCGCCTCGACGAAGCGGACTGGAGTCCCACCTCGCCGGGTTCGGTCGAAGCGCCGGTCGGTGTGCCGGCCCTCGAGCCGTCCGCCATGGCGTCGCTGGTCCCGCCTCCGGATGCTGCCCCCCCCGGGATGGCGGCGCCCGCCCTCCCAACTTCTGACCGACGGTCCGCCGACATCTCGCCATCCGCCATCTCGTCCGCCGACATCCCATTCCCCGAGCCCTCGGCTTCGGACGGCGACGGCATCTGGCTCGGTGGCTGATTTTCTAGCTCCGCCATGCTACGACTGACGGCATCGCCACCGAGCCCCAGCCAACCCGCGATGGGATGACGCAGGGTGAAGACAACGGCCACCAGGGCGACCAGCAGAAGGCTGGCCAGCAAGATGCGATGTTTGCCGATGGCCCCCCGCCAGCCGGCGGCAGGTGGCGCTTCCAGCTCGTAGTCTTCGAGCCCGAAGGCGGCGGAATGGGCAGGTGATTCGGTGGCGTCCGCGGAAGCCGGTAGCACGGCTTCCGTCGACACCGGCGCCGCAAAGTCGGCGTCGGCTGCCCACACCGGGGCCTCGGCGGGCGGCGTAGGCGCCTCCAAGTGCTCCGTCGAGTCCAGTGGCGAGTCGTGGCCTCGGTCGACGGGAGCACCCGCCTCGGTGGGCCAAGCGGTTGGCTCGTGGGTGGCGAAGGGATCGTCCATGGCGGCGGCGTCGAAGGAGGCGACGGGGTGCGGCTGGGTGACCACCTCGTCGGAGGAGGCGACGGGGTGCGCCTGGGTGACCGCCTCGTCCGACGGCGGGTCGAGGGTAAGTTTCCATGGGGCGGTTGCCAGGCCTTCAGCCTGCGGGACAACATCAACGCCGGTCTCACCGACCCCACCAACATCCGAAGCGGTGGCCGGGGCTTCTCCCCGGGGCTGCGTTGGATCCTCGAAGGAGACCTCGTGTCCCGCCAAGGCACTGCTTGCCGTCGAGGCACTGTTTTCCACCGAGGCACTGGTTTCCGTCAAGGCACTGCTTTCCATCAAGGCACTGCTTGCCGTCGAGGCACTGAGGAGCGTTGAGGCACCTTGCCCCGCCAGCAGGGTTTCGGCTCTTTGCGACGTCAGGGATCCAGCTGCGGTCGGTGTTTCGTGGTCGAGCCCTAGCTCGCCGGCCGCAGCGCCGGCGGCCGGTTGAATCGCCGCCGGTGGGTCCAGGTCGATGCCGTCGGCGACGGCGCTCTGGCTCCCCGGCGCCGAGCCCGCCATGGTGCGATCGAAATGCACCTCGGCGTCGCTGTCCAGCACCAGATCATCTTCGGCTTCGAGCTCCGGGAGGTCGTCGAAATCGTCGAAGTCGGTGGTTTCCATGGAAAAGGGACTCTCGAGCCCGCTGACATCGCCGCCTTGTGCGGCCGGATGCTCCCCCATGGTGGAGGCGGGTGGGCTAGGCGCGGCCGAGCTCGGCTCCTCGCCGGGGTGGCTATCGAGCGACGGAGCGCTGTGCAGGAGATCCGCCGGCACCCCCTCGGCCAAGCTCTCTCCCCACGGGGCGGAGAAATCCAAACCCTGGGAGGCTGCGAGGCCCAGCTGCTGGCGCTGCGTCACCAAGGTCGCCTCTTCTGAGAGCTCGCCGTCTCCTCCCATGGCGGACGGCCAGGTGCTCCGCGACCCGACGCCGGCCCCCGCCGTCGGGGGTGCCGGGCTCGCCTCGGCCCGGGGCGCCCCTTGGCTGATCAAGTCGGCGGGGACCTCGTCGACATCGAAGGGTTGACCTCCGCCTTTGACCTGTTCTTCGAGGATCTTGAGGATGAGCTCCCGGCCGCTTTCGTCGAGGGCTTGAAAGCGCACCGCCATGCCGCTCTCCTGCCCTGGGGCCAAGGTCTGCGGCCGCACCCACACCACTTCCCCAGAGCCCTGAAATAGCCGATAACCGTCGGTCAGCTTGACATCGATTCCTACGTTGGAGCCGACCTCGCACAACGATTCGGTTTTCAGGAACATGCCGCCCAAAGACAGCAACGAAGCATATTCCTCGACAAAGGCAGAGAAGCGTTCGAACCGCAGAGTGTAGCGTTGCTTGGGCAGACTATCCGCAGAAGCAGTACCCGGAGTTTGGGTTGGGAGTTGATCCATGGTCTGAAAATAGGGTCCGCGAGACGTTGATCTGTGAAAACGATTAAGTTGACTGACCATCGTATCGAACTACGGCGAGGGTCACCAGTCAAGGTTTCTCGACAACCGCAACAACCGTTTCATCTGCGGTGGGTTGCCGCTGCTGGCGGTCTTGGCCGCCGGGCAACGGCCCAACCGGCGATTGCAGGCGGCGAGCCCCTTGGCTCCACCGACCGCTTACGATAGATTGAGCTCCATGCATCAGACGCACCGCGGCACCATCGCGTTGGTTGACGACGAAGAGAACATCCGGGAAACCGTCGGCTTCGCCCTACGACGGGAGGGTTACCATGTCGATGTTTACACCGACGGAGGTGCCGCCTGGGAGCAGCTCCAGCAGCGGCTGGCCGATGTGGCGGTGCTGGACATCACCATGCCGAGGATGGACGGGCTGGACCTCTGCCGGCGCCTGCGGGGTCTCTCCGAAAGCCTGCCTATCATCTTCCTGACCTCCCGTGACGAAGAGCTGGATCGCGTCCTGGGCCTGGAGCTCGGGGCCGACGATTACCTCTGCAAACCCTTTTCGATGCGCGAGCTCATCGCCCGGGTCAAGGTGCTGTTCCGTCGCCTCTCGCTGGCCCAGCAGGGCAACTCCGCCAGCGACGAGAAGATCCTCGAAGCCGGGCCTCTGCAACTCGACTTGCGCCGCTACTCGGCCCACCTCAACGGCCAAGCCGTCGCCTTGACGGTCACCGAGTTCATGATCCTGCACGCCCTGGTACGCCATCCCGGCCACGTCAAGACGCGCCAGCACTTGATGCAGGAGGGTTATCCCCACGATACTTTTGTCAGCGATCGCACCATCGACAGCCACATCAAACGCCTGCGCCGCAAGCTCAGTCTGATCGACGGGTCCTTCGACGGCATCGAAACGGTGTATGGCCTGGGCTATCGTTTTCGTCAGGGGTGAGCTAGCCTCGGCGATGTGAGGCGCCCCCTATCATGAGACCCTTCTACAGCGTTCTGACCCGCATCTCGAACCGTCTCTTGGCCTTCAATCTCCTGTTGGTCTTCCTGCCGATCATCGGCGTCTTGTCGCTGCAGACCTATGAAGACGAATTGCTGCGTCTGCAGGAGCGCTCGATGGTGCAACAGGCTAGAATTCTGGCCGCCGCCCTGGGCACCGAGCCGAGCCTCGACAGCGAACGGGCACAACGGGTGCTGGTCAACCTGGACCGGCGGGTCGATGCGCGGTTGCGGATCTACGACGCCGAGCAACAGGTGCTCGCCGATTCCAGCCGTCTCGGGCCGCGACGGGAAGACGTCGCCGTAGGCAGCGAGGGCAGCGAGACGCCGGAGACCCGCGAGAGCTACCTCTACCGCCTCGGCTCTTTTCTCTACCGGCTGTACGCCCGCCTGTTCCTGCCGCCGATTCCGAGCCTCGACAGCGACCTCGGCGACAACGCCTTCTCGGCCCGCGCCCAAGCCCTCGACAAGGCCTTCTCCGGGCGCTACGGCCAGGCCTTCCGCAGCTCCGCCACCCACCGCTCTTTGATCCTCTACAGCGCCATTCCGGTGCGCCATGGTCCGGGGGCCGAGGCGGAGATCATCGGAGCCGTGTTGGTCACCAAGTCCACCTTCGGCATTCTGACCGCCCTCTACGACCTGCGCCTCGCCACCTTCGAAGTGGTCCTCACCTCGGTGGCCGCCGCCATCATTCTCAGCCTGCTGGTGTCCACCACCATCGTCCGGCCCCTGCAGCGCCTGCAACGGGAAGCGTCGGCGATGCTCGACCGCCGGGGACGACTCAAGGGAGGTTTCCGGGCCTCCGGGCGCAGCGACGAAATCGGCGATCTCAGCCGCTCCCTGGCCGAGCTGACGCGGCGCCTCGAGGGGCATATCCGTTTCATCGAGTCCTTCGCTTCCGACGTCTCCCATGAGCTGAAAAATCCTCTGGCCGCCATCCGCAGCGCCACCGAGCTGCTGTCGGAGGTGGACGAGCCAGAGCAACGGCAACGCTTTCTCACCATGATTCAGAACGACATCGCCCGCTTGGAGAACCTGATCTCGGGGGTCCGCGAAATCACCCAGATCGACGCCCAACTCGAGCAACAGGAGACGGAGTCCCTACCCCTGGCCCCCCTGCTACAGGGCCTGATCGAGCGTTTCGAGATCCAGCACGGCGACCGCGTGCATTTCGAGCTGCGCATCGACGCTCCGGAACTCGAGGTGCAAGTGGACGCCGACCGTTTGGCCCAGGTTTTCGAGAACCTGTTGGATAACGCGGTCGGTTTTTCTCCCCTGGGCGGCCGCGTCGATGTCCATCTCGAGGGGGACGTCAAGGAGGCCAGAATCTGGTTCATCGACCAGGGGTGTGGGGTGCCGCAAGAGCATCGCCAGCGTATCTTCGACCGCTTCTTCAGTTATCGGGGGAACGCGCCGCAGGAACAACAACCCGTCGGGGCCCTCGATCGCCATACCGGGCTGGGTCTGGCCATCGTGCGCGCCATCGTCGAGGGTTTTGGTGGTACCGTCGCCCTGATGAGCCCACCCCCAACGGAGGATACGGACCTGTCTTCAAGCCACCACAAAACCGATTCATCTCAACTTCAGGGGGCGACGTTCTTGGTCACCCTGCCGCGCAGCGCATGAGCCCTTCCCTCTTTACCTGCCAGCGCAACGCCGCCCTGGTCGCCAGCATGGCCCTGTTCTGGGGACTACTGCTCAGCCCTCCGGGCGTCGCCGCCGCGGCCTCCTCCACCGTGCCTCCCCTGCGGGTTCTGCTCTTGGACTACAACCTGCCCATCGAGCACGATGTTTTGGTCAGCCACCTCTGCGTCGACCCGTGCCGCCGCGATACCGGCTGCCCGGTCGCCATGATCGAGCAGGGGGTGGCGTACCACAGCGACGAGATGTGGGTCTTTCGTCCTCCCTATTTGGGGCGCAATGCCCGATTTGTCGTCGACGCGCCAAATTTCCGCCGCATCGACCTGCTGTCCATGTCCGGCCACCATGCCTCCGGCTTCTCCGGGGACCACGGACGGGGACGTTTCGACACCGAAGCCTTGGCCCTCACCCTGGAGGGTCTCGAGGCCGAAGCCGCCGATTTCTTCACCCACCCCTCCCTGGTTCTGCTGCAAGGTTGCCGTACCGACGTCAAGTCCGCCTTTTCTGGCGATCCCGTCGCCTACGTGCAACACGTCATGCACGAGACGCGGGTGAGGGAGGACGAATTCGAGCGCTTGCTGGCCGCCATCCAACAGATCGGCGGCGTGCAAGAGGCCTATCGGGATCTCTTCCCCAATGCCTGCATGCTCGGCTACGGCGGGTCCCAGGCACCCGGCGGCAGGCTGGAGATCTTCGCCCAGATTCACGGCTGGCTGCGGGGCTTGAGCGCCGATCCGCAGGCCGGTCTCGAGCTGGCGATCAGCGGTTTGCGGGGGGACGCCAAGGCCCTCGGCGACCTCAACCGTCGCATCGAAAAACAGTGCCCCAACGGCTGGCCGTGCAATCTCTGCCGACAGAATCCTGAGGTCTACCGCCCCCTGGCCGAAGCTCTGACTTCGTTTCTGCTCAGCGAGCGGCAGCGCATCCACAACCTTGGACTCCACCGCGGCTCACTCAGCGCCCAGCGCCTGGAATCCTCCTTCGAGGACCATTCCTACTATCTCAACAGCAGCTGGTCCTGCTCGACGGCGGTGCCGGGCACACCCCCCAAATGGCCCGACCGGGTCAACGAGTCGCGGTTTGCGCAACTGTTTCTCGAGTTGCTCTACCTCGACTTCGAGGAGCTCAGCGTCGGCAGCCGACGGCACCTGCGCTCCGAGCTGATCCACCGTTTGGGACGTATCGAGATCCTGCCCGAAGACCAGGCCACCATCCACCGATGGTTGGCCGAAGGGAACCATCAAGAATGGCTCGACACCTTCCGTCGTACCTCCCTGCTTCACCTCTCGACGTTTCGCCAGCGGGACTTTCTCTCCTTCCTGGCCCAGGCCCGTCTCGATGAGGGCCTGCGGCAGGTCTTCAGCTCCGAAACCCCCTCCATCCTGCGAGAAAATGCGGCCCTCGGGCTGGTGCCCGATGTCCCCCTGGATATCTGGCAGCTGGCTTTGAACGATGCCAACGCACGGGTGCGCCGGGCGGCGGCCTCACGGCTCGACGTGCGATCGCCGATGCCCCTGCTGATGGCAGCGGCGGACAACGGCGATGCCGAGGTGCAACAGGCGATACGAAGGATCTTGGGGGATCTGGCGAGGCCCAGGTGGTGACCCTAGGTGGTCTGAGCCTCGGCGCGACGGCGAGACGCTAACTACTCGAACGCTTCCGAGAAAGCCATGCGCTGGGCGGCCGTTCCGATCATCAGCAACTTTTGGTCCAAGGCCAGGAGGGTGTCGGGGGTGGGATTGGTTCGGGTCACCTGTTGACCCTCTTCGATGGCGATCACGATGAGGCCCGAGCGCTGCCCGATTTTGCTGGCCTCGAGGGAGACGCCAGCCAGGGATTGGGGGACGGGAACGAGAAAAAAATCGCCCCCCTCACCCACCATGACCGGTTCCCGTCCCAGCAATCGGGCGATGATGTATTCGCGGCCCAGCGACGGATAGCTGAGGGCGAAGTCGGCCCCCGCCCGGTAAATGGCTTCGGTGTTGCGTTCGTGGGTGATGCGGCTGACGATGTTGAGCTCCGATTTCAACCGCCGACAGTAGACCGTGAGGTGGATATTCACCGCATCGCTGTTGGTGGTGAGCACCACCGCACCGGCACTTTCCAGTCCCGCCCTGAGCAGTACATCACGGTCCGCAGCGTCGCCGATGGTCGGGTCACCGATCTGCTTCTTGATGACCTTGCGCAGGGTCTCGTCTTTCTCCACCACGCGCACCGCGAGGCCGCGACGTTTCAATGCCTTGGCGGTGGTGCGGCCGACCTTGCCACCGCCGATCACCAGCACCGGACGTTGGGTGGTATCCCCAGCGCCGAGAAGATCGTTGAGCCGCTTGACGTTCTCCTCGGTACCCACAGCCACCGGAACGGAGAACGGTGAGAGCACCAGGTCGGGGTGGACAGATTGCAGCCGTCCCTCCTCCCACACCCCCACGACGTTGATGCCGGTGCGCTCTCGCAAGCCCGTTTCCTTGAGCGTTTTGTGGACCAATTCCGTTTCGTGAACCACAAACTCGACAATCTGTAGGTCTTGGAACCGACCGACGACATGGGCGACGTCCGGTCCGGCGGTGATGCGCGCCGCCAGATGCTCGCCGAGCTTTTGCTTGAGCGGCAAAGTGTAGGTGGCGCCGCTGAGCTCGTGAATGTCGATGGAATCTTCGTCCTCCGCCAGGGAGAAGATCGGCACATCGGGGCTGACATTGCGGACGGTGAGGATGATATTGGTATTGGTGGTGTCCTCGGCGTTGGCGATAACCGCAAGGGCCTTCGCCACCCGCAGACGCTCATAGGTGGCGCTGCTGTCCACCTCTCCGGTGACCACCGAGATGTCTCCATCCATCATGCGCGCCGCCGCCACCGGGTCGGCCTCGAGCACGAAGTAGGGAATGTGGTTGAACTCGAGCTTCTGAATCAACCCCTGGGCGATCGCGTCGTAGCAGCAAATGATGACGTGCCCCGCCATCTTGGGGCCCACCGAACGGGGCGCGCTATGTCGGATCTGCGCTTCCAGCCACGGCGCATAGAAAAAGCGGATGAAGGCGAAGGGCAGCATGATGAGAAGTAACACGGTGCCCGACAGGAGCACCAGGATACTGAACAACCGGCCGATGTCGGTGTGGAAGGTGATGTCTCCGAAACCCAGGGTGCTCATGACGGTGAGGGTCCAGTAGAAACCCGTCAACCACGAATGTTCCTGGCCTTCGAAGCGCAGCATCAGGTAGTGAAACATCGTCGTGTAGACGAGCATCACGCCCAGCATGAAGAGGAAAAACTTCAACAACGCACCCAGGTTGCGGCGCGCTTGGTGATCGCTGACGAAAAAAGAGAGTTGGGAGACGAGGGCTTTCATTATTGGACCGTCAGTCTACCTGAATCCTCCCCGACGCCGCAGAGCATGTCCCGACTGCAGTCGCTGAGTAGGCATGCCTTGCGGCTATCCGGACGACGGGTCCGGCAACCACCGCTCTAGGACCTCTGTCAGATCGTTCTGGCGAACCGGTTTGGTGAGGATGTCGTCCATGCCGACGGCGAGGCAGCGCTCCCGCTGGCCGATCAAGGCGTTGGCGGTCAAGGCGATCACCGGCAGGCGCTGGCCATCGGCTTCGCGGTTGCGCAGGATGCGGGTCGCATCAAATCCATCGAGAACTGGCATCTGGCAGTCCATGAGCACCAAGTCATAGGTGCTCTCCTCCAACTGGATGAGCGCCTCTTGCCCATCGCCGACACCGTAGGGGGCATAGCCAAGGGATTCCAACAGGTGCACCATCACCATTCGATTGACGCTGTCGTCGTCGACCACCAGGATGGGAGCGAGCTCCGACTTGACCGACGCCATCGGCCCGTTGGTCAAGACACGGTGAGAGCCGCGGCCCTGGGGAGGCGAGAAGAGTCCATCGAAGACAAATGTCGAGCCTCGACCGGGTACGCTGTCGACGGAGATGGAACCGCCCATCAGCTCCACCAGACTCTTGGTGATCGCCAGCCCGAGGCCAGTCCCCCCGTATTCACGAGCGGTGGAGCGACTGGCCTGGGTGAAGGGCTCGAAGAGGACGGCTTGATTCTCCAGAGAGATACCGAGCCCTTGATCGCTGACCGAGCAGCGCATGGGAAGGCGCCCATCGGCGGTCTGCTCCCCCACCTCCAGGTGAACGACAACCTCCCCTCGCGAAGCGAACTTGATCGAGTTGCCCACCAGGTTGGTCAGAATTTGCATCAGCCGCATCGGGTCCCCGTTGAGCACGATGCGATCGTTCGGACATTCGATGCGCAGCTTCAATCCCGCATGGGTCGCTTGGTGCGCCATCATCGCCTGCAACTTCGCCAATACCTCGGCCGGCCGGAAATCCACCTCTTCCAAGGTCAACATCTCGGCCTCGATCTTGGAGAAGTCGAGCACCTTGCCGACCAAGGTCGCCAGGCCATCGGCCGACGATTCGATGCGCTCCGCACACTCCCGCGCCGCGGGCGGTAGGTCGTCTTCGAGCAGCAGCAGCTCTGACAGGCCCAATATCCCGGAGAGCGGAGTTCTGATCTCGTGGCTCATATTGGCCACGAACTGGCTCTTGGCGGCGTTGGCCTTTTCGGCAGTCGATTTGGCCTCCTGCAGCAACTGTTCCTTTGCGTCGAGGTCGGTGATGTCGTGACCTACAGCGACAATTCCGCTGGGGACCCCTTCCGTGTCATCCCGTGGTCCCAGGCGGAAACGCACAACACATCCCAACGACCGGACATCTTTGGTCACCGTCCTCCCGTCGAGCACCTTCGGCAGGTCCCCTTCGACGGACGGCAATACTTCGGAAATATGACGTCCGGTCAGCTCCCGGCGCGCCAGGCTGGTGATGGCGGTGAGGGATCGCCCCTGGGCGACGGTGATCAGCCCTTTCTGGTCGGTGGCCAGCAAGACGATCGGCGTGCTGTCGACAACCGTGGCGAGGATCGACTCGCTGCTCCGCCTCTGGGCCCGTTCGAGCTCAAAGGCGACGACTCGAGTCTCGAGCTCCGAGGAGCTCGACTCAGCCAGGGCCTCGAGGTGTCTTGCCTTGGCCGAGAGCTTGCGCAAGGCCCGATGCCGCGCTGTGACCTTTGGCAGCCAACGCCAGAGCCCTAAAACGATCAAGATGATACCGCCGGTGTCCACCAAGACGCTGAGCAGAAGTGGATCCAGGATCGGCCACCATTCGACCTGTAGCGAGTGCGCGATGGCCTTCAGGGGCAAACTTAAGAGGACCAGCAGCAAACCAGAAGAAATCAGATTCCAGCCTGATTCTTTGCTCAGCGCCTCTCGCCGGCCGATCAACCAACAGCTGAAAACGACCGCCGCCATGGCGACCAGCTCCAAAGACTCGGCAATGAAAATGGGCGACATCATCATCGGATCATTAGTCGGCGCTATCCGCCACCGGCAGCCTGAGAATGAGTTGGGTGCCGCCGGTCTGGGAAAGAACCTCGAGCATTCCTCCGTTGCGCAGGGCGAGGATCTGAGCGATTGCCAGCCCCAACCCCACACCCTTCGCTCCCGTGGTGTAGAAGGGCTCGAAGAGCATTCCGAGGTCCACTTTATCGATGGCGGGCCCCTCGTCGACCACCACAAATCGTACAAATTGCTGGCCGGCGGCAACCGGGTCCTGCGATACGAGGAGCGCCATCTTACTGGCATCGCCGCAGGCTTTGAAGGCCCTCTCCAACAGCAGCCGCAAGCATTTGGTGACCTGCTTCTTGTTGACGGTAACATCGCTGGTGCCCTTGTCCACCACTAGACGAGGCGCAACGCCATGGCGCGCCGCAAAGGCGTCGATGGCGGTGCGACCGAGGAGCTTTGCTGCCGAGCGTTGCTGCACCACCGAGAGATCGGGGCTGAAGGCGACACAGGACCGGATCAATTCTTCCATCTGGGCCACTTGGTTGAGCACCCGCTCGGTGTATTCCACCCTCGGATCGTCTGCCGGTGTTTCGGCCGCAAGATTCTCGACCAGGGCGGAGATGGCCGCCAGAGGATTCCGGAGTTGGTGCGCAAACCCCGCGATCAGACGCTCCGCGGCGGTGATCCGTTCGAGCTGAAGCAGACGTTCGTCGAGCAATTGGCGGCGCTCGATATCGTGCATGACGAGACTGAAGGTCAGCGGCATCTCTTGGTTGGAGATGAGGGAAAGGGTCATGGCGACCTGAAGCACAGTGCTTCCGCGGTGGAGCGGCAGCTTGATGGTCTGCTCTCGCTTTTCGTGGGCCGCCCGGTGGAGCGCTTGGGACAGGCTCTTGTGGCCGTTGAAGAGAGCGAGGATGTCTTCGCCGTCGATGATTCTGCCGCCCACGGCGAGCAATTCATACGCGGCTTGGTTGGCATAGCGAATACACCGGGAACCGTCGATGGCGACAATCGGAGTACGATGAGACCAAAGAATCGACTCTTCAAAGCTTCGTTCTGCCACTGGCTCAATTCCTGGAGACATCACTCACCCACCGTCGCAAAAGATGCGAGCCGCCTTGTGGCAGCGGCCCCGCGGGAGCTCGCCACCCCGATGCTACCGGCTTGGGTCGTCGAGCGGTCACACCGGGCCCTCAGCCGCAGCACGATTCTCAGCAAGCCGAAGCCCTCAGCGGCCCAACAGGATCTGTTGAATTGCGGCGGCGATCTCGCTGCGATGGCTCTGCGAAGCGGCGTCCTGAAAGCTTGCCAAGACCGTCGGGAGCCTGCGCGGTGCCAACTTGAGCTCACCGTGCACAAACGGTACGAGCTCGGTTCGCAGTAAACGGGTTTCGTCGAATGACACCGCCTGAGGTCCCGGATATTCACCTGGATAGGGGGAGAAACCGATGAACATCGGCGCCCCGGCATCAGAGATGCCGACCGAGGCCAGATCGAGTCGCCCGAGTCGACCTTCGACCACCAGCTCTTTCTGGGCCCGCAAACGAAGATCGATGATACGAAAGAGCCCTCTGCCGAGCACCACGTCATCCGACTGGGAAAACAAATCCTTGGCGAGATCGTGCAAAGAGGGCACACGGCGCACGATCTGCCATAGCCGCCAGACGCCGTTGGCTTCCGGCATCAAGACGAGGCTGCGATTTTCCGACATATGCCCGCCTACGGAGACGTGCCAGCGGACCCAGCCGAGCAGGGCTGCCCGAGCCGGCTCGGGCTCGAAGAACAGGCCTTCAAGTGGAGCTCGCAGCTTCCAACCGGCGGAATAGCCGAGCCAGTCACCGCCGGGGCTGCGCTCGAGCCGGGTCTCAGCACGGGCCGACTCGTGCACTCTGACCCGGCCTTCGACGGGCGGCCAAACCAAACCAGGGGGCACGGAAGCACTGGGAAACAATGGACCGTTTGTGGCCGATGGTAACGCCTTCCGGGACGTGCCTGGTGGGTCGGCCGTCGCGGTCCCGGGCCCCACGACACCGGAACTTTCAGAGGCTCGCCGCTCGGCTCCACCGTAAGCCGCTGTGGTCAAGCTTGGAACGGCACTCATCTCCGCCGTTTGCATCGCCTCCAGCAGCCCGGGGCCATCGTCGACATCCGGGCTCAGCCGGGGAAGCGCTTGCCGCTCCTGAAGCTCGCGAACGCGGTCGAGGGCTAGCCGTACCGCCAGGATAAAAGTCTCGCGCACCCCTTCGCCGCGCTCCGCTGAGGCCGACGTCATGGCGAGCGGTACGTCATGGTTCAAGGCCTCTTGTAAAGTATCGAGCGAAACGCCCCCCGCGACATCTCGCTTGTTCGCTTGCACGACGATGCCGAGGGCTGGATCTTTGATCCCCATGACCTCTTGCAACAGGGCAAAAGATCGAACGTTCGATTCCAGTTGCCCGGGTCGCGAGTCGGCTACAAAAACGACCACGTCCGCCGTCTCCAGCAGCATGCGCCGCCGGCTTTGCAGCACTTGCTGCCCAGGAACACTGACGATTTGGCAACGTATCGGCAAACCTTCGAACAGGCCCCCCACGTAGTCGACCCAGTCAAAATACAGCGTCCGCCCCTCGGCCTCTTCGGCCGAATAGATGTCCGCTCCCAGGCTCTTTGCCAAGGACCGTAGATTCGTCGTCTTGCCCGCCAAAGCGGGACCGTCGTAGACGGCCCGTAGGACGATGCAACGCTGTTCAGTATCGAGCAGTGCCATATTTGAAATCTAGAAAGTCCTAGGCGGCGGCAACGCGGCGCTAGCGCGGCGCACGGCCGGTCCGAACGTCGACGACACAGGCGTCAGCCGGCGGCGTCGACGTCAGGAATTACGCCTCGGCTCAGCTGAGCCCAGCGGTGTGTTTGGTCACCGAGGAACGGATGATGGCGAGATTGCTCGTCGCCCGCTCCGCCGCCAGATAGATGAAGGAGCCGGACCCCACCATCTTGATGATATGCAGCTGATCGCTCAAAGTGAGCAGGATATCCTCGAGGTTTGATTTGAGACCCAAGGCCTCAATCGTCTTGACCTTCTGCTTGACGATTTCACTATTGAAAGCGCTGGCAGCCGCCAGGTCGAAATCGGGTCTGGCGGAGGTCACGGCCAGGGTCATGCCCGAGTCGAGGTCCACCAGGGAGGCGGCAATGAAACCAGGGATTTCAGCCTTGATCTTTTCAAACGCTTCGACTGCTTCTTTTTCGGACGCCATATCTCAGTACTCCTTAGTCAATGGGTTGTTTGGGTTCAGTGGTCGCTCTAGGAATCAGATAACCATCGCTTTTTCGACATCGGACAGCAAGAATCTGGCCATCGCCAGATTGCCGCGGGCCTTGTCGAGCACAAGATAGACAAAGAGTCCATCTTGCAGCGAGAGGGGACGAATCAGATGGTATTGCTTGCCGAGGGTGATCAGGATGTCCTCGATCTCGTCGTTCAAGCCGAGGTTGTTGATGGTCTTGCGCTTGGCCCGAACCACCTCCGTATTGCCGGCTGCGGCCAGCTCGAGATTGATGGCGGAGCCGCCGCCTTCGGAATGGAGCATCATGCCGCTGTTGCTGTCAACAACACTGACGCCGATAAATCCTTCGATTTCCGCAATCTTTTGGACGCTTTCTTTTAAATCAGCCATCTCCACTTCCTTTCATTAAATCGACGTCATCGCCGAAAAATTCTTGAGTTTCGCAGGGCACTCCGCCCAGTGTCTTCACGCTTCGATCCGGCCCTCCATGGTCGCCAGCCCTTTCCGCGCCGAAATCAGATCACCGTGGCTCCGGTCGAGGATGAGATAGATGAACGTGCCTTCCAGGTGGCTCACCGGTCGAATCAGGTGATACTGCTTGCGCAGGGTGACGACCACATCGGTGACCGCATCTTCGAGACGCAAGCCGCTCACCGTCCCGTAAATCGCCTGCAGAACTTCGGCATTGTCGCGGGCGGCGCCTTCCAGGTCGAAGGTTGAACCTCCAGCCGCGTAATGCGAAGTCACGGCACCGTTGAAGACCGCGGCGCACAAGAAACCATCGATGGTGGCCAGCTCGCGGAGCCGTTCTTCCAGCAAGGCGGTGGCTAGGTGAGCTCCGGCGACCGCCCTGAGATCTGGCTCCGCAGGCGCCGCCAGGACCTCCGAGGATGCCGTCTCCTGCTCCCTGGGCAAGAGATCGTCCGGCACCGCCACCTGAGTCGATGGCATCGCATCTCCAAGTTCCACAGACCCCTCCAGCAGCGAATCTTCCCGCACCGCTTCGTCGAGCAGACGACAACCTTCGAGCAGCACTTCTTGCCAACTGGCAGTGATCGTCCGCTCCGGCGGCACCGCTTGCGTATCGAGGGTAAACTCCCCCCCTTGCCAGGACAGCAGCTCGTACACCGCCGTCTCTCCGCTACGCTCGCCGCAGGTGGCATGGATGATCGAGCCGCCTTCGAACCACATGGTCCCCGAGCTGCCACCCCGCCGGATGGACAGCGCCCCGGTGGTCTGGGTCAGGGTGTAGACCTGGATCAAATCCGGCAGCATGGGCAATGAAATAGCCCCTGAAAACCCTTCGCTGCGAGTCAACAAGCGATCGATACTGGCCACCAAGGTCTCGGTCCGAACGGGTTTCTCCAGGTAGTCCACCAGCGACCTGCCCTGCAACGCCGCCGTCACATCGGGCCCGCCGTAGGCCGTCACCAAAATCACCGGCAGGTCGGGGATGATCTTGCGTGCCGCCACCAGGAGCTCCAGACCACTCATCTCTTCCATGCGCAGGTCGGTGACCATGATGTCCGGCGGATTCTCCCGCAAGGCAGCCAGGGCCACCGCCGGGTCGGTGAATCCTTCGACCACCAGGTCGGGGCATTTGCGAGCCAGCAGCTTGGTGGTCGACCAAACGATGTCTTCCTGATCGTCGACATAGAACACACGGCACGACATAGCTACTCCTGGGCCCTAAGGAAAGCGGCCAGGCGGCAAAGAACGGCCTCTGTGGAGCTAGCTGAGGAAAACTCGGGCGAGAGGTCGGCTTCAGACCATCGGTCGGTCGAGGGTTGGATTCGGCACGGCATGTCTATCCCTAGAGCAAGACCTGAGCCAACTTGCTAAATTTTTTTCCGAAAACTCATAAAGCTTTTTATTTCAATACTTATAAGAAGCGACGAAATCGCTTGGCGAATCGGGTCGAAGGAAAATTAGCCTTCAAATTGGCCAAATGGAGATTGGCCTGTGGCCGAACGGAGACTCGCTAGTGTCCATCCGAAAAAGCGATAAGGGGGCTGGAGCCCTTCGTCTTGGACAACACGGTGGCTGTGCGGGGAAACTAGGGTGCCCCGCCGCCGAGTTGGATGTCATGCCGACGGATCATCTTGTAGAGGGCGCTCCGCGACACATCCAATTGGGCAGCCGCCAAGGCCACATCGTGCCCATTGGCCAGCAAGGCTTCTTCGATGGTCCGCTGGATGGACTGCTTGAGGGTCAAGGGCTCGGTCGAGGCGGACCCGGAGATGACCGGTCGAGGAAGGTCCAGGTGCTCCGCTTCCAGGAGCGGTGAGGGGGCGAAGAGCAGGGCCCGTTCGAGGACGTTGCGCAACTCGCGCACATTGCCGGGCCAATGATGGAGCATCAGCACCGATTCCGCCTCCGGCGACAAGGAAGCTTCGGGACGATCGAGCTCCCGTCGCAACTGCTCGATGAGGCTCTTGGCCAGAAGCACCAAATCCTTGCCCCGCTCCTGCAACTGAGGAACCCGCAGGCGAACGGCGTTGATGCGGAAGAGCAAATCGAGCCGAAAGCGCCCCTCCTCGGCCCGGGCCGCCAAATCGTGGTGGGTGGCGGCGATGAGCCGCACATCGACCCGCTGCTCGCGAACTCCGCCAAGACGCCGAAAACATTGCTCTTCGATGACCTTGAGCAAACGCGGCTGCACCTCCAAGCTCATGTCACCGATCTCATCGAGGAACAAGGTGCCCCGGTGGGCAACTTCCAACAGACCCGCCTTGGAAGTCGCGGCGCCGGTGAAGGCGCCCTTTTCGTAGCCGAAGAGCTCACTCTCGAGTAATTCCTTCGACAGACCCGCGCAGTTGAGCTCGACGAAGTTCTCTTCGGCTCGGGGACCTTGCTCGTGCAGCCAGCGGGCCAACACTCCCTTGCCGCTTCCGGTCTCGCCTTCGATCAACACCGGCACCCGGGACTCGGCCACCAACGATGCCTTTTTCTCGAGCCTGACGATCGCCTCGCTGTTGCCCACAAACGGGTTGATGGCGGCATTCGACCTGGCCAACCGCGTTCCTTTACTGACCCGCTTGCCCTTCTCGGCATCGAGCAGACGCTCGATCATCAGCGCCAGAACATCGAGCTTGACGGGCTTGGTGAGAAATTGGCTGGCACCCTCCTTGATCGCAGCGACCGCCAGCTCGATCGAGGCGTGGCCCGTCAGCATCAGGGCCGGAGCCCCCGGGGCTAGCCGTTTGAGATGACGCAGCACCTCGAAACCATCGCCGTCGGGAAGCCGATGGTCCACCAGGACGATATCCGGACGTTGGCTTCTCAGAGCGGCATTGGCAGCCTCGACACTCGCCGCCTCGACAACTTGATAGCTCAGCTTTTCTAGATAGCGACGGATGGCGAAACTCAGATCCGCCTCGTCTTCGACCACCAGAACTCTATTCAAGGCATCCTCTGGGCCATGGACCCAACGTGCGGACGGGTGGGATGAGCGCGGTCAGCAACGGCGACAGGCCGACGCCTCCAGAGGTTTCTAGCTTCGATACCAACGTGCGCTCCAGGCAAATTCGATCGATCCAAGAGGGGGGACGAGGTCTTATCCTACTGCCATAGATCACCTTGCAACAAGGCGATCTCAGAGATCGATGAAAGGGCCAGATATAACAACGCCCACCACCGGATGGGTGGCGGGCGTTGATCAAGGCATTTCAGCGTTCAACGAGGGTCTCATTGAACGCCTCTTGGTTGCGACGCGATCAGGGCATCAGGTAGACGTCTGCCCAAGAACCGCTCTCTGGCGTGGCACCTTCACAGGAGTCGGAGGTCGAGAGGCGAGCCCCAGCGATGGCGTTGGCTTCTAGGAAGCCCTGGACCGCATCGGCACGGTAATCCCCGTAGACCCCGTCCTCCGAGGCCGCGGTGCGGCCGGTGATGCAGGCCTTGACCTCGGCACAGTGGTTGAGCTGCGCCACCAAGTCGCAGAGCTTGGCCTGCTGCTCGCCGCCGACGAGGGCGCTCTCGCCATCGAAGTAGACGATCTCGCGAGCACTGTCGCAGGACCACTTGCGGCGATCCTTCTTGGTCGGCTTCGGGCAGACCGCGAAGACCTGCTCCGGCTGCGGCGGCGGCAGGCACTTGAAGCTGGCGGTGCAAGCCTTGTTGCCGTCCATCGTGACGCTGCCGTCGGCACCACAGTCACCGCTCCAACCGGTAAACTGGGTGACTCCTTCGATGGCGGTGGCCTTCAGCTGCACGCTGGTTTCGCACTCGAATTCACCTTTGCAGGTGTCACCGCAGGCGATACCCGCCGGTTGGCTAGTGACGTTGCCGTCCGCGCCGCAATCACCGACCGTCTCTTTGCTCACTTGCAAGCTGTAGGGTCCCTTCTTCTTGAAGTGGGCGACGCAGGACTTGTGACCATCGAGGGTGACGGTGGTGTT
Organism: Acidobacteriota bacterium; assembly: GCA_029263315.1. Classification (GTDB taxonomy): domain Bacteria; phylum Acidobacteriota; class Thermoanaerobaculia; order Multivoradales; family J023; genus JAJCXR01. Next base: position 216,239 of record JAJCXR010000045.1, on the reverse strand, counting down.
CGGATCGTTGCCTTCGCAATCACCGCTCCAGGCATCGAAGGTGCAGCAGTCGCCGTCCGGGGTGGCCGCCAGCTGGACATCCTTTCCGCAGCCATAGGAGTTGCCTTCGCCGCCACAGGAGTCACCGGTCGGTTGGGTGGCGACCCGACCGGGGCAGTCACCGGCCGAGCTGACGGTCAGATCCCAAGAGCGCTTCGGCGACCAGGTGAGGCCGACGAGACCACCGACGGGGTTGTAATTCGAGTTGATGTCGTCGTCGCTGAGATCGACCCGTAAGCCGAAGTTGAAGGCCCAGTTGTCACCCTCGCCGAAGTGCAGACGACCACCGGTGGTGATGTCGGCATCGTCGTGCTCACCGTCACCGTCGGTCTTGATGGCGCCCACCAACTCGGTGATCCACTCGAAACGCTCGTTCAAGCTGCGGGCGTAACCGATGCCGAGGTCCACTTGACCGCTGGTCTCGCCGAAGTCGGAGCTACCGGGGTCGGAATAGCCGAGGTTGAAGATCCAGTCGCCGGTGGACCAGTCGAAGCCGAGGCCAAAACCCGTGCCGCCGGTGACCACACCCTCGTCGTCGTCGCCGGTGGGCAGATCGACAAAGGCATTGAGGGCAAAGCCGAAGTCATCGTGCTCCGCCAGCTGGATCTTGGCGCCGACCCTCAGGTCTCCCAAGCCGCTGGCGTCGATGTTGCCGAAATAGGTACGGCCGTTCAAACGACCACCCTGCAGGAAGGGCACACCATTGGCCGCCGGATCGGGATTGATCTCGACGCCGTCCGCGTCGTACCAGAGGTAGGGCAAGGACGCGTAGAGCTCCACCTTGTCGCTGACACCATAGCCGAGACCAACACTCAACTGGTCCTGCTGGTAATTCCAGTCATTCCACAAGGGATCGCGGCCCGGCACGCCGGCCGTACGACGCTTCCAGACGTTGTAGTAGGTGCCGAAGGACCACTGTCCTTTGCACAGGGTATAACCCGAGGACAAAGTGAATAGACCACTCTCGCCGGTTGCCGTGGGGCCCTGGTGGCGACAGAGGTTGCCGTTGAAGCCGGACTCGGCGGCGTTGTCGCCGTCGCCGTCCGCCAAACCAGGCGCTGCGACCAACAGGCACAGGGCCAACAGAAAGAAAAGTTTTTTCATCGTTTTAAATCTCCTAGGAGCAGGATTTGTGCTGCAGCCTTCTCGAACATGGAAAATCTGTGGTTAAGGACACCGAAAGCCATCCTCCGGAACGCCTTGTGTTGTCACAACCGGACCGCCTATCGGAACAGAAGCCCCGTACCGCTCGAAATGCACCGTCCGAGGCCAGAGCCCGATCGTCCTATGGGCTCGTCGCTCGACCGCGATTCGAGGAAGTCGCCCCCATGGCGCTCCTAATTCGCGTCCAGTCGTCCCATTATCCTAGCATCAATAGCCGCGATGACAAGCTTTTCAAGGCCCGTGGCGGTAAGTCTTTCGGCCTTTTCAGGCGGTTGAGAGACGCTCCAGCAAGGCGCCCAAAAGGCGATAGAAACGGAGCGTAGAGGAAATGCTCAGGCGTTCGTCGGGGGAATGGGCACCGCGGATCTCCGGGCCGATGGAAATCGCCTGCAAACCCGTCAAACGCTCGCTCAGCAACCCGCACTCGAGGCCGGCGTGCACCGCCTTGATGGCCGCGGGACAAGCGAAAAGGGACTCGAACACCGCCGCCGTTTGGCGCACCAGCAGCGAAGACGGATCGGGGGCCCATCCGGGATACCCGATGTCCACCTGCGCCTCGACCGCCGCCAGGCGACAGAGGGACACCAGCTGCTGAGCGACACGGCGCAGGGCCTCATTGCTCGACGAACGCAGCGAAAACTGGGCCGTCGATTTTTCTTCCTCGGTCCGCACCACCGCCAGATTAGCGGAGGTCTCGACCAAACCCGGCACCTGGCTCGACATCATCCATACCCCGTGGTGCGCCGCATCGAGCAGACGCACCAGCGCGTCCCGGTCTTCAGATCGCAGGGGCGCCGTGGGGCCGTCGGTGCCCGCTTGCAGAGCCGTCACCACGATCTCGAAGGCGGGCTCATGGACGCCGATCTCACCGCGCACCAGTTGGCGCACGTCCTCGACCACCGCCTCCAGGGCAGCGCGCTGGTGGGGCGCTAGAAGCAGCTGAGCCAGGCATTCCCGGGGAATGGCGTTGGCCTTGGAACCGCCGTCCAAGGTGAGCAAGCGAACATCGATCTGCCGCTCGAGGGCCATGGCGAGGAGCCGTGCCATCACCTTGATGGCATTGCCGCGGGGTTCGTGAATCTGTACCCCCGAGTGGCCACCGGAGAGTCCCTTGACCATCAGTTGCAAGGTGTCGAGCGGCTCGCCCACTGTTTGGCGCTCGAGTTGCCGTCGGGCTTGCACTGCGGCGGCTCCGGCCGAGCCGATGTAGATGGCCCCGTCCTCCTCGGTGTCGAGGTTGACCAACGTTCGACCTTTGACAATGGCCGGATCGAGGGCGGCGGCGCCGTTGAGACCGGTCTCTTCGTCGAGGGTGAACAGCAGCTCCAAGGGGCCGTGCTGAATGTCTGGATCGAGGGCCGCCGCCATGGCTGCCGCAACTCCGAGGCCATTGTCGGCCCCCAGGGTCGTGCCGACGGCGCCGATCCAATCGCCATCGCGACGCAGTCGGATCGGGTCCTTCAAAAAATCGTGCTCGATGCCTGCATTCTTCTCACACACCATATCGAGGTGGGCTTGCAGCACCGTGATGGGGGCGTGCTCACACCCCGGTGACGCCGGCACCACGATGACCCGGTTACCGAAGTCATCCGCACGGACGCCGAAACCATGGGCCGCTGCCCAGGCGTCGACATGGGCGACAATCTGCGCTTCTTGCTTCGAGGGTCGCGGCACCCGGCGGATGCCGTCGAAAGCTCGCCAAAGTAGGACGGGCTCCAGGTCCTCGAGGACAGGGTCGGATGGCGCTGGATTCCAATCGGACGAAGTGGACGAAGAGGTGGACGCTTCAGACATCGATTCGGTGACTCCATGGGAACAGATGAAGGGTGCTCAGGGGCTGACGTCTCGGCCAACGTGCCAAGCGGCTCGTCAGGCTAACACGTCGCCACGGCCTGTAGTAGCATCGACGGCCTTCTGACAGACTGGCGGCCGGCGACCGGCGACCGGCGACCGGCGCCAGCCCAGGTGGCGGGCGCTGCGACGAGGCTCGGAATTCCCCAAGAGTGACATCACCATGACCCCACGACAAACCCTGGGTGCCTGCCTGTTGGGCGGCCCTTGGATCGCCGCTTGGGTAGCCTTCGGCACCGTGCGGCTCCATCAAGACGCGGTTTGGGGTTGGCTGGATCGTGTCTTCCTGGGCACCATTCTGGGCTTGGTCTACACCACCACGATGGTACTTTTTGGCCTCGGTGTGGTGGCCGTCACGGTCCTGGTCGAGCGGCTCGGGCCGGCGGGCTACAGGGGAGGGTCCATGGCATCCCGCGGCCGGCTTGCCGCCATCGCGCTCCCCCTCGTGGCTTGCCTGACACTGCCGGAGATGGCCCCCAGCGGAGGCTTGCTGCAGCGGCTTTCCCCCTTTGCCTGGACACCCTGGACCAGCCTCGGCCTGGCGGCGCTGATCGCCGTCCCCATGGCCTGGCTCTACCACCCTGAGGCCCCTCGGCAGGCCGGGTCGATGATCGGCCGGCGCTTCCACCGGGTGATCCTGGTGGGCACCTTGGTTCCCTGGGTGCTGCTCTTCAGCTGGCCGCAGGCGCCGCACCGGGCGCCGCAGGAGTTGCTCCTCGGCCCACTTCCCGAGAGCCATTCAACACCACCTCCCCTGGTGCTCTTGGTGATCGACGGCGCCGACCTCGACGACATGATCTTGCCCATGGTGGAGGCAGGAGAGCTGCCGACGTTCGCCGCCCTGATGGACGAGGGAACGTGGGGTCCTCTGCGCTCCCAGCGGCCCACCCTGTCGCCGGTGCTGTGGACCACCCTGGCCACGGGCAAAGGAGTCGAGCAACATGGCATTCGGGATTTTGTCTATTTCCATTTGCCCGGCGTCGGCCCCCCGATCCACCGCTTTCCCCAGGCCAGCGGCCTCAACCATCGGCTTTTTCCGCGTCTCGAAAAGCTGTCCATGGGTTTTGAGCGCCCCCCCTACCAACGTCTACAACGGCGAGCCCGTGCCCTGTGGAACATCATCAACGAACGCTTCACGGTGGGGGTCTATCGCTGGTTGGTCACCTGGCCGGCGGAACCCCTGGACGGCTTTGTCGTGGCCGGCGGCGTCTATGCCGGCCCCGGCGACTGGAATCCCAAGGCCAAGGCTTGGTTGCAACGCATGCGACGACAGCCGGGGGCGGGGCTCGAGGATCTGGCCCTCTACCCGGCCGATGCCAGGCAGGGCTTGGAGGCATTTCCCCTGCGCCCCCCGAGCGCTGCGGCCCTCCAGGCCTTCGCCCCCACCGTTCCCCTCGATCGTCGGCACAAGCACTTCCGGCTGGTCGCCCGCAGCCTGGCGGATCCCACGGCCTGGGAGTTGCCGCGACTGATCGCCAAATACCGACCCCACTTCGTCGCCGCCAATTTCTACGCCGTCGACTCTTTACAGCACCGCTTTGGCGCCGCTTACCGCGACGGCACCCCGTGGGGAGGAGCGATCGCCGAAGGCTACCGGCACAGCGATCGCCAACTGGCGACCTTTCTGGCAAGCTTACCGACGGAGCACCATCTCTTAGTGATTTCCGACCATGGCTATGACTTTGTCCTCGATCACCACTGGCGGGCGCCGGACGGTGTCTTCTTCGGCCGCGGCCCCGCCTTCGAGGCGGGGCGACGGGTCGACGGCTTGGGCCTTCTCGACATCGCCCCCTTGGTCTTGACCCTGCTCGACTTCCCCCTGCCCGAGGACATGCCCGGCGCCGTCTCCGGCAAGCTCAGCCTTGCCCTGGCACCCGCTTGGCGAGCCGAGGCGGCTGCCTCCCAACGCTTGATGACCTATGAGCGTCCCGTCGATGCCACGGCCCAGACGGCCCCGGCAACGTTGAGCGACGAGATGAAGGACGAGCTGCGCAGCCTGGGCTATATTCAATAGCACTCGTTCCGCCCCCCTCGTTGCCATCTAGAAACGCCTCGGATACTCTGCTCCTCACCGCCCTGCAGAGCCGTCAAGGATTCCGCGGGGGGCGACCATGGGCTGAAAATGGAAGACCAAGACGCACCTCCAAATCCGAGCACGGATAGCAACTCCGACACCACCGGCGCGCAGTGGATTGGCCCCTACCGCGTCCTGAGGCGCTTGGGCAGCGGTGGCATGGGCGAAGTCTTCCTGGCCCACGACCCTCGCCTCGAGCGCCGGGTGGCGATCAAGCGCCTGTTGCCCCAGGCCTTTGGTAGCCATCCGACAATTCAGGCCCGGTTGCGTCGCGAAGCTCGGCTAGCAGCCCAGATCAACCACTCGGCGGTGGCTCAGATCTACGATCTACTGACCCTCGACGACATCGATCACATCATCATGGAGTTCGTCTCCGGCCAAAGCCTGCGGGAGTTGCTGGCCAAGGGTCCGCTGCCCTGGGCTCGCGCCCTACCGATCCTCACCGGCATCGCCACCGGCCTCACCTTCGCCCACCGCCACGACATCATCCACCGGGACTTGAAGACGGAAAACGTCATCGTCGACGAACAGGATCAACCCAAGATCGTCGACTTCGGCATCGCCCGACCGCTGGCCACGGACCGCGAAGGATCCCTGGGCAGCCTCACCCACACCGGTGCCGTCATCGGCACCAGCCGGGCCATGTCCCCGGAGCAAGCCGCCGGCCACAGCATCGACTCGCGCAGCGACCTGTTCTCCTTCGGCGTGTTGATCTACGAGGTGCTCACCGGCGTCTCCCCGTTCATCGGCCGCAACGTCCTCGATACCCTGATGCGCTTGCACAATCATCAGCCGCCGCCGATGAGCCAGCATCAGCCCGACCTATCGCCGGAGATCGGCGCGCTGGTCGAGCAACTGTTGGCCAAGGCGCCGGAGAATCGCCCCGCCTCCACCGCTTGGGTGGCCGACACCCTGCGGCGCATGCTGGGTCCGGTGTCCACCTCCTCGAGCGATATCACCTTGGCCCCTTCCGACATGCCCAAGGCGACATCTCGCGAGGCTGACGCCACCCAGGTGCAACGCCCGCCGCGGGTCGACATCGCCCCCCAGGTGGCGTCGGGGAGCAGCGGTAGCGCCCTCGTCGGACGCCTGTCACGGGGCCAGCTAGCCACCGGTGAACGTCGCTGGGTGACGGTTCTATTCGGCGACCTGGTGCATCGAAACCTCCCGGACCACGAGCTCGATCCGGAGTTGCTCTTCGAGCTGCTGCCGCAAGTCAACGCCGTCGTGCAACCGATCATCGAGGGGTTTCAGGGACACTTCTCGGAAACCTCGGACCTTCGTTTCCTGGCTTATTTCGGTTTTCCGATCTCCCACGGTGACGATGCCCGTCGGGCCGTTCACTGCGCCTTGGAGATCCGACAAGCCCTGGATGCCTTGTTGACCTCCCAGGACCTGGAATGGTCGTCCCGGCAAGCCCTGCACACCGGCGCCGGAATCTCCCATCATCAGCCCAGCAGCCCCTCCCAACATCAGGGCCCAAACTACGACCGGGTCCAGGGGCGCACCGGACAAGGGCCGTCTCTGACCCTCGGCAATACCCTCGACCGGACGATGTCACTGCGACTGCGGGCGGCGCCGTCGGCGGTGGTGGTGAGCAGCGAGACACGGCGCCGCCTGGGGGACGCCTTTGTCCTCGAGACCCTGGCTGGAAACGACGCCGCCGACGAGTGTTTCACCGTCATTTCAGCCCGCGCCCTGCACGAGCCGACGTTCCATTTCGACGACACCCCCCTGGTGGGTCGCGAACGGGACCTCGATCTGCTGGTGGACCGTTGGCAAATGGCCAGGGAAGGCAATGGCCAGGTGGTATTGCTGAGCGGCGAGGCGGGTATCGGTAAGTCCCGTCTGGTGCAAGCCCTCGATTTACGGTTGCGCACGGAACACGCCAACTGGCAAATCACCCAGTGCTCGGCGTACTCCCTGAGCTCACCCCTCGCCCCGTGGCGTGCCTTGCTCAATCGATGGCTGGCCCTGGACGGCGACTCGCCCCATCACGGGGCCCTGATCGCCCTGCTGGAAGAGCACGATCTCGAGTTGGCCAGCGGTGTGCCGGTGCTCGGCGCCTTCCTCGGCTGGCCGCCCCACGGCGAGTATCCGCCCCGGCTGTTGAGCGCCGAGAAACAACGCCGCGAAACCCTGGAGATTCTCTGCTCCTTGCTGCTCGCCCGGGCCCAGCGTCAAGCCCTGGTCTTGGTGGTCGAGGATTTGCACTGGGCCGACCCCTCGACCTTGGAGCTGCTCGGCATGCTGGTGGACACCTCCAGCGAGGCCCCCTTGCTGCTGCTGCTCACCGCCCGACCCCAGTTCCGCTCACCGTGGTCCCCCGTCGTCCCCATCACCCAACTGCACTTGGATCGACTGCGGGACAGCGATATCGAAGCGCTGCTCAGTCGCCTGGCGGAGCGTCAACACCTGCCCCGGGCCTTGGTGCATCAGCTGGTGAAACGGAGCGATGGCGTGCCCCTCTTCGCCGAAGAGCTGATCCGCCATCTGGTGGCTTCCGATCAGCTGAAGGATCTACAAGACATCTCGCAACAGCTCGACGCCGACCAGTTGATGGTCATTCCCGGCTCCTTGCACGAGTCGTTGATGGCCCGTCTCGACCGTCTCGGATCGGCCAAGGAGATCGCCCAGCTGGCGGCGGTGCTGGGTCGCAGCTTTTCCCGTCCTTTGCTGGCCGCCTTGACCGAAGTTTCCGCCGACGACTTGGACCGGCAGCTCCACAGGCTCACCTCGGCGGGCATCCTGGCGCGCCAAGGTTTCGGCGAGCAGGCCCGCTACTCGTTCCGCCATGCCCTGCTGCGCGACGCCGCCTACGATTCCCTGCTGAAACGCCAGCTGACGCAGTACCACGGGGCCGTCGCCGGCGCCCTGGAGGATGTCTTTCCCGAGATCGGCAAGCGGCAACCGGAGGTATTGGCCCATCACCTGGAAGCCGCCGGGGCCCACCAGCCGGCCATTGGACGCTGGTTGCAGGCCGGCATGCTGGCCCTCGCCCAGGCCGCCCTCGACGAATCCGAGAGCCACTTCACCCGTGGCCTGGCGCTGACCAAGAAATTGTCCGTCGGCGCCGAGCGGGACTTGCTGGAGCTCAACCTGCTGGCCGGTCTGGCTCACCTCTACAGTAGCCGGGACGGCTTTTCGTCCCTCGCCGTGGAATCCGTCTACGGGCGGTCCCACACCCTGGTGGAGCGCCTGGGTCAGCGACCCCAGCTGTTCCAGCTCACCTGGGGACTGTGGACCTTCCACATCGCCCGCAGCGAGCTGACAAAGGCCCGGGAGCTGGCGGAGCGCCTGGAGTCCCTCGCCGCCCTCCAGCCGGACGTGGACCATCGCCTGGAGGTGAGCTATGCCCTCGGTTTCAGCGCCTTTGGGCGCGGTGACCTGCAGCAGGCGGAGCACCACCTGCGCCTTGCCGCCGAAGGTCCCGGGGAAGACGACGCCTCCCCCCTCTTTATGGTGGGGGTCAATGCCTGTGTCAACTTGGCGACCGCCCAATGGCTGCTCGGGCATCCCGACGACGCCCTGCGATGGGACAACGAGGGCCTGAGGCGCGCCCACGGTATCGGCCATCCGGTCAGCTTGGTGAGCGTGCTGGTCAACTCGGCGTTGCTGCATCTGCACCGCGGCGAGCTGGAGACGGCCGAAGAACGGGCCGAAGAAGCCCTACAACTGGCCAATGAGCGAGGTTTTCAGCTCTTCAGCACCCAGGCCCAGGGCCTTTTGGGATTTATCGTATGTCGCCGCGCCCCGGCCAAGACCTCGTCGGTCGGCGAGGCGTCCTCCGGCAACCTCCGCGGCCTAGCCATGATGGCCCGCGCCCTGGAAGCCGCCGAAGGGGCCGGCGCCCTGTTCTCGTTACCGCTGAGCCGCAGCCTACAAGCCACCGCCTTGGCCCACAGCGGCGATCGTCAGGCCGCCCGGCAGGTGCTGCTCGAAACCTTCGAGCGTTGCCCGGAAGATTTTTGGTTCGCCGACCTGCATCGACAGCTCGGCGAGCTCTACTGCCTGGGGCCCGAGGTGGACCCCATCAGCGGCCGCCAGAGGTTGCAGGATGCCCTGGTCATCGCCCGGCGCCAAGGCGCCCTGTCCCTCGAGTTGCGGGCCGCCATGGCCCGTTGCCGCCACGCCGAGGTCTTGGCCATCGATCCGACCGCGGTCCGTCGAGAGCTGCGCCAGATCTACGATCGCTTCGAGGAGGGATTCGACACCGCCGACCTGCGGGCCGCCCAAGGGCTCCTGCTCTGAGCTCCGCAGCCCAAATGCTGGTCGCCAGACCCTCGTCAGCCTGCTAAACTTTCACCTCATCCGGTTGCAAGTTGCGTCGTACCCTCATCAGGCCTGAGGATTGGATAGGAGTAGATCATGTTGGAAAAAGAAGTGTTGGATCAGGATCTGGAGAGTGCCTTCGCCGAATTGGCCGCCTCCCTGGATCTTCAAGCGCCTGACGAAGTGGCACCGTGGGGCTTCATGGCGGTGGCCGCCTTCACACCCGGTTCGGAAGCCGAGTCGGCGGAAACCAAATCGATGCTCGCCGAGGACGATGTCACCGCCATTTGGCAAGCCATCGATACGTACCACAATCTGGCGGCGGGGGTGGAAATCAAGTCCATCGAAGGGAGCCAGGACGAGATCGACAAGCTCACCGCCGGCATCCAGTCGATCACCACCGACCCCTTCTACTGCGTCTTGCCCAACGATACCTACGCCATTCCCCACGCTTCCGTGCAGCAGGAAGTCAAGTCGGTGCTCCAGAAATTCTTCGACGCCGATATTTACATGCCCAAGTCGCGGGTGACCGTCACGCCCCGGGATTCCCCTTGGCTAGTGGGCCCTCTCATCGCCGCCGTGACCTATCGCGCCGAGGCCCCTGAAGATTCCAACCAACAGCTGCAGAGCAAGTGCTTTGCCGTGCTTTTCAAGCAGTACGGCAATTGGAAGTTGAACGTCATCTCCAGCGACGTCTTCCACTCTTCGGGCGCCGAGCCAGCCAAGGGCTGAGCCCTGCATCTCCCTCGGGATCTGGCTTGATCCACAAGACCTACTTCTCGGGTACCCATCGTAGCCTGCCGCCCGCGGAAACGTTGCGTCGGGCCGAGGCCTGCTTTCCGCAGGTCGGGATCACCCGCTTGGCGGATATCACCCACCTCGATCGGGTCGGCATTCCGGTCTTTCAGGCGGTCCGGCCGGCCAGCCGCAACCTGTCGGTCTCCCAGGGCAAAGGGACGACGGTGGAGGCGTCGAAGGCCAGCGCCGTCATGGAAGCCATCGAGCTGTGGCAAGCCGAGGACCTGTCGCATCTGCCCATGCGCCGCGCCACGGCCAAGGCCATGGGGCAGGACAATCCCGCCGCCTTGCACCATCTGCCATGGCGTGGTGAGGCCAGAAGCTTTCAACGCCTGGCCATGGAATGGCTTGCCGTCACCAGTCTCGACGGCGAGGTGGAGGGCTGGCTGCCGCGTCCCCTGCTGGAGCTCGACCTGGTGGGTACCGAAAACTGGCAGATGCGTCCGTTTCAACAGACCTCCAACGGCCTGGCCTCGGGCAACTGCCATGAAGAGGCCTTGCTGCACGGGCTCTATGAGCTCATTGAACGCCATGGTCTGGCGACGGTGCGCTACCACCCACAACGCAAACGCCCCCTCGACGCCGACGCCCTCGACGATCCGGATTGCCGGCGGCTAGTGCGGCAAATCCGCGCCGCTGGCGGCAAGCTGCGGCTCTATGACGCCACCTGGGAGGTGGGTGTCCCGGTGCTGGTGGCGGCCCTGATTTTCGACGATCTCCCCTGGACCTGGCACGGCTCCGGCAGCCACCTCTGCCCCGCCGTCGCCCTCAGCCGGGCCTTGACGGAAGCCGCCCAGTCGCGCCTCACCTATATTGCCGGGGCGCGGGACGATCTGCCCAACCGGGCCTGGAAAAGCGCCACCGAGGGATTTGCCGACTTCCACCAACCGACGCCGCAGGTGCGTCTCAGTCAGCTGCCGGACCTCTCCACCACTTCCCTGAGCGACGATGTGGAGCGCCTGATCAGCTGTCTCGAGGTGCATCGCCAAGAAATCTTTGTCATCGATCTGAGCTCGCCGCAGGTGCCCGGCTCCGTCGTCCGGACCTTCGCCCCCCGTTGGCGGGAGGCGCACTATGGTTGAGCCTCGGAGGATGCACGGGTCATGACGACCCATCCGCCGGACGGCAAGGTGATCGTCTTCGTCGGCCCGTGTTTGGCGGGCCTTCGAGCGCAGCGACGCCGCCGCCTGTTGCGGGGCTTCGAGGTGCGTCCGCCGGTGGCAAGGGGCGACGTGCTGTGTGCCCTATGCCAGCGTCCCGACGGTATCGTCATCCTCGACGGCTATTACTACACCCGGCCCTCGATTCCCCACAAGGAGCTGCTGTATGCCATCGAGAGCGGCGTCCAGGTGTACGGCGGCGCCAGCATGGGGGCCCTGCGGGCCGCCGAGCTGGCGGACCTCGGCATGCGGGGGGTCGGCCGAATTTTTGAAGCATACCGCGACGGCACCCTGGACGGCGACGACGAGGTGGCCATGTTGCACGCCAGCGCCGACGACGACTATCGGGCCGTCACCGTCGCCTCGGTGGAGCTACGCCATGGGCTGGAGCGGCTTGGCAGGCGAGGCCATTTACAAGCCGCAAGCGCCGAGGCCTTGATCACCGCCCTGCGTGGGGTGTCCTTCGATCAACGCACCCCGGAGCGACTGCGAGAGCTGGCCGCAGAGCTGTTGCCCGCCGCCGCCGCCGACCGCCTACTCGCCATGCTGCGACGCAGCAGCCTCAAGCGGCGAGACGCCATGCTCACCCTCGACGCCGCCCGCCGGGCACGCAAGCAACCCAGCGTCGCCGTTTGCCAGCGCCGCTCCACAACGCTGTACTTCGATTACTTTCGCCTCTGGGGGTTGAGCGTCCCCCTTGACCAAGCCCTGGCGGAATCGACTTTGCATCGGGCCCTTTACCTGGCCTTGGCCCTGCATCCTGACGCCCGGGAGTTGGTTCGGCAAAGCCGCGCCAGGTTCCTGCTCGCCTGGTTGGCAACACAGCTCGGCCTCGAAGCGACAGAGCGTGCCGTGGCCCTGCGACAGCGGCAGCTGTGCCGCCGATGGCCGACAGCCTGCGCCCTGCTTCCCGAGCTCGAGGTCGAGCAAGAAGCCAGGCAAGGGGCCTTGCAACAGCTTGCCCTGGGCCATTTCGGCGATCAAGCCTGCGCCCTCCAGGCCCTGGGCGTCGGCGGCCTGCCGGACGCCCCTGGGGACCCCGTGGCGAGCATCGATGTGCAGCGCATACTCCCCCCGTGGGCGTTGGTGCGGACCTTGGCCTTCACTCCCCTGCTGCCGCCGGCCCTGGAGCTGGCGCAGCGGGTCTTCCCCTTGGCACGTCGTTTCAACCAATGGTCCAAGGGCGCCAAAGTGGGGCGCCAACAGCTGGCGGCGGAGACGGCAAAGCTCTGGGGCTGCCAGGCTGACGAGGTGGAGGCCGAAGGTCTGCGCCGCGGTTTGCTGCTCGGCGACGGCTTCGCCGAGGGCCTGTGGGAAATCCTCGAAGCGCTGCTCCTGGCGGATCGTTTGCGGCCGCCGGTGAGCGGCTACGCGGAGGCTCGGGGGGCGCTCCTGGCCTGTGATCCGTCGACGGCTTCGGCTCACACCTGAGGCTCTTGCAACCAACTCCACAACTGCGCTTCCAACCCGGCCTGCGGACCCAGTCCGACATCGAGATGGCGTGGAAAGGAGACGTGCCCGCCCCGTTGGCTCCATACGACCCGTAGCTGATCGGCGGCTGCTTCCGCGTAGGGGTTGTCGATGGAACGGGCCGAGACCATGGGGTCCCATCGGCTGGCCAGCAGCAAGGCCGGAACCTCGAGCTGCGGCAGCAGCGGCCCGACGGAAGCACGGCGGTAGTAGTCGTCGGCGCTGGCGAAGCCAAAACGGGGCACGACGGTCATGCTGTCCCACTGTCGCAGGGTGCTGACCTGACGTACCTCGTCGAGCGAATGGGCCAGCTCGTAGGCGGGTTGCATGGCGGCATACATGTCGAGCAGGCCACTGAAGAGGTAGCGACGGTAGAGCCAGTGCATGGGGCGGTCGAGATCGGCACCGGACACCGACAGATCGAGGGGAGAGCAAACGGCGGCGGCAGCGCGCAATCGCGGGTCACGGTTGTGGGTGGCGTGGCGCAGGACGATATGACCACCGAGGGAAAAACCCACCGTGTAGACGGTGTCGAAGTGTCGCAGGTCCGGGCTGGCCAAGGCCTGCTCCAAATCGTCGCTCAGACCGGCGTGGTAGAAGTCCTTGCCGCTGCGATCGGCGCCCCGCAGATTGAGGCGCAGGGAGCTCACCCCTTGGGCCGCCAAGAAGGCGGCGAAACGCAACAGATAGCTGCTCTCAGAGCAGCCTCCTAAACCGTGCACCAGGACGACAAGCCTACGGTCCTCGGGGACACGGCGGAGGCGTCCGGTGAGCTCGAGGGGCCCCGCCAGGGGATCGACGATGGCCTGCCTCCAGGCTTCTTCGAAGTCAAGGGGTGTCGATGGGCTGAGCCGACGGTCGACGGCCTGCCACAGGGTCCAAGCATGTCCGGAGAAACTCAACGGCAAATCCTTTCGTCGCCGGCGGGCGACCAGTGGAGGGAAGACTTGGCAAGGGGAGTATAATCTCCTATCGAGCCCGCTACACCTTCTGCCAACGAGGATCATCGGTGAGCCCCAACGCCCCCAAGTCTCCTCCTCCAGCCAGCCGTGGCCAACGCCTGTGGCAACACTTCTGCCGCTTCATGGTGTCGGTTTTCTATCGTCGGGTCGAGTATCTGGGGCTCGACAACGTCCCCCGCCATGGCTCGGTCATCTTCTGCGCCAACCATGTCAATGCTCTGGTGGATGCCATGGTGGTGCAGGCCGCCAGCCCACGGCCGATCCATCCCCTGGCCCGTAGCGGTCTGTTTCGTAACCCGTTCATGCGTCCCATTCTGCGCCTCATCCAGGCGGTGCCCATCTACCGTAAACGCAAGACGGCGGCGGCACCCGACGTGGTCGCCCAGCCGACGAGCAATGAGGACTCGTTCCGCCGCTGTTTCGAGTATCTGGAGCAGTTGCGGGTCATCCTCATTTTCCCGGAGGGCCAGAGCCACTCGGATCCCAAGCTTAGGGCCCTCAAAACCGGCGCCGCCCGTCTGGCCTTGGGGGCCGTCAAGCATCACGGAACCTTGCCGCAACTGGTGCCGGTGGGATTGACCTTCACCCAGAAAGGACGCTTTCGAGCCAATGTCCTGGTGCAGTTCGGGCCGCCCATCGAGTTCCAGACCCCGGCGGACGAACCCTCCGAGACCACCGTAAGGCGCTTGACGGCGACCATCGGAGAGGGACTGGAAGAGGTGACCTTGAATGTGGACTCCTGGGAAGACCTCAACTTGCTCAAGCTGATGCAAGGTTTCTTCGCCCTCCGCCAGAGCCGCCACCCGACCATGGGAGAACGCTTCCGCAGCATGCAACGGCTGAGCGCCACCCATCGGCGGTTGCGGCTGGAAGCACCGCAGCGGGTGGCCCAGCTACGTCAGAAGCTGCGGCGCTTTGCCGCCCTTTGCCGTCGATACGGGGTCCAGGACTACCACCTACACCTGGAGTACCGCCCCCTGCTGGTCAGCCGCTTCATCCTGCGTTGCCTGGGTTTCCTCATCTTCGTCGTACCCCTGGCCCTGTGGGGAGCCCTCCACTCCGCCGTCCCCTACTACTGCACTCGCTTTGCGAGTCAGCTCAGCGCCCGAGGGCGGGACCAATACGACACCGCCGGCATGGTCTTCGGCCTCTTCTTCTTCCTCGCCTTCTGGGGGGCCCAGGTCGGCGCCGTCTTTTGGCATTGGGGTAGCACCGCTGCCTTGCTCTATGGCCTCAGCTTGCCGATCACCGCCGCCATCGCCCTCAAGGTGGGCTACGAACGGCTGCGCATCCAAGAAAACGTGCGCGTCTTCTTCCTCTTCCTCAGACGCAGTGAGCTGCAGGAGTTTCTGACCGAGAAACGGCAGGAGCTGGAGATGGAGCTGGCGCAGTTGGTGCGAAAGACGCGGCGGATATGAAGCCATGATCCACACCCATACGACAAACCCCCGCCACGGCAAACCGCAACGGGGGCATCACGAACGGCCAGCAGATCCGCCTATTGGTTGCTGATCAGCTCGCTGCGGGAAAAGAAGAAGCTGATCTCGATGGCGGCGTTCTCCGCCGAGTCGCTGCCGTGGATGGCGTTGCGCTCGATGTCGGTACCATAGAGATTGCGCACCGTGCCGTCGGCGGCCTCTTCGGAGTTGGTGGCACCCATGACTTCGCGCAGCAGGGGTACGGCGTCGCCGTCGTGCTCGAGGGCCACCGGGACCACCGGCCCGCTGGTCATGAAAGCCACCAGATCGTTGTAGAAGGGACGCTCTTTGTGCACTTCATAAAAAGCCTTGGCTTGGCCTTCGCTGAGGCGCATTTGGCGCATGGCGCAGATCTTGAAACCTTTGCTTTGCAGCAGGGCCAGGATGTTGCCGGCATTACCGGCGGCGACGGCATCGGGCTTGACGATGGTCAAGGTCATGGACATGATCGTATCTCCTCATCCAAGTTTGGATTTGATGTTTTGGGTGCGCTGCCGGGCAGCGCCGAACGGACATTGAGGACGCCGCAGGGCTATCCTGAGGTATCTTTGCTGGAGCCTAGCTCTTTCAGATCGGCGTCGGCGGACTCCAGGAGGTAGACGCTGCCCACCACTTGGTGCTCGCCGTCGGGCCCCACCAGGAGGGCCGATTCCGCCTCGATGCCGATGCCCATGTGCACCGATTGGCGCGCCATCAGCTGACGCAAGCGACGCACATGGCCGGGATCGAAATTGGTATCCACGGCGACGCCGGGCAACCAAGCCAGACCGTCGAGCAGCTTTTGGCCGAAGATGCTGCGCACCACCTCGCCAAAGGCCTGAGCGGCGGCGGCGATGGCCACCACCGTCGCCCCGTCGTCGATCTTCTGCTGCACCGCCTCCAAACACGGCGTGTCGTTCAAGGCGTCGAGCAGATGATCGCAAACGCCGCCGCCGAGGTAGAGGTCGTCTACCTTGGCGATACGCTCGGCGTTCTTGCCACGTCGAGCGTCGCGGGCCCGGTAGACCGGGATGGTTTCGACCCGACGCTCGAAGTACTCGTCGAGGTAGATGGCAAAATGGTTGCCGTAGTCGGTGGAGCCGCTGGCGGCGGGAATGAATCCCACCGTCCCGTCCGGACGACTGCTCTTGGCCAACCACGCGGCATCCGCCGCCTCGGTTTCCCCGAAGCTGAATTCGCCACCACCGATCAAGACCAACCATCCCTTGCCCGGACGGCGGGGGATGGTCACAGAGTGCACTGCCATCGTCCTCGACTTTCTCTCGGCTGAGGGTTCATCACCCTTCAGCGACCGAGCACCTTGGCCATGGTGGAGCCCATCTCGCCGGGGCTCTCCACCACCTGGAGACCGCAGTCGCGCATCGTCGCAATCTTGTCCTCGGCGCCGCCCTTGCCGCCGGCGACGATGGCACCGGCATGGCCCATGCGACGTCCCGGTGGGGCCGTCCGGCCGGCGATGAAGCCGACCACCGGCTTTTCGTAGTTGGCTTGAATCCAGCGGGCTGCATCCTCCTCAGCGCTACCGCCGATCTCACCGATCATGATCACCCCTTCGGTGTCGTCGTCGGCGGCAAAGGCCGACAGGACGTCGATGAAGTCGGTGCCGTTGATCGGATCACCGCCGATGCCGACGCAGGTGGATTGCCCCAAACCGGCGTTGGACAGCTGCCAGACGGCTTCGTAGGTCAAGGTGCCGGAGCGGCTGACCACACCGATCGAGCCGGGGGTGTGAATATGCCCCGGCATGATGCCGATCTTGGCCTCGCCGGGGGTGATCACTCCAGGGCAGTTGGGGCCCACCAGACGGCTGGAGGACCCTTCCATGAAGGCTTGCACCTTGAGCATGTCGTTGACCGGAATACCCTCGGTGATGCAAATCACCAGCTCGATACCGGCGTCCACCGCTTCCATGATGGCGTCGGCGGCGAACGGCGGCGGCACGAAGATCATGCTGGTATTGCATTCGGTTTTGGCCCGCGCCGTGGCGACGGAGTCGAAGACCGGAATGCCTTCCACACTCTGCCCGCCCTTGCCGGGGGTGACGCCGGCCACCACTTGCGTGCCGTAGTCGCGGCAACCCAAGGCGTGAAACGTGCCTTCGTTACCGGTGATGCCTTGCACCAACAAACGTGTTTGTTTTCCTACCCAAATCGACATCAGGCACCTCCCGCAGCCGCAACGGCCTTGTTGGCGGCGTCGTCCATGTCGGTTGCGACGACAAATTCAAAGTCGGCCTCTTGCAGAATGGCGCGTCCTTGCTCGACGTTGGTGCCTTCCAAGCGCACCACCACCGGCAGGGTCACATCGCCGAGCTCCTCGAGGGCACCGACGACACCACGGGCGATGCGATCGGTGCGGGCGATGCCGCCGAAGATGTTGATCAACACCGCCTTGACGGACGGGTCCTCCACCAGGATTTGGAAGGCGTTCTTCACCGCCTCCTGCGAGGCCGAGCCACCGACATCGAGGAAATTGGCCGGCGCACCACCGTACAGCTTGATGATGTCCATGGTGGCCATGGCCAGGCCGGCGCCGTTGACCATGCAAGCGATGTTGCCGTCCAGCTTGATGTAGTTGAGACCGAACTCGCTGGCCCGTACCTCGAGGGGGTTCTCCTCTTCGAGATCCCGCATGTCGGCGATGTCGCGGTGACGGAACAGGGCGTTGTCGTCGAAATTCATCTTGGCGTCGAGGGCCAAGACATCGCCGCTACCGGTGATCAGCAGCGGATTGATCTCCGCCAGGCTGGCGTCGGTTTCAACGAAGGCCTTGGCCAGGGCGGCGAGCAGCTTCTGGGCCTGACGCGCCGTGCCCCCTTCGAGCCCGAGGCCTCCGGTGACGGCCCGCGCCTGGAAGGGCAGCAGGCCGAGATGGGGATCGAAATGTTGACGGATGATGGCCTCGGGGTCCTCCTCCGCCACCTCTTCGATGTCCATGCCGCCGGCCAGGGACGCCATGATCACCGGTTGACGGGCTTCGCGGTCGAGGGTGACCGCCAGATAGAGCTCGCGGGCGATATCCACCGCCTCTTCGATGAGCAGTTTGCGGACGGTCTGCCCCTCGGCGCCGGTTTGCGGCGTGATGAGTTGCATGCCGAGAATCTGGCCGGCCAGGGTCTCGGCCTCTTGCGGCGAAGCAGCGAGCTTGACGCCGCCTCCTTTGCCACGTCCTCCGGCGTGAATCTGGGCTTTGACGACGCAGCGTCCGCCCAACTCCTCCGCTATGGCTCGAGCTTCGGCCGCGTCCTCGGTTGTCTTACCCCGCGGGGTTTTGACCCCGTAGCGGCGCAAAAGCTCCTTGGCCTGGTACTCGTGAATCTTCAAGTCTTGCCTCCTTGGTGATCGAAAACGGCGGTTTTCCAGTGACGGCGCCGGGCGGGAATCCGAAGAATCGCCATGCCATGGCCGCGGGCACACCTCCGTTGTGGGGGCCGCGATCTTAGCAGGTTCATTCGCCGCCACCAAGCGACGGAAGATGGCTTCTTGATAGGCTCCGACAAGCGGCAGGATGCCGCTGCCGAGCGACCCATAGCGAGACGCCATGTCCCTTCTGCACCAGATCCCCGATATCGGGTTCCCCGACCCCCGAGATGCCCCCGACCACGGCCTGCTGGCGGTGGGGGGATACTATTCGCCGACCGTCTTGCTGGCCGCCTACAGCCGTGGCATCTTTCCTTGGCCCAATGAGGGCTTGCCCCACGCCTGGTATTCCCCAGATCCCCGTTTCCTGCTCTTCCCCCACCAACTCCACATTTCCCGCAGCTTGCGCAAGACCCTACGTCGAGGCACCTTCGAGATCACCTTCGACACCGCCTTTGGCGATGTGGTGGCCGGTTGTGCCCAGGCCAAGCGCCACCACCAGGACGGGACCTGGATCAGCGACGAGCTGCAGCACGGCTTCTTGCAACTGCACGAGCTCGGATATGCCCATGCGGCCGAAGCCTGGCAGGATGGGGTCTTGGTGGGCGGGGTCTACGGCATGGCCCTGGGGGCGGTGTTCTGTGGCGAGTCCATGTTCGCCCGGCGGGCCGACGCCTCGAAGGTAGCCTTCGTCCACTTGATCGAGCACCTACGTCGCCAAGCCTTCCATTTCATCGACTGCCAGGTGTACACCGAGCACCTGGACCGTTTTGGTGCCCGCGAGGTGCCTCGCGACACCTTCCTCAATCACCTCGACCGGGCCGTCCGGGTGGAGGCGTCCGTCGGTCCTTGGCCATCGCGGTTGGTGCCGCCGGCTCGGTTCTGAGTTGGGAGGGCAGTTGGGGGCCGGTTGGGGGACACCCCCAACTCAACCCCATCAATCGCCACGGGACGGCCAAATCCGCGGGCACTTCGGCGACAAATTCCATCGCCTCGCCGGTGGTCGGATGCGGCACCTCCAAACGCCAAGCGTGCAGGGCCAACCGGTGCAGGTCGAAGCGTTGGCGGAAGAGTCGATTCTGGTCCCCCTTACCGTAGCGCACGTCGCCGATGAGGGGATGGCTGAGGTGCTTGAAGTGTCGTCGAATTTGGTGCAGGCGTCCGCTACGCGGCTTCGCCTCGAGGAGGGCGTAGCGTTCGAAGGTGTCGAGTCGACGAAACTCAGTGACCGCCGGCACCCGTTCGCCACCCAGGCTTTTGGGGACCGGATGATCGATTACCCCCGACTCCGGCGGGATGCCCCGCACCAACAGGAGATAGCGTTTGACGACGCGCTGCTCGGCAAAGCTCTCTTGTAGCTGGCGGGCGGCCTGGGGATGGAGGGCAAAGAGCAGCACCCCGCTGGTGGCCCGATCGAGGCGATGCACCGGGAAGACCCGACGGCCGATCTGGTTGCGTATCCTCTGCAGGGCGACGTCGCGGTCCCGGTCCCAGCCGCGGTGCACGCTGAGACCCGAAGGTTTGTGGACCACCACCAAGTCGTCGTCCCGGTGAAGAATGGGTAGCTGTGCCATGCACCTCTTCTAGCGTTACAATGCTCCGGTGTCAAACCCAACGCATGTGAATTACCGTCCTTGTGCTTCCGAGCCCGCTACCGCTCGGATCGCCGTTCCCCGCTGGGGTGCCTACCTGGGATTGCTGCTCTTCCTCTCCCCGCTGTCGCCGTGGGGCGGGAAGGCAGCGGGGCAACAGGCCAAGCCCAAAGCAGCGGCCGCTCCTAATACGACAGTACCCGAAACGACAGTACCCGAGACGACAGTACCCGAGACGACGACCCAGGCCAGCGCCGCCAAGGCCTGGATGCTGCCCATGGGACGGCATCCTATGCCGTCCCAGAACCTGCGACAGCCGCTGGTGGAGATCTTTGACCCGATCGTGTTCGGCGAGCTGCCGTCCGGCGATACAGTAAACAGCGATGCAGTAGACAGCGATACAGTAGACAGCGATACAGTAGACGGAGATACAGCGGACGGCGACGCGGCGGCGGCGCTCCTGAGCCCCAAGCAAGAGGTCCTGCTGGCCACCCACAGCTTGCCCGGCTGGCTTTTCTTGTCACTGGACGACGGGGTGCAGCGAGCCACCGTGCTGAGGACCTTCGGCGAGGATCTGGCGACGGCGGTCCGGGAGCTGGCGCAGCAGACCCATGGGCTGCGACGCAGCGGTGCGGTCTACCGGGGCTACAAGCTGGACTGGGGCATCCGTTTCTTTCCCCGCCTCAACGAGGATCTCGACGGCAGCGCCACCATGGAACGCAGCCTCTTCGCCCTCGGTTTGGCGGAGGATCATCCGTCGGCCACCTTCACCCTGCTTCCCGAGGAAATCGTTGCCCACACTTTGATCGACAGCAAGCGGCGGCTGCGCTTGGGCCATCTGCGCAAGATGAGCCATTGGACGGCCGAGCAGCGCCTTGCCTTGAAAGGGATGCTGCGCCGCCCCCGCCTCGATCTCTTTCGCCTCGACTTGCGCAGCGTCTACTCCGATGGCAAACAAAGTTGGCCCCTTTACCGAGGCAACCGTCGCTACAGTTGGGGCGGCATTGAAAAAGGTCCGTCGGCGGACCTCTTGTTGACGGCGGCCCGCGAGGGGGCCGATTACCTGGTGCGCAGCCTCGATGCGGAGGGCCGCTTCGCCTATTCCTACCTGCCAAAAACCGATGTGAGCAAGCGGTCCTACAACATCCTGCGCCACGCCGGCACCACCTACTCGCTGCTCGAAATGCATCAGGTAGTAGCCGACGGTGGCTACCTGGAGGCCGCCGAGCGAGCCCTCAGCTACCTGCGGCGGCACATCCAAGAGTGCGCCATCGACCCGCAGCTGGCCTGTGTGGTCGAAGACGGCGAGGTCAAGTTGGGCGGCAACGGATTGGCGCTGCTGGCCTTCGAGAAACATATCGAGCTGACCGGCCAGACCACCGATCTGCCCTTGGTGCAACGGCTCGGCGCCTATTTGCTGGCGGAGCAGGATGCCTCCACGAGGCAGTTCCTGGTCCACAAACGGCTCCACCCCTCCGGTCGGGCGACGCCGTTTGTCTCCCAGTACTACCCCGGCGAAGCCCTGCTCGCCCTGGTGCGCCATCCCGAGGCCGATCGCCGCTGGATCGAAGCTGCCCTGCGGGGCGCCCGCTGGCTGATCTCGGTGCGCGACCGGGGCCTCGAGATCGGCCAACTGGCCCACGACCACTGGTTGCTCTACGCCCTCAACGAGATCCATCAACAGCGCCCTGAGCCGCTGTTGGTGGAGCATGCCGCCAAGATCACCCAGGCCATCGTCAGCGGCCAGAATCGGCGTCCCCACTATGCCGACTGGCATGGCAGCTTTTACGTCCCACCCCGCTCCACCCCCACCGCCACCCGGGCCGAGGGCTTGGGCGCCGCCTATCCGTTGCTGCTGCGCGGCGGCCGTGTCGAGGAGGCCGAAGCGGCCCTCGAGGCCATGCGCTACGCCGTGCAATTCCAGCTCAGGACCCGCTTCGACGAAGTCTCCAGCCTGTATCTGCCGACCCGTCCGAGGGTGCGGGGTGGTTTTCGTCGCAGCCTCGACAACTACGAGATCCGCATCGACTACGTGCAGCACAACATCTCGGCCCTGCTCGCCCTACGCCGTCTGAGCCTCGGGCAAACAGCCAGCGGCACGGCGAAGAGCCCCTAACCCCCCGGAGCCAGACGGGCGCCTTGGCCTCGGGCCCTCGGCGGGATACCATCGCAAGGTGATGCGACATCTCATTCTCCTTACACTCCTGGTGCTCAGCGCCCCGCCGATAGTCAGCCAAGCCCCCCGGTCGACGGACGCCCCGTCCCCTGCCGCCTCCAGCGCGGCGGAGGCCGAGGCGGCGACAGCGGAGGCCGACGAACAGCTGGCGGAGCTGCTGGCGGCGGCGGTGGTGGCATTGGCCGACCAGCGGCTGGAGGAAGCGGCGGAGCTCTTTGCCGCCGCCAGCCGTAGCGCCCCCGAAGATCCTCGCCCGTGGCTCGGCAGCAGCCGGGTGGCGGAGCGGCGGGGGGATCTCCTGAGCGCCCTGAAACACACCCGCCAGGCCTACAACCTGACACCTGGGGACGCCGACGTGGGCTTGGAGCTGGGGCGTCTCTTGACCCGCATGGGCACCGTCGGCGAAGCCTTGGAGGTCTTTGCCGAGGTCCGCGGCATCGACCCACAACGCAGCGAGGCCTACTTTCTCCCCGCCATGATCCTGCGCGATGTCGGCCAATACGAGGCTTCGCTCCAATTGCTGGAGGCGGCGCAGCAAGCCGGCGCGGCAACGCCCCGATCGCAGGAGGAGCTGGCCCTGCGCTACCTTTCCCTAGGACGTCACGACGAAGCTCTGGCCATCGCGAACGACCTGCTGACCGCCGACGAGACGCGGCCGCTGGCCCATTTGATCAGCGGTCTGGCCCAGGCAGCCGACCCGGAGCGTCACGAAGAAGCCCGTCGCCACCTGGAGAGAGCCATCGCCTTGGGGGTTCCCGACAGCGGCCGGGTACATTTGGAGCTCGGTATCCTATGGCTGGCGCAAGGGCAGGCGGAATCTGCCCTCGGCCACTTGCAGAAGGCCCGCGAGGCCATGCCCGACATCCCCGAGGTCCACTACCGACTGGCCGCCGTGCACCGCACCTTGGGTAACGACAGCGCCGCCCAGCAGGCCTTGCAACGGTTCCAAGAGCTCAATCGACAGCGCGACGACATCGACTGGCAAGAAAAAGAGCTCGGCACCGCCCTCAACGGCATCCAAGAGTTGGCGGCCACCGACCAGCTGGGGGCCGCCAGGCAACAACTCGCCGCCTTGCTCGAGGCGCACCCGCAAGCCCACCGGGCCCACGCGCTGATGGCCAAGATCCAATTCTCCAGCGGCTTTGAAGAAGATGCGGCGGCCAGCATCTTGGCGGCCCGCCAATTGGCCCCGCGGGAGGTGGAATACCATTTCCTCGAAGGGTACTTCGCCGCCCATCGCCACCAGCCCGAGTTGGCCCGCGACGCCCTCGAACGCGCTTTGGCCCTGGACGACGAGTTGCCGGAAGCCCATGGTTTGCTGGCCGTGCTGGCGGCCCAAGACGGCCGGCATCCAGAGGCCGCGATGCACTTCGAGCGCGCCTTGGCCTTGGGCCTCGACAACGCCGACCTACGCCAGCGCTACGCCGCAGTGCTCGACGCCTTGGGCCGACCGCAGGAGGCCGAAGAGCAACGGGCTGCGGCGGCGGCGGCCAGAGACTCAGGCTCAGGGTAATGCACCTGCCGACCCCTTGGCCTGGATTCCCGCCCCCCTGGGGGAAGCGGCTGGCATGGGGCGTCCTCTGCCAGCTCGTCGGGTCATTTGCTACGGCTGCCCTGGCTGCCCCACCCCCAGCCGAGCCTGCGGAACCCGTCTGTTGGCGGGACCAGGCGGTGGATTTGGGCATCGACTTCCACCACAATTTTTTCCCCCGGGGCGACAAACAAATGCCTGAGAACATGGGGGCCGGTGTCGCCCTCCTCGACGCCAATGGAGACGGTCGCTTGGATATTTACCTGGTGCAGGGGGCGCCTCTGCCGGTGCTTGCGCCTGCAAGCGGCCCTGAAACGGCCTCACAAAGCGGCTCCCGGAGGTCCGAAAATCGCCTCTATCTGCAAGGTGACGACGGCCATTTCCGAGACGCCACCGCCGCCTCCGGACTCGGCCACCCGGGTTACGGCATGGGGGTGACGGTGGGGGATGTGGACGGCGACGGCGAGCGCGATCTCTACCTCACCAACTTCGGACCCGACGTGCTCTACCGCAACCGCGGCGACGGCACCTTCGAAGAGGTCACCGGCAAATCCGGCCTTGGCCTCGACGGCTGGAGCACCGGGGCTGCCTTTCTCGACCTGGAAGGGGACGGAGATTTGGATCTTTTTGTCAGCCGCTACCTGACCTACGATCCGGCCAAATCCAAGTGGTGCGGCAATGGGCGCCGTCAGTTGCGTTCCTATTGCCATCCCGATGTCTACCCGGGGGCCGCCGATGTGCTCTACCGCAACCGCGGCGACGGTACCTTCGAAGACATCAGCCGGGCCGCCGGCCTGCGCCCCGCCGCCGAGGCCAAGGGTCTCGGCGTCTTGACCTACGACTTCGACGCCGACGGCCATCAGGACATCTATGTGGCCAACGACTCGACGATGAACTATTTCTACCGTGGCGACGGCCGGGGGGGTTTGCGCGAGGAGGCCTTGATCAGCGGTCTTGGCTTCAACGCTGGCGGCGCCGCCGAGGCCAGCATGGGGCTGGCCTTCGGCGACCTCGACGGCGACGGCCGAGGCGAGATCTTGGTCACCCATCTGGACCAAGAGACCAATACCCTCTATCGCCCCTTGGGCGGCCTCTTCGAGGACCAAACCCGCCGCGCCGGCCTCGACCGCGCCAGCCTGCCGTGGGTGGGATTCGGCACCGTCATGCTCGATGTGGAGCACGACGGTGACCTGGATATTTTTGTCGCCAACGGCCACATCATCGACAACATCGCCCTCTTCGACAGCTCCCGCTCCCATCGTCAACCGGCGCAGCTCTTTCTCAACGATGGCCGTGGCCGCTTTGTCGACGCCTCGCCACGGCTCGGCTTGCAGCAAAGACCCCTGGTGGGCCGCGGCGTGGCGAGCGGAGATCTCGACAACGACGGCGATCTCGACTTGGTGGTGACCCAGAACGGTGACCGTGTCCTTGTCTTGCACAACGCCTGCAGTGCAGCCGACACCTCGTTGGCGGTCCTGCTGCGGGGCCGCGGCAGCGCCGCGGGGGCCGGTGGTAACAATACCGAGGCCCTCGGGGCCCGCCTCGAGCTGCGACACGGCGATCAGCGGCGGGTGCGCCATCTCAGCGGCGGTGGCAGTTACCTGTCGAGCAGCGCACCCGCCTTGTTTTTCGGCCTTGGCGAGGCGCCGGTGGCCAACACCTGGGACCTCACCGTGACTTGGCCCAACGGCGCGACCTCGCACCATGAGGCGCTCAGCCCGGGGGCCACCTACGTCGTCACCGAGGGCCGAGACCGGGTGCAGCGTCGCCCCTTCGGCAGCACGGGCCAGAGCCTTCCTGAGCCATCGACAAGCCGAGGATCCCATGTTCCTTCCCATCGGTGACAGCCCCAACCTACCGCGGACCCCGTGGGTCACTTGGGGGCTGATCGCCCTCAACGTCGCGCTCTTCGCCCTGCTGTGGCCCCTGTCCTTCCAGCGGGCCGATTTTGAGGACGGCGCCACCCGCCAGTACTTGATGGTGCTGCAGGAGGAACGGCAGATCCCGGTCGAGACCTTGCTGGCCCATACCAGCCGCGGCGATGTGGTGCGTTTCGAGTGGGGCAGCAAACCGGCCCAGCTGTCGTTGCTCACCATGCTGACCTCCATGTTCCTGCACGGTGGCTTGATGCACCTGGTCGGCAACATGCTCTTTCTGTGGATTTTCGGCGACAACATCGAGCATCGGCTCGGCCGCCTGCCGTTCTTGATGGCTTACTTGGGCACCGGTTTGGCGGCGGCCCTGGGGGACACCCTGCTGCGTCTCGGTTCGTCGGTTCCTTCGGTGGGCGCTTCGGGTGCCATCTCGGGCGTGCTGGGTCTGTACTTCTTGTGGTTCCCGCGCAATCGGGTGCGGGTTTTTGTCTTTCTCTTCCCCTTTTTGATGGACGTCATCGAGCTGCCGGCCCGCTGGGTGCTGGGCGCCTATTTGGTGCTCGACAACCTCCTTCCCCTGCTGGTCAGTGGCGGCAGCGGTGGAGTTTCCTATGGCGCTCACATCGGCGGCTTTGTGGCTGGGGTCGGTCTCGCTTGGACGCTGCGACCCGCCGCCTGGGGCGAAGGCGTCCGCCGACCCGTCAAGACCACACCCGGGGGTGTCGCAGGGCCGCTCGGCGGCACCTCAGCCCCGGCCTCGGCGGATGCGGCCACCACCTTTGGGATGCTGCTCGATGAAGATCGGGTGGACGAGGCCGGTCGCCTATTCTTCGACCTGCCAAGGGAGCTGACTCGCCGCACCATTCCGGCCGTCGAAAAGCTGCGCCTGGCGCAATCCCTAGCCGCGGGGGGACAACCGCGACCCGCCTTGGCGGCCCTGCAACGGGTCCTCTCCGAGCATCCCCGAGGACCGGGCCGCGTCGAGGCGCACCTCGGCGCAGCGCAACTGTTATTGCACGCCTTCGACTCCCCCACCGCCGCCTACCAACACCTCTACAGCGCCCTGGAAGAGTCGCCCAGCGCTGAGCAAAGCCAGGTCGCCCGGCAGCTCCAGGCGGAGCTGGAAGCCCGCACTCGGGGACTTCCCAAGCGGCCCCGCTGGTAGAGGGGCGAAGGGTCCCCCGGTCCCCGAGGGTCGTGGAGCTGCTAAGCTCGCCTCATGATGGACCCAAAATTGAGCGAGTGGCTGAATCTGATACTTCGTTGGTCCCACGTGGTGCTCGGCGTCCTGTGGATCGGCCAGACCGCTCTCTTCAGCTGGCTCGACAGCCGCCTCACCGTCGAGGCGCCGGAGGATGGTGGTCCGGAGAAGATTTGGATGGTGCACAGCGGCGGTTTCTATGTCGTCGAGAAGCAGAAGCAGCCGGAGATCCTACCCAAGACCTTGCATTGGTTTCGCTGGGAAGCGGCCCTCACCTGGATCAGCGGCATGCTGCTGCTCACCGTCGTCTACTACATGGGAGGTTTGATGGTGGACGAGTCCCAGATCTCCCTGTGGGACGATCCGACGGTCGTGCTTTGGAAGAGTATCGGCATCGGCCTGGGGACCTTGCTCATCGGCTGGCTAGTCTATGACCTGCTGTGGATTTCTCCCCTGGCCCGCTCACCCCGCCTGGCTTCCGCCATCTCGTTGCTCTTGGCCTTTGGTACCGCCTATGGTCTCGCCCAAGTGCTCAGCGGCCGGGCCGCTTACATCCATGTCGGCGCCCTCTTCGGCACTTTGATGGCGGCCAACGTTTGGCTGCGCATCTTGCCCGCCCAGAAGCAAATGCTGGCGGCGGTGCAGCAGGGCGGGGCGGCGGACATGACCTTGGCGGCCCGGGCCAAACAACGCTCCGGCCACAATACCTTCATGGCTTTGCCGGTGATCTTCATCATGATCAGCAGCCACTTCCCCACCGTCTCCTATGGTCATCGGCTCAATTGGTTGATGCTGGCGGGTTTCACCGTCGTCGGTTTCATCGTGCGCTACGCCATGAACCGCTACAACCAGCGACCAGCCTGATGGCTGGCTGAAGGCCCGGGTTCCTTGTCGCGACGTCGGTTCGAAACGCCGTGTCCCGGTGACGAGACGGCTAGACGATGCCTCCCCGGGCCAGGCATACTGCGTCGATGAAACGGCGCTCCCACTGCCTTGCGGCCCTGTTCTATCTCTTCACTTGCTGGATCGCCTCCGGTCAACAATGGCTCGGGCCCGGCAAGATCAGCGGCGTCATCCTCGACGAGGACGAGAAACCCCTGGCGGGGGCCAAGGTGGAGGTCTTCTTGACCCAGGCACCGGAGGTCAGGCCACCCACCGTCACCACTTCGCGACGGGGCCGCTTTGTTGTGCCTCGTCTAGTGCCCGGTGAATGGACGGTGCAGATCGAGGCCGAAGGCTACGTGGTGAGCGAAGGCCGGGTCCTGGTGCAGCTCGACGACAATCAGCCCCTACGGGTGGTCTTGCGCCCCCTCTCCGAGGTGTCGCCGAGCTTCGCCGAAACCCCAGGCTCGGTCCAGGGTTGGATTCAGCGCGGCAACAGCCTGCTGCAACAGGGGCACCCCGCCGCCGCCCGGGCGGAATACGAGAAGACCTTGAACGTCCTGCCGCCGGCCTCGCAACCGGAAATCCTGCGCGCCATCGCCCGCACCCACATCGAGGAGCAGCAGCACGACGCGGCGGTGGAGATCCTTAAAAGGGCCCTGGTATTCGATCCCCGAGACGCCGATAGCCGTCGCTTTTTCAGTCTCTTGTTGGAAGCCATGCAACGGCCGGAGGACGCCACCTCCTGGCTTGCTCGGCTGGACGACGAGGGGGCGGACGTCCTGCGGGCCGAGGTCGATTTGCCTCCGCCGGCCCGTGGGGGCATCCCCTTGCGCTTGCAAGACGATATCGAGGCCTTAGCTCCGGAAGCTGGACGCCGCGGACGCTATCGGGTGCGCTTCGGCCGCCCGAGCCCACTCAGTGCTTTACAGATCATCGAGGAGCGCTACGGCTACGACCATCAACAGGTCCTGGAGGTGGATCCCGCAGCGGGTACCTACGACCTGGCCGACGAAAGCTTCGAGGTCTTTGTGCCCGAAGAGGATGGCGGCGACGGCAGGTCCGACGGCACTGCATCCACCGGCTTCGGCCTGATGGTCTGGGTCAGCCCAACGCAGCACGGCCGGCCGTACCCACATTTGCTCGAAACGTTACGCCGCCATCGGGTCATCTGGGTGGGAGCCAACAGCGCTGGCAACCCGCGAGCCGGCTGGGATCGCATGGCCCTGGCCCTCGACGCTGCACACAACATGCAGCAGCTCTACCATATCGACCCTCGGCGGATCTACGTCGGCGGCTACTCCGGCGGTGGCCGCATCTCGACGGGGCTCTCCCTGCACTTCCCCGAGGTCTTCCAAGGTGGATTTTTCGTCTACGGCTGTGACTACTATCGTGATGTCGACGCCCCGGACAAACCCGGCATGGTGTGGCCGGCGGCCTTCGAGCCACCGACGAAGGAGGTGCTCAAGTTGATCAAGAAACGCAACCGCTATGTCTTCCTGACCGGTGAGCTGGATTTCAATCGTCTACAGACACGCACCAACGAGCGTCTCTACCGGGAGGACGGCTTCCGTCACACCACCTACTTCGAGATTCCCGGAGCGCATCACTACTCCGGGGTGCCCAGCGAGTGGCTCGACAGGGCCCTGAGCTTTCTTCAGCCTTGAGCCCCGGGCACCGCCGACGCGCAACGACGGCGTCGGCGGCGTCCCGGCGGCCCGTTCAGCTCATTCCAGAATATCGACCGGCTGGCGGAAGAAGAAGCCTTGCTTGCCCACCCAGCCGCTGAGGATGCAAGAGGCTCCATCCCCCTCCACGGCCTTGAAGGCCGACGGCAAGACATCGAGCGCCCCATTGACCCCATGGCCTGGATTGTTGATGGAGGTGCCCGCCACGGTATCGACCACCGTGCCGTCCTGGGTACGCACGAAGCTCACGGTGAGCTCGTTGATGATCCCCTTGGGTTCCTTCACCACGACTTGATAGAGGGCCGTGATGCTGGATCCCGGGCTGATGACGATGTCGAAGAAAAGAACTTCGACGGCGTCGTTGCCGGATTGGTTGGACTCGGTGACCTCCAGCATTTCCGGAGCTTCGTCGGCAGGCACCAACTCGCCCTCTTCTTCGTGGTCTTCGTGCTCTTTATCGTTTTCACTCATGGCAGCATCTCCCGATTGGATCTTGGTTGATTTGGTTTGCCGGGTCTAGTCTTGATGGCCCTATTCTAGCTCGTGTCCATCCAGAAATAGCTCGTGGGGAGGAGGCTCCATTGGGCTCGGCCGGGGCTCCGAAACTCTCCGGACCGTTTGTGGGCACCGTAAGCTGTTGCTGGTCAAGTCTCTACCGGATCTCCAATGCTGTACCAGCTCAGACACCCTCGCCCCTGGGCGGGCCCCCTCGCTCGCTCCAAGGGACCTCCCGCTGGCACCGATCTCGGTAAAACCGGATGGACACTAGCCCAGTCTAGGGCGCCACGAATCGCCGTGGTGGCTCAAGGAATACCGAGCATGCGGGCCGATTGTGCGCTGGCCAGCTGCCCCTCGGGATCATAACGTCGCTGCACCTCCCGCCAAGCTTCGAGGCGGGGCTCCATGGCGGCAAAATGCTGCGCCGTGGTGAAGGCGTCCTTGGTCAAATAGATGCGGCCGCCGAGCTCCAGCAGGCGCTCATTGAGGCGGCCGATGGCGTCCTCCGTGGACTCTCGCACCGGGATGTCGAGGGCGATCGAGGTGCCCGGCCGGGGAAAGGACAGCATGCCGCGTCCTTGCCCGCCGCAGTCTTTGATGACGCAGAGGAACGACGCCAACCCCAGCTCGGTGAGCAAGGTGAAAAACCGCCGCACCCCTGCGGCGCCCGCCGTCTGGGGGATGATGCACTGGTATTGGGTGAAACCGCGGCGGCCATAGATGCGGTTCCAATCCAGGATGGCATCCAGGGGATGAAAAAAGGATTCCGGGTGCAGGATGCCCCGTCGCAAGCGTGGCTGATGTTTGTGGTAGACCGCGGCGTTGAACAGCCGCACCGTCAATGGGTTGAGCGCCCAACTGGGAAAATCGATCGGCACCACCAGGCGGCGTTTGAGCGGCGGCGGCGCGGCGGGCGCCTCCTGCGGCGTTGCCCAGCGCCCGCGGTAGAGGATGCCTCGCCCCATGCGCGGACCGCGGGTCAGGCAATCGATCCAGCCCATGGTCATGGGCCACTGACGGGCCGCCTCCGCGAGGCCGAGCAGGAAATCGTCCAGGTGGCGCATGCGCTCGGTCTCGCACCAAATCCAAGGGCTGGCGATGGGCTCCAGCCGTACCGCCACCTCGAGGATGTGGCCGGTCAGCCCCATGCCCCCGACCGTCGCCCAGAAAAGGTCGGCGAGCTCCGTGGGAGAGCATTGCACCAGTCGATCATCGGCCAGCCGCATCCACAGACGCTCGACATGACCGCCGAAGGTACCTTGCACATGGTGATTCTTGCCGTGCACGTCCGAGGCCACCATGCCGCCCAGGGTGACATGTTGGGTGCCGGTGAGCACCGGTGAGGTGAAACCCCGAGGTAGGAATAGACGCTGCAACTCGCCCAGGCTGAGCCCGGCTTCGGCGTGCAGCAAACCACTGTCGGCGTCGAAGGCCAAGACCCGGTCCGCCAGCTTGGAACCGGCCACCGTGCCATCGCCCACCGGGGAGGGCAAGGACGAGTCGCCATAGGAGCGCCCCAGCCCTCGGCTGAGTCGCCGCCCGCGGCACAGGGCGGCAAAATCCTCACCGAGGATCTCGCGGCCCGGGCGTCGTAGGCCACCCCAGCCGGCCAGGCTCGACTCGGCGCTCGCCGGGTTCGCCAGCGACCCCACCGACCGGCAGTCGGGCAGCGTCGCATCGGGAGCATTCTCCATCCCAGGGGGCTCGGCGATCACCTCGGGACCCCTCGGGCTATTTCGACATGGCGCTGAGGAACTCTCCATTGGTGCGGGTCTTGGACAGCTTGTCCAACAACAGCTCCATGCTCTCCACCGTCGACAGTGGATTGAGCACCTTGCGCAGGATCCACACCCGGTGCAGCTCGCTGCCGGGCATCAAGAGCTCTTCCTTACGGGTGCCGGAGCGGTTGATGTCGATGGCCGGGAAGACCCGCTTGTCGACCAACTTACGATCCAGGTGGATCTCGCAGTTACCGGTGCCCTTGAATTCTTCGAAGATGACATCGTCCATGCGGCTGCCGGTGTCCACCAGGGCGGTGGCGATGATGGTCAAGGAACCACCCTCTTCGACGTTGCGGGCGGCACCGAAGAAACGCTTGGGGCGATGCAGGGCGTTGGCGTCGATACCACCGGAGAGCACCTTGCCGGAAGGCGGCTGCACGGTGTTGTAAGCACGGGCCAGACGGGTGATGGAATCGAGCAGGATGACCACATCCTTTTTGTGCTCCACCAGACGTTTGGCCTTCTCGATCACCATCTCGGCCACTTGCACGTGACGGGTGGCGGGTTCGTCGAAGGTCGACGAAACCACTTCGCCCTTGACCGAGCGCTGCATGTCGGTGACTTCCTCGGGCCGCTCGTCGATGAGCAGCACGATGAGCACCACCTCGGGGTGATTCTTGGCCAAAGACGAAGCCAGCGACTGCAACAGCATCGTCTTGCCGGTGCGGGGCGGCGCGACGATCAAGGCGCGCTGGCCCTTGCCCATGGGGGTGGCCAGATCCATCACCCGCGACGCCATGTCGCCGGGCACTTCGAGCTTCAAGCGTTCGAGGGGATAGAGGGGCGTCAGGTTGTCGAAGAAGATCTTGTTGCGCACCACATCCGGGTGCTCGAAGTTGACCGCCTCCACCTTGATCAAGGCGAAGTAGCGCTCCCCCTCTTTCGGCTTGCGGACCTGCCCGGAGACGGTATCGCCGGTGCGCAGGTCGAAGCGTCGAATCTGGCTCGGGCTGACATAGATGTCGTCCGGCCCCGGCAGGTAGTTGTACTCCGGAGCGCGCAGAAAGCCGAAGCCGTCCGGCAGGCATTCGAGGACCCCTTCCGCAAAAATCAGGCCGCTCTTCTCCGTTTGCGCTTGCAGGATCTTGAAGATGAGCTCCTGCTTGCGGGTACCGGTGGCGCCCTCGATCTCCAGATCCTTGCCGATCTGTACCAGCTGGGAGATGCTCATCTCCTTTAGCTCGCGAATATCCAGACCCGGCCGTTCCTTCGGAGGTCCTCCGCCACCAGAGCGTTTGCCACGATTGCGTGAGCCGGGTTTGGCTCCTGCAGACTGCTTTTGATTGTTCCTGCTCATGTCATTCCCATCCGTTGAGACCTCTCCGACACGTCGGCGAGAAAACTCTGAATTCCTTTCCAGATTTGTAGGCCACCTTCCCCCGACTGCGCTGAGAAGGGAACGATGACGTCTTCGTCCATCATGTCGAGCCGCTGACGGATCGTCTTGATCTGCTTGGGGCGACGCCCCCGGGAGACCTTGTCGATCTTCGTGGCGACGGTCATTACATTGAGGCCCAAGCCGAGAAAATACTCCCGTGCTTGCGCATCGAGCTCCGTGGCTCCCACCTTGCCGTCCACCAAATGGGTGAGAAGGCAGCGCTGCGAGCCACTTTCCCCGGCATCACGAAAGTATTGATCCATGAGCTCGGCCCAGCTTGCCCGATCGGTCTTCGATGCCTTGGCGAAACCGTATCCCGGAAGATCGACGAAATAGAACCGGCGGTTGATCAGGAAGTAGTTGATGGCCCGGGTTCGGCCCGGAGTCGAGCCGGTTCGCGCCAACTTCTTCCTTTGCAACACAGTGTTCAGCAGACTCGACTTGCCGACATTGGATCGCCCGACAAAGGCGATCTGCGGTCGACCGTCGTCCAGAAACTGCCGTCGGTGGTTGGCCGAAAGCAAAAACTCGGCCGATTCGATCTTCACGTTGCTCCTAGGCTCATCGATCTCGAAGATTTCGCCTGCGAACCCGCAACCCGTTTCGGATGCCTGTCTACCATGAGCTGAAAATGGTAAAGGGGGAATGCGCAGCCAGCGGACGAGAACTGGGCGAACGGAGAAACCTCGCGCTCTCCCGGCTCCCAACGGTCCCATCGACATGGGCTGCCGACGGTGCCAAGACGCACCCTTCAGGAGGGAGTGTCGTCCGGCGCTCCCTTGGGGATAGGCCCGGGGGCGCAAGCTAAAATCCGGCTTGGTTTGCCAATGCAAACACGGTGCTCAGCCGAAAAAATCAGTGCCTCGAGGGTTCCAGCGAGCCGAAGCTCTCCGCCGACAAGATCTCAGTGAGCCAAGCTTCCGGACTCGACGGAAGTTTCCGAAGACACCTTCTCGACTTCACCCTTCGACAGCGGAACGATGTCCCCATCGATGGCAAAGGTCAAAACTTCGTCCATGGATTCTACGAGGTGGATGGTCAGGACATCACGGATCTCAGCCGGGATGTCTTCCAGATCCTTCTCGTTGTCCTTCGGAATGACGATCTCGGTGATATCAGCTCGGTAGGCAGCTAAGAGTTTATCCTTGATACCGCCCACTGGCAAGACCGTTCCCCGCAAGGTGATCTCGCCGGTCATCGCTAGATCCTTGCGCACCGCCATGTTGGTGAGCGCCGAGACCAGCGCCGTCGCCATGGTGATGCCGGCCGAAGGACCGTCTTTGGGAATCGCTCCCTCCGGAACATGGATGTGGATGTCCTGCTCGTTGGTGAAATCCGGCTCGATGCCGAGCAGCTCGCCGCGGCTTCGAACATAGGTGACGGCGGCTCGCGCCGATTCCTGCATCACATCACCCAACTTGCCGGTGATGGTCAGCTTGCCCTTGCCCTTCATCAAGCCGACCTCGGTCTCCAAGATCTCGCCGCCCACCTGCGTCCAGGCCAAGCCGGTGGTGACCCCGATCATCGACTGCTTTTGCTTGCCACGGCGGCGGAATCTCGGTTGTCCCAGGAGCTCGCGCACGTCCTCCTGGTTCTTGACCACGAGCTTCACTTTCTTCTTCTTGGCCTCCACCAGCCGGCGTGCCAGCTTGCGGCACACCGAGGCGATCTCACGTTCGAGATTGCGAACTCCGGCTTCTCGGGTATAGGCGTCGATCAGGACTCGCAACGCATCATCGGAGAATTCGACCTTTTTGTTCTCCAAACCATGGGAATCCAATTGCCTTGGTAGCAAGAAGCCGCGGGCGATGGCCAGCTTTTCGCTCGGCGTATAGCCGGTCAGCTCGATCACCTCCATGCGGTCCCGCAGGGCCGGCGGAACGGTGTGGATGACGTTGGCGGTGGCGATGAACATGACGTTCGATAGGTCGTAGTCCACATCGAGGTAATGATCGGCGAAGGCGTCGTTCTGCTCCGGGTCCAAGACCTCCAGCAGGGCGGCGGCCGGATCGCCTCGGAAGTCCATGGCCATCTTGTCGATCTCGTCGAGCAGAAAGACGGGATTGACGGCCCCGGCCTTTTTCATCATCTGGATGATCTGCCCCGGGAAGGCACCGATGTAGGTGCGCCGATGGCCGCGAATCTCAGCCTCGTCGCGCACCCCGCCGAGGGAGAGGCGCACGAACTTGCGTCCCGTCGCGCGGGCGATGGACTTGGCCAGGGAGGATTTGCCGACGCCGGGGGGGCCGACGAAACAGATGATCGAAGTCTGGTTCTTGCGGGTCAGCTGACGCACCGCCAAGAACTCGAGGATGCGCTGTTTGATCTTGTCGAGCCCAAAATGATCCTTGTCGAGGATCGCTTCGGCCTTGTCCAAATCCCGCAACTCGCGGCTCTTCTTCTTCCACGGAACGCTGACCAACCATTCGATGTAATTGCGCGACACCGTCGCCTCGGCGGACACCGGGGGCATCGCCTCGTAGCGCTTGATCTCTTGCTCGGCCTTCTCGCGCACATCCTTGGGCATGCCGGAGGATTCGATGCGCTCCCGCAGCTCCGCCACCTCGTCCGTGCGGTCGTCCTTGCGTCCCAGCTCATCGTGGATCGCCTTGACCTTCTCGTTGAGGTAGTACTCTTTCTGGGCCCGCTCCATTTGCTTCTTGACCTGGATGTTGACCCGCTTGTCGATGTTGACCTTGTCGATCTCGACTTCGATCAGATCATGCAAACGCTGGAGCCTCTCGTAGGGGTTCAGCAAATCCAGCAGAGCTTGTTTGTCCGCGGTGGGCACCATCAGGTGGGCCGACAGCATGTCGCAGAAGCGGTCCGGATCATCGAGCTTGAGGGTCGGCATCAGACCTTCGAAAGCCAAGTGATGGGACATCTTGGCGTACTGCTCGAAGGTATTGAGCACCTTGCTCATATAGCTTTGCAGCTTGTCGTTGACCGGATAGCTGATGGCGAAGGCTTCGACATCGGCATGCAGCGCGCCGTCGATTTCCTGGAGATCGCCGAGCTTGCCCCGCTGCTCGCCCTCGACCATCACCTTGACGTTGCCGTTGGGCAATTTCAGGTTTTGGATGACCCGGGCGACGACACCGATGTCCTGGATATCCTGCCGTTGGGGATCGTCGATCTTCGGGTCCCGTTGGGTCACCAGGAAGAGACGCTTGCTGGGCGAGCCCAGGGCGACCTCCAAGGCCATAACGGAGCTTTGACGACCGACGATGAAGGGCGCCATCATATGGGGAAAGACCACCATATCCCGCAGGGGAACGGCAGGGAGATTCTTGATTTCGCTGGTGATGAAGCTGGAGCTCATTTCGCCTCTCAAAGGGTAGGTGGTCCTAGGGCCGAGCCCAAGACCACCTGATGGTTCAACCGGCCTGCTTGTAGAGCATCATCGGCTGGACTCGATTCTCGACCACCTCTTCGGTGATCACACACTCTTCGATGTTGGGTTGGGAAGGGATGTTGTACATCAGCTCGAGCATCAGCTCTTCCATGATGATTCGCAGACCACGGGCCCCGACATTCCGCTCCACCGCTTGCCGGGCGATGGCCCGCAGCGCTTCGTCGTGGAACTTGAGCTCCACGTCTTCGAGCTCGAACATGGTCTGGTACTGCCGCACCAGGCTGTTCTTAGGCTCTTGCAGAATACGCACCAGGGCGTCTTCGTCGAGCTCTTCCAAGACCGCCACGACGGGCAAACGTCCGACGAACTCGGGGATCAGGCCATACTTGATCAAGTCTTCCGGCTGCGATGCGGACAGGCTGACATCTTTCTTCTTGCTGCCGTTCTTGTTGGCCGGGATCCCCACCTTGGCGTTGGCGCCAAAACCCAGGACCTTCTTGTTCAAGCGGCTGGCGATCTGGTCTTCCAGACCGACAAAGGCACCGCCGCACAAGAAGAGGATGTTGGTGGTGTCGATCTGCAGAAACTCCTGGTGTGGATGCTTACGGCCACCCTGGGGCGGCACGTTGCATTGGCTGCCTTCGAGGATTTTCAGCAGAGCTTGTTGCACCCCTTCGCCGGAAACGTCCCGGGTGATCGAGGGGTTGTCGCTCTTGCGGGAGATCTTGTCAACCTCGTCGATATAGACGATGCCGCGCTGCGTCTTCTCTTTGTCGTTGCCGGAAGCCTGGTAAAGCTTGAGGATGATGTTCTCGACATCCTCGCCGACGTATCCCGCTTCCGTCAGGGTCGTGGCGTCGGCGATGGTGAACGGCACCGAAAGGATACGGGCCAGCGTTTGCGCCAGCAGCGTCTTGCCTGTGCCGGTGGGGCCGATGAGCAGAATGTTCGACTTCTGCAGCTCGATATCACCGCGGCTACGGTCGGAAAAGTCGATGCGCTTATAGTGGTTGTAAACCGCCACCGCCAGCTTGCGTTTCGCCTTCTCTTGGCCGATGACATATTGGTCGAGCAGCGCCTTGATCTCTTTCGGCTTGGGCAGGTCGGTCTCCTGCTGCTGCTCGTGCAGACGGTCCTCGGCGATGATGTCCAGACAGATGTCTACACATTCGTCGCAGATAAAAACCGTAGGGCCTGCGATCAGCTTCTTGACTTCCCTCTGACTCTTATTACAGAAGGAGCAACGTAGCTGATCGTCGGCTGTTTCTTTTTTGGCCATGTAACCTCCTTGGCTTCACCTATGGTGAGCTATCGTTGATGGTAGGGAGGCTAGGCAACGTCTGTCAACCTCCAAGACAACGATCTCCCACCTTCAAACCTCGACTCGAGGTCTATTCTACCGGCCCGTTGTTGTGCCGTCAGACCTCAGTAGGCAGGTCGCGGCGAACCATGATGTGATCGGCGAGGCCATACTCGATGGCCTCCGGGGCGGTCAAAATGTTGTCGCGATCGGTGTCGCGGTGGATCGTTTCCACGTCCTTGCCGGTGTGCTTGGCCAACACTTCGTCGAGGGTCCGACGCAGGCGCAGGAGATCCTCCGCATGGATCTGCACGTCGCTCTGCTGCCCACCCAGGCCACGTACCCAAGGCTGGTGGATGAGCACCCGGCAGTTGGGCAACACGGTGCGCTTACCATGGGCACCGGCGGCCAAGAGCAAGGCTCCCATCGACGCCGCCTGACCGACGCATAGGGTCGCCACATCCGGCCGGATGTACTGCATGGTGTCATAGATGGCCAGACCGGCGCTGGTGGAGCCACCGGGGGAGTTGATGTACAGCGAGATGTCCTTCTCCGGATTCTCCGCTTCGAGAAAGAGCATCTGGGCGATGATCAGATTCGCCATCTCGTCTTCGACCGTCCCACTCAAGAAAATGATGTTGTCTTTGAGCAGTCGGGAGTAGATGTCATAGGAGCGCTCACCACGGTTGGTCTGCTCGACAACGATCGGCACCAGCATGTATTCCCCTCCTGGGATCTTCGAGACCTGCCTCGGTTGAGGTTTCTGCGGTCTGCGAAGTCAATTCGGTAATCTCACTTCGGTCATCAAGACTCGGCGGTCATGATCAGGACGTTTCGATCAGCCTCGGCCAAGGGGCACCTCGGCGGTCCTTTCAGTAGCGGCTCAATCCGTGCCTGCTCGTCAGGGGCGACTCGTCAATGGCGACTCAAGAGTCTGTGCCATCCTCATCGGAAGCGCTCTGCGTTTCTTTGTCGTCGAGCGCCACGTCGTCGGGCGCCGCAGCGTCGGGTGCCGCAGCGTCTTCGTCCGTGTCTTCGGGCGCCGCAGCGTCTTCCTCCGCGTCGCCCTCGCCCAACAGATGACGCACCGTCTGGTCGCGCAGCAGCTGAGCCCGCAGCGGCTCCAGGCGTCCGTTTTCGCTGAGCTGCTGACGCAAGACCTGGGAAGACATGCGGCGCTCGGCCGCCGCCATGGTCAAAAATTGCTCGAACGCACTTTCGTCGAGCTTGAGCTGCAAGTGGGCGCCGACGGCGTCGAGCACCAAGCGCTCGTGTACGCGCTGCTCGGCTTGCGGCCGCATATCGCCGACCACCTTCTTCCAATCGATGCCCATCTGATCGAGGTCGACCCCTTGCCCGCCGAGGCGCTGCATGGTGTCTTGTAACATCTCCTCGCTCTCGTGCTCGACGACCCCTTCCGGCAGCTCGACCGGATAGCGTTCCCGCAGTTGCTCGAGCAACGCCTTCTGGCGCTGGCCACGTAACTCCTGCTCTTTGGTGGAACGCAGGTTGTCCAGCACCGCCGATTCGAGCTCGGAGGCGCTTTTGAAACCGAACTTCTCAGCCAGATCATCGTTTAGCTCAGGCAGCTCGGGCTCCTTGACCTCTTCCACCTCGATGCGGAACTTGTGTTCGTGGGTCTCGCCCTCGTGCTCGTGGCGGCGTGTGTATTCGGTATTCTGGCCCGCCGTCAAGCCGGTCAGGGCAAGGGTCAGCTCCTCTTCGACGCCTTGCGCTCCGAGCTCCACTTGTAGGGGCTCCGGGGCGGCAGACGATTCGGAATCCTCGGCCTCCGCGTCGACGGCGACCTCGCCCTCGGCGCTTTCAGAGTCGCTCGATTCGTCCTGCGACAACTCCTCGGCCGTAGCGGGCTCATCGAGACGATGCATCAAACCGATGACCATATCGCCACGGGAAGCTCCCCGTTCGACGCTGGTCCAGGTGGCATGGCCGCGGCGCAGATTGCGCAGGGCGTCGTCCTTCTCGTCTTCGCCGGGTTCGGTCTGGCCTTCCGGCAACTCGAAGTCGGCGATCTCACCGATGGTGATGTCAGGTCGGACCTCGACCACGGCGGTGAAGGTCAAGGGCTTGCCGGCTTCGATCTCCAGCTCCTCCACCTGCGGTGGCAGCAGCGGATCCAAGCTTTTCTCAGCCTGCGCCTGATGCCAGTAGCGGGGCACCAGACGGTCCGCGACCTCCCGCTCGATGTCTTCGCGGAAGCGCTTGCGGAGGAGGCTGGCGGGCACCTTGCCCTTGCGAAACCCAGGGATCGACACCTGGCGTCGGTAACCATCGACGACCCGTCCGATCTCGGCTTCAACGGCTGGCGCCGGAACCTCGATGGTCATTTTTTTACGGCAGGGGCCGACGTCTTCAAAGGAAGTGACGACGCTCATGTCAAAGTGATTTCCTGGTTTGGAGCACGGCCTGCTCGAGGTTTCGAGGCCGCGACTCTGGGTCGATTTTCGAGGATGGTGCGAAAGGGGGGACTCGAACCCCCATCCCCTTTCGGAGACTAGATCCTAAGTCTAGCGCGTATACCAATTCCGCCACTTTCGCAGAGAACCGAGGACCTCGATGAAAAATTCCCGGTGGTCCGTCATTCTGGGGCTCTCCAATGCGGCCAGAGCATCCCGATCGGCACCGATGGGTTCTTCGTCGAGTGGTAGGGCTGGGTCGGAAACCGCCGAGCCATACCCGCGGATGTCACTCCACCCGAGGGCGACGAGCCGTGCACTGTCATGTGCTGGCGGTCGTGGACAATCCAAAGTGGTGAGCCGCCTAGGACTTGAACCTAGAACCCGCAGATTAAGAGTCTGCTGCTCTGCCAGTTGAGCTAGCGGCCCGTGAGCGCGGTGAATATACATTTACTGATCAGAAAAGACAAGGGCTCGAAATTCGTTTCCCGTCGGCGCGGATCATCCCTTCGCCTCAGCCTCCGACTCACCCCGTCCGTCACCGCCCTGAACGAATTCGACAATCTCGATGCGATCTCCCGCCGCCAGCCGACGGTCCCCAAACGCACCTCGCGGCACGATGGAGCCGTTGAGCTCGATGGCCACTACGCGGGGATCCTTGCCCAGCCCTGACAACAAATCCAGCAAGCTGGCGTCCGCAGGGACCGCATGATCTTCGCCGTTGAGTCTAACGTTCAGCATCGTGGCAAGTGAACCCTCAAAGAAGGTATTTTAGCTCCGCTTGGCCGACATTGCAGCCCGCGGTGACGATCAGAGCCGCGGTGCCCCGATCGACGGCTGGGATGGCCACCGGCAGCGACAGCACCCCCTCGGCGTCGGTCTTGCCGGACCCCAAGACCCGCGGACCGCCGAAAGTGGAAATCATTTTGACCTCGATCGCCGCGTCCGCCACCGGTTCCCCATTACGGCTGGAGCGAGTTCGTAGATCCATCTGAATTTGGCGACCGGCCTTGGGCTCGATCTCTTGATCCATCACCAGCAGGAGCTGCTCTTGCTCGGCTTCGGCGGTCAAATATTCGAGAATGACTTGATCCAACGTACGGCCACCCTCCTCAGAAAAATCGAACCCTGCGGTCACCGCTTGATCGGGGGAATCCTTGTCGAGGGGGACAAAGAGGCGAATCTTGTCGTCGAATTTTCCCGCCTGGATGGCCTTGATCATCATCCGGTGCTGACGATCCATCAACGAAGTGATCTCGTCCGACCCCTTGCCGCTCTCCAACAAATCGGCATAGCTGGCTCGCTTGGCCACCACCACCTGGCCACCGAAGTAGATCAAGCTCTCGATGAAGGGATTGCCTTTCCCCTTGTCCTCCGTCTGGACATGGAGGACCACGTCGCCATAGCGCACGTCGGTATTGTGTCCGGTGATCATCCCTTGAATCCTTGGGCTGAGGCGGCCACCGGAGCCGCGCTGGCCCTGATGGGCCTGCTGGGAGCCCGCCTGAGGTAAGAGTGAATTTCGCTCATTCTAGAAATTGCCCCGGTTGCGGGTCAAGGATGTTGATCGATCGCACCTCACAGCAAGTCGCGCATGGCCATTTCGAAGGTGCTGAGCTGGCACACGAATCCGGCCTCCTGGAGGCGCCTCGGCAGGGCTCGCGCACTGGCCAGGAGCAGCTCGTCGGCCATCTCACCGAGGGCGAGCCGCAAGGCAAAGGCCGGCGCCGGCAAGATGGTCGGGCGCCCCATCAGCTTGCCAAGTATGGCGGTGAGCTGCCGATTGCGCAACGGGTTGGGTGCCACCATGTTGTAGGCCCCCTGGCAATCGTCCTCGGAAAGCAGGAACATCACCGCCGCTACGACATCTTCCAAGTGAATCCAACTGACATATTGCCGGCCCGAGCCGAGCCGGCCGCCCAGCCCCCAAGAGAAAGGGCCCAACATGCGGGCCAAGGCGCCGCCGTCCCGGTCGAGGATCATACCGAAGCGCATCGCCAGGACCCGCGTCTGGGCCGATTTGGCCGGCTCGGCCGCCGCTTCCCATCGCCGGCAGACCTCGGCCAGAAAACCCTCACCGCTGGCGGAGGATTCGTCGAGCACCTCGTCCTGTCGATCTCCGTAGTACCCCACCGCGGAGGCGACGAGCAACGCCTTGGCGGGGTGCGGCGAGTTGCGGATGGCCTCGGCGATACGCCGTGTGGTGTCGACCCGGCTGTCGAGGATGGCTTGTTTACGACCCTCCGTCCAGCGGCCGGCGGCGATGCTTTCGCCCGCCAGGTGAACGATCGCCTCCGCCCCGACGAGCAGAGACGGGTCGTAGGTTTCTTCCTTGGGGTCCCACAATCGCTCGTCCGGCCCCGTCGCACGACGCCGCACCAGGCGAATAACCCGATGCCCCTTGGCTTCCAGCGCTTCGACCAGACGGCTCCCCACCAGGCCGCTGGCTCCCGTCACCAAGACGCAGGGCAGCTCTCCTCCGGCATGCCTTTCAGCAGCTCGCGTCTCATCAGTAGCCTTGACCGCAGAAGCCTGTACCGCAGAAGTCTTTTTGGCCGACGTCATGTCATTCCTCCAGGGGAGCGATGAGCTCCCATTCTTCTGCATCCGGTTGAAAGACGACACAACCCACACAGCCTGGACCGGCGTGGGTTCCGACCACCGGCCCGATGTCGGTGACGATTTTCTCACCGATGTTGAATCGCTGGCTGATCAATTGGCTGAGCAGATCAGCCTCCACCGGGGCCCGGGCGTGGGCCACCACCATCACCAGAGGCCGCTCGTCCACCATCCTCTGTGCCAGGGCCTCGACAATCTTCAGCTGCGCTTGACGACCGCCCCGCGCTTTGTCGACCGTCGTCACCACACCGTCCACCACCCCGAGAATGGGTTTGATGCCGAGCAACTTGCCGACCCAAGCTCGCGCCTTGCCGATGCGGCCGCCGCGCACCAGATATTCCAGTGTATCGACGACAAACAAGGTGGTGATGCGTGGCTGCATCTTCTGCAATCGCTGATGGATGGCAAAGACATTGAGGCCCCGACGGGACATGCGGGCGGCGAACAGGGCCTGCAATCCCGTGCCCATGGAAACATTGCGCGAATCCACCACCTCGAGGGCCATGCCAAGGCGCTCCGGCGGTAGATGATCGAAGGTGCGGCTCCCCTTGAGGGCTGCCCGGCGAGACCGCTCGAAGGTTTCCGACAGCTGGGACGACAGATGGACAGCCAGGATGTCTTGGCGCTGTATCTCGTCGTAGAAATGCTCGTAGATCTCCGCCTCCGCCGGCGGCTCGGTGCTGGGATGAACGTTGCTGGTGGTCAACAGCTCGTAGAAATCGCGGGGCCCGATGTCGACCCCGTCCCGCAGCCGCTGATCACCGAAGAGAATGTAGAGGGGGACCACGACGATGCCGTGGGCCCGGGCCAGCTGCGGTGGGAGATCGGAGGTCGAATCGGTGATCACACGCACCCCGACGTGCGGTTTCTGCAGCCGCACGGCCCCCTTCTCGACCAAAGATTCCAGGGCTTGGACGACCCGCCCGTCGGTGGTCGGCCAGGCGTCGATGAGCTCCCCGACGGTGTGACAGCGACCGATCAGCTGCACCAACACATCCTGATGGGAGGCACTGGTGGCAATCACCCGCGACGGTTTCTCGACAACGATTTCAAGATGCGGATCCGGCCAGGTGAGCTGCGTTTCCTCGAGGGCCCGCAGGACCAGCTCCGGCACCTCGAGGTCCAAATTGCGGGCCATTCCCGGCGCCCCCAAGCGCAGGTGAAAGGCGCCATCGAGCCACCGAGCCAAACGACAAAAGGCTTTCAAACCCCGTACCCGGTGCCCGGCAGCCGCACTGACTTGCCCGTCCTCGAAGGCGACCGCGCCGACGCCGTCGATTTCGAAACGACCGCTGAAATGGCAACTATGCAGCGAGCGCACCACTTCCAGAAAGGGCGACAGGGCCAACTCCCCCACCAAGGAGCGCAGCTCCAAATCGGGCTCGACACCGACCTCCTGCCCCACCAGTACGAGCCTTAGGCGAAGGGTCAGCTCGGCGTTGTCGAGTCCGGCGACGGAGATCG
Source organism: Acidobacteriota bacterium (assembly GCA_029263315.1). Lineage (GTDB taxonomy): Bacteria > Acidobacteriota > Thermoanaerobaculia > Multivoradales > J023 > JAJCXR01. The sequence goes on along the minus strand of JAJCXR010000045.1, from coordinate 171,856 downwards.
CCGAATAGTCGTCCTCGATCCCCACCGCCGCCGCGGCGTCGTGCAGCAGGATGACCACCCGGCTTCCCTGTTGGCACAACCAACGGAGCTCGGCCTGCAAGGGCTCCTGCGAGGGGCCGCCACCGGCAAAGAGCTGCTGCGTCACGACGATGACCTGCGGCGCCAGGGCCGCGGCGAAGCGATGCCCCTCCGAGCCGTCGCGGGCCGGCACCACTTCGTAGCCATGGGCGCTCAAACCTCGGCTGACGTCGCGCCGCCGCTGGCCATCGGTATCGATCAGCAACAAGGCCGGGCGCATCGGGGCTCCTCTGTAAGGCTCTTTACGAGCGGCTGATCAAGCGCCCGGACATCGGATCGAAGTTTCATCCAGCCCATTATGGCCCTTCCGGGGCCGCCGGCCAAGGGGCATCCGGGGAACCCTGATCTGCCGAAAGTGAAGAGCCGTAACAAAACCTGTAGAATAGGAAACAATCATGGGAGCCAAAGCAAATCACCAACTTGTCCTGAGGCGGATTCTCGCCTGGTTCTTGCCGCTACTGCTGCTGATTTTCTGTGCCTGGGCGGTACGTCATTTGATCTGGGTTTGGGATCTACGGGGCGAGCTCGAAAGTCAGCTCAGCTCCCTCGAAGACGTGCGCCGACTGCGCACCGACCTGGAGCTCTTGCGCGCCGATGGCCTGAGCGGCGAGTTGGCGGCGGGCACCCTGACTCCGCAGCTCTTGGCTGCGGGGAAGAAAGTCGACCAGATGACGGAGCGGGAGCTCGAGGAGGACATGATCTTCTCCTTCCAGCGCCTCAAGCTGGCCCTCGACGAGTTGCGGCGCTGGCCGCGGCCAAGCGCCACCGACCAGGATATGACCGACGAGGATTCAAGGGCCGGCGCGGAAACCACGTTCTGGTCTGCTTGTCAGACTGCGATCAGCGCCGCCACCTCCCTCGAGGCACGGCTGCAACATCGGGTCACCGATCACCTGCGACGCCTCGACCGCCATTGGTGGAGCCTCGATGTATTGGTCCTCGGCACGCTGCTGTTGGCGCTCACCAACTTCGGCCTGCTGCGCCTCGTCCGCACCCGCCGTCGCGAGCTCAGCAGCTTTCGCGAGGAAACGACCCGTCGTGCCAGTCGCGACGCCCTCACCGGCCTGTGGAACCGCGACGCCATCCTCAAGTTGCTGCGCGAAGAGGTCTCCCGTTCGGCCCGCACCGGCACACCTATCGGCCTGGCCCTGGTGGAGCTCGACGACTTCAAAGAGACAAATCTGCTGTTGGGTGACCAGCAAGGGGACTTCATCATCGAGCAGATGAGTGGCCGCCTGCAAGCCCACATGCGACCTTACGACTCCCTGGGACGCTTCGAAGGCCACACCTTCCTGGTCCTCTTGCCCACCTGCGACGTGGACGCCACGCGCATGGTGGTGGAACGCCTACAGGCAGCATTGCATCAAGATCATGTGGAGCATGCCCTGGGGCGGGTCAAGATCACCAGCAGCTTGGTCTACACCACCATCGAGAAACCGACCCTGAGCACCGATGCCCACCTCTTGGTACACCGCCTTCAAGAACGCTTGGTGGAAGCCCGTTTTCAGGGCGGGCCCGGCAGCGTGTTGGCGATGGATAGGCCGATCTGACGCCGCAAGCGGCGTCTGCGATGCCGCAGGGATACACCCTACGAGCCCAGGGTCAGGAGCGCAGCGACGCCGCCCCGGCCACGCCACCCTGGTATAGAAGCGACGCCACCCTGGTATAGAAGCGACGCCGCCCTGGGCTCAAGGGATGCTCCATCCTCACTGGATCTTGATGAGCTCCACATCGAAGACCAGCATGCCGGCCGGGGCACCGGCACGACCGGCGTAGGCCAGCTTCTGCGGAATCCAGAAGCGCCGCGTTTCACCTTCTACCATCAGCTGGAGACCCTCGGTCCAGCCGGCGATCACTTGGCCGAGGCCGAAGGTTGCGGGCTCGCCGCGGGCCACGGAGCTATCGAACATCTTGCCGTCGGTGGTCCAACCGCTGTAGTGCACGGTCACGCGGTTGCTGGCGGTGGGGTGGGTGCTTCCCGTGCCGGCCGACAACACCTTCGACGCCAGCCCGGAATCCGTCACCTCGGCGTCGGCCGGAGGCGCCGCCACGTCGGCCGGGGCTTTGGGAGCGGCGACAATTTCCAACAGCTCGACATCGAAGACGAGCATGCCGGCGGGGGCACCGGCACGACCGGCGTAGGCCAGCTCTTCGGGAATCCAGAAGCGGCGCGTTTCGCCGACCACCATCAGCTGGACACCTTCGGTCCAACCGGCGATGACCTGATCGAGGGGGAACTTGGCGGGCTGGCCACGGGTCAAGGAGCTATCGAACATGTTGCCGTCGGTGGTCCAGCCGCTGTAGTGCACCGAGACCGTGTCCGCAGCGCTGGGATGCTCGCTGCCGGTGCCCGCCTTGATCACTTTCGAGGCCAGGCCCGACTCGGTCTTGGCGGCGTCTTCGGGCGGCGCTGCCACATCGGCGGGTGCTTTGGGGGCTTGTGTCATTTCGAGGAGCTCCACATCAAAAACCAACATACCTTGGGGACGACCCTGTTGCCCTTTGTAGGCCAGGGTCTCGGGAATCCAAAAACGGCGCGTCTCGCCGACCACCATGAGCTGAAGCCCTTCCGTCCAGCCAGCGATCACCCGATTGAGGGGAAAGGTCGCCGGCTTGCCTCGGGTTGAGGAGCTATCGAACATCTTGCCGTCGGTGGTCCAACCGGTGTAGTGCACGGTGACCGAGTCGGCGGCTGCGGGATGCTCGGTACCCGTGCCCGGGACCAAGACTTTGGATGCGAGACCGGACTCGGTCACCGCGGCATCGGCGGGTGGGGCCGCCACATCGGGCGGCGCCGGAATGGCCTCCGCCAGGCTCAGCTGGACCCCTGCGACGGCGCAGAGGAGCCAACAAAAAACAGGATTTCGTAAGCTTTTCATGGGCGCTAAAATACTCCATCCCAGGAAACGCCGCAAGGCGACCCGAGGATTCTCTAGAAGCGGGGCCCGACGATGGGTTAATCTCGGCACTCGACCGAAGCTCACTTCCCATCGTTCCAGCGGGCTGCGATGTCGCCTTTGACCGCTGATTTTCGCGAGGATTCACCATGCAGCGCTCGACCCTCAGCTCCCTATTGTTTCTGGCTCTCTTGCTCGGCCTGCTCGGCTCCCTTTCGGCCTGCGGTCAGGCCGCCACCGACGACTCGGCGACCGAGAGCCCCGCCACCCCCGATACCGATGACAAAGCCCAGGAACCGGCCCAGTTCCGCGACGGTTTCGAAGATGGCGACACCTCCGGCTGGGACATCGACAAGGATGCCGACGACGCCGGGGAATCGATGCCTGGAGACGCCGGAGCCACCGAGCGTGAGCCGGCGGCCAAAACCCCCGACGACGGCTAGGCATCGCTGCTTCAACCCTCAACCAGCTCTTCGAGGGCACCGTCCAGCCTCGGACCGAGCTGCGGCCAGTGAAAGCACCGCGTGGCCTCCAGCGCCCCTTGCCGTAAGCTCTGCAAGCCTCCGTCTGCCTCAGCCCGGCGGTGCAGATCTCTCAAACCCGCCACCAGACCGTCGACACTGCCGTCGTAGAAACACCTGGCCCGCAGCTCCGGCGCCATGGGGGCCAGGATCTCTGGATAGGCCAAACGATTGGGTAGCAGCGGCACACAACCGGCCGCAATGGCTTCGACGACACTGACGCCGAAGAATTCGTGGTGGGCCGTCGACACCACCACATCGCCCCAAGCCAAACGCTCCAAGTACGCCTTTCGGCCGTCGACAAACCCCCAATGATCGATCTGCGCCGCCAATCTCTCCTCGGCCAGATCGAAGATCGGCGGTGTTTGCCGAAAGCGCTGTCCCAAGACCGCCAGCCGGAAGTCCGCACCCTCCCCTTGCAATATCTCCAGGGCGGCGAAGAAGTCTTCGGGATTTTTGTCGTGCTCCCAGCGGGCCGCCCAGACGATGCGCAGGGGACCCGGGGGCCGCGGCGGACGGCTCGGCATGGGCTCGATGCCCTGCCCCAGCACACGGCTCTTGCCCTCCACCGCCGCCAGCTCGTCGAGGGGGGCGTGGTCCGGCATGCGACGCAGCCAAGCCTGGGCCGCGTCCAGCATCTCCCGACGATGGAACTCGGAGTTGAACCACACCTCTTCGGCGGCAAAGGCCGACACCAGGTTGCTGAAGGCGAAGTGGAGGTCCCTGGGCTGGCCCTGGCGATCCGGGTAGGTGAGCTGATTCTCGTGCATGTAGAGCACCGTCGGCAGATCCGCCACGGCGCCGGGCGCAAGGCCACGAAACTCCGCCAAGGGCAGCATGTCGCTGCACCACACCACATCCCAACCGACGCCCTCTTGCACGGCCTGGCGGACTTGTGAGGCGAGGGTCAGGGCGGCATGGCGCATGCGCCACTTCCAATGCTGCGGCGGCAGGGTGAGAGATGTCCAGCGGTGGCGGCTGGCGGCCTGCCAGCCTTCGAGGAAGGCCCGATGGCTGCCGCCGAAAAAGGGCTCGAGGGCAAGAACACGCATCGCTTCATCCTACAGCCTGTAACGCATCGGAGCCATGTGAGACGGCATTTTCAGTGATCTTTGCAGAACCGATTTACCGCCTTACTACCGCCCTTTGAAACTAGACTTACGCCCTGTTTACGCCTACCATCTCCAAGTCATGTCGACCTCGACCCATGCGGCGCCAGCCAAGACCACACCACCACCCCGCGGTAGGAAATCCTCCCGCGGTGGACCGGGGTACGTCGAGCTGCACGCCTGCTCCGCCTTCTCTTTTCTCGACGGCGCTTCGCCCCCGGAGGACTTGGCCGAGCGGGCCGCCGAGCTCGAGCTGCCGGCCATCGCCTTGACCGACCGCAGTGGCGTCTACGGCGCTCCACGCCTGCACAAAGCGGCCCGCGGCTCGGGGCTCCGGGCCCTGGTGGGGGCTGAGGTGGTGCTCCAGGATGGCCAACTGCTGCGCAAGAACGAGACCCGGCGCGACGCCAGCCGACGCGCTGTCGAGGGGCAGCGTCTGGCCCTGTTGGTGAAGTCCCCCCAGGGCTACCGCAACCTCTGCCGCCTGCTCACCGCCGCCGCCCGCCATCGCCCAAAAGGGGATCCACGGGTCGATTGGACGATGCTGCGGCAATACGCCGCCGGGCTGCACTGCTTGACCGGCGGTAGCGAAGGGTTGCTGGCCCATCGCCTAGAGCGGCAGGGCATGGAGGAGGCCAAGAGGACGCTGGAGGTTTTGCTCGATGTCTTCCACGGACGCCTGCACGTCGAGCTCCAGCGCCACCACCTGCGGCAAGAGGAGCACCGCAACCAGGCCCTGCTCGACCTGGCCCGTCGGTTGCGCCTGCCCATCGTCGCCAGCAACGGCGTGCGCTACGCCCGACGCAGCGACAAACCGCTGCACGATATCCTCACCTGCGCCCGCCACTATACCCACCTCGACGCCGCCGGCCAGCGCTTGGCCAGCCACCGCGAGCGCCACCTGAAGAGCGCCGCCGAAATGGCCGAGCTGTTCTTCGACCTACCGCAAGCCCTCGATGCCTCCGTCGAGCTGGCGGAGTCGTTGGATTTCGGACTCGAAAATCTGGGCTACCGCTTCCCCGACTATCCCTTGCCCCCCGGCGAGAGCCACAGCTCCTACCTGCGACAGCTCACCTGGAACGCCGCCCGGGCCCGCTTTCGTCCGTTCACCGCCAAGGCCCAACGGCAGATCGAGAAAGAGCTGGCGATGATCGAGAAGCTCGATCTGGCGGGCTACTTCTTGATCGTCTGGGACATCGTCCAGTTCTGCCGGCGCCAGGGCATCATGGCCCAGGGACGGGGCTCCGCCGCCAACAGCGCCGTTTGTTTCGCCCTGTCGATCACCGCCGTCGATCCGGTGAAAATGGAGCTGCTCTTCGAGCGCTTTCTATCGGAAGAACGGGGCGAATGGCCCGACATCGACCTCGACTTGCCCTCCGGTACTCAGCGCGAGCGGGTCATCCAATACGTCTACCAACGCTACGGACCCCACGGCGCCGCCATGACCGCCAACGTCATCACCTACCGCGACAAGTTGGCGGCCCGGGAAGTGGCCAAGGCCCTCGGCTTCTCGAGCCAGCAGGTGGACCGCCTGGCCAAGCAGCTGGGTCGCTTTCGCTACGACGCTTCCCGCGGCGATGAGACCTCCCTACCGGGGGAGATCCGTGCCGCCGGTTTCGATTTGGACGATGCCCGCGTGCAGCACTTCATGCACCTGTGGCAACAAATTCAACACCTACCCCGCCATTTGGGCCAGCACTCCGGCGGCATGATCGTCGCCGCCGGCCGCCTCGACGAGGTGGTGCCCTTGGAACCGGCCGCCATGGAAGGTCGCGTAGTGGTGCAGTGGGACAAGGACGATTGCGCCGACCTCGGCATCATCAAGGTGGATTTGCTCGGCCTCGGCATGCTCAACGCCCTGGAGGAGGCGGTGCCGTTGATCCAGCGTCACGAGAAGGTGCATGTCGATCTGGCCCATTTGCCCCCGGACGATCCCAAGGTCTTCCACATGATCCGCCAGGCCGACACCATCGGCGTCTTCCAGATCGAAAGCCGGGCCCAGATGGCCGCCCTACCCCGCAACGCGCCGCGCCGCTTCTACGACCTGGTGGTGCAGGTGGGCATCATCCGCCCCGGTCCCATCGTCGGTGGCATGGTGCATCCCTTTTTCGAGCGGCGCCAAGGTCGCGAGCCGGTGACCTACCTGCACCCGAGCCTCGAGCCTATCCTGGCCCGTACCTTGGGGGTGCCCATCTTCCAAGAGCAACTGCTGCGCATGGCCATGGTGGTGGCTGGATTCAGCGGCGGTGAGGCGGAAGAGCTGCGTCGCGCCATGGGCTTCAAGCGTTCCATGGAGCGTATGCAGAGCATCGAGGCGCGGCTGCGCCGGGGCATGGAAGAGCGGGGTATCCGGGGACCGGTGCAGGAGCAGATCGTGCAATCGATCACCTCCTTCGCCCTCTACGGCTTCCCCGAATCCCACGCCGCCAGCTTCGCCCTCATCGCCTACGCCAGCGCCTATCTCAAGGCCTACCACCCCACCGCCTTCTACATTTCCCTGCTCAATGCCTGGCCCATGGGCTTCTACCATCCCGCCACCTTGATCAAGGACGCGCAACGCCATGGGGTGGAGGTCTTGCCCATCGATGTCTGCCATTCCACCTGGCGCTGCCGTTGGCAAGAGCCGACTCGGCCCGCGTCGACCCCACCCTCCCCGGCGAAACCATCGGCAAAATCATCGCCGAACGACAGATCACAGGACCACCCACCGCCCCGCGCCGCCGGGGCCATCCGTCTCGGCCTGCGGTTTGTGCGCGGATTGCAACGGCAGCTCGGCGAAGCCATCGCCGAGGCCCACCAATCGCAACCATTCGAGCGCGTGGAAGAGCTCTCCCAGCGTCTGCAGCTACCCTATGAAGCGCTCAACCGGCTGGCCCACGCCGGGGCCCTGGCCAGCTTCGGGCTGACCCGTCGCCAGGCCCTGTGGCAAGTCTCCCGTCTCAGCCGCCCCGCCGGTCCCCTGTTCGCCGACCAACCCTACGACGGCACCTCGCCCCTGGCCGAGCTCACCCCCTTGGGGGACACCATGGCCGACTTCCAGACCACCGGCGTGACCACCGGCCCCCACCCCATCGCCTACGCCAGGCGAGATCTGCAAGCCTTTGGCGTGGTCCCCAATGCCGACCTCCCCAACCTGCGTTCCGGGGTGCGGGTCCGCTTCGCCGGCTCGGTGATCGTGCGTCAACGACCGGGCACCGCCAAAGGGGTCCTGTTCATCACCCTGGAGGACGAAACCGGCATGGCCCAAGCCCTGGTATCGCCTCAACTGTTGAAGCAACACCGCCAGCTCATCGTCGCCACACCGGGTCTGGTGATCGAAGGTATCCTGCAGAAAAAAGACGGCTCGATGACCGTCAAGGCGGAGAAATTCTGGCCCATCGACCACCTGGCGGAGACGCCGAGCCACGATTTTCGCTGATCCGTCCATGGGCCAAATATCGACAAAAAACAAGCCGGGACAACCCTGAGGCCACCCCGGCGAAAATCTCCCAACCAACAGAAACATCTCTCCCCAACAACTGACATCACAACATCAACGATCGAAAAAAAGAAACATCCCTCCCAAGTCACCTCGATCGGACGGCGGAGCCGCCCGTCACTAGGTAAGCGGAATTGGCGCCCCACATCGGATCACCCGACGGAAAAAAACTTGAGAAGAACTTGGCTAGGAGACTGCGCCCAAAAAGAAAACGCCCCCCGACAACGGCTGGATGGCCGTCCCGGAGGGCGTTGGATAGACCGCTGATCACAGATCCAGGACGTCGACCCCCTGCTCGAACACCACATCCACCGGGATGCCGGCGGCCGCCAAGCGATCGAGATCACCGCGCAGGGCATCTCCCTCCACCGCGTATTGCTCGACAAAGGCGCCGACGGCACCATGGTCGCCGTCGCCCTGGAGCACCAGGATGCGCTCCGACAAGGCATTCATCGCCACTTGCATCTTGTCGAAGTCGACCCGATACTGGCCGCTCGTCTGGTCGCGGCTGAAGGCTCCCATCTCGGCGAAGAAATTGAAGCGGATCAGATTGGCCGTGCCATGGGCGCTGGCCGAGCCGAAGCGGATGGAACGGAAGATCGACGCCAAAAAGGTGACGTAATTGTCCATCAGCTCCGCCTCCCCGAGCTCCCCTTGGCCGTGCAGCGCCGTCACCATGTAGAGCCCCAGCACATCTGCTTTGCCTTCTTCCAAGGCCGATGCATGCTCCGCCAAGGCCTGACGCACCGTGCCGTTACCGTTCAGGGTGTTCTTGATGCCCAAGCCGTGCGCCACCTCGTGGAACATGGTGTTGGCGAAGAAAGCATCAAAGGTGATGTGGGAGCGCTGGTCCTCGGCAATCAGCTCGGCGGCCAAGGGCATCAAGATCTCGTCGAACTTGGCGCGCATGGCGTTCTTGAGCTGCAAGCGACGGCTGCCCTTGGCGAGCTGGACTTGCTCATCGTTGGGCAGATTGATGGCGATGGTCTTGGAGCCGGCATTGCAATCGCCAGCGTAGTAGACGACATCGTAGGCGTTGAGGTCCGAATCGGTGCCCGGCGTCTCCGTCTTGTAGGCATCGGCCACTGGCAAGCCCCGTTGCAGGTCCGGCAACATCGCCGCGTATCGGGCCAAGCGCCCACTCCACTCCTTGTCCTTGACCAGCACATAGGCCTCATTGGCGGCCTTGGCGCCGAAGATCTTGTCCTCATAGGTCTCGATCGGGCCGATGACCACGTCGAGGCCGTTGTCCTTCATCTCCATCCAGGCCATGTCGCTGGCGTAGTAGTCGTCACTGAGCAAGGCGTCGGCCCGCAGCTCCAAGTAGCGACGCAGGCCGGCGTCTTCAGCCAAGGCGGCGGCACTGCGCAGACGGTCGGCGGCCAACTGATACTGATCGGCAAACGCCTCGCTATAAGGCACCGTCATCAGGCCGCCTTCGGTATCGCGGTGCACCATGGTGTATAGCCCCTTGATGGCGTCATCGGCCTGTGCCGCCTCTTCCAGGGCTTCTTTGCTGGCATCCTGGGGATAGAAATTTGCCCCGTCGGGTTTGGGGCCGACGCCGGGAACAAAGGGCTGGTTGTCCTCCAGGCGATCCCAGGGACCGTAGTTGATCTCGGCGAAACGGCGCAGGGCATCGTCCTCGATGGACGACAGCAACGCTTCCTTGTCGCCATAGGCCTGCATCCAGAAGGCGTCGTCCATCGCCTGGGCGGCCTCGATGAGCAGCGGGATCATCTGCTTCTCGGCGTCGCTGAGCAGCGACGTATCGGTGGTCAGGCGAACGGTGGTGTACTTGCCCACCAGGGCCTCCCCGGGGCTGGCGGCGGCCATCTCCGCATCGCCGTCGGCGGCCGTCGCGTCGTGGTCGGTGGCGGGCTGACAGCCCAGGGCCACCAGGCCAACGGCCACGGCCAGGGTCGAAATCGTGTATCGCATAGAGAGCTCCTACGTGTGGATGACAGATTGCCGATGCCGGGGCCTCGGCCGAAGAACTGAAGACGGATGCCGCGTCGGCGGGAGTGGATACCGATCAAGACGCGGGCGATGATGGGCGCAGCTTACCGAAACGGCGCCCCGGGTTCCAACTTCTCAACGCCGGTTCGTCAGGGGTCCGCCTCCCAGCAGCGAGCCCCGAGGGTGAAACAGAACACCGAGCCGTGCCCGCGCCCTGGCGACTCCACCCAAACGCGGCCGCCATGCACCTCGGCGACCCGCTGCACGATGGCGAGGCCCAGCCCGCTGCCCTCGGCCTTGCGGTCGAGGCGGTCAAAGAGACCGAAGATCTTGCCGTGGGCTTCCGGGTCGATGCCCAGGCCGTTGTCTTGCACGTAGATCACCGGTCCCTCCTCGCTGAGCGCCCCCTCGGTGGCGGCCCGCCATCCGACGGTGATGCGCGGCGCTTCATCGCCTCGAAACTTCAACGCATTGGCGATCAGGTTCTGGAAGACCTGGGTCAAGCGGGAGGCGCTGCCGACGGCCGTCGGCAAGTCCGGAGCGACGATGACCTCGGCGCCGGCGGCGGCGATCTGTGAGCTCAGCAGCTCCACCGCCTGGAGGGCCAGGTCGGTCAATTGGACGTCGCTGAAGGCGTCGTCTTGGCGACCGATGCGGGACACCTCCAGCAGACCATCGAGGAGCTGGCCCATGGTGCGGATGGCGCCACGGATACGCTCCAGATCCTTTTTCATGCGCGGGTAATCGCCAGCCAGGGCATCCCTTTCGAGAAGCCCGAGGAAGCCGTCAATGGTCACCAGGGGGCTCTTCAGATCGTGGGAGGCGGTATAGGCGAAGAGCTCCAGCTCACGATTCTTGATCGCCAACTGATCGATCAAACGTGAGCGCTCGACGGCATCCCGTTTGAGCGAGTCATTGTGTCGCTGCACGGCGAGCACCCGCCAGCGATGCAGACCGAAAATGGCCAGGACGAGGGCGGCGAGGGAAAAGACGATAAAGCTATAGGTTTCGTAGAAGCGGGGCCGCAGCACGAAGGTCAGGGCATCGCCCTTTTCATTCCACAGGCCATCGTTGTTGGTCGCCTGGACCCGTAAGGTATAGGACTTCGGTTTCAAATTGGTGTAGCTGATGCGACGCTCCGCCTCGGCTTCGCTCCACACCGGGTCGAATCCTTCCAGGCGATAGCGCAACCGAACCCGGCTGGGGGCCCGGAAGCTCAAGACTGCCACCTCGAAGGAGACCCTCCGTTGGCCAGGCTCGAGGACGACATCGGCGGCCAGGTCGATGGCGTCGCCGTCCGCCTGCATGCGGGTGATGTACACCGGCGGGGGTTGGTCGTTGAGCCGCAAATGGTCTGGGTGGAGACTGGCGACGCCCTCCAGGGTCGGAAACCACAGGCGCCCGTCCTCAGCCTTGAGCATGCGACGCGCTCCGGTAAGCTCGGCTTCCAACATGCCGTCTCGCTCGTCGAAGACCTGGCTCGCCACCTTGTCGATGCTGCCGTCCATGAAAGCACTCAGCTCCCTCTTGGCTAGGCGGATCGGACCGAGCACCGAGCTCAACCAGACGAATCCCGACTCGTCCTCGACAATGTCGAACACCGAATCGACGGGCAGCCCCCCATTGCTATCGAGGACGGTCATGGCGCCGTCCTCGCACAGACGGATCAGACCGCTGGGGGTGGCCAGCCAAATATTGCCCGCCCCATCGGGCCGGGCGTTGAAAACCAGGCTGGCGGGGAGCTCGCGGGAGGCGCCATAGAGGCGTCTGGAGCCGTCCGGCGCTAGAATCACCAGCCCATCCCGGCTACCGAAAAGCAATCGTCCGTCGTCGGTCTCGGTGAACGAGAAGACGAAGCTCTCGCCGGTTGACCCGAGCTCCACCGCCTTGACAAAACGCCCTTCCCCCTCCGACCAGCGGACCACACCGTCGACCGTGCCGGCCCACAGCCGACCGCTCCGATCCTGCCGCACCCAGCGCACCAGCAGGGCGGGCAAACCATCGTCCAGTGTCAAATGACGGCGCCGCGGCCCATCCCACAGCACCACACCGCTGTAGGTCGAGATCCACAATCGCTGTTGTCGGTCCCTGAAGAAATCCATCACCTGCGGCACCGCCAGCTCGAAACCGAGATCCAGGGGGATGGCCCGCTCAGCGTCGAGGATGCGATAGGCACCACGATCTGTGCCCACCAGGACCTCTCCGAGGGTGTCTTCGAAAATGCCGTTGGCCCGCGAGGCGTCGAGTCCCTGCCGGGCACCGAAACGGATGAACTTCCCCTGCTGGATTTGGAAAAGCCCCTGCGAGCCGCTGGCCATCCACAGGCTGCCTTCGTGATCCAGGGCCAGAGCGCGTAGATTCTCCAAGCGTCCGTCGGCCCAGCGCTCCAAGAGGTCCAGCTGTCGGCTGGCCGGCAGCCAACGCATCAAACCCCGGTCGGAGGTGACCCACAGGCTGCCCTGGGCATCGAACATCAGATCGCTGACCGACACCCCCGCCAGCTCCGCAATGCTCTCCGTCCGGCCACCGTCGAGCCTCACGACGCCATCGCTCAGCCCAACCCAGAGGCTTCCGTCAGGCGCTTCTGCCAGGGAGGTGGCCCGCTGCTTCTCACCCCCGGCAGCGACGGCGAAACTGGTGTAGTGATCGTCCTGCCAGCGCACGACGCCACGGGCTTGGGTGGCGAACCAGACGGCGCCATCTTGGGTTTGCAAGATGTCGGAAACCACCCCTCCGGCCAGGGACGGATGGTCGATCACCTCCGGCTCGGATCCGCGATAGCGAACGACCCCGGCACCTTCCAACGCCGCCCACAGATTCCCGTGTCGATCTTTTTGCAACGCCAAGATTTCGGAAACAGGGATTCTCGGCGACCCGAAGGGATGCAGACGACCGGCTTCGAAGGTCCAAGGCCCATCCCCCTGGGTCCCCAACCAGAGAGTCCCTTGGGGATCCTCATGCAGGCTGGCGAAACCGTTGCCGGAGAGGGCGGGAGCATCCTGTCGATCGAAGATGCGGAAGGCCACACCGTCGAATCGCGCTAAACCGGCGAAGGAGGTCAGCCAAAGAAAACCATCCTTGGAGATGACGATTTCGTTCACCGAATTGGAAGGTAGGCCGTCGTCGGTGGTCCACTGACGGATCATCAGCTGGCTCAACGGCAACTCCGGTGACGGGGCCCGAGACATGGTTTGCCCAGCTCCCGTATAGGTCACCGGCGAGTGGATCATCGGCGGCGGTTGCGTCGCAGCCTGTTGCGCCACAGCCACTCCCAACAGCCACATCCACAGCCACAGCCAAGGGCTCAGCCACGGCCAAGGGCGGTGCAGCATGCCCCTGCTCCGCGGGTCACCGTGTCGCTGGCACGACCCATGTCGCAGAGCTCTCAGACCCCCTCCCCTTCGAGCATCACGCGATGCCAGAGCTCCAGGTTGAGCAGCCCCCACAGCAGCTCCGCATGGTTGGCCCGCTGGCTCCGGTGCTCCTCCACCAACGAGGTGACGCCGGTGCCGTCGAGATAGTCCCGCTGGCGGGCGCGGGGCTCGAGCAGCATGTCCAGGTAGCGGCCCATGCCGTCCTCCTGCCGCAGCCAAGTTTCCAAGGGCATGGCCAGACCACTCTTCTTGCGATCGACCACGTCACGGGGCAGGCGTCGGCGGGCCAAGTCCTTGACCAGGATCTTGTTGCCGTTGCGCCGCACCTTGAGGGAGGAAGGCACGGTGGCGGCGAATTCCAATAGCCGATGGTCGAGAAAGGGCACCCTGGCTTCCAATCCCCAAGCCATCGACGCCTTGTCGAGACGATGCAGGATGGGCAACAGGTAATTGCGTTGGTCGAAGGCCAGCATGGCGGCGACGATGTCGCCGTCGACCACCTGCGGCGCTTGGCGAAAGCGCAGGCCGTCCGCCGCATCGAGCCGCAGCACTCGATCCAGGTCGTCGGCCGCCACATGACGGCTGACCTGGGCGATGGCCGCCTCCGCACCGTGCTCTAAGGCGCCGAGCACCTTGCCCCAACGATTGGCCGGTCGCCAAGGTAAAACACTGGCCAGCAGACCACCGAGACGCCGCCCCACGGGCCCGAGATCCTCCAGCAGGGCCGCCAGCCGGTAGCGTGGGTAGCCGCCGAAGAGCTCGTCCGCCCCCTCGCCGGTCAGCACCACCGTCACATGCTCCCTGGCGAGCCGGCTCAGCAGGTAGATCGGCAAGGTGTTGGGATGGGTCAGGGGTTCGTCGTGGTGCCACAGCACCTTGGGCAAATGGTCGGCGAAGTCCTGCGTCGTCACCACCAAGTGACGGTGGTCCGTTTGAAAGGCCGCCGCCACCTGCTCGGCATAGGGACGCTCGTCGAGTCGAGGATCCTCAAGGCCGATGCAAAACGTATTGAGGTGATGCCCCGCCTTCTCCGCCACGTAGCTGGTCACCAAGCTGGAATCGACACCGCCGCTGTTGAAGGTGCCCAGGGGTACATCGCTCAGCATTTGGAGGTGGGTGGCGTCCCGCATCAGGCCGTCGAGCCCCTCGAGCAATGCCTCCGCCGTGCCCACCGCCTCTGCCCCTTGCCCGTTGCAGCCGCCGCCGTTGCGGGGCAGCTGCCAGTAGGTGTGACGCTTCACGCGGCCGTCCTCCACCACCACCATCTCCCCCGGCGCCACCATCTCGATGTCGGCAAAAAGGGTACGCCCTGCCGACACCTGACGATAGGTCAGGTATTCGGCGATGGCATCGTGGCGCACCGCCCGCGGCACCGCCGGATGCAGCAACAGGGCCTTGACCTCCGAGGCGGCCGCCAGGTAGCCGTCCCCCTGCCATAGATAAAGGGGTTTGATGCCCACCCGATCCCGCACCAGGACGAGACGACGGCGGCGGCGATCCCATAGGGCGAAGGCGAAGATGCCGTTGAGGCGGTTGGCCATGGCCTCCTCACCCTCGATCTCATAGAGGGCGAGCAGCACCTCGGTGTCGCAGTGGGTGCGAAAGCGGTAGCCCTTGGTTTCCAGCTCGCTGCGCAGTTGGGGAAAGTTGTAGATCTCACCGTTGTAGCAGACCCATAGCTCGCCGCTGGCATCGGCCATCGGCTGATGGCCGGCGGAGCTGAGATCCTGAATGCTGAGACGCCGGTGGCCGAGGCCCACGTGCTGGTCGCAGTAGGCGCCGGCATCGTCCGGCCCGCGATGCTCCATGGCATCGCGCATGGCCTCCACGAGACGGGGCTCGATGCGGCCGGGAATGGCGGAGTACAGGGCGACGATTCCACACATGGTCAGGTCCTCGGGCGGTGGTGGAGGGTCACGCCCCGTCCCCCGCCAGGGCGTGGGGGGTCTCGATCAGTCGCTCCTCCTGCGGAGCGCTGACCGACAGGGGTGTGTCCCGCAGGTTGGAAATGACCAGGCGGCGTTTGTTGGAGGCGGCGGTGGGGATATGGTCGAGGTACTCGAAGTCCACCGCCAAGGTACCGTGGGTGGCCTCGCCGACGTCGTGGCGAACCTTGGTCTCGACGTCCTGTTGCCGATAATCAGGGCGCCGGACAATGCGGGCGACGATACGATCGGCGACGTTTTGCTCGATCTGAAATTGCTCGATACCCGACAGGTATTCGAACAGGATGGTGAAGAAATGCACCACCAGGGCTGAGCCGTCCGGCGCCATGACGATATCCGGTACGCGACCCTGCACCCCTTCGATGAGCGGCATGTGGCGGCCACACGGGCAGCTGGCTCCGGCCGCCGCCGCCAACGCCACATCTTGGGTGGCATAGCGCAGCAGCGGCATGGCCCGGTTGTCGAGCTGGGTCACGACGATCTCCCCAAGCTCCCCGGGACGGGCCGGGCGTCCGTCCCGCAACAATTCGACGACGGCGTTTTCCGGATGCAGGTGGTACAGACCCCGCTCCTCACACTGGGAGGCCAGGTGAAAACCTTCGCCGCCGGCCCCGTAGTAGTCCACCACCCGCACCCCGAAGACGTCCTCGATCAGCCGCCGGTAAGTGGGCAGCAGGGAGTCGCCGGTGGAAAGTATGGAGCGCACCCCAGGATTGGCGATGCGCCGCTCCGCCATCGCCTGGGAGAGCAAATAAAGGGAGGTGGCATAACCCACCAGATGGCGAACCCCCTTGTTTTCTAGATCCCGCAGCACCGCGTCCACGTCCCCACGATTGGCGTTGAAGCCGTGGTACGAGCAACGGAAGAGCACGTCTTGAAATCGCTTGACCAGCTTCGTGCGGGCATTGAGGTTGAGGGTCAAATAGGGCTCCCCGGGCACATAGCCTCCCCACTGCCACATGCGCAGACGCAGGGCCCAAAACCATGCTTCCTGCTCGCCGCTGCGCAGGAAGGTCATGGGCACCCCAGTGGAGCCGCTGGTCTTGACGGTCACCAGCCGCTTCTTGAAAGGCGAGCCGCGATGCCACCCGGCGACGGGGAAATGCTTCAGGGCTCCCCTCAAATCGTCTTTGGTGACCACCGGCAAGCCGTCGAGGGCGGGATGCTCGGAGGCGGCCCGCCGATCTTCCGGGGCGTTGCGCCAGTGATCTTGGTAGAACACCGCCGACCGGCGACTGAAGTCGAGGATGGTGTCGAGCTTGCTGCGTTGCAGCTCCAGAAGGCGATCGGCTTGCCACCATTGGCTGGCCTCCAGGAAGCGATGGTGATGGGCGACGCGGGTCCGATTGGGCAGGTCCAAGGTCGGCAAAATGAGGTGACGAAACAGCTTCGGGTAGAGGCTCATGCCGACGGTCCCCGACCGCTCAAGGCACCGACGACGTTCTTGGCGAAGGTGCTCAGGTGTTTCGGCCGGATCGAACGGATTACTTTGGGATGCAGCTTGCGGGCGGTACGCAGCAGCACATCTTCGTAGAGACGCCGACGCCGCCACTGCCCTTCGCTGATGCCCGCCGCCAGCTTGCGGTTGGCATACTCCAGGTAACGCCGGGCCTTGGGGTCGTCCAGCAGCACCCGACCGACCCGCGAACGGATGGGAATCAGCTCGACCGCCAGCAGGCTGCGGCGGTTGAATTGGGCCCGCAGCACCAAGGACGAGCGGGTGCGGGGGGTCTGATGGATGGCCAGGCGTCCCCCCACGTGATGATCACTGGTGGTGACGTTGCCCAGGTTGTAGGCGATGACGCCGTCGCCGTGGCGTTCCACCCCCTGCACCACATGCACATGGTGGCCGAGGATCAAGCGCGCCCCGGCGTCCACCAGGCGGCGGGCCGCCACCACTTGCTGCGGCGACGGGATCTGGCAGTATTCGATACCCCAATGCAGCGACACTATGACGTGATCGACCTGTGGCCGCAGGGACTCGACGGCGGCCAAGGCACGCTCCAAGCCGAAGGGCTGGACGCCGTAGGTCTCGGCGGAGGCGACATGGGACGGCCGGCAGCTGGCATCGGCATAGGCCAGCCACCCCAGTCGAATACCCCGGCGCTGGACGATCAGAGGGCGGCCGGCGGTGGCCAGGTCCTCACCCGCCCCCAGGTGCCCGACCCCAGCCTCGTCGAGGCGACGCCGCAGCCTGTCGAAACCTGAGAAAAAAGCATCGAAGGCGTGGTTGTTGGCGACGTTGACCACATCGACACCGAGCAAGCGCAAACACTGGAGAATCTCTTCCGCCTCGGCCAGGACGAGGGGTTCCTTGTCGATGACCCCGTCGTCGCCGGGGCACGCGGTCTCGAGATTGGCGAAGACCAGATCATCGTCTTGCACCTCCTGTGCGAGGGCGCCGAGGGCGGAGCCCAAGGCGCCGTCCTGGGTCACCTGACGCCATTCGCCGCACTGCATCAGATCGCCCATGGCGCTGACCGAGATCACCGGTCCATCGCTATCGACCGGAGCCGCGGCGACACCTTCATCATCTCGGTCACGGCCAGGGGTCGCCCGAATGCCAATCTCAAAAGCCTGTTGCATCGGCTGAATCTTAGCATTCTGCGAAGTCCAGATGCACCCGCGGTGGCCCGGTCCGCCAAAGAAAATGCCCACAAAAAAAGGGATGACAACCGTCGCCGGTCCCCATCCCCTTCTCACGGAGCCCCTGTCCCAGGGCGCCGAGGCGCGCCGCAACCCTCAGGGGGACGCGGTGCTCCAAGCATCGGTATTGCCTGCTTCGAAGCCATCGCCGAAGACCAAGCCGTCGAAATCGGGCACGCTATAACCACAGCTTTGCAGGATGCTCGACATGGAAGCCAGCTCGCTGCCGCTGTAACCCATGTCCACCGCCGCCTGGTAGACGGCGTTGGCGGCATCGTCTTGATTGGAGCCGCCGTTGGTCATGGCCAAACCCTCGAGCATCGCCATATCCGCCTTCTCGCGGCCGACGGCGTCCCAGACCCGCATGTTGCAGGTGGACCAGATCTGGCCGTCGGTGTGGATCGAGCCGGTCAGACCGCCGGGATACACCGCCCCGTAGTTGGTGATACGACCATTCCAGAAGGGATTGTGACCGTCCCAGTCAAAGACCCAGTGATAGGCCGGATCGGAGGGGGTCCACTGACCGAGGGCCCGGCTGTAGGACTGGGCGAAGTAATCGCCGGTACCTTCGCTGAGACCGTTGACCTGCGACAAACCGCCGTTGGTCACCCAATCGTGGATACCATGGCCGAGCTCGTGGATCACCACGTCGGCGTCTTCGGCGTCGTCGACCCCGCCCTCACCGAAGGCGACGATACCGGCCCCGGTGTAATGGGAGTTGTCCGAGCCGTTGAGGCCATGGGGATCGAAGCGCACCCCTCCGGCATACTGAAAGGGCATGACCGAAATACCGAGGGTTTCGTTGATGTACCGCATGTAGGTATCGATGTGGTAGTAGGTGTGGGCCGCTTCGAAGGCGGACTCCGTGCGGGTGAAATTCCACGACGAAGACATTTGCGAAAAGTCACCGAAGAACGGGGACTCCGCATCGACGATGGCGGCATAGGGGCCCACCAGGCTGAAGGTGCCGGCGTCTTCGCTGATCTCCAGCAGGTTGCGGTTGAAGATCTCAGCCAACAGCTCGGGGCTATCGGCGTCGTTGTTGTCCGGGTAGCCCGGATCATTGTAGGCGGCCTGGGCGGACGACAGGGGATCGGGATCGAAGACGTCGCCGTCGCCGGTCACCGAGCCGTAGCGAGCGATGTCCTCGACGCGGAAGACCTCGCCGCTGTGGGCGTCCTGCAGGACTTCCCACTCACCCAAGGGCGACTGCCGCGGGTAGAGGACGACGCGATGGACCAGGCGGGCGATGCCCTGGTTGACGTAGATCACCAACTCGTTGCTCTGCTGCGTCACCGGGCCTTGCACCTCGAGGTAGCCCATGGCCGCCTCGACCGCCGCCGCCGCGTTGAGACGGGCCGAGGTGTCGACCACCTGGGTGATCGGCTTGTAGTTGTTCATCACGAAGGTGACCACGTGGTCGTGGTTGATCGTCACCGTGACCTCGGCTCCGAGGACGGGGACCCCCTCGAGGTGCTGGCGCAGGCGCACCACCGTGCCGGCCAAGCTCTTGCGCACGGCGTGCAGGGTCAAGTCCTCGAGCTCGGCATTGGGATAGCCAAGGAGCTCATGGTGCTGCCGCAGATACTGACGGGCCATGGTCTCGGGATCCGCAGGATCCACCGCAAACCCCACCCGGTAGAGGGCGATGGGAGCGCCGGTGACCAGATTGATGCGTTGATCGCCCCGCAGGACGGAGCTCATCGTCTCATCGGGGGAGAGCAGCAGGGTCGGCCCGGGGGAGCGTTTGGCGGCGGCCTGCCAGGGCAAGAGCAAAGCCAGCAGCAGGCCGGCGGCTAGAAGACGTCGATCGGACATGGGAGTACCTCCTTGACAAATTCGTGAACGCGCTTCGCTGAAAGGCGGTACAGCGAAATTATCACGCCCTGGAAAGTTTGTCAGCTAGGGCTCGCGGCATATCGGCTCGCCAGCAGGGCGCGGAGACGGGGGCGCCTAGACGGGGGGGGCCTAGACGGGGGCGCCTAGACGGGGGCGCCTAGACGGGGGCGCCTAGACGGGGGCGCCTAGCCGGGGGCGCCCACCCCCGCCCGGAGCGCCCTCCTGACCGCAGACGCTCAGGTCGGGCGGTCCGGGCTACGGACACCGGCCCCTTCAGGGCCACAAGGCAATTTTTGCTCTCCTGATCTCGCATTGGTTTCTTGGCGCGAAGGAGCACCAGGGGGCGCATAATCTGGATGGACATTACCCAAGCTTCTTCGCAACCCAGCTGACGGCTTGAGAGAACAGCGAGAAGGACGGCCTGAAGGGATCCCCGGCGACCTCCCATCAGACCGCCGAGAGCTGCTGCACGGAGCTTGGGTGCAAGGCTCGGAATCAATAGGTCATCATCGGCGTCGCGGCCTTGGCGGCCTCGACCCACTTTTCGACCAACTTGAGCGGTGGGGTCCGCCGCGTCAGCTTCTTGGCGCCATTGACCTCTGCCATCTTGGCGGCCAGATTTGCGGCGTTGCGATTGCGCAATTCCTTGATGGTGTCAACTCCTGCGGCCTCTAGGAGCTCAGAAAACTGAGGTCCGATGCCCGAAATACGCATCAAATCGGCCATGTTGGTCCATTTGAGCACCAGTTGGTCGGACAATCCCGTGCTGTCACAAAGGGCCTTGCGGCCGGTGCGGTCACAGCAGCGCTTGAGCAAGCCATCGGTGGTGCGGATTCCAGCGTCGGCGAGCTTCTGGCCATAGCTGGGCCCGATGCCCTCAATTTCCTCGATCGAATAACCCATGAATGTTTCCTCCTGAAGCAGAACAGGTCAATGGTGTGGACGCACTCCCAGCCTTCGTAAAAGAGTCGTTGCTTGGCAAATCGAAAGCAAAGCCCATACCAGGATGTCATGGGAAGCTCGTGCCTGTTGTCGGATCGCAGCCCCAAAGACCCGTAAAGCATCACAGCCAAAGGGGGCAGGACGCTGCGACGACAACCTTGAGGCCCCTGGTTCCGGTGGACGAGATGCTGACCCAGGCGGCTCCACCCGGGAATTCTGCTGCAGGGTAGCGGAACTTTTCCCCGGTCAGGATATCCCTGGCAACGGTCCAAACGGCCCTTGCCAAGGGCCGACATCTCTTGCCCAACGCCGAGGAGCTCGGCCTCGATCTTGCAGGCACAGGCCCCATCGCCTTGTCCGCCGCCTGGAATATCGGCACTTAGAATGTCGGCGCCTGGAATGTCGGCGCCTGGAATGTCATAGACATTCTGTCCGGCACCCGAGATACTCGCAGATTCAGAACTTAGGAGGATCCCATGTCTATACTCGAGCTTCTTGCACAGCAACTCGACGGCAATGCCGTCCGCCAGATCAGCCGTCAGATCGGTGCCGACGAGCAGGCCACATCCCGGGCCCTGTCGGCTGCCGCCCCCTTGCTGGTCAGCGCCCTGGCCAAGAATACGCAGCAGCAGGCCGGCGCCGCCTCGTTGCTAGGCGCCCTCGACCGCGATCATGACGGCTCCGTTCTCGACGATGTCATGGGTTTTCTCGGTGGAGGGGCCAACGGCGGCGGCGGGGCTGCCATCCTGGGCCACATCCTGGGCCGCCGCCAGGGCGGCGCCGAGCAAGCCATCGGCAAGGCCAGCGGCTTGGACAGCAAACAAGTCGGCCAGCTCTTGGCCATGCTCGCCCCCTTGGTGATGGGCGCCTTGGCCAAGAGGAAGCGGAGCGACGGCCTCGACACCGGCGGGCTCAGCGACCTCTTGCAAGGTGAGCGTCGGACGGTCGAGAAGGCGCAGCCCGGTGGCGACCTCTTGGGCCAGCTTCTCGACGCCGACGGGGATGGCGAGATCGGCGACGACATCGCCAAGATGGGCATGGGCATGCTGGGCAAAATGTTCGGCGGCCGTTGATCGGCCTCGAGCTGATCGCCGTTTGCTAGGCACCCAGCTGAGCAGCGCCCCCCGTCCAACCCGGCGACGGTGCCCCAGGGCGGCGCGTCTACCCTCGCACCGACGGTTCGACGGGCTGCCCCAGGGCGGCCGTCGAGCAGCCTTTCCGCCACCTGCCCAGGGAGATAGCTTTTGAACGCCCACCTCGAGGCCTACGAGAAACTTGGCGCCTTCTACCTCGGTCGCCCCTTTGATACCGCCAGCGGTGAAACCAGTCCCGAGCCCCTGCTCTACGATTCCAAAGATCTCCTCACCCACGCCGTCTGCGTCGGCATGACGGGCAGCGGCAAGACGGGGCTCTGTCTCAGCCTGCTGGAGGAAGCCGCCATCGACGGTATCCCCGCCCTGCTGGTCGACGTCAAGGGCGATCTGGGCAACCTGCTGTTGACCTTCCCCGAGCTGCGGGGCGAAGATTTTCGCCCTTGGATCAACGAAGACGACGCCCAGCGCCAAGGGGTCGACGCCGACACCTACGCACAGCAACAGGCGGACCTTTGGCGCCAAGGTTTGGCGGACTGGCATCAAGACGGCGAGCGCATCCGCCGATTGCGGCAAGCGGTCGATATCGAGATTTACACCCCCGGCAGCGAGGCCGGACGGGCCATCTCGATCCTCTCGTCCTTCAAGGCACCGCCGCAAGCCCTACGGGACGACAACGACCTGTTGCAGGAACGCATCGGCACCACGGTCAGCAGCCTGCTGGGTTTGCTCGGTATCGATGTCGACCCACTGCGCAGCCGCGAGCACATCCTGCTCGCCAACCTGCTGGACCACACCTGGCGCCAAGGCCAGGACCTCGACATGGCGGGATTGATCCAGAGCATTCAATCGCCCCCCATGCAACAGGTGGGGGTCATGCCTTTGGAGTCCTTCTACCCCTCGAAGGACCGTTTCGAGCTCGCCATGGGGATCAACAACCTGCTGGCGGCCCCCGGCTTCAAGAGCTGGATGAGCGGTCAATCCTTGGACATCGACCCGCTGCTCTATGGCCCCACGGGCAAACCTCGCATCGCCATCTTTTCCATCGCCCATCTGGCCGATGCCGAGCGCATGTTCTTCGTCTCCCTGCTGCTCAATCAGACCCTCGGTTGGATGCGCGGCCTCTCCGGTACCACCAGCTTGCGGGCCCTGCTCTACATGGACGAGGTTTTCGGCTACCTGCCCCCGGTGGCCAACCCTCCCTCCAAGCGTCCCTTGTTGACCTTGCTGAAACAAGCCCGCGCCTTTGGCCTGGGCTTGGTGCTGGCGACCCAAAATCCCGTTGACCTCGATTACAAAGCGCTCTCGAACATCGGCACCTGGTTCCTGGGTCGCCTGCAAACGGATCGCGACAAACAACGGGTGCTGGACGGGCTCGAAGGGGCCGCCGAAGGGGGCCTCAGCCGCTCACACATCGAGCGCTTGCTCAGCGACCTGGGCAAGCGGGTCTTCCTGCTACACAATGTGCATGAGGACGAGCCGGTGACCTTCAAGGTGCGCTGGGCCATGTCCTACCTGCGGGGCCCCTTGACCCGACAACAGATCCAACGGCTGCGGCGACAGCAGTTGCCACCGCAGCCACCGCCGGTCAGCCCGCCGAGCCTTGGGGCTCCCCCGCCGCCCAAAACGGTGCCGCCAGTAGCCCCCGCCAGCTCCAGCCAGCGTCCCCTGCTGCCGCCGACGGTACCCCAGCTCTTCCTGCCCGACCGTCTGCGTCCCGGAACGGCGGTGCACTATCTTCCGGCGCTGCTGGGGGCCGCCCGGGTCCATTTTGTGAACACCCGGAAGGGTCTCGAGGCTAGCCGGGAGGTGCTCGTATGGTGTCCCTTGGAAAACGCCGAACGGGGCGTCGATTGGTACGGGGCAGAAGCCATGGACATCGAGCTCGACCGCCTGGAAAGCGAGCCCTGGCATCCCCGAGCCACCTTCGGTAGCGTCGACGACGACCTCGTCGCCAAGCGGGCCTTCGCCACCCTGCGCAAGGACTTCGCCGACGCCCTGTACCGAAGCCAGCGCTTCGAGCTGCTGCGCAGCCCGACGCTCGAGGAGATCTCCCGTCCCGGCGAGGACGAACGCGCCTTCCGCATCCGCCTGGCGGACAAAGCGCGTCAGCGGCGGGATCAAGCCAGCGAATCCCTGCGACGCAAGTACGCCAAGAAACTCCAGACCTTGGAGGATCGAATTCGCCGGGCCGAGGTCAAGGTGGAGAAAGAGCGGGACCAGGCCAAGAGCCAGAAGCTGAGCGCCGTCATCAACGTCGGCACCTCGTTGCTGGGAGCCCTCCTGGGACGCAAAAAGATCTCCTCCACCAACATGCGCCGCGCCGGCTCCGCCCTGCGCGGCTTCAACCGCAGCTCCAAGGAAGCACAGGATGTGGATCGGGCGGAGGACAACCTGGAGACAACGCAGCAGCGCTATCAGGAGATGGAAGCCGAGCTGCAATCTGAGCTGGCGGCGGTGGCGGCCCGTTTCGATGCCCAGAACGAGCCCCTGGAGAGCTTCGAGCTCAAACCCCGTCGCAGCGACATCGACGTGCAGCAAGTGGCGCTGCTGTGGTTACCCAACCGAGTGCAGGACGGGCACCTGGTCCCAGCCTGGGAGGCCTGAGCCGCCTTGGCTGGAGCTCGCTGGCAACGATTTCAGCACCTCGAGACGGGATCAGGCTAGCCCATCCCACCGACGCCCTTCCCCCCGGCGCCCATGCGCTGTCGCCAAAGCTCGAGCATGAGCAGCGGCTCGACGATATCTCCAGCCTTGGGGGAACGCTTCGAAGCTTCGATGACCGCCCCTAGGGCCTGGCGGTCGAAGCACCTGTCATCGAGGTCGTCGAGCAGCACCGTCTCGGGTGTGGGTTGCATGTTGGACATCCAAGCCGGAAAGTCCCCATGCTCCAGCAAGTACTTGCGTTGGAACAGCTTGACTTGAACTTTCTCGACGAACCAATGGATCTTGCGACGCCAGGCCGGGGCCGTGATGTGGAGACCGGTGTTGGCATCGGGCACGTTGTAGAGGTCCGCCGCTCGGCCGCGCAGGTAGGCCATTTGAAAACGCTGCTCCAGGCGATCGGCGGTGCGCACTTGCAGCAGGGTATCCAAGTAGCGTGGCGAGGCGAAGGGGAATTGGGTGGTGACGGCGTCGTTCCATACCAAGGCGCTGTAGCGCTCCACCTGGACGGCGTGTTGTAGAAAATAACACTGCACCACATCTTCTGGACCCAGCTCGGGATGGGAGGCGGCGATACCCTGGCACAGGGACTCGAAATTGGCCCGCGCTGGGGCTTCGACGGCCCGTCGCAGCTCGGGGGCCAAGACCTGGAGGCGGTTCTCGAAGCGACGCTGCCACCGCGGCCACAGATAGCTGGCCACCGCCGAGGCGGATTGCGCCAACAGGCCCTCCCCCACATGGTAACGCCGCAGGTCCGCCATCTTCGACAGCTCGGCAAAACCGCCGTGCAGGATCACCGACGGACCGTCCACGTGGTCGCGAAGAAAATGGCCCTCCGCTTCCGAGTTGAAGCTCATGCCCTCCGAGAGGCGGACGATATTGCGCAGCTTGTCGAAGTAACCGGCGGCAAAATCCTCGCCCACCGACAGCACCGTCAACGGCAACTGCCGCATGGCGGCGATGCGCCGGGCATACACCTCGCTGCGGCTGCCCTCGACGCTGACGTGGTAGGCGGACAGCTGCGGATTCAGCCGCTGTGCCGCCGCCAGAAGACAGCGGGAATCGATGCCGCCCGAGAGGGTCGTCCCCACCTGCTCGTGGCCCTGCAATAAGCTGGCGACGCCGCCCTCGAAGTGCTCCACGAGCTCCTCCTGCAGGGCCTCAAAAGGCTGTCGAGGCCCCGCCAGGAGGCTGGCCGGACGCCAGGTGGAGCGTTCTTCGAAGCCCCCGTCCTCGAGGTCGAATTCCCAGCATTGGGCGGTGCCCAAGGCGCGCACACCGGCCATCAGCGTCTTGCCGTCGAGGGGGAAATTGAAAGCGAGGATCTCGCTCAGGGCTTCCATATCCCAACTACCGTCCACCAGGCCGCGGTGGGCCAAAGCGTGCTGGGTCGTCGCCAGGACATGGCCATCCGGGCCTTGACAGCGGTAGATGGGCAGGAAGGAGAAGCGATCGCTGATCACCGTCAGGCGACGCCGTGGCCGGTGATGGCAGAGCAGCGAGAATCGACCGTCCCGCCGCGTCCAGTCGTCCGCCTCCAGGGCCTCGAGGATCTGCCCGGCGACGCCGCCTTCGCCGTCGGTTGCCCAGCTGCCACGCCAGTGGATTTCCAACTCCGGCCGTTGCGGCAGATCGATGGGCCGATAGGCGCTGGCCCCATCCACCACCACCACGGGACGGCGGGTGCCGAAAGTCAAATCATGGGACATCGGGGTCGTCGGCCTTCCCGGCCTTGTCGGACGCCCCCTGTTTCAGGGCCTCCACCAGCCGCTGGTCGACCAATCCCCTGGCATTGCCGATGAAGTCCAGCCCGTGCTCTTGACGAAAACGTTGTACCGCCTCGAGGGTGGCCACGTCATAGACGGCGTAGGTATCCTCGTAGGCCCTGGATTCCTTGCGAAAGGCTTCCACTTGGACCATGAAGGCGTCGGGGTCACGGCGCATCAAGTCACGGTCGCCAGCGAAGGCGGGCGCCTCGGGGAAGGTCTGCAAGTCTTCGCCCCAATAGCCGATGGCGTGCAGCAGACGTTTGAGCTCGATGACGTCAGGTCCCTTCACCTCAGAGAAGTCGCGGTAGCCGAGGCGACGCTGCGTGGTGTAGTAGATGCGCTTCATCTCCTGCACCGGCCGCGGATGCTCCCCGACGTCGATGGCCAAGGAAATGTGATCGCCACCGCGACCCGGATCGTCGGGGTCGGCGACCCGCAGCGCCGCCGATTGGAAATAGCCCCAGCGCTTGTCACCGCCCTCGGCTTGTCCCGCCTCCAGAGCGAGGATCATGCGCTCCGCCAACTCCATGCCCGAACCGGCGGTGGACTCGAAATGCGCCGCGACGGCCTCGACCACCTGCGGCCCAAGCAAGATATTGCCTTGCACCGTGTAGTTCTCTCCCTGCCTGCTGCCGGCCCAGTCGCCGTTGCCGCTGCCGGTATGAGACGCGGTGCGTCCCTGCATGTCGATCAGCCCGAGCTGCCGACGTTGGCGCCCTTCATCGTCCGCCAACAGACTATCGAGGGCCTCTTGTGGGCTTTTGCCAGCGGCCATCAAATCGAGCCCCTGATGTCCGTATTCCACCACCGTCCAAGCTTGGGTCGCCACCGCCCCCACCCCGGCCCGCACCCACGGCACCGCTCGACCGACGAAGGGCACCCGGGTGGTCACCGCCACTGCGGCCTCGCCGGTGGCAGGATCGATGGCGCACAGGGAAAAGGTAGCGTAGTGGGCGTTTCCGTCAACGTCCAACGGTAGACCATCGCCACTGCGGCCGAGGCCTGAGGTCTCGCCAACCGTATCGTCGCTGCGAGCCGTCGGGGTCGAGAGACAAACCAGGCTCAGCAGCAGCACAAGGGCTCGACCGACGGTGGCCAGGGTGGTTGGGATAGGCGGGATGGAGGGACTTGGATACATGGCACTCCTCTGTGGCACGACTGCTATGGATCGAGGGGGTTGCGGTCTGGAAACTTGGAATCGGTAGTCTACCCTAGCAGCCGACGGTGCGGGATCGAGGCGGAGCGGAGGTGATGCTGTCAGGTTTTCAGAACCTCGGCGGCGCCGTGGCGTAGAATCTAAGGATTGCTACTGCGATGCCCGTCCTGGCGGTGACCGCTTCGACTTCGAAATCTCACTCCCCAAGCGGGTGGAGAGCCCCCCTTGAAGATCCGCTTACGATTGATCCTGGCCTTTTTTCTGCTCGCCGTCGTGCCCTTGACCGGCTTGGTACTCTATTCCTATTACTCTTCACTGGAGGCGGTCCGCCAATCCACCGAGGATGAGGCCATTGCCACCGCCGAAGAGCTGGAGCGGCGCATGGACGAGGTGCGCAACGGCTTGGCGAACCGCTTCGAGCGCCTGGCCAGCGGAACGGCGGATCGGGCTGCCTCTCCGCTGCAGGCCGATCCGACGGCCGAGGGCGGTGGGGATATGGGCCTGAAGTTGGACCAACTCGTCGATATGCTGGGGGAAGACGCCGGCCTGTTGACTTCGTTGAGGGTCACACCGGTGGCCCCCGCCTTGCCGCCGTCCCCTCCGCTGGAGTCGGCCGACGGCGCCGTATCTCCCCAGTCTTCGAGGCTCGAAATCGCCGCCCTGCCGCAACCCGCCCCGACCCCTGAGGGCCTTCCTGAAGGCGTTCCACAGCCCCCCTCGCCGGGCCAGGAGGGAGCCGATCCCGTGCACATCGAGGGCCGGCTGAGCTTCGATCTCGAAGACTTCAGCGACGATCCCGAGCTCGGAACCTTGGTCCAGACGTTGACCGCCGGTGCCCAAGTCCTACAAGCCCTCGGTGCCCTCGATTCCGCCCCCAGCGGCGAGGCGGAGATCTGGGGCACTCCGTTCAGCTATCGGCTCGAACGGGTTGAAACGGCAGACGCCGAGACCCGCTGGCGGGCCTTCATCAGCACCGATGAGGAAACCTCCGGGGGGGCCGCCGCAGGGCCGCCGGGTCCCGATGGGCAACCTCCCTCGACCCAAGGGGGGGCGACTCCAGGGCAGGAGATGCAACGGTCGGCCGACGGGGTACGAGGCCAGGCGCCCGACTCGCCATCCGGCGGTCCATCCCCGGCAGCGCTGGCGGCGGATCGCCTGTTCGGTCGTCCCATCGACATCCCGCTGCGCCAAGGGGACCGGATCATGGCCCGGGTGCAGCCGGAGATCCGCGCCGATGCCCTGTTGCGCCGCGTGCTCGCCTACATCGACCGCGACCAGGGGGAAGTTCCATTTGCCCTCGACGAAGACGGTCGACTGTTTGTTGCCGAGGACGAGGATCGTGGGGTCCTGGAACAACTGGACCTGTCGACCCCCGAGTCGCCGACGGTGCAACACATCGACGACCAGCCCTGGGTGGTGACGGCGCTCGAGGAAGGGGACGGTCAGTTCACCTTCGGAATCGCCAGGCCCCTGGGGGGCCCGATGGCCGAGATCCGACGCACCGCCAGCCGCAACTTTCTCTACGGCATCGGCCTCATCGGCCTCGCTCTGTTCGGCATCGCGCCCCTCTCCCGACGCATCACCGGCGATCTACAAACGGTGACCGAGGGCGCCGAGCGTATCGCCGCGGGCGATCTCGACGCCCGCGTCGAGGTGCGCTCCGCCGACGAAATCGGCCAGTTGGCCAGCACCTTCAACAGCATGGCGCAACAGCTCTCCGAGCACCAGGCGCGACGCCACGAGGAGGAGCGACGCCGTCGCGACGAGGAGCTACAACGGCAGCTCTTGCAGGCGGATGTGGATCGCAAGACCCGCGAGCTGGAAGAGGCGAGGGAGTTTCAGCTGTCGCTGTTGCCCAAGGCTTTGCCGCGCCATGCCGACTTCGAGCTGGCGGTGGAGATCCGCACCGCCACCGAGGTGGGCGGGGACTACTATGACTATCGCCAGGAGGGGGACGTGCTCACCGTCGCCATCGGCGACGCCACCGGCCACGGGGCCCGCGCCGGAACCATGGTGACGGTGACCAAAAGCCTGTTCTCCACCTACCATACCGCCACCGGACCTAGCGCCTTTCTGCAGGAGGCGGCCAAGATCGTGCGCCGCATGGATCTCGGCCGCATGTCCATGGCCTTGAGCATCGCCGAGTTGCGTCCCGACCGCTTGAGCCTGGCCGCCGCCGGCATGCCACCGGCCCTGCTCTACCGGGCCGCCGAGGGTAAGGTCGAAGAGCTGGCGTTACCGGGCATGCCCTTGGGCAGCCGTTTGCCCAGCACTTACCGGCAAGCCGAGGTGCCCTTGCAGCCGGGCGATACCCTACTGCTGACCAGCGATGGTGTGCCCGAGTTGCTGGCCTCCGGCCCCGACGGTCGACAAAAAGATGTCTTCGGCTACCAGCGCCTGCGCCAGGTGTTCTCCGAGGTGGCCGGGCAATCCCCCGCCGCCGTCCGCGACGCCCTGTGCGCAGCCATGGACGCCTGGTGCGTCGACTGCGCGCCCAACGATGACGTCACCCTCCTGGTCATCCAGCGCCGTTAGCGTCGGGCGTCCAACCATCGGCACGTCACTAGCCGTCAGGGGACCCACTGAGCCATTTGCTTGATGCGCGACAGAGTCAGAGCTCCGATCACCAAGACCACCATGGACGCCAAGGCCATGATCAGCGCCACATCGACGGGCCCGAGCATGAAGGGGCTGCCGAGGAAAATGCCGCCCAGGCCGGACAACGGAGCCAGGATATAAGTCATCCAGACGAGGGGCTTCGAACCCTTGGTGATGCGTCGTCGCAACTCCTTACGGGCCGTCAGATGATCGAGGCGACGCTCGAGGCTGGGCACCTTTTTGGCCAAACGCCATTTGCGTCGCATCAACAGGACGCAGAAGAGCACCATCGAAAGTTGCAGCAGGAGGAGAGCTGAGACCAACTCCACGAGCCCTGCGAAGGCAACCTGCGGAGGCTCGATCAACCCCCAGGTGGACTCGCGGACGAAGAGCTGTCCCTGTGCTTGAAAACAAGGTGTCAGCGCCCCCAAAGTCAGTAGCCAGCTACGCCGTCTAGAGATATTGATTGTTGTTCCCTGGTTCATGGTCTCCGGTATCTCAGGTGCAGCGTCACTGTGGAAAGAGTCGTCAAATAAGCTTGCCGGGATTGAACAGACCTTGCGGATCGAGGTTTTGCTTCAACCGACGCATCAGCAGCAAGGCCGGGCCATGCTCTTGCTGCAAGAACTGCCGCTTGCCCAATCCAACGCCGTGCTCACCGCTACAGGTGCCTTCCATGTCGAGGGCACGGCTCACCAGCCGTCGGTTCAAGCGTTCCGCTTCCGCTCGCTCGCCGGGATTCTCGGGATCGAAGAGGATGATGCAGTGGAAGTTTCCATCGCCGACGTGTCCCACCAGCGGGGCCGGCAGGAAGCTGGATTCGAGATCGCGGTGGGTTGCAGCGATGCACTCGACGAGCCGTGACAGCGGCACACAGACATCCGTCGACCAGGCTCGGCTACCGGGACGCAGGGCCAGGGCCGCGTAATAGGCATGGTGACGGGCATGCCAGAGCTCTTGACGGGCTGTGGCGGCCGCTGTCCAGCGAAAATCTCCGGCCCCGTGCACGGCGGCGATCTGGCCCACCTCTTCCGACTGCTCCGCCACCGCCGCGGCGCTGCCGTGAAATTCGAGAAATAGCGTCGGTTGCTCGGCATGCTCACTGCCGGCGTAGCGATTGACCGCTTGCACCATGGTGGTATCCAGAAGCTCGATCCGGGCCACCGGAATGCCGCTCTGGATGGTTTCCATGGCGGTGCTCACCGCCTGCTCGATGCTGGCAAAGGAAACCACCGCCGCCGACATGGACTCCGGCAAACCGAAGACCCGCACCGTCACTTCGGTGATCACCCCCAGGGTGCCCTCGGAGCCGACGAAGAGCCGGGTCAGATCGTAACCGGTGGACGATTTGCGCACCCGCCGCCCGGTGTCGATGACCTGGCCATCCGCCAGCACCACCCGCAGGGCGATGACGGTGTCGCGCATGGTGCCATAACGCACCGCCGTGGTGCCGCTGGCCCGCGTCGCCGCCATGCCACCGAGGGTCGCCTCCGCCCCGGGATCGACGGCGAAGAACATGCCTTGGTCCGCCAAGAGCCTGTTGAGCTGGTGCCGGGTCACCCCCGCCTCGACGGTGGCGTCGAGGTCCTCGGGGCGGATGGCCAAGACGCGGTTCATCTGCGACATGTCGAGGCTCAGGGCCCCTTCCGGGGGCAATACGTGTCCCTCCACCGAGGTACCGGCGCCGAAGGGCACCAACGGCAACCGGGCCTCGCCACAGCAGCGGACGACGGCGACCACTTCCTCGGTGCTGACGGGGAAGGCGACGGCGGCGGGGGGATGGGCCGGATGCCAGGATTCGTCCCGTCCGTGGTGCTTGAGCACGGCGGTGACGGTGCTCAATCGGTCGCCTAGAATCTCCCGCAATCTGGGGGCAGCGCGTTCAAAGGCCGACGGAGGCGAGCCCATGGAGAGTCCTCGAGGGTGTTGGATGCTCAGTGATGATGCCTGGTCACTAATCTAATGTCTCGGAGTCTAATAATGACTCGGATTCTAAGTCAGGAGGGCGACGAGCACAATCAACCCTCCGTCGGCGGGCGAACAGAACACGCGGTGCTGGCGACTCCATACCGTGTGGGGTCCCGTCAATCGCCTCGACGGTGCAGGCGCAGCAGCTCGAGGGCGGCGGCGGTGGGGGGCAGGGTGCCGGCCACCACCTGCGCCTCCAAGGCCGCCAGATTGGACGCCACGGCGGGGTCGCAGCGAAACGACATCAGCAGCTCCTCCTCCACCAGCGACCACATCCAGTGCCGCTGTTGCTCCTGGCGACGACGCTTCAAGCTACCATCGGCGGCGGCCCCTTGGTGGAGGGTCTCGATCCCCTGCCATAGCTTTTCGAGTCCAGTGCCTTCGAGACCGCTGATCAAGTGCACCGGGGGTGCTCCCTGGGCGTGCCCCGAGCGCACGTATTTGAGCGCCGCCAAGTAGTGGCTGCGGGTCTTGCGGGCCGCCGCCAACGAGGCACCGTCCGCCTTGTTGATGGCGATCAAGTCCACCAGCTCGAGCAATCCCCGCTTGATGCCTTGCAGCTCGTCGCCGCCGCCGGGCAGCAGGAGCAGCAGGACGGTGTCCACCATCTCCGCCACCATAGCCTCCGACTGCCCCACCCCCACCGTCTCGACGAAGACCACGTCGAATCCCGCCGCCTCACAAAGCAGCATCGTTTCGCGGGTCTTGCGGGCGACGCCACCCAGGGAACCGCTGCTCGGGGACGGCCGAATGAACGCTTTGGGATGGTTGGCCAGCCGTTCCATGCGGGTCTTGTCCCCCATGATGCTGCCACCGCTCAAGGAGCTGGAGGGGTCGACGGCCAACACCGCCACCTGGCGGCCGGCGTCCACCAGACGCATGCCCAGATTTTCCAGGAAGGTGCTCTTGCCGACCCCCGGCACACCGGTGATACCGATGCGATGGGCCTGGCCGGTGTCGGGTAGCAAGCGCTGCAGCACCTCCTGAGCCTGCTGTCGATGGGCCGGGCGCTGGCTCTCGATCAAGGTGATGGCCTGCCCCAGGACGGCCCGATCGCCGGCCAGGACTCCCGCGACCACATCGTCAAAGGATAGGCGGCGGCGCTTGGGAACGGATTGGGATGGTGGTTTCAACCCATGCTCTCCTGCAATTTCAAATCTTTTTCGACAAATCTTTTTCGAGATCTGGCCAGTCTCGGAGCCCTGAGCAATCCTGGCGGTATTGTAACGTCCCTTGGGGCCGAGATCGCCGGGCTTGCGGAAGCTCGAGTCAAACGGTACCTTCTGACGACTTGCCGTCGCCAAGCTGGCGGTGTTCTTTATCTTCGACAGCGTGCACGGCCGTGCCGCCCTCGAGTACCATGCGTTTCACCCTTCACATGCTGCTTCATTTCCTGGTCCCCGCCCTGGTAGCCCTGGGGGCTATCCTGTGGCGACGACGCCGGTCATCCGATGCCTGCAGGAAGGACTTTTGGAAGCAGGTCGCTGGCCTGTGGCTCCTCCTCATCGCCACCATGGCCGTCGACCTGGATCACCTGGTGGCCGACCCGATCTTCGATCCCGGTCGCTGCAGCCTGGGCCACCATCCCCTCCACACCTGGCCCGCCATCGCCGTCTACGGCCTCCTCAGCTTGATACCCAAGTGGCGCTGGTGGGGTGTTGGCCTGTTGATCCACATGTTTCTCGACGGTTTGGATTGTTGGCTGATGAAGTAGATCCCTTGGAACGTTTTTGCCGGTCGTCGAGTCCAAAGTGGGGGCTCGAGCCCGGCCCTTCGATGCCACCCTTCCTTGCACTGAAACCATTGAAACCATGGCGGAGCCCAAGATGGTCACCATACCCGACATTCTCAATCTCGAACCGTACTTGACCGTCGACGAAAAGGCGGTCAGCGCCCTGCTCGAGCTGGCCTTCATGGGCAAGGAAGCGGCCAAGGGCCTGGATCGCCAGCTGGGTATATTCGAAGCCATCGGCCACGGCTGGCAGCTCGATCTCTTCGCCGAGGATCTGTTCGTCCGCGATCTCATCCAACAAGCCTTCACCATCGCCCACAACGGCGCCCGATTCCCGGTCAATCAAGCATTCCTCTTCCATGTGCTCTCGGACCCGCCCACACAAATCGACGCCATCACCTTTCGCCAAGACATTCTGCGCGAGTTGGAGGGCTCGCCTGCCCTGGAAGACAAAGCCCTGCACCTCTACCAAGAGCTCAGCCAATTGCTGTCCATGTTCAAGGCACCGGATCACGCCGCCAAGCTGGATGCGGCCTCCTATCGCCTGGACATCTTCAAGCAGGCCAAGTGGATCATCGATGGCATGGTGGACGGTTTCGCCGACTGCGACTCCGGGTTGAGGCGCTTGGCAGAAGTGGGCCGGGAGATCCAGGCCTCGGAGCAGTACGGCCTGTTGACGGACCTCCTCGGTTACCACAGCCGTTTGGCCACCCTCGACGTCCGCCTGGGCATCGGCGGCGACGGCGAGGTCAAGCACCTCGAGATCCTGGAGCAGCGGGAGGCGACCCAGAATCGCTTCTACCGCTCCCCCCTGGGCCGACTGCTGTGGCGGGCCAAGCTCTTCTTCGTCAACGGCTATCGGCTGGGCAACCGGGAAATCGTCAATCGCCTGTTGCAAGAGGTCTACCTGAAGATCGCTCCGTCCTTGATCCCCCTGGTGCAGCTCATCGGCCAGTTGGAGTTTTACCTGGCGGGCCTGTCGTTTCGCCGTCAAGTGGAGGCCCAGGGGTTACACGCCAGCCTCCCCACCTTCGACGACCGACGGGGCTACCAGTTGCAGGAGGTCTTCAACCCGCTGCTCCTGGGCTCGCGTCAACGCCCCATCCCCTGCTCGGTCAGCTGCGAAAAACGCTCCTCCATTACCATCATCACCGGCCCCAACTCCGGCGGCAAAACCCGCCTCCTCCAGACCTTGGGGCTGAGCCAGCTGTTGGGTCAGTCGGGGCTCTACGTGCCCGCCGCCAGCGCCAACCTGACGTTGATCCGAGGGCTCTTCGTCTCCCTGGTGGAAAACGAAACCGCCAGCCAAGCGGAAGGCCGCCTCGGCCGCGAGCTGATGCGCATCCGCAGTCTTTTCGAAACCATGGGCTCCCCTTCCATGGTCATCCTCGACGAGCTGTGCTCCGGCACCAACCCCACCGAGGGCACCGAGATCTTCTCCATGGTGCTGCAGCTCCTCGACCGCCTCGACACCGTCACCTTCATCAGCACCCACTTCCTCGACTACGCCCAACAGCTGCAGCAACAACCGCCGGTGCCCAACCTCGAATTCCTGCGCGTCGAGTCCAACGCCGATCTACAATCCACCTACCAATTTGTCCCCGGGGTCGCCGAGACCTCCCTCGCCGCCGCCACCGCCGAGCGCTTGGGGGTCAATTTCGAGCAATTGTCGGCGCTCATCGAGTCCAATGGTGGTCGGCCGTTGGATGGGTGAGCTGGCCTCCGAGTCAATAACATTTCGTATGAGGTAATGGTCATGGTCTTGCTCTACGTCGCAGCGTTTCTCCTGGTCAGCATCGGTATCATCCATTCGGTGCTCGGCGAACGCTTCGTCCTGCGCCGCCTAGCCCGGTTGGACAACCTCCCTCGCCTGGTGCTGGGTGGCCAAGAGATGATGGTTCCACTGCTGCGCTTTGCCTGGCACATCACCACCATCGCCTGGTTCGGCTTCGCGGCCATCGTAGCTCTCATGGCCCATGGCAGCCTATCCAACGTCAGCGCCGCTTGGGTCGTGGCCGCGACGTTCTTGCTGTGCGGGGTGATCTCCGTCATCGCGTCCCGAGGACGCCACTACTCCTGGATCATATTCTTGGTCGTCGGTTTGATCGCGCTCTACGAAGCGGCGATCTGACGACCCATACGGATGGGCTGCGGTCCATTCGTCTCCCTATCGACTGCTTATCGGCTCCATTCGGCGCTCATCGAATCCGGCGCGGGGCGGAGCCACGGAAACTTTCTTTCACTTTTTTCACCTTGGCTTGAGATAGTTCCTCCGTTTTTCCCACTAAGAAGGCAAAGGTCGCCGATGGAGGTGGCCAGCTATCTACGGAATAGACATTCCTAACTCGGCCCAAAGTTATTCGGCCCACAGCTTTAGGGAGACATCTCATGCCCGCAACCCAGAATACTCTTTTTCCCGCCTGCTTCAGCGTCTCTCGCCAGTTGCTCAGCGGCGCCAACCTGGCGGTGCATTGGCTGGTCAATACCACTGACAAAACGATTGCCGGTAGCGGTCGCATCACCCAGGCGGTGAACCCACTCAACGATATCGCTCTCGAGATGCGGGGGCACTACGACGAGACGGACGACGGCGAAATCCGCTTTGTCGCCGGGGGTACCCGCCCCGGCGCGGCGATTCAGATGTCGATGATGCTCAAGGCTTGGGATGGCTCCGGCACGGCCGATGTCAAGTGGTTGGCCAACAGGACCTACTTCTCGGACGATGGCGTGCCGGTGAAGCCCATCACCTGCTTCAAGTAATGCCTGCGCCGATCACGCCGCGACATACCGCGCACATATAGCAAAGCCCCAAACCCTCATCGAGAGTTTGGGGCGTCCTGACAGAGATACGATCCCTGCGGGCCGATGATCGGCTGGCTGATGACGGAAATGACCGAATCAGCCGTCTGTGGGCTCTACCAGCTCCAGCGAAATCCGGCGATGGCGCTGAAACCGTCGAGGTCCAAGCTGACCGACTCGTCGACATCGAAGTCGTCCAAGTCGTTATTGACCACCGTGGCTTCGACCTTCCGATAGAGAATCTCGGTGAAGAAGCCGGCGCCTTGGGCGTCGCCGAAACGAGCCCCGATCATGCCGTAGTAGCCGACCTCGTCGTCGATATCGTTACCGGTGTTGGTATCGAGGAGGTAGTAGGTGCCGCCGGCACCAAGGTAGGGATTGACCGAACCGCGACGCTGAAGGTTGAAACGAAGCCCTACATCGAGTGGCACCATCTCGACGGTGAATTCTTGGAAAACGTCGTCGTCGTCGAAAATCGCGTCGAAAGGATCGTCATTGAGCTCTTCGAGGTAGCTGGCGCGGAGATCGAGCTCGACCACCTCACCCAACGGAATACCGACCGCAAGGCCACCACCGAAGGCTTCGCCAAGGCGATCCGTATCCCAGTAGGTCCCAAACAGGCTGAAGGAGGCAGCCGATGCGGAAGTTGCCATCAGGCTGCCAGCGATCAGGGAGATAAAAGAAATCTTTCTTAACATGTTTTTTGACATGGTGTCTTTGATGGTCTCCATGGTGTGTTGACTAATGTTGAATGGATTGGTCTTCGGGGATCGTCGACTGGACGAATCCCCAAGGGATCTCGGACTGAGCGATCCGAAGGTCGCGTATCGGGGGCTGGGCGCCGCCCAGTCCGGGCGATCAGACGTCGACCCCGTAGCGGTGACGCTTCTGCTCGCTTCCGTCCGCCAGATGGATGACCAACTCACTGGGTTGATTCTCGTTGGCCATCGCACGGGCAACTTCGAGCCCTTCTTCTTTGGTGGCGTAGCTGCCGAGAGAGCCGCTGTCGCCCTCGAGGGTCAGCTCCCAGGCATCGGCGTCCGGCTTGAGATGGTAGGTCCGCTCGATGGCGACGGCGCTACCTGCAGCCTCGCTACCCGCGGCAGACCCCTTGCGAGCTTGGCGGACGGCAATACCGGCGGCGGCCGCAACGACGGCTCCGAGACCGGCTGCGGCAGCCTTCTGGCCGGTGCTCAAGGTGGGAATCTTGTCGGAGACTTTTTCGAGTAGATTGGGGGATTCGATCGACATGGTGCGTCCTTTCATTGCAGATGCGTTCAGTGGGTGATGGGTTGTGGTCGGAAGACGTCGCGGCTCAACTGAGACCATGGCGCCGCTCCCACGCCTTCACTTGATCTTCGGCCTTTTCCTTAGCAAGGCCGTAGCGCTGTTGAATGGCGCCGACCAATTGATCGCGTTTGCCCTCTGCACGGTCCAGGTCGTCGTCGGTCAGCTTGCCCCACTCCTCTTTCACATTGCCTTTGAACTCGTTCCACTTACCCTTGATCCAAGGCTCGTTCATTGCTGCTTGATTCGTCATGTTGTACTCCTATTGGGCTGATTCGTAGTCTTGCATCGACTTATCAGATCGATCGCTTCATGAGATTGGCGGGGGGGGTCATCGACCGCCTCGCTCCTCGCCCAAATGAAAATGCAAGGCGTGTGCCAGCTTGGAAAAAGCGCCGAATGGGCGCCAGATGCACGGTGAGGACGGGGAAAGTCTGTAAGAAGCTCCTCAGCCTTGTAGGATCTGCACGGCTTAGTGCACCGAGCTCACTGCTTCCGTCCGTCGGCCGGACGGTCCCGAAGCAAGGGACACCTCAACCCGACTGCACAACTCCGCGATCCACCGGAAGATAGGTTGGATCGCCGAAGACCCCGTCGATGTCCGGATTGTCGAGCCGCTGACTGAGGATCTCGCTGAGGATGTCGCGATAGTCGATGGTGATGGCCAGATCCTGCTGCTCGTAGAGCTGATCCGGCCCCAGGCCGGGCCATTGGTGAATCACCCGGCCACCGGCGATGTGGTCGCCCAGCACCATCATGACCCCACCGTGGCCGTGGTCGGTACCCCGGCTACCGTTCTCGAAGGCATTGCGGCCGAACTCCGACATGGCGACGAGCACATAGTCGTCGCAGCTCGAGCCATCGAGATCTTGGTGGAAGGCAGCCAGCCCTTGCGCCAATTGATCCATGAGGGTGGCCATGTCCCCGTCCAGGGGCCCCTGAAATTCGTGGGTATCCCAGCCCCCGACATCGATACTCACCGCTTCGACCCCGAGCTGGGCCTTGATCAAAGCCGCCGTGGAACGCAGGGACTCGCCGAGCTCCCCCGCCGGGTAGACGGCGCCGCCGGCCGGCTGGTAGTTGGCGAAATCGATTTGCTTGAGCAGGTCGACGGTGCGAAACGTATTGCGCGCCGACTCGCCGAGGATGCCCGGCACCTCCGCATACATGGCCTCCATGGCGGCTCGACGTTGCCCCAGGGTGGCGGCATCGCCCTTCAAATCGAAGTTGGCGAAGTCGTCGATGGGCAGGGATTGCGGCG
The DNA here is from genome assembly GCA_029263315.1 of Acidobacteriota bacterium. GTDB lineage: Bacteria > Acidobacteriota > Thermoanaerobaculia > Multivoradales > J023 > JAJCXR01. The sequence goes on along the minus strand of JAJCXR010000045.1, from coordinate 132,742 downwards.
CCCCGGCCAGGGTCCGGGGCAAACCGAAGCCGATGCCCACCGCCCGCAGCAGCCCTTCGTTCTGGGTGGGAGCCGTCGTCTGCAAGTGGCGCCCCAACCAGCCGCTGGCCAGGGTGCCGGGGTTCAGCTGACCGATTTCCATGACATGCATGGCATCGAAGTGGGAACGGCTCGTCTGCGGCATGCCGACGGCGTGCACCAAGGCCAAATCGCCATTGGCAAAGACCGGCGCTAGCGGCGCCATGGCCGGCGGCAGGCCGAAGAAGCCGTCCAGGTCGACGGCCCGTAGGGCTTGCCCGCCGTCGGGACGGGGTACCGCCAGAGTGGGTCGCAAATCGTAGTAAGCATCGTCGCCGTGGGGCACGCAGAGGGTGAGACCGTCGGCACCGCCGCGCAGGAAGAGGGAGACGATGACGTCCCGCGAGCTGTTTTCCGACGAGGCCATCACCACCTTGGGTAACCAGGTCGGCACCGCCATGGCGGTGAGCATGCCGCCGCCCCAGCCGAGAAAGCCACGACGGCTGATGTGGTGATACTCGCGGCATCCTGGATCATCTTTCTTTTCACACATGGTCGAGGCTCCTTACGGATGGAATGCTCTGCTGATTTTTTGGCAAAGTCTCGCCGAGACGAAAACCCCTAGCGGAGCTTCGGCCGCTAAAACTGCTGAAACTCCGGCGACGCCACCATCAGGCCGATGGCCTCCGCCAAGCTTTGACGAGTCGCCGGACGGGTCCGCAAGTAGCTCTCCACCGCCTGGCCGGTGGACTCGCTGGCGGTGCCCCCGAGGAGCAGGAGATCGAGGATATTACGCAGCTGTGCCGGGTCTTCCGACGGGTCGAGGAACGGCAAATCGATGCTGATGCCGTACTCCTCCACCAACAGAAACAGGGAGGCGAAGTCGAAGCGGGGCAGCAAATAGCCCGACCAATACCCGGCGCTGTCGGGATAGCCGTTGGGCGGGCCCCAATTGAACGGCAAATGGCCGGCGGAAAAGAGCGTTGCCAGCAGGATCAGCGGCGCCTCGGCCTGGGCGAACAGGGCGCGCAGGGTTGAGGTGACCAGCATCATCGGTCGCTTCACTTTCGGCGTCGCCCGGGTCATGCGATACCAACGGAACACCCCCTCCACCATGGTGGGGATGTCGCCGTCGTGATCTACATAGAGCTGGGCCACCTTGTCGACACTGCGTTCATCCGGCTCGTAGCCCCAAAAATGACGCAGCATCTTGCGGCTGACAAAACGGGCCGTGCTGGCGTGGGAGGCCAGGATATCGAGCACCCGCTCGCCGTCCTCGATGCCGCCACCCGCCGGGATGTGCTGGCCGAGCAACGTCTTCGACTCGCCATCGTGCTGCTGCGCATCAAAGAAGAAGCGCCCCCACTGAAAGCCGGCCTCCGGCTCACTGAGAAAGGTCCAGCCGGTGAGGCAGCGGGCCACCTCTTTGACGTCGGCTTCGGTATAGCCACCGTCCACCCCCAGGCTGTGCAACTCCATGAGCTCGCGGGCATAGTTTTCGTTGGGATGCAGGCTGACGTTGCTGGCGTTGGTCAGGTAGTCGAGCATGGCCGGGCTGTGGGCACTGGCCCGCAGCAGGTCCGGGAAATTGCCCAAGGCAAGGGGTCGAATGACCTCCAGATCGTCGGTGGGTTTGAGCCACAGGCCATAGTCGCTGAACAGGTAGATATTGAAATGGTCGGTCCACAGATCCACCAACCGCTCATAGAGCTGGCGGGGGCTGTAGAGGGCCCGATAGAGGCGCGCCAGGATCAATTCGAAGAAGACCTCTTCCTGGTTTTCGAAATAGGTGACCAAACGTTGCGCCGGGCTCATGGCCAGGGACGGAAAGGCCTGCGCCAAGGCCTCCTCCAGACCCCCGTCATCGATGTTCTGTGGATTGAGCTGACGGTCCACATAGGCACCGATGCCCATGGATTCGATTTCCTCTTGCATGACCAGGTTCCAACCGAAGGAGAGACGCTGCAAGAGCCGTTGCTCCAGGTTGGCGGTCCCACCGCGGCCGGACTTGGCGAGGCCCTTGGGCAGTACCTCGGCCAGCCGACGCTGCGGCTGGCGCAACGCCGCGGGCAAGACGGGGCGGTTCAATCGCTGGCCGCCAAGGCGCAGCGACTTGCTGGAAAGGTCGAAACTGCGGTCGGCAAGGCCGAAAAAATCGGCTTCCGCCGGACCCTCGGCCGGGGCCGATCGGGTCGAGCGCAAGGCGGTAGCCAGCCTGCTCGGGGTCGCTTGACTTGCCGTCGGCGTCGTCATCTTCACACCCCCCCGGCGCTACAGGTGGCGAAGGCTGCGGTGTCGGTGACCGCCGCCGCCGAGACCCCGAGGGGATTGCGGTAGGAACGCACGGTGCCGGTTTGCAAATCGGTGATGCGGACGTTGAATTCCACGTTGGTGGTGGCGGCGGAAAAGACCCAGAAACGGTCATTGAAGGCGCAGCCGTCGATCACCTTGACCATCAGCTCCCAATTGTTGGCGTCGAAGAACCAAAACACCGCCGAATCGTCCGACTGAAATACCAGGGTTCCGGCTCCGCTGGCACCAGCGAAATCTTGCCACGTGACATCGAGCCGGAACCGGCCACCCCCCAAGACCACCTCTTCACCGGCGATGGTGGCGAGAAAACCGCCATCGGGGACGACATCGGTCATGGCGAGCAGATTGCCCACCGCCGCCACCGTCGACAACAAGCCGTCACCCCCCAACACCGCCAAGGGCACATCGAGGGCCAGGCTGCGGGTCTCGAAGGTGGTGGGCACCCTGGCCAGGACCTCGCCACCGGCGGCGTCCACCACGTCCACCCGCCGGTCGACAGCGCTGTAGGTGCCCAGATCCACCAGCACGTCGCTGCCCAAGCCACTGACCCGATCGCTGAGATAGTCCACCGTCGCCAACTCCCCGGTGCTCGCCAACTGATCGGTGTCGAGGTCGATGAAGCCATAGAGGGCGTTGGCCAGGCCGCTGTCGGCGGGGCTGATGGGATCGACAAAATGAAGCTCCAGGTGCAGGTCGTCATCCCGCCGCTCGGCCACCAGGCGGGTGACGTCCTGGGGCATGCCCTCCGCCGCCAAGACATCGCCGATGGCGTCACCGGCGGTCACCTTCGACGGGCCGGCGGCGGCGCCAGGCTGGCTCAGGCCGTCGGAGGTGTCACCGTGGAGGCTGCTGCCGACGGCCAGCAGGCACAGCACCACCAGCCCGGCAGCCCACCAAGATCGACGCCTCGGTGGACGGAAGTGGAACGGGCTTGCGCCGGGCGGACGCAGGTAGGGTTGAGCGGCGGAGATCCGCGGTGAGACGGAACCGTGTTGCGATACGGCACTGGAGCTTGAAACCTCGGGCATGACGTGGTCCTCCTCACTGCCCGCGGCGGAGTCCACGGGCACGGCTTTTGGCTGTCTTCATTGAGTACAGCGGCAGGAGGCCACAAAGTTGTTAGAAGTTTTTTTAGCTCGGCACCGATTGCAGTCTGCGATGCAACCAGGCGCGGGCCAGACGGGACTCGTTGTTGATGGTGGCCATGGAGAGGTCCAATAGGGCCGCCACTTCCTGCAAGGTCATGCCGGCGAAGTAGCGCAGCTCGACGATCTTGGCCTTGCGGGGATCGAGCTCGGCGAGGGCGCTGAGGGCATCGTCCAAGGCCAGCAGATCCTCCGTCGGGCGGTCCTGGAAGGCGACGGCGTCGTCGAGGGTGACCCGCAATGCTTCGCCGCCCCGTTTATCGGCTCCGTGGGCCCGGGCATGGTCCACCAGGATGCGCCGCATCTGCTGCGCCGCGACGGCGAAGAAATGGGCCCGATCCTGCCATTGGGGATGATCCTTGCCCACCAACCGCAGAAAGGCCTCGTGCACCAGGGCGGTGGGCTGCAGCGTGTGCTCCGGACGCTCCCGCCGCAAGTAGTGACGCGACAACCGCCGCAGCTCGTCGTAGACCAACGGCATCAGACGGCGGGCCGCCTGCGGATCGCCGTGGCGCCAGGCCACCAGCAGGCGGCTGACGTCGGAGGGGGCGGGGGTTTCGGCGGCTGGCATGGGGGAATCGCTCAGGGTGTGGGCTGGGGCGTGAAGTCGAACGATAGATTGATCCACATGCGACCGGCCACGCCGTCACGACGGGCGGGCTCGAAGGCCGCCCCTTGCGCCGCCCGCCGGGCCGCCGCCAGGAAGCCATGCTGGTCGGAGCCCGGGGCGATGGCTTGTAAGACATGGCCGTCCTCGTCGACCAAGACCTTGACCACCACCTGACCCGCGATACCGCGGCGCAGGGCCCGGGACGGATACTCCGGTTGCGGCCGCCTGAGCAGCCGGGGTCCCTCGACGCCGGGCCCTGGACCGGTGATCAGCTCACCGCGGCGCATGGTGCTGGGCGTCTCTTCCCCGACCGTCGGCGGAGCGGCTTCTCCCTCTGACACGGCGTCCAGCGAGCGGACCGGCGGCGACGGTTGCTGGGCCACCCTCAGGGGAGCACTTGCTTCCACCGAGCCTCGATCGGGCTCCGGAGCCGCAGCCGGGGGGCCCTGCGGACCGGCTGCGGATAGCGGATCGCTTTTCGAATCGGCCGCCAGATCGGCCGCCAGATCGACCGCAAGATCGACCGCCGGAGCCGAAAGCGACGGCACCGTCATCGCGCCCTGCAACGGCACGGTGCCCTGGGGCGTCTCTTGTGAGTTATCTTTCAAAAGCTCCAAAGGGCTGCCTTGCGGCACCTCCTGGGGCGCCTCGATGGACGCCAGAGCGGGAGCCACGTCTTCCTCCGACGCCCCATCGGCGGCGGCCGGGCTGCCGTTGTCACCCACCGTCGGTGAGCCTGCGGACGCAGCGGGCTCCCGTGCTCGACCTGCGGTCGGCGGCGCCAGCGAAGCCAGCTGCCCGGCCAGCGGCCTTGCGTTCAGGTCCCCAGTCTGTGGATCCTCGGCGGCATCGATGGGCAAGCTTCTCTCCGGGGGAGAAGACGCCGTCAACGGCATGGCAGCTGGCTGCGAAGACCAGGCTCCGGGCTGCTCGAGCTCCGACGGCTGCCCGGCCCGACGCGACCCCAGCCAAAGGACACCCAGAACCGCCAGCCCTGCCATCAAGGCGGCGACCCAAGGCCGCCGTCCGGTCTTGGACAGGCTGGCGGCCGGCGCTCCGGAGGTTGGGGGCAGGACGCCGGAAGCCTCGTCGGCGGCCAACCCTCCCCCACCCCCGGCATCGATCCGGCCGGCCAGCTCTTCGAGGGCCACCCGGACGGCGGTCATGCTGCCGGGCCGTCGCCCCCGTTCCTTGGCCAAACACCGGTGCACCCACAGGGCCAAGGGCTCTGGGCACAGCGTCGCCGTCCGGGCCAGGGACGCCCGGGTCAATGACGGCGGCTCGGTGTAGAGCAGCTGATAGGAGACCTGGGAGAAATCATCGCCACGGAACGGACGCTCGCCGGTCAACAGCTCGTAGGCGAGAACGCCGAAGGCGAAGATATCGGCCCGTTCGTCGGCCTCCTCGCTGCGCAATTGCTCGGGGGCCAAATATCCCACGGTGCCCAGGGTCATGCCCGTGCCGGTGAGGCCGGTGTCGGTGCCGAGCACCTTGGCGATTCCGAAATCCATCAACTTGACGCTGCCGTCCGGCAGAATGCGCACATTGGCCGGCTTGACGTCTCGATGCAGCACCCCGGCAGCGTGGGCATGCTCCAGGCCGCGGGCGATCTGCACCAGGTAAGCCACCACCGTGGCGAGGCTCAGCCGGCGCCCCTGACGGATGACCTGGCGCAGATCCTCCCCCTCCAGAAGCTCCTGCACCAAAAACGGCACGCCGTCCTCCACCCCCAGCTCGTGCACCGTGGTGATGTTGGCATGCCGCAGCCCGGCGGCGATGCGCGCCTCGCGGTAGAAACGGCGCCGCAACCCCTCGTCGGAACGGCTGCAGGCCTTGATCGCCACCGGTCGATCCAAGAGCGGATCCCGACCCCGGTAAACGACGCCAAATCCGCCCTCGCCGAGACGCCCCTCCACCTCGTATTTGCCGAAGCGGGGCGGCAGGGCTCGGGCCTGACGGAGCAGCAGCTCTTCCCCGGCCTCCACCGCCGCGGCGATGAAGTCGCCTTTTGCCCCATCGGCCGCCAACAGCTCGTCGAGCTCGCGACGCAGGGCGGTGTCGGAGCCGCAGGCGGCGTCGAGAAACTCCCGCCGCTCGGCGGCCGGTAGCTCGACGGCAGCGCGGAAGATCTCTTCCACCTGTCGCCATCGTCGCGCTGCCGCCTCGGAGCTCGCCATCGTCGCGATTTCAGAAGCTCAATCCGAGGGTGAGGCGAAAGGCGCGTGGCGATTGCACATCCTCCAAGCTGGACGGCAGGGTCGCCAGGCCGCTGTCGAGCAAGGTTTCGGCGCCGATCTGCTGCTGCTCATCGGTCAAATTAAAGACTTCGGAACGTAGCTCCAGGGCCACGCCCCGCCCTAGATCGAGGTCCAAGGACGCCGCCAGGTCCCATTGCCAAACCCCGGATAGGCGTTGTGAGCCCCGCGGCGTCACGAAGCGGCGGCCGGTGGGCTCCAGTTGGCTGAGGTGAAAGGGCACGCCATCGCGGTATTGCAAGGCCGAGCCCAAGGTCAGGTGGGCTTGCCCCAAGGGCAGGTCGTAGGTGGCGAACAGACCCGCCATATGGGGACGATCATAGGGCGCCGGACCGCGACGGTTGCTCACGTTGGTATCGACGAAGGCGGCAAAATCCCCCAAGCTGCCGAGACCGTCCTGGCGAAAGAAATTGCCCTCGGCCTCGCTCCAGGTGTAGGAGGCGAGGAGTTGCCAATGGTTGGCCAGGCGGCGGCGATAGAGCATTTGCAAGGCTTGATAGGTGCGCTGCGCCGCCACCAAGTTGCGCACCTCGACCACCACCTCGTCGAGTTGCGGAATAAATGTCGCGACGCCGTCCCAGAGATCGTCCCAGCGTCGGTCCACCCAGTGGGTTTGAAGGGCGCTCTGCCGGCTCAGCTGATGCTCGTACCCCAAAGTCCACTCGCTCACCGAAGTGCGTTCCAGGGCACGATCCGGGTTGGCGGGAAGTAACGACAACGGTGCGACCACCTCGCTGGCTCGCCAACAGGGGGAGCCCAGATCGCTGGCCTCGACGGTGCTGCAATCGAGGCCGTCGACCCCCGCCAAGCGCTCGTATTCGGTGTAGCCGCTCAACGGCTCGAGTCGCTGGAAAGCATCCAAGTACTGATGCAAGAAGGCCTCGTAGAAGCGCCCCCAAGAGGCCGAAAGCACCTTCTGCTGCGTCTTTCCGAAACTGTATGTCAAGGCGAGCCGCGGCGCCAGATCGACATCGTCCACCAGATCTCGCGCCGCGCCGTCCTGCCCTTCGATCGACTCCCAACGTAGCCCCACATAGATCACCCAGCGATCCAGCACCAGGGTATCGGCCACATACACGGCGCTGGTGGTCTCGCGGCTGGTGCGCTGCGGCCGAGCATAGAAATTGAACAGGCCGACGGTTTGAAACGTGCCGTTCTCGGGATCGAAGGGGGCACAGAGATCGAAGGCGAAACACGGTAGGCGTTGATCGAAGTCGATATAGAGCTGGCCACGGATGGGGCGACCGGTGAGCGGATCGAGGCCATCGCTGCCCGGAACTTGGATGTCGACCCGCGATTCGGTGTCCTGGTAGTCGACGCCAAAACGTACTTCGTGCTCGATGCCCCGCCAACGCTGAAAGGTCTCCAGGGACAGGTTGGCCTGTTGTCGCGGCCGCTCCTCACTACCCTCCTCGGTGATGCCGTTGAAGACGTAAAGCAGCAAATCCTGCTCCCCCGCCGCCAGGGGATCGAGAAAGGCACCGACATGGGGCGCATCGGAGGTCAGACCCCGCCGATGCAGCGGCGCTCGGCTCAAGCGACGTTGCTGATCCGCCAAGGTCAGTGCCATCGACAGGTTTTGACCCCAGGCGGCATTCCACTGCAACTTGGTGAAGCTACCCTCCTGCCGCCGATCCTCGAGGGAGAAACGCTCCCCCGGTAAGCTTTGAAAGAAGGCGTTCTCCAACATGCCACTGCCTGCCACATCCGGTAACCGCAGCTCGGCTGGCCCCCTGGAGAATGGCTGGAAGGAAGTGAAGCGGCTGTCGTCACCGTTGTGCTGCGCCACCACGGTGTGTTGTGCGGACGGCTGCCAGGTCACCTTGAGGGCGGTGGTCTCGATTTCGGAGTTGCTGTCCCAAGGCTCCTGCAACAGGGTCGGGCGCAGAAATCCGGAGCCGGCGTCTTGAAAGGAGGCGAAGAACCACAGGTGGTCGGCCCGTAGCGGCCCCCCGAGGGATAGGGACAGGGAGCTGTCGAGATCGGAGCGACCGCTGTTGGCGCTGGCGATCTCGAGACCGAGGTTGGCGCGGTCGTCGCCTTGACGGTAGTCACCGGTGAAGTCGTCGCCACCGGCGGTCCAGCGTCCGAGCCCTTGCAGCCGTTGGCCACCGGAGCGGGTGACGACGTTGATCACCGCGCCGCTGGCGCGCCCCACTTCGACGCCGGAGGCGGCGGTGGTCACCTGCACCTCCTGCACCGTCTCGTAGCTCAGATTGAGACCGAAGAGGCCGGTGGTCGGGTCGGTGGTGTCGACGCCGTCGACCAGGAAGAGGTTGGAGCTGCGCAACGCTCCACTGGTATTGGGATTGCCGTCGGCGCCCCCCGCCACACCGGGAAGCAGCAAGGCGAAGCTCTGGTAGAAGCGTTCCACCGGCAAGTCGTCGAGAAACTGAAAGCTGAGATTGGCCCCCAGGCGACTGTCATAGCGATCCACCAACGGCGCTTCCCCGACCACCTGGATGAAGTCCTCCACCGGCAAGTCGCCGCTGGCCTCCGGCGGCCGGAGGACCAACCAGACGTCACTGCTGCGACCGACATACACCGCCACCGCCGGTCGTTCGGCGGTCAACTCGAGGAGCTCTGCCCGCAGGCTGTAGATGCCCACCGCCAAGGCCGGAAAACGATAGCGTCCAGCGGCGTCGGTGACCGCCCGGCGGGCCCCCTGGGTACCCGAGAGCTGCACCTCGACGCCCTGCAACAGGACGCCGTCGCCGTCGCTCACCGTGCCGGCGAGGACCCCGGTCTGGGTGACGTCGGCCCACAGCAGGGACGCCGAGCAGAGCAGGGCGAGCCCCCATACTCTGCAAAAAAGCGGCATTCGGCCACCCCCGGTCATGGTCTCGACAAGATCATGGTCGCGTCCTCCTAGCCTTGGATACCGCCTTCGGTCATGCCGCGGGGATCGAGCACCGCCTCCAGCTCCTCCGCCGACATCAGATTTCGCTGACTGGCGATCTGCCGGACCGTGCGGCCGGTCTTGAAGGCTTCTTTGGCGATCGATGCCGCTTCGTCATAGCCGATGATCGGCGCCAGGGAGGTGCACATGGCGAGACTCTTCTCAACCATCTCGCGGTTGCGCTCGGCGTCGGCCTCCAGGCCATCGACGCATTTGTCCGCCAGCAGGCGACAGGCATGGCTCAAGATCTCGATCGATTGCAGCAGGTTGTAGGCGATCACCGGCATCATGACATTGAGCTCGAAATTGCCCGCCATGCCGCCGAGGGCGATGGTGGCGTCATTGCCCATCACTTGCGCCGCCACCATCAAGGCCATCTCCGGAATCACCGGGTTGACCTTGCCCGGCATGATCGAGCTGCCCGGCTGCAGGCTGGGCAGAACGATCTCGCCGAAGCCGCAGCGGGGGCCGGAGCCCAACCAACGGAGGTCGTTGGCCACCTTGGTCAGGGAGACCGCCAAGGTCTTGAGCGCACCGGAGGTCTCCACCGCGGCGTCCTTGGCAGCCAGGGCCTCGAAACGGTTGGCGGCGGGGACAAACGGATGGCCGGTGGTGCGGGCCATATTGGCGATCACCCGGTCGGCGAAACCCGGCGGCGCATTGAGCCCCGTGCCGACGGCGGTGCCGCCGAGGGCCAGCTCGGCCAAACGCGGGCGCACCGCTTCGAGGCGGGCGATGGCGTTGCGCATTTGCTGGGCATAACCACTAAATTCCTGCCCCAGGCGCACCGGCACGGCATCCTGCAAATGGGTGCGGCCGATTTTGACGATGTCGTCGAAGGCCTCGGCCTTGGCCTCCAAGGCTTCCGCCAAGTGGACCACCGCCGGCTCCAGATCCTCCACCAAGGCGCCGTAGGCGGCGACGTGGATGGAGGTCGGGATAGTGTCATTGCTCGATTGCCCGGCGTTGACGTGATCGTTGGGGTGCACCGGCTGTTTCGAGCCCATCTCGCCGCCGAGGATCTCGATGGCGCGGTTGGACAACACCTCGTTGACGTTCATATTGGTGGAGGTGCCGGAGCCGGTCTGGAAAATGTCGAGGGGAAAGTTGTCACCGTGCTGGCCGGCGATGACCTCGTCCGCCGCCTGCACGATGGCGTCGGCGATCTCCGCCGGCACGATCTCCATCTCTTGGTTGACGCGGGCTGCCTCGCGTTTGAGCAAGGCATGGGCGGCGATGAAGCGGTGTGAAAAACGCAATCCACTGACGGGGAAATTGCGAAAAGCGCGCTCGGTCTGGGCGCCATAGTAGACATCGGCGGGGACCTCGATGGGTCCGAGGCTATCGGTCTCGGTGCGAGTTTTGGTCATGGGATGAGTGTCCTCCTTTAGGGCATCGTACCTGATTCCGTTCGCCCCTGTCTGCCCGGGCAAGCCCCACCTGAGGAATTCCTCGGGCGGCGCATCGGACGCCGGCCGGGACCTGGCCGACCGCGGCTCGCCCATTGGATTGTGGTAGCCTGAGACGAAATTTCGTAGCCCGGTGCCCGTCCACCGTCGGAGACGTGGGACGAGATCATCCGCGCAGGAGCCCACCGACCATCATGGATCGTCCAACGCGCCCCCCCGTCTCTCCGTCCGACGAGCCTGCGTCCGGCGACCCTGCGACGCCGTCAACGGAGGCCGGTGTAAAGCTCTCCGAGCTACGCCGGACCACGGCCTTGCCGGCCCCAGAGCTGACACCCCGCCAGCAGCGTCCCGGGGTGCACACGGAGGTTCTGGCGCCGCCCCCCGACGCCCCCCCGGCCAGCCGCCCAGCGCCCGCCTCCTCCGCTCCCACAGCATCGGCTGCCGGTGCAGCGACCCGGCCGGCACCGCGTCCCCCGGGTCCTCGTCCACCGAGCCCACCGCTGCCCTCCACAGCTCCGCCGCCAGCGGGCGAGGCGCGGCCGGCCAGGCCCTCCAGACCGTCCCGTCCCCCGAGCTCCGGGTTGCGCATCGCCGCCCGTTCGCGGCCCCAAATACCGCGACCCATCGCTTGGGGTCTGAGCCTCGTTCTGGTATTGCTGGCCGGATGGGGCCTGTGGATGAGCCGCCACGGCGTGGGCCTGGACTTCGACCGTTGGCTCACCCTGCCCACTTGGCAAGAGCAGGAAGCACCCGCGACCGAAACGACCGTCGAGGTGACCGAGCCCCGGGCGGCGGAGCCGCAAGAGGAAGGCCCGGCGTGGACCTTCGAGAGCATTGAGGCGGCCCTGCGTCCCTTGCCCGCGCAGTTGCAAACCCTCAGCGACGCCGGCAAGGTCGAGCAGGAAGATTTTGCCGACCTGGCGCGGCGCCAAGCTCCGCAAGCGCTACAACGCAGCCGCTGGGAGAACTGGCGCCGGGTGTGGGGCAACCGCACGGCGCAGCTGCGTCAAGCCATGCCGCCCCTCGAGGTCTGCCTGCCCCACGCCGCCCTGGAGGCCACCTGCCTGGCGACCGATGAGGCGCTGGAGGCCCTGGAGAGGATCGTCGGCCTACCCTCCCCCGCCGCCGCGCCTACCCAACTCGCCTGCGCCGACGCTGTGCTCGCCGCCTGGCACTTGGCGGAGGAGGAGGCGGCCGCCGCCCAAGCCGCGGCCGAGGCCGACTACGGACTCAACGACGACAACGGAGATACCGGCGATCCGGTGATCGAAGTGGAAGATCTGCTGCGGCCCGAGGGCTGATCAACCGTCCAGGGCTTGCCGCAGGTCCGCCAGCAGATCCTCCGGATGCTCCAGGCCAACCGAAACCCGCAACAGATTGGCCGGCGTCGTCGACTCGGGGCCCTCCATCGACGCCCGGTGCTCCAGGAGGCTCTCGACGCCGCCCAAGCTGGTGGCATTGCTGAACAACCGCAAGCGCGACGCCAGGGCCACCGCCGCCTGGCGTCCTCCGACGACGGTGAACGACAGCATGCCGCCGAAGGCGCTCATTTGACGTCGGGCGATGGCGTGGCCGGGATGACCGGGGAGGCCCGGGTAGAAGACCTCCTGCACCCCCGGATGCGCCGCTAGCCCTTCGGCCACCCGCTGTGCATTGGCGGCGTGACGCTCCATGCGACAGCCCAAGGTGCGCAAGCCGCGCAGGATCAGCCAATCGTTGAACGGTGAGCTGACGTTGCCGAGCACCGATCGACTCTCACGCAAGGCCTCGTCATGGCGGGCCGCCGAGGCAAGGATCAACGCCCCCCCTTGCACATCGCTGTGGCCGCCGAGGTATTTGGTGGTGGAATGCAGCACCACATCCGCCCCCGAGGTCAAGGGGCGTTGCAGGGCCGGGCTGGCGAAGGTGCCGTCCACCAACAGCTCCGCCCCCTGGCCATGGGCGAGATCCGCCAAGGCCGACAAATCGACCACGTGCATCAACGGATTGGTCGGGGACTCCACCCACAGCAAACAGGTCTCCGGCCGCATGGCCGAGGCCACGGCATCCAGGTCGCGGCAGTCCACTTCCGTGAAGCTCAGGCCCCAGCGTGCCAAGTAGCGATGGGCGATCTGCCGCACCCCGTAGTAGACATCCCGCTGTAGCACCACGTGCCCCCCCACCGAGAGTCCTTGCAGAAAGCTCGCCGCCGCCGCCAACCCTGAAGCGTAGACCAGGCACGACTCACCACCTTCGATGTCCGCCAGGGCGGCTTCCAGCTTCACTTGATTGGGGTTGCTGTGACGCACATAGGTGAAGCCGTGCAGACTCTCCCCCTCGGGACCATGCTCGAAGGTGGTCGACAGGTAGAGGGGCGGGGCGATGGCACCGGTGCTGCCGTCGACCTCGGAAGAGGCCCGGACCAAACGGGTGTCCAGATGAAAAGCGGGGCTTTTATGGGTCATGACAGTTCTCCAGCTTCCTGTAATGGGGCTTGTAACACTCAACCTGCACAATGTGCACCATCAAAGAGGGCGAGCTCGAATCGCACACCATCAGACGGGAGCTCTCAAGCGGCCAATGAGGCCGTCCCGCGATCAACGCAACCGTTTCGTGTGCCTGTTGGCTTACCTACAACAGCCTACCCCACATCCACCAAACTTCTGCCGCTCAGCCGGTAGTAAACCTCCCGCGAGCCAGTCCTGTCCCATGGGCTGGCTCTGTTTCATTTCTGATAAGTTCTCCACCAGGAGAGACAAAAAATGAAACAAGAAATCCCGTCCTGCCTCGTTCCCGTCCTACTCTGCTCGATGCTCATCGCTGCCCTGCAGCCGCCTGCCGCCGAGGCCGAGCGCCGCGTCGTGGCGCCGAGCGCCGCTGTTCTCGATCTGCCGTTCAGCCCGGCGGTATGGAACGGCGACCTATTGATGCTGTCCGGCGCCATCGCCAACCGCCCCGGTACCACCGAGGTGGAGGGCAACGCCTTTGTGCAAACGCGCACCACCCTCGACAATTTGAAGACCGTGCTGCATGCCGCCGGTCTCGATTTCTCCGATGTGGTGGATGTCAACGTCTACCTTGCGGATTCCCGCCACTTCGCCCCCTTCAACAAGATCTACCACCAAGGCTTGCAAGCGCCGCGACCCAGCCGAACCGTCATGCGGGCGGACATCGCAATCCCCGGAGCCCTGACCGAGATCTCGATGATCGCGCTGCGCCGGGGTGTCGAGCGTCGGGCCATCACCCCGGAAGGGTGGCCGGAGATCGAAGCCTTTTCCTGGGGCACCTTGGCGGGAGACACTCTCTTCATCTCGGGCATGGTGTCCAACGACCCGGCCACCAGCCGTCGCGTCCCCGGCGACCCCAAAGCCCAAGTGCAGCAGAGCATGGCGAACGTCGGCAAGGTTCTGAAGGCCGCCGGCATGGGCTACGACAACCTCGTTTCCTGTCGCGTCTATCTGGACGACGCCCGCAGCTTCGCCGCCTTCAACGAGGTCTACCCGACCTTTTTCAAACAAGCGCCACCGGCCCGGGCGACGGTGCGCGCCGGTTTGATCGATGCCGAAATGCATGTCGAGCTTCAATGCACGGCGGTCCAAGGAGAGCGCCGGGCGGTGATGCCGGACGGGGCGACGCCCCGCAAAACCCTGTCGCCGGCCATCCGGGTCGGTGAGCGCCTCTTCCTCTCCGGCATGGTGGGACGCACTGCGCAGGGGGTCTTCCCCCCCGGACCCACAGCCCAAACCGAAGTCGTGCTGGCCAACCTGCGGGCCACCCTGGCGGCGGCCGGCATGACCTTCGACGATGTCACCGACGCCACTGTCTATCTCAGTGACATACGTTTCTACGACGCCATGAACGCCGTCTATGCCAAGACCCTCGGTCGCCCAGCCCCGGCCCGGGCCACCGTCGGCACGGTGTTGATGACACCGGACGCGCTGGTGGAGATTCAAATGCACGCTCGGCAATCGGTGGAGAACGGAACCGCCGGCCATTGACACCGGACGCCAGGCGGTCTCCACCACCATCAATTGATATCTTCGCCCTTCTCTAGCTTGGCGATGGAAGCCGCCAAGCCGTCGCGGTTGAGATCATCGGGGGCATTGGCATGGGCCAGCTTGGCATGTTCCAAGGCCTTGTCGTATTGCCCCACGGCCGAGTACCCACGGGCGAGACCGACATGGATCGGCCAGGTGTCGGGAAAGCGCTCGGCATTGTGTTGGAAGACTTCCAGCGCCTTCTGGTTCTGCCCCTGGGTGATCAGCTGACGGCCATAACCGTGCACCTCGAAGACGGTGGTGGCAGGGTCTTCGATGGCCTCCTGCATCACCGCTTCCGCCTCCTCGGTGCGCCCCAGCTTGGCGAGGATTTGCGACTTGGTGGACAAGGTGGTGAAGCTTCGGTTGCCGAAGAACGGGCTGCTGATGGCGGTTTCGGCCCAGGTCAAGGCTTCTTCCAAGTTGACATCATTGGCCAGGCAATAGTTGGCGGCGGTATTCCAGCCGAGGAATGAGAAGCCGGCCGACGATTGTAGATCCTGACGCAGCTTCTCCACATACAGGGTCTTGATGTCGGGCACCGTGATGGTGAACGGGACCTGCAGCTCCTCCCACTGCAAAGCGACGGTGGTGGAGTCCAGTTGCCGATCGATGAAATCAAAGCTCAACCATTCACGGTAGGGAGCCTTCTCGGGGGTCGCCGTCACCCGCAGGGCGTCCTCGGCTTGGTCGTAAAAGAAGCTTCCCCAAGCCGTTGAGTTATGGGAAAAGATGATCGTCCACTCTTCACCGACTGGCTTGCCTGGAGAGGGCGCTTCAGAGGCGTCGGCGAACAATTCGCCGACGGCCATGTGTAGGCCGTAGGTACCGGCTGCTATGGGCTCGCCTTGTACTTCGACGTCGTGGGAAAAAGTGATGGTGGTGTTCTCGTTCGCCCCCACCCGCCAAGGTCCAGGATTGCCATTGCCGAAACCGAGGTTGGTGAAACCATAGGGCACCAGCTGGCCCCAGATCTTGCCGCGGCGATCGTCACCGTTGGGGGCGTGCACATCCGGGCTGTTGTAGTCGATGGTGACGGCGACCAAACCCATGTACTGGGTGACGACGCTGCGCTGGTTGGCGCCACCCGGTGGCGTCACCAAATTGGTTTGGGCGAAGGCGGTGGTGCCCAAAGTAAGAAAGGCGGAGAAGGCCAAAATAGCCGGTATCGATCGACGCATTACAGTACCTCGCTTTGGATAGTGAGCCAACAGAACAACTGATGCCAGGTACGCAATGGGTGTGAGCAAGGTTTTGGCGGTCCATTCTAGCGGCACCTTCTGACGGCACCTTCTGGCGGCACCTTCTGGCGGAACATATCCGCGATACAATGGCATGTCCGCTCATCAACCTGACTGCAGTCGACGCCAAAGACGGGGTCGGCGCGCCCTACGGTTGCCGCCTGTAGGCGGCCCGAAGACGTGTCCCTGTCCTGCGTCGCCGGGAGATCGCCATGCTACCTTCGCACCCCTTGTGCCGCCGCCCCCCCACCGCGCAACCTTTACACCACAACCTGCGGCTGGGTCGTATTTCAAAGGATCGAAGTCAGCACTATCGCTGGATCGTCGGGCTGCTGGTCGGTGGACTGCTGGTCGGTCTCGGCTCGAGCCCAGCCCTGGCCGGCGACGGGTCAACCCCGGCCGACGCCGCGACCGATGCTGCGTCGCCCTCCAACGTCCTGGCCCAATATGTGGTGATGGCCCATTCCGACATCCTCGACCGTACCGTGCCCTTGGTGCGGGTCATCCTGGCGCAACCGGCCAGCGGCTGCCCAGGGCTCACCTTCAGCGACGGCGCGGCGGAGGCTGCGATGCACCTGCGAGACAATCCCAATCCCTCCGCTTTTGGTGTCTCGGTGTGTGAAGCGGTGGTGCAAGTGAAACCGGGCGTCACGGTGACCGTCGCCGGCTCGTCGACGCGCCTGCCAATCCCGGCCATGGGCCGCCAGCGGGTGGATCGCCTGGTGGTGGTGGGCGATAGCGGTTGCAAAGGGGGCAGCAAGCAACCCTGCGCCGGCAGCGATGGGGTGGCCAGCGCTTGGCCCCTGCCGTCCATCGCCAAAGCCGCCGCCGGGGAAGCGCCGGACTTGGTGATCCACGTCGGCGACTACAACTACCGCGGCACACCCAGTAAAACCGGGGCCGACCAGTGGTCCTACGACGGCTGCCTGCCCAGCGACGGCAGCCCCCTGGTGCGCCAATCCACCTATGACACCTGGACGACGTGGAACGAAGACTTTTTTGTCCCGGCTCAGCCTCTGCTGGCCAAAGCCCCTTGGGTGATGACGCGGGGGAACCACGAGCTGTGCAGTCGAGCCGGCAGCGGTTTCTTCTACTTTCTGGATCCCCACTCCAAGCTGCTCAACCCTTGGCTCGAGGTCCCCGGCTGCGACGCGCCGAGCGTCACCGTCGAGCCACAGATGCTGCGCTTCGCCAACCTGGACTTGGTGCTTCTCGATACCGCCAACGCCTGCGGCGGCGAGGACCCGGAGAGCCCGCCGGCCATCGCCTACGAGGTGAATCAGTACATGCGGCAGCTGACCGTGGTCAACGCCCTGCTGGCCAAAAGCCCCCATGGCGCCTGGCTGGTGGGGCATCGCCCCATCTGGAGCCTCGCCCAGTGGGATAACAGCTCGCCGCCCCAAAGCGAGAATCAGACGATGCAGCCGGCCCTTGCCGCAACTCCCCTCGGACGCCTGCACCCCAACGCCACCATGCTGCTCTCCGGTCATATGCATCAATTTTTCAGCTTGACCTTCGAGGGCAAACGGCAGCCGCAGCTGGTGATCGGCAACAGCGGCGTCGCCCTCTCCGGCAACCTGCTACCGTCGCCGTGGAGCGATACCGTCGACGGCATGGCTGCCCAGGGTCTCTCCATGGCCAGTGGCGCCGCCTTTGGCTATCTGTCAGCCGAGGTCACCGATGCTGGGACATGGCAGGGTACGGTGCGGGGATTTCAGGCCGATGGGCAAGCGGTGGCTCCCCTGGCCGAATGTGGGATGCCCTTGGTGTCCGGCAACCTGTGTCGGTTGCCGACACTTGAGCACTGAGCGGGTGAGCACTGGGCAGGTGAGATCAAGACAGACAGACGCCGCCGGACGCTTTTGCGAGCGGCAGCGCTGAAAGGCGGCGCTTAGAAGCGCCAGCGCAAGGAAAGCAGGTAGGTGTCGCCGGAGTATTCGGCGTCGAGAATGTGGGCCAACTCCAGGTTGAGCTCGTCGGTTTCCATCTCGACCCCAAACAATGTTTCGTCGTGCAGCAGATGCCGCTTGAAGCCGAAGGCGAAATCAGCCTGCCGCCAGCTGGTCCGCTCGCCGGAGGTCCGCAGGCGCAACTTGGTACCCAACCATGGGTCGTGGCCAACGCCGGCCCGTGGGGCGATGCTCCAGCGACGGAGACCTGATGTTTCGTCCGAGGACACTCCGCCCTTGCCCCGGACCCGATCCCGCAGATCCGTCAAGCCGATGTCCTTCTCCAATCGCACTCGCATCAGCTTGAGGACACAATGACTGACGATGTCTTCCAACTCCTCGTCGATCAAGGGATTCTCGTGGGGTAGGGCACCGAGCTCATAACGCTCGAGGTAGGAACGGGCCACCCAGAGACGGCGACGACGGCGATCCCCGAGGCTTTCTTCGTCCTCGGCCAGGCGACGTAGGTGGTCGCTGAGGGCATCGTAGGTGAGACCCGCCACCGAGCCGTCGAAGTATTTGACGCCTCGGCCATCGTCGGTGGGCACGACGACTTGCGGAGCCGCGGCGACCACACCACCAAGGGCACGGTTGGGCGCCTTGGATTCGGCGGCCGGCTCGGCGGCAGTGCTGGAGGAATCGGAAGGCTCGGCGACCGTCTTCTCGTTGACGGCCTTCTCGGCGTCCGACTTCTTATCGCCCGTCTCGAGGGGGTCTCCGCAAACAGAAAAAGCAGCAATCATCATGGTGCCGATGGTGAGAACCTTGACTGTCTTCATGCCGCGCTCCTCTGGATCTGGTGGCCAAACTTTTCATCGCCCCGCATGGGCTGTATCTCTAAGTGGCTCTACCCCCTATCCATGCTAGATCCGTACCAACTCCGGCAATTTCCTCCATCTTTCCAAAAAATCCATCTTCTGATCTCCAGGAACCCACCGTTGGAGCGGATTTCTGGCCCCGTTGCCCCCCTACAGATGCTCCCCTGCAGGATCTCTCGATCGGGAGCCCGCCCAGTGCCGTTCAGCACCTTGGGGGGCGAAGCCGCCGATCCCCATGCAGCATTTGCAATGCAGATGCAGCTATTGCAAGGCAGCCACCTGCACCGCTGCGGCTGCCGGTGCCGACGCCGCCTGGGCGGCGGGAGCTGTGGGCGATGACGACGACAGCAGGTAACGCTGCAGAAAAAGCACCACCGCCTGGTTGTAGATGTCGCGATTGCCCTGCTTGCGAAAGCCATGGCCTTCGTCCTCCGCCATCAAGTACCAAACGTCCTTGCCCTGGCGTCGCAGCTCCGCCAACATTTGCTCGCTCTCGGTGACCGGCACCCGTGGATCGTTGAGCCCTTGCACGATGAACAGGGGGCTGCGCATCTTCTCGGCCTGGTTGGCCGGCGAAATGCTCTCCAGAAAGCGGCGCATTTCGGGATCCCGCTCGTCGCCGTACTCGACACGTCGCAGGTCACGCCGGTAGTCCTTGGTATTCTCCAGGAAAGTGACGAAGTTGGAGATACCGACCACGTCGACGGCGGCCCGCAGCCGCTCCGAATAGTGCACCAGGGACGCCAGGACCATGTAGCCGCCGTAGGATCCGCCCATCACCGCCACCCGCTCACTATCCAGCTCGGGCCGCTCGCCGATCCAGTCCAATAGGGCCCCGATGTCGGCCACCGAATCCTCCCGCAGGCGACCGTTGTCGAGCTTCAGATAGCTCTTGCCATACCCTGAGGAGCCCCGTACGTTGGGCACCAGGACGGCGATCCCCATCTCGTTCACCCAATACTGCAGCAGGGAATCGAAGGTGGGTCGCGATTGCCCTTCCGGCCCCCCATGAATGCGTACGATGGTGGCAAAGGGTCCGTCGCCCTCGGGGCGATAGTAGAAGGCGGGAATCTGCCGTGCCTCGCCGTCCACCATGTCGAACGTCGGGTAGCGAATGAGCTCGGGAAGGACGAACTGGGAATCGTCCAGCCCGCCGATCTCGCTGTGTGTCCAACGCACCAAGTTGCCATTGGTGAGATCGTAGGAGAAGACGTCACCCGGGGAGCGCGGGGAATTCAGCTGAAAAGCCAGGTGACTGCTGTCGGGACTGAATTCCAGACCGCCGATCCGCCCCATGGGCAGCTCACCGGTCAGCCTGGCATCCCCCTCCAGGGCCAGGAGCTGTAGCTGGCTACTACCGTCGACATTGACGGAATAAGCCAACAAGCGGCCATCGGCGGAGAGGGCAAAATCCTCCACGTTCCAATCAAAGGCTTGGCTGAGGATCGCTTCTTGGCCGCTTTCGAGATCGTAGCGCCGCAGCCGCTGCACTTCGCTGTCGGCATCGGAGGTGAAGAAGATACTGCGCCCATCCTTGGAGAACCGCAAGCGGCCGAAGGACACCTTCTCAGCGCTGGGCTGGAAGGGCGTCAACTCGCCGCTGTCCAGGTCCAAAAGATAGGGGTAGTTTTCGTTCGCCGAGACCAATCGGTTGACCATCAACCGTCCCCCCCCAGGCGAGAATTGCACTGGCACCCAGGCGCCGGTGCCGCGCCACAGCAAGTGGTCTTCACCCATCGCCGGGGAGCCGCCGACGATATCCCAGTCTTTGCCGTTGCGCCGGGTCGTAAAGTACGCGAAGCGCTGGCCGTCGGCGGACCACACCGGGGCACCATGTCGGGCTTCGCCGTCGCTCAACAGACGCGCCTGGCCCGAGCTCAGGTCGTAGAAATAGACCTGATAGGCTTCACCACCGCCCACATCTTTGGTGAACAGAAAACCCTCGGTGGCCTCCGCCGGTGACACCGTCAAGCCACCCACCGGCTCGTCGTAGAAGGTCAACTGGCGACGGGCGGCCAGGGGCGACGCCACATGGTGAATTTGACGCGTCTCACCAAATCGGGTGGTGATCAGGATGCCGTCGCCCGACGGATGCCAGCCACCAAACCCCGCCGAGCGAATGCTCATATAGGGGCTCAGCTCGCGAGCCAGCCGGGGCGGGATCTCCGGCATGCCATCCATCACCAGGGCGCCCTGCCGGCGCCGTTCCTGCACGGCGGTAGGGCCCGTCGGCGAGACTTGCCCCTCGGCTGCGGCCCGCGAAGCAAAGCCGGCCGTCTCGTGGTCGTCGGGCTGCTCTCGCACCTCGACGTCAGCCGCCAAGCTCGAGGTCAACAAAATCAAGCCGAGGCTCAACAAGCCCCAACCCAGTGTTCGCAATCGCATGCTCTACCTCCATCAACTAGAACGCATCCCAAGAAGACGATCCATCCTACGGGACTCTGTGGAAAGGGCACGGCCTAGTAATGGGCCGACGGTCCGGGAATCATATCGTAACCGTCCCTATTTCGAATTTTCCGCCGATCACAAGTCTCACGGCCAGGCCGCGCCCCGGCCGGTGGCTGATCAGCAGTGGCTCATCTCTTGCCGGGAGGTTACAATCGGGCCATGATTCCCTCCTCCCAGTCCGGTGGCCCCCAACGCCCTCTCATCTATGCCCTCTTGGCCCTCTTTGTGCTTCTCCACAACGACCTCTGGTGGTGGGATGACGCCACCTTCGTCCTCGGCTTACCCATCGCCTTGACGTATCACCTCGGCTATTGCCTGGCGGCCATGGGTTGGATGGCCTTGATGATCCGCTTCGCTTGGCCGAAGGTGATCGATCACCACCCCGAGGACGAATCCGCGGTCGAAGATCACCGCAGCGGGGGTGCGGCATGACGTTGCTCATCCTGGCCATCTACTTGAGCCTGGTATTGATGGTCGGCTTGCTCAGCCACCGATCCTTCCGCGGCACCAGCGAGGACTATTTCGTCGCCACTCGCTCGATCGGCCCCTTCGTTCTCTTGATGTCGGTGTTCGGCACCCATATGACCGCCTTTTCGATGCTCGGCGCCTCGGGGGAGGCTTATCGCAGCGGCATCGGCGTCTTCGGCCTGATGGCCTCGGCGGCGGCCATCGTCGTTCCGGTGATGATGTTTTTCATCGGCACCCGCCTGTGGGCGGCGGGCAAACGCTTCGGCTTCCTCACCCAGGCGCAGCTCTTTCGCAGCCGCTGGCAGAGCGACGCCCTCGGCCTGCTGCTGTTCATCGTCCTGCTGGCCCTGGTCATCCCCTACCTGCTGATCGGCGTCTTGGGGGGCGGTTTCACCCTCATGCAGATCACCGGCGGCGAGGTGCCTTCGTGGGTCGGCGGCTTGGCCATTTCCGTCGTCGTTTGGCTCTACGTGACCTTTGGCGGTCTGCGTGGCACGGCTTGGGTCAACACCTTTCAAACCCTGGTCTTCATGACCCTGGGGGCGGTGACGGTGATCTGGATCGTCCGCCAGTTGGGGGGCCTGGAGGGGGCCCTGGCGCAAGTGGCGGCCGAGCGCCCGGATCTCATGGTGCGCGGCGACAACATCACCAAGCTCCGCTTCATCACCTACCTGCTGATCCCCATGTCGGTCGGCATGTTCCCCCACATGTTCATGCATTGGCTCTCCGCCAAGCGGGTCGAGACCTTTCGCCTGTCGATGGTCGCCTACCCCCTGTGTGTCGCCATCGTTTGGCTTCCCAGCGTCCTGCTCGGCATGATGGGGCATCTGTCGTTTCCTGGCCTCGAAGGTCCCGAGGCCAGCTCGGTGCTCATCCGCTTGATCCACGCCCATGCCCCCGAGGTGCTGGCCGGGCTGCTGGGGGCAGGAGTGTTCGCCGCCGTCATGTCGTCCCTCGACTCGCAGGTGCTGGCCTTGGGCACCATGTTCACCCAGGACATCGTCAAGCACTACGGCTTCGCCGACCGCATGAGCGAAAAGCAGCAGGTGCTGGTGGGGCGCTGTTTCGTGGCGGGCATCCTGCTGGTCACCTTCCTCATCTCCCTGGTGGCCAAAGCGACCATCTTCTCCCTGGCGGTGTGGTCCTTCACCGGTTTCTCCGGTCTCTTCCCCATCGTCGCGGCGGCCCTTTTCTGGCGTCGCAGCACCAAGGTGGGGGCCATGGCGACGGTGCTGACGGTGGTCGTCCTGTGGCTCTATTTCTTCATCAACGGTTTCAACGTCCCCGGTTACTCGGCCTTCGGCACCGGGCTGCCGCCGGTGCTGGTGATCATGGTGGCGTCGAGTCTCGCCATGGTGGTGGGCTCGTGGCTGAGCACCCCACCGCCCGAGGCGGTGGTACGACGCTTTCTGGGAGATCGGTGAAGGGAGGTCCCGCCGGCGTCCGACCTGACCAGGCGCTTGTGACGTAACCCACCGCTCTGCTATCCTCCCGCGCTCCCAAACTGCCTCGCGGCGTCGACCGCGGGGTTTCCGCCCGGCGCCCCTAGATGACCTGATCGCCCCCTATGCTCAAGCTCCACAGCCTAGAAATCTCCGGTTTCAAGACCTTCGTCGACCCCGTCGAGGCGAAGTTCGCCGGTGGTATCACCGCCATTGTCGGTCCCAATGGCTGTGGCAAGAGCAACCTCACCGACGCCATCACTTGGGTGCTCGGCGAGCAGAGCGCCAAGAGCCTGCGCGGCTCGAAGATGGAAGACGTCATCTTCAGCGGCTCGGAAAAGCGCAAGCCGGTGGGCATGGCGGAGGCGACTCTGACCCTCTCCACCGACCCCAGCTTCGAGCGCTCGGTGGACGGCTTCATCCAGATCAGCCGTCGCGCCTTCCGCGAGGGGGGCAGTCAATACCGGCTCAACGGTCGGGTGGTGCGACTCAAGGAAATCAAGGACCTGCTGATGGATACCGGCCTGGGTATCCGCGCCTACTCCGTCATCGAGCAAGGCAAGATCGGCATGATCCTCTCCGGCCGACCCCAGGAACGGCGCAAGCTGTTGGAGGAAGCGGCCGGCATCACCCGCTACAAGGAACGCAAACGCATCGCCGAGGTGAAGCTCGAAGAGGCCCTGGGCAATCTGCTGCGCCTCGACGACATCGTT
The DNA here is from genome assembly GCA_029263315.1 of Acidobacteriota bacterium. GTDB lineage: Bacteria > Acidobacteriota > Thermoanaerobaculia > Multivoradales > J023 > JAJCXR01. The sequence continues at coordinate 108,998 of JAJCXR010000045.1, read as the reverse complement.
TCGGAAGTGGACCGCGCCTTGCGGTCCCTGAAGCGGCAAGCCAGCGCCGCAAGGCGTTACCAGCACAAAGAAGCCGAATACAACGACCTGCTCAAACAGGTTCTGCTCGGCCGTTGGTCGCGGCTGAGCGGTCGCCTCGAGGTCCTCGACGGCGAGTTGGCGAGGCAAACGAACCGCGACGCCGAGTTGGCGGCCGACCTGAGCCGCGACGAGGCCACCTTGGCGCAGGGACGCCAAGAGCTCGATGAGCTGTCGCGGGTGCTGGGAGAGCTGCACCAAGCACAGGCCGACCTGGCGGCCACCATCGAGGGACGCCAAGAGTTCCTCAAGGGATCGAAGCAGCGCAGCCAGGAGATCGAGGAGCGTCTCGGCAAGGGACGCTCCCAAGCGGACGAGCGGCGCCGTCAGACGGAGGACTACCAACTGTCGCTGGGCAACCTCGACGATCGTACCCAGAGTCTGATCGCCGAGCGGGACGATGCCGCCAAGCTGGTGGCCGAAGACGAGGCCCGCATCGAGGCCGCCCAGAAAGAGGTCGTGCAACTGTCCAGCCGCCTGGAGTCCCTGCGGCAGGAGATTCTCGGCGCCGTCGCCAAGGTCAACGAGACCCGCACCGCCGTCCAGAAACAGCAGGTGGAAATCGAGCGTCGCAGTTACCGCCTGCGCTTCCTCGGCGAAGAGAGCAGTCGCCTGGAACGCCAGCTAACGGAGGCCCGGGGCACCGTCGACGCCATCGACGGCAAGGTGGGCCAGGCCCAAGCGGAGCTGGACGAGAAGTCGAAGCGCCAAAAGGAGCTCGCTAGCCTGCTCGAATCCCTGCTGCGCCGTGAAGCCGAGCTCAGTGATGAGCGCCGTCACTTGGAGTCCCATTTGGCCAGCCTGCGGCAACGGCAACGCATGCTCGTCGAGCTCAGCCAAGAGCACGACGAGCGGCGCCAGGCACTGCGTGAAAAGCTGACCCAGATCGGTATCACAACCCCCCGCTTCCTGGTCGACGTGGCGACGCCGGTCGAGGGCTGGGAAGATAGCATCGATCATTTTCTCGGCGACCTGGCGGAAGCCGTGGTGCTCGAGCCGGGCCAAGATGCCCTCGCCCTGTCGCGGGATCTGTCGGCCATGGACGTCTCCGGCATCTTCCTGCGTCCGAGCGCCGACGAAGAGCCCAGGCTCGCCGAGGTCGAGGACGAAGCCCTTGCCTACTCCCTGGCCGAGGCCCTCGACCTACCGGAGGAGGTGGCCCGCGCCCTGCCCCCGGCCTACCTCGTCCACGGCGCCGAGGACGCCGCCCGCCTGGCCACCCTCTACCCCGGCGTCGCCTTCATCAGTCGGCAGCGGCTGTGGGCTCAGAGCGGTGCCTTGCGGGTGCAGAGCGAGCGCAGCGCCCCCGGCGTGCTGGCCCGCAGCAGCGAGCTCGAGAGCATTCGCGACGACATCCCGAGCCACGAAGAGCGCCTGCGCAAGACCATCGAGACCCTGGGCAATCTGGTGCAGGAACGGACCCGCAGCGCTTCGGAGAAGAATCGCCTGGAAGAACGTATCGGCGAATTGCGCCGTGACATCGCCGTCGCCCAGGCCCGCCGTCAGGACGCCAACGGCCGGCTGGAGAAGTTCCTCGCCGAGAACCAGAAGATCGTCGACGAGCAGGCGGAGATCGCTGGCCACCTGGAGGTCTTGGGGGCCGGTAAGGAAACCTTGCATCGGGATCTGGAGCAAGCGGAGCAGGCCCACCAAGCTTTCAACGAGCACTACGACCGCGCCCAGGCCGAGGTGGAAGCGGCCAAGGAGCAGCGGGAAGCCCTGCGCACCGCCGGCGCCGGCAACCGGGGTCGCCTGGAGCTCCTGGAGGAGCGTCTCGAATCCCACAGCCAGGAGGCGGTGCGGGTACGCCGCCAGATCACCTACAGCGAAGAGCAGCTACAACAGTGGGGCCACGAGGACCAAGTCCTACAGCGTCGCCTGGAGGAGCTGCGGGTGGCCGTCGACAAGGCGGAAGACGAGCTCCGTGTCGCCCTCGAGCAGCGCGGTGCGGCGCAGGACCGGGTGCTGGCCCAACAGCAGAAGCTCGACGCCAAACGGGAGAGCCTGCGCGGATTGGAGGAGCGGGTTCAAACCACCCGCGATGGCCGCGACCAGCAACGTACCTCCATCGAGGCGCTGCGCATCGACCGCGCCAGCCTCAAGCAGGAGGTGGAGCATCTTTCCCTGAGCTACCGCGAAGCCTTCCGCAAGGCCCTACCCGGAACCCTCACCGCCGACGAGGTGGCCGCCATAGAGGCCAGCAAGGAGGCTGCCGAGCGGGCCGAGCAAAACGGGGAGGACGGCGTTTCCGCCGAGGCCTCCCCCGCGGCGGACGCCGACCACCAGGTCGCCGTCTTTCCAGGGACGGAACCGGGCGTCGACGGCGCGGCACCCCAGCCGGCGGAGGACGACGAAGCCAGCGAAGGGGACGGCGATAGGGACAGCGAAGCGGCTCCCGAGCTGCTGGTCGAGGACGAGGTGGAGATCCCCGAGATGAGCAGCACCCAGCTGGCCCAGCTCGAGGCGGAGCTGGCCCGCTGTAAGGCCGTCTTGGAACGCCTCGGCCCGGTCAATGTGCTGGCCGCGACGGAATACGACGAGCAGGAGGAGCGTCACCTCTTTCTCACCGCCCAGCGGCGCGACGTGGCCGATTCCGTCGAGAGCCTCAAGGTGACCATCCTGGAGATCAACGAGGCCTCCAGCCAGCGTTTTCGCGAAACCTTCGATCAGGTCAACAGCACCTTCGGCAAGACGTTTTCTAGGCTTTTCCGTGGTGGCGAAGCCGAGATGCGACTCTTTGACGAGGACGATCTGCTGGAAACCGGCATCGAGATCATCGCCCGCCCCCCCGGCAAGCGTCCCCAAAACATCATGCTGCTCTCCGGCGGCGAAAAAGCCCTCACCGCCATCGCCCTGCTCTTCGCCCTCTTCGAGACCAAGCCGTCCCCCTTCTGCATCCTCGACGAGGTGGACGCCCCCTTGGACGACGTCAACGTCCTACGCTTCGTCGAGACGCTGCAAGAGATGGCCAAGGACACCCAATTCCTCGTCGTCACCCACAACAAGCTGACCATGGAAGTCGCCACCACCCTCTACGGCGTCACCATGGAAGAGCGTGGTATCTCCAAGTTGGTGGGGGTCGAGATGGAGAATATCCAGCCACGGCAGGACGACGTAGTGCTGGTTTAGGGGTTGGGGTCGAAGCTTCTCAACAACAACCTGGATTGTTATACCTCAAAGGCCATGGGTATAACCAAACACACCTCCTCCTGCGCCAGAGTCTCAAGCAAGGGCCGGGTGGTCATCCCAGTGGACTTGCGCCGCAAATATCACATGGCGTCCGGTGACGAAGTCGAGATCGTCCACTACGGTGGCGTTCTGAGCTCAGTACCCAGAGAGGTAGTCGCGGACATCTTTTGCGAGTTGTACAATTCTGGCTCCGCCCCCTGCCAATCCCATGTCCGCTCAAGGCAAACTAGCCGACCACGCCGCCGTTGTCCCGCTCTCGAAGCCGTCGCCGAACAGGGCACCGTTAAAGCGTCGGTCGTAGTATTGATCCCATAGGTTCTGTGCCAGGACTTCGTTGCCGTCGGCGGACAGATGGAAGCAGTCGGCGCCGAGGCGCATGGCCTCGATGGGGCTGGGGCGATTGAGGTCGCCGGGGGGTAACAATTGCCCCGGTGGGATGCCGTCGTCGGGGAAACCGTAGACAAACTGCATCAGGCCGTAATGCCGCACCCCGAAGAGACGCTGGCGGCTGGCGATCAAGGTATCGACACGGTCTTGTAGACGGCCACCGGCGGCGTTGATCTCCAACGGCGTCGGCTCACCCAAGTCGTCCCACGTGGGATTGCACAGAAAGCCCAGGATGCCGCTCAGGGACTCGACGAAATTGGTGTAGTCATACAAGCTGATGACGATCTCGAGCTCTGGATCTTGGGCCAGGATGAAATCGACGACGGTGGTGGCGTCGGCGACGATTTGATCGAAGAGCGCCTCCTCCCCCGCCGCTGATATCCCCGTCCACCAGCCGCCGCCGGGCTGACCGGCCAGGAAGTCGTTGCCCCCCAAGGTCAGCTGCACCGTATCGATGGTCGGATGGGCCGCCAGCTCATCGGCGATCAGCTGCAACATCGCCGGCTGACTCCACTCGGCGGCGGTGGAACCACTGATCGCCGTTTCCCCACCCTCCTCGACAATGTCCGGACGACCGTTGGCGGCGAAGACATTCCGCAGGCTGCCGTCGAACCACATGAATTCGGACCAGCTGTCCCCCACCAGCAGGACCCTAACCGTGCCGCCACCTTCCGGTATCGCCGGCTCGGCGGACGCAGGAGCCACCAGGGCCAGCGACAGGCTCAGAACAGAAGCCATTTTCCATAGCGGCTCTGGCGAAAGAAATCTCATAGGGAACCTCCTCAGATGATCAAACGGACGCCACCGAGATCCGCCAAACCGTAGAGGAAGTGATCTCCCGGCGAACCGATGAACATGAAATTGGTGGGGATGTTCCAGCGCTTCGACAGCTCTTGGATGAGCTTCGGGCCGAACTTGCCCTGTACCACCTCGAAGTCGATCTGGATCGCCGGGTAGAGCTCGTCGAGATACTTCAAATCCGCCTCCAAACGAGCTGGGATCTGCGCCGGATCGGTGATGGCGATGACCACTTTGATGCGGTTGGTCTGCTCATTCTGGCGCACATAGAGCATCGCCTGGTTCAGCGTCGCTGCGCTGTCACCACGGGTGAAGAAGACCATTTGCTGGGACTTGATCTCATTGATCTTGCCGTGAATCGCACGCGTCACACTGCCCGCCCAGCCGGAAATGGCCTCACTGATCGAGCGGACGAAGAATAGGAAGATCTGGAGCAGCGAGATGCGCCCCAACATGATCAGGACCGCCAACAGAGTGGGGATGAAATACAGCAGGAAAACCCGCACATAGGCAGGATTCATCTGCGCGTTGCCGATCCAACCCGCGACCACCGCGGCGATACCGGTCATCACCGCTAACCACGACGCCCTGACCGGCCGTGGTAAGCGCTCCCGTCGCACCTTGAGCAAGATGTTGCCGACACCAAAAAGGGCCATGACCGACAGGAACGAGAGGGTATAGACGCCCGCCAAGGCTCCGATATCGCCTTCGGTCAGAAACAACACCGAAACACAGAGAACAAAGAAGAAGAGGATGATGCGGTGGGAGGTGCCACGTCGGTTGGTCGACAACAAGAACTGTGGCAAGCAGCGGTCGAGGGTCATGCGGCGCACCAAACCAGTGACGCCAACAAATGAAGTGAGCACCGCCCCGCTGAGCACCAAAGCAGCGTCGACGGAGACGACAAACGCCAGCCAGTCGCCAGCCGCCACGTTACCGATGTGGGCCAGCAGGGCCTCTCGGTGGACTGCCACCTCAGGACGGGGCACCAAGGCCAAGGCCAGCAACGCGATGGCGGGATTGAAAAAGGTGACCGCCAACCACATGTTTCGCAGGGTCTTGGGGAAAACCCCCTCCGCCTGCTCCTCAACGAAATTGGAGCTGCTCTCGAAACCCGAGATGCCCAGCATGGCCGCGGCAAAACCCAGAAAAAGGGCTCTGCCGACGCCCCCCTCCACCTGCTCCGAGAAGTTGAGGGTCAAGGTGCTGAAACCGTTTTGCAACAAATAAATGCCGCCGGCCACCAAGAGCACCGTCAAGGTCACCAGATGGCCGATGAAGATGCCGACGGCCACCTTGGCCGACTCGCCGATGCCGACGATGGTCAAGATGGCAAAGAGCCCCAAGAGAATAATGGTGGCGCCGATCACCGGTAGCCCGTGCCACAGGGCATGGACGTAGTGCATCGCCTCGCTGGCGGAGATCACCGCGGTTGCCATGTACGACAAGATCGTCAAGCAGGCGGCCACCGAAGCCACCCGCTTGCTGGTGGTGTTCAGCAACGCATTGTAGGCCCCGCCATTGAGCGGCAATGCCCCCACCACCTCTTCGTAGATCTTGCGGAACAAGTACAGCACTCCCCCCACCATGAGCAACGCCAACGGTGCCCATTTGCCGGCTTGGATGATCGCCAGAGCCGAGACATACAGACAAGAGGAAGTGATGTCATTGCCGCAGATGGCGGTAGCTGGCAATTCGCTCAAGCCACCCGTCTTGTGCTCCGAAACTCGATGTTCCATGCTCGGTATACTTTCAGGAAAAGACTGGAGGGTCGACTGCAAAATTTGCGCGGTATACACTGATCCTAGACTCTCTTCTGCACAGATTTTCGACGTCCTACCTTCGATGGAGGAAAGCTGACATGCCTCGAAGCTACCACGGCGCCCTGTTGGGCCTAGCCCTCTGCCTATTCTTGCCGTCCTACCTCTACTCTGACGACGGCACGGTTATCAACTGCCCTGCGATCTCCGACTGGCCCACCTTTGTCGAGGTGGGCTCCATCGGCAGAGATGGCGGATTGGACGGGGAGTTACTGGGCCCCACCCACCGTTCCATGATCCAGCAGTTCTTGCTTCGCTTGGACTCAGAGGCGATCGAAATCTCGGACGCCACACCCTCGATGCTTTCGGAGCTCGTGACATCTGCGGCAAAGGAAAGTTCACAGGATGCAACTGGCGAAGGCTGTATTCGGCTCGACTACATCAATAGTGGGCTGCTCTCTCGCTGGCAGTCCATCGAGGAGGCGACTCACGGGGCCGAGATCATCGTCTCGGGAACCATAGACGACGTCATGGTCGGATTCTCAGGCGGTACTCCGGGGCACAAAGTCGACATCAGAGTTGGCTCCATATTGAAAGGCCACGAAAATCGCGAGACGCTCACCTACTTCTCGCCGGGTGCTGATTTCTCGCTCTGGGAAACACGATTCTGTTCGAAGATCAACGAAAGCAATCTAAACCCCAAGATTGGCGACACGATTCTCGTCTTCTACACTCCGCATCCCATCGACATCGATTGTGGCTTGATGCAGAAGCCACGGGCCGTGGTTATTGAATTGGACCTCGTTCTTGATCAGGCCAAGGGAGATGGCGGCAAGCTTGACGAATCAATTGGGAGAAAGACGGCCAGTGAAGTGCTTTCCTACGTCAAGACTTACCAGGGGGCAAGGGTTTCCAGCCTACCCACCGTCCCCCGGCCGATACTCCCGTTCCAGATGCTGCCGAATCTCCGCTTCGTCCATCCACACGGGCTTGAGCTGGCGGCGCACGAAGAGGGGCGCCTGGTCGGCGTAGTGGGGTGAGTCGGGGTCTGCGGTGGCACTTCCGAAGGGGTGCATGCTCTCGGAATGAACGTTGCCGTCGGCGTCCCAGGAAACCATGAGGATGTAGGAGTCGCCGGCCTGGCCTACCATTTGGCCCTTGGACTCATCGAGCTCGCCGTAGACGGCGTGGGCGGTGTCGGGGGCACCACCGACGGCCAGGTCCACGTCGCCGCGGCGTAGACGGTTGACCTCTCCCCACGGTACTTCGAGCCCACCATGGTGCTGCTCCAAGATGCCGACGGCGCGTCGCAGATCACTCTCCAGGGTCACGTCATCCGGCGGCTCGGCTTGCGGCAACATGTACTCACCAAAGGCCAGGACGGCGAGGGCGACCTGGGGATTGTCGATGTTGGTGTCGAGGTTCCAGGCGGCCAGCACTTGCTGCGCCGGCTGCAGGTCATCCGCCGCCAAGCCGAGGGCCCGTTGCACCAGCTGGGCCATCGTCGAGCCCTCCGCGTAGGCGGTGTCGAACTTGATGCGCAGAAAGTCGTCCCAGGTGATGTTGTCGTCCGCCGCCAGCAGGGACGCCAAGCGCAACCCCCGATTGGTCATGTGGGTTTCGATACCCGCAGTCGCCGCCACGCCGTCGGCCTGGGGATTGGACTCCGGGCAGGTGGCGATGAACGGGGTGTTGTTGGCGTTCATCAAGTAGCCGCAGGGCGGATTGGTCACCTGCGGCAGATCCGCCATGGCCCATGGCTTCGTCTCGTCCCACAGGGTCTCGGAAGTTTCACCGGGCAGATAGGCGCTGTAATCCCACCCGGCCCGGCGGCGCGGCAGGCGGGCGTTGTAGAGGTAGTGGATATTGCCGTCGCGGTCAGCGTAGCCGGTGTTGAACATGGGAATCGACAGCTCCGCCATGGCGCTCTGCCACTGCGTGAAGTTGCGCGCCTTGTTCATGCGGTACCACTGCTGCAAGTGGCCGACATTACCGTAACCCGAGAACCGGATGCCGTAGGTGCCGTGGGGTTGCTGCACCACAGGGCCGTGCAACGAGTGGAAGATGGGACGCTTGGCCCACCAGCGGAAGTGATCGAGCACTCTGACCTCGATCTGCGCCTGCCCCGTCTCCAAGGGCAACCACTGATCATCGAGGCGATAGCGACCTTGGTCGTCGGTCTCGAGCACGTAGACATCGAGCAAATCGGGACGATTGACGGTGTGGGCCCAACCCAAATGGCGGTTATGGCCGTGCAGGATCACCGGCGCCCCGGGGAAGACACCGCCCACCATGTCCCATCCCTCCTCGCTCTTGAGGTGGGCTTCATACCAGGCCACCGGCCCCGTCCATGGCTGATGGGAATTGATGGCCAAGAAGGTGCTGCCGTCGGCGGTGCGGCTCGGCGCCACCGCGAGGGTGTTGGAACCCTTCATCCAGGGAAAGGCGGCGGACGCGGCGCGGGCCTCTCGGCGTCCGCTGACCGGTTGTTGACGTTCGTCCGAGAAGAGATCGGTGAGCGCCGTATCGAGGCCGAAGAACAAGGGCACCTTGTGGACAAATCCGGCCACCAGATCTTGCCCCCGCACCGGATAGAGGAAGCCGTAGGCCTCGTCTGGGTGGGTGGCGGCGAAGTGGTTGAGGCCGGCGGCGTAACCCTCCACCAAGGCGCGGGTGGCGGCGTCGAGGTTGGGATAACCCTCCTCGACCACCTGCGGCAGACGCAGCAGCTGCACCATATAGTCGTTAGGCGCCAAGTCTGGGCCGTAAACCCGCCCCAACTTGCCGCGGGAGGCCAGCAGGGTATCTTGAATGGTCTTGAAATCGTCCTCGGCGTGGGCCCAGGCGAGGCCGTAGGCCACATCGACATCGCGGCGCCCGAGGATGTGGGGCACGCCCCAGGTATCGCGCAGAATCCGGACGTTGAACGTCCCATCGGCCGGGATCAGGCCCGCCGGCAACTCCACCTCCGGCATCACCACCCGAGGCCACGCCCAGAGCAGCACCAAGGTCGCCCCGGCCAGCAGCAACCAGGGCCAGCGACGGCGACGGTCGGTGGACGGCGACGTCAAGACCGGGCGGAGGCGTAGGACCCGGGAAAAACCTGCCGCGGTGCATCTTCCAACACCGGCTCGATGCGGGCGGCGCAGACCTTGTACTCACCCGTTCCGGTGACGGCGTCTCCGGCGTCGGTGGTCAAGTAGTTGGTCTTCGACTCGGGAAAGTGGAAGGGCATCCAGATGGAGCCGCGCCGCACTTGGCGGCTGACCATGGCGCGGCAACGCACCCGTCCGCGGCGGCTCACCACGTCCACCAACTGGCCGTCCTCGACACCCATCTTGAAAGCGTTGCCGGGATGAATCTCGACAAAGCTCTCCGGCTGCTTCTGGCTCAAACCCTCGCTGCGCCGGGTCTGGGTGGCGGCGTTGTAGTGGTAGAGGGTGCGACCGGTGGACAAGACCAGCGGATACTCGGGATCCGCCGACTCGAAGGGCGGCCGATATTCCACCGCTTGGAAGAGCCCCTTGCCACGCAATACGCCTCCCTTGTGCAGAAACTCGGTGCTCGGCGCGTCGGGCGTCTCCACCGGCCATTGCAAACCACCTTCGGTGTCGAGGCGCTGGTAGGAGATGCCGCCGAATTTGGGAGCCAAAGAAGCCAGCTCGGCATAGACCTCGCCGGGGTCCTGATAGTCCGGCTGCTCGAGGCCCGACCGCCGCATCACCTCGGCGAGGATCTGCCAGTCGGCTCGGGCCTGGCCCGGCGGCTCGACCCCCTTGCGCACCCGCTGCACCCGACGATCGGAGTTGGTGAAGACACCGTCCTTCTCGGCGAAACAGGCGGCCGGCAGCACCACATCGGCCCAGCGGCAGCTCTCGTTGAAGAAGATGTCCTGCACGACGACAAATTCCATGTGGTTGAGGGCTTCCTCCACCCGCTCGACGTTGGGCTCGGAGATGACAATATCCTCACCCATCAAATACAGACCCCGCAGCCGCCCGTCGCCCATGGCCTTCATCATGTCGTTGAGGTTCAGGCCGGGGTTGGGATTCTGCTCCACCCCCCAGGCGCGGCTGAATTTGTCGCGCACCGCTGGATCTTCGGCCCGCTGGTAACCGGGATAAAAAACCGGCGTCGCGCCGGCGTCGTTGGCCCCTTGCACGTTGTTCTGGCCGCGCAGTGGATTCATGCCCGCCGAGCGCACCCCCAGGTGACCGGTCATCAGCACCAAATTCGATAGGGCGTAGACGTTGTCGGTGCCGGTGGTGTGCTCGGTGATGCCCAGGGTGTAGTAAATGCCCGCCTTGGGGGTGGTGGCGTAGGCCCGGGCCACTTGCCGGATGGTCTCCGCCGGTACGCCGGTGACCTTCTCCGCCTCCTCCGGCGGATAACGCTTGACCGTCTCGACCACCGAGTCGAAGTTCTCCGTATTGGCCTCGATCCAGTCGCGGCTCTCCAGCCCCTCTTCGAGGATGACGTGGGCCATAGCGTTGAGCAGCCAGACATCGCTGCCCGGCTTCAATTGCATATGCCAGTCGGCGATTTCGGTCAGCCAGATGGCCCGCGGGTCGGCCACCGCCAGCTTGGCACCACGCCCCACCGCCCGCTTCATCTCCATGGCGATGATGGGATGCGCCTCGGTGGTATTGGAGCCGGTGACGAAGAGGAAGTCGGCGTCACGGATCTCCGGAATCGAGTTGGTCATTGCCCCTGCTCCGTAGGTGGTCACCAGACCGGCGACCGTGGGAGCGTGTCACGTGGCTGCGCATTGATGCACGTTCTGGGTTCGAAAGGCCGCCCGCGCCATCTTTTGGAAGAGGTAGTTTTCCTCACCGGTGCAGCGGCTGGAGCTGATGAAGGCCAAGGCATCGTCGCCGTGGCGCTCCGCCACCCCCTGCAAACCTTGGACGACCCGATCCAGGGCCTCGTCCCAGGTGGCCGGATGCAGCTGCCCGTCCTCGCCACGGATCAGGGGGTCGGTGAGCCGCTCTTCGTGGTGCACAAAATCGTTGGCGAAGCGCCCCTTGACGCACAGATTGCCGTCGTTGACGGTGGTGCCCGGCGGCGGGCTAGTGACCTTGACGACGCGATTGGCCTGGCGGTCGACATTGAGATCCAGCTGACAGCCGACGCCGCAGAAGTTGCACGTCGTGCGCACCTTCTCCAGCTCGCGTTCCGGTTTGCCGTAGGCCAAGGCTTGCTTTTCCGTCATGGCGCCGGTGGGACATACATCGATGCAACCGCCGCACAGCTCGCAGGTGGTATCGGTCAAGGACAGCCGATCGGCCGTCGAGATGGTGGTGTGGGCGCCGCGTCCCGCCAAGGTGATGGCGCTCACCGCCTCCACTTGATCGCAATAGCGGGTACAGAGGGAGCAGGCGATGCAGCGGTCGGCGCGAAACTCGATGAACGGGTTGGTGTCTTCCGGGCGCTCCTGCCGTTGCCGCTCCACCCGCGGCCAGGCTCCCAGGGTGCCGTAATCCTCCGCCAAAGCGTGGAGGCGGGAGGGATTGTTGTCCTCGGCTTCGTCACGGTCCTGGACGTTGTCGGCCAGATGCAGCGACAGGATGAACTGGCGATTGCGTTCCACCCGCGGTGTCTGGGTGCGCACCACCAGCCCGGGGCTGGCCTTGTAAGCGCACGACGGCTGCATCAAGCGCGAGCCCTCCACCTCCACCAAGCACATGCGGCAGGCGCCGGCCGGGGTGAGGCGTTCGTCATAGCATAGGGTGGGGATCTCGATGCCCGCCCGCTGCGCTGCCTGCAAGACGGTTTCCCCCTCGCGGAATGAGAGCTCGTTGCCGTCGACGACAATGAAACCATCGGAAGATTGGGACGCGTGACCGTTGTTTTGGCTCATGGTGTAGGTCCTAGGGTAGCTGGTGGCTCTTTGCCAAGGGGATTAAGGAGGGGCGGCGACACCAAACTCCTCGGGAAAGTATTGCATGGCACTTTGTAGGGGAAAGTGGGCGGCTTGGCCGAGGCCGCAAATGCTGGCCTCCCCCATGCCCCACATCACCGGTTCCAAGTGGGCCAGGACGCCGACGTCCCTTGATGTGAGATAGCGTTCCAGGGTTTGGCGCAATACCTGGGTGCCGATGCGGCAGGGGGCACACTGACCGCAGGATTCGTCCTCGAAGAACACCGCCTGCGACAGGGCCGCTTCCACCATGTCGGCGCTCTGGTTGAGCACCACCACACCGGAGGAACCCAACATGCTGCCTTCCTTCTGCAAGGACTTGAAATCCAAGGGGACATCGATCTTCGAGGCGGGAAGAAAGCCGCTGGACGCCCCACCGGGCGAAAAGGCCTTGAGGCTGCCGACCATGCCGCCGGCCGCCTCCAAAAGCTCCCGCAAGGTCCATCCCAAGGGCCCTTCGTAGACCCCGGGACGCCGCACGTGGCCGGAGATGCAATAGAGCTTGGAGCCCGCTTCGCGGCGCCCGATGCTACGGAACCAGTCGCCACCGCGGTCCACGATGGCCGGCAGGCAGGCGATGGTCTCGACGTTCTGAATCAAGGTCGGTTTACCGCGGAATCCCTTCTCTACCGGAAACGGTGGTTTCATGCGCGGCATGCCCCGTTTGCCCTCCAGGGCTTCCAAGAGGGCGGTTTCCTCACCGCAAATATAGGCTCCGTGGCCGTCGACAAAATGCCACCGCAAGCCGTCCAGGTGATCCAAGTCACCCCGTCGACGGGCGGCGGCGAGGGCCGTCTCCATGCTTTCGCGGGCCCGTCCGAACTCGCCCCGCACATAGACATAGATGTCGTTGGCGGCCAAGGTGAACGCCGCGATCGCCAAACCCTCGATCACCAAGTGGGGACGTCGCAGCAGGATCTCCCGGTCCTTGAAGGTGCCCGGCTCCCCCTCGTCGGCGTTGAGCACCACATAGCGCTCCATCTCCGCCTGCGAGCGGACGCCCTTCCACTTGATGTGGGCCGGGAAACCCGCCCCGCCGCGTCCGGTGATGGCGGAGCGTTCGAGCTCCTCCACCATCCAATCGCTACCCCGCTCCATGACCGCTGCCAAGGCGCCGTAGGCGGGACGCTCCGCCCCCAACAGGTCGATGGCCATGGCGTCGTGGCTGGCGGTCAAGCCGGGCTGCGGAATCACCGCTTCGCCATCCGGATCCCACAGGGCCGGCGCCAGGTCGCAGCGTCCCAGGCAGGAGACATAGGTGGCCTTGGTATCACGGCTTCGCAGGTCGGCCATCAGCCTGTCGCAGCCCGCCATCTTGCACGACAAACCTTGGCAAACGCGGACCCCACCGTCGGGATCGGACAGCAAATGGTAAAACGTCGCGACACCGTAAATGTCCGCCGCCGGCACGCCGGTCTCCCGGTGCACCTTGTCGACCACGCCGGGGCGTAGGCCGCCCTTTTGATCTAGGACATGGAGAACGTCTTCGCGTCGGGCGCCTTTGGGTTGCATTGGTAGATTATAGCGCGGAATCACCTCGGAGCGTGGATGCAGAAGGAGGCGAAATGTTCGGGTCAACAGTGCTGGAAATCCAATTCCCGAGATGCTGCCGGATCCGTCTCAAACGCCCAAAGCCCCACACTGACTCACTCGTCTCTGTGACCAACTGCCTTGGCGATGACGGAACCCATCGCTGTCGGATTGGCATCATTCTGGTGCTTCACCGCCTGCCGGGCCCATCTCTCGAGCTTCACCCGATCCTTCTGAAAGATCATCACGTGGGTCGAGCCGCCGAACTCGAAATGGCCGATTTCCTCGCCGCGGGTGATGCTGACGGGATCTGCCCCTTCTTCGACGAGGTACGTGCTGGGCTCGATGACACAGGTCGATACCTCGACCATCCCGATGCAGATCAGCGCCACATAGCCGCACGACGCATGTTCGAAAATGAAGATGGCGCGAGCCGCGACGTGACCGAGGTACGGCTGGGATTCAGTGCCCTCCCAGGTGCCCTCGCCCTCGCCCTGCCATGGACGCTGGGCGAAATACGTCCCCGGCTGCACCCAGGACCGCACGATGGTGCCGTCGAGCGGTGCCCGCCAACGGTGGTAGTGGGTCGCCGAAAGGAATCCCTGGTAAAGTTGTCCGCCTTCGAAGAGCTTCGCCCACTGACGCTGTCCGGCGAAGAGGTCGAGCAACGAATAGTTGACGTCCTTGATCCAGAAGCCGGTCTCGAGCGCGACGTGGTTCTCGTACTGCCAGGGCGTGGTCTCACAGCCGATGTTGATGTCCTTCTTCGGATTGCCTTGAAACGGTCGCGCCCCGGGAACGAACTGCCGGATGAAAAAAGAGTTCCACGAGTCATAACCATAACCTGGTGCGTTCTTATCGTGCACCATCTGATCCCAAACACCGGCCTTCCAGGCGGCTCTGGAGATCCATGAACCCTTCTTCTCCGGATGTTCGATGTCCAGTTTGTCGAGGGAAGGGCTGCTCTTCAGAAAGGTATTCCAGGTATCTAGGATCTTTTTGAATTGATCGTTGAAGGTGGCGTCGTGGAACAGGGCCAGCCCCGCCTTGGTGGCCATCGCCACGGCCAAGAAACCGTTCATCGGCGTGCCGACCATCACCGTCTTGTTGAAAGACGGAGAGGTGGTGATGATCTCGTTGAGGATCTCGAAGAAGCTGTCATAGCCCTCGATCCAGACCGCGTCGCCGTCTTTCCTGATCTCCTTGCGGGTGGGCTCGTCGAGACCTGCGACGTAGCGATTCGCCTCCTCGATCATCGAATTCACCCACATGCGATAGACACTGTGGGAAGTCACCCAGCTCTTGAAGGTCTGCATCGCCGGCTGCAAGGGAGCCAGCGTGCCCGCTTTCCGCTTGGCAGCGATCTCGTCGCGCAGCGGGACGAGGAAGCGGGCCGTCGCCCAGACCCGGTTGGGAACCCAGAATCCCATCTGGACGGGACCGGCGTCCTCCAGGGTGAGCAGGTTGGAAGCGTCTCCCTCCAGGCGGCGACTCGGGGATGGGTTAGAGCTGGAATTCTTTGCGTCGGATTGGCTCATTTTCGTCTCTCCCTCAGAAATTGTTGAGCGAGTCTCGGAGTCGATCATCGCAGGCTCTGCGAACGCAGACACTGCGAGGGCAGGCACTGCGAGGGCAGACACCGCGAACGGAGGCGCGGCCTCCGTTCGATCGATTCCTTACACTACAGCTGCTGCTCGATGCATCGCAGTCTCAGCCTATTTGCCAACCGCTGACGGATCGTCGGACGCCGTCCTGCCGGGGCCCTACCCCTCCGCCAAAAACGCCTCGATCAAGGCCCGGGCAATGCTCAATTTGAACGGCAGCTTGGGCAGAGAGTCGCGACGGAACCAGCCGGCGGCTTCGATCTCGACGCCGTCGATGACGATGTCGCCGTCGGCATGGTCGGCGCGGAAGCCGATCATCAAGGAATTGGGGAAGGGCCAGGGCTGGCTGCCGAAGTAGCGGATGTTCTGCACCGTGACGCCGACTTCTTCGTGGATCTCCCGGCGGACGGTGCTTTCGAGGGTCTCACCCGGCTCGACGAATCCGGCCAGGGTGCTGTAAACGCCGGGCAGGAAGTGGGGCGAACGGGCCAGCAGGATCTCGTCGCCCCGCTCGACCAACACGATGACGGCGGGCGAAATGCGCGGGTAAACCGTCAGCTGGCAACGGCCGCAATGCTTGGAACGCTCACCACCGTGAACCTCAATGCCGGCGCCGCAGCGGCCACAGAATTGGTGATCGCGGTCCCAGGCGACGATCTGGACGGCCCGGGCCGCCAACCAAAAATGGTCATGGCTCAGCATCGGCACCAGCCGTCGCAGGTTGTGCAGACCCAGGCCGGAAGGGGCTTCGGCGAAGGGCTCCAGCTCCAAGGAGTAGGCTTGGCGCCCTCCCAAGGTGCCGAGGAACTGCCGTCGTTTGATACTCAGCCGTCCCTCGACGTGCATCGCCTCCACCTCTTCGTATTGGAGGACCCGCACCCGGTTGTCGCCGGCCGGAGCCTCGAGCGCCACCAGCAACTCACGATCAACGAAAGGAAAGGCCAAGGCGTCGGCCGCCCAATCGTCGGGCAGAGCCACCTGTGGAATGAAGCCTTGCAAGCCGTGCATGGTCGGCACCACCGGGCTCAGCGACCGAAACGCCGTTGCCGCAGATCGTAGGCCCGCAAAGCCCGTAGAAAGTCGATCTCGCGGAAGGCGGGCCAATTGGCGTCGGTGAAGTAGAACTCCGAGTGGGCGCTCTGCCAGAGCAGGAAACCGGACAGCCGGACCTCACCGCTGGTGCGCAGGATCAGGTCGGGCTCGGGCATCCCCGAGGTATAAAGGTAGGGGGTGATGGAATCGGCGTCGAGGCCCTCGAGAATATCGTCGAGGGATTCACCGTCGGCCGCCCGATCGGCGATGTGACGGCGCACCGCATCGGCGATCTCCTCGCGGCCACCATAGGCCATGGCGATGTTGAGCTGCAACCGGTCGTAGGACGCGGTGGCCTCTTCGACGCGGGCGATCTCCTTGCGCAAGCTCTCCGGCAGCAACTCCAGACGACCGATGAAACGCACTCGAATTCGCTTTTCGTGCACATGGGGCTCATCGGCCATTTTACGTGTCTTGTCTTCGAAGAGACCGAGCAGATCCTCCACCTCTTGGGTGCTGCGCTGAAAATTCTCGATCGAGAAACACCAGGCGGTGACCACCCGGATATCCGTCTCATGGCACCACTGAAGCACCTCGTGTAGCTTGTCGGCCCCCAAGTGATGGCCTTCCAGCGGACTGCTGAATCCCAGGCTGCGGGCAAAACGGCGGTTGCCGTCCATGATCATGCCGAGGTGACGCGGCGTCGTCCACTGATGGGACTTGGCCCGCAATCGCCGCAGGTAGACGGCATAAAACGGCCGCTTGATGCATTCCTTGAGCCAATGCCAACCGCCTTGCACAAAAACCTTGGGACGGGTCAGGAGCAACGAGGAGAACGACGGTTGAACGTCGAGCACGCTGGATTTTGGCAGTGAGGTCGCTTTGTTCTCGAGCATGGGAGTCTCCCCTGAGATTCATAAGAATTCGCACCGGCTGCTGCGCCACCAAGCCGCGGCGCCGCACCACAGCCGACATCGGGATGAGCCTACCCGAAGTGTCGCCCAGGGATGTGGCGACAATGGGGCAATGTGCGACAACCAACCTCAGCGTCGACAACCGACCTCGCCGTTTGCCGTCGCCCACCCATGCTAAACTGCCCAGCGCTCAAAAGTCGACCCGACATCCACTGACTGGGCCCGTCGCAGGGGTCCGCGCCGCTGACCCGGGTGACCGTGCCCTCAGGATCGAGAAACCCCGAGGCTCGCCGGAAACCTTCTACCCAAGGAGAGCATGAGAGATGCAGCTTCCCAAGCTGACTCTTGGCATCGAAGAGGAATACCAGATCATCGACCCGGAAAGTCGTGAGCTGGCGCCGATGAGCGAGTCCCTGATCGCCAGTGGCCAAGAAATCCTCAACGACCAGATCAAACCCGAGTTCATGCGGTCCCAGGTCGAGGTCGGAACCCGGGTCTGCAACAACATTCAGGAAGCCCGTGCCGAGATCTGTCGACTGCGGGGTACCATCGTCCAACTGGCGGAAGAGCAAGGTCTGCGCATGGTGGCGGCCAGCACCCATCCCTTCTCCCACTGGGCCAAGCAGGAAGTGACGCCGGCGGACCGCTACCACAAGCTCGAGGACGATCTACGCGACGTCGCACGGAGGCTACTCATCTTCGGCATGCACGTGCATGTGGGCATCGAGGACCCTGAGCTGCGCATCGACGTGATGAACCAAGCGCGCTATTTCTTGCCCCACATTCTGGCCCTGTCCACCAGCTCCCCCTTCTGGCATGGCCGCGATACCGGGCTCAAGTCCTACCGCTCCGTCATCTTCGAGAACATGCCCCGCAGCGGCATTCCGCCGTCGTTCACCTCCTACAGCGAGTACCAGGGTTTCATCGATACCCTGGTGGCCGCCGGCTCCATCGACGAGCCCACCAAGATTTGGTGGGACATCAGGCCCCATCCCATCTTCCCCACCTTGGAGCTCAGGGTCTCCGATGTCTGTACCAAGGTCGAAGAAGTCATCTGCATCGCCGCCCTGTTCCAAGCCTTGGTGGCCAAGTTGCTGAAGCTCAGGTTCAACAATCAATCCTGGCGTCCCTATCGCCACCATTTGATCACCGAAAACAAATGGCGTGCGGTGCGCTACGGAGTCGACGGCAAGCTGATCGATTTCGGGCGCCGCTGCGAAGTGCCGATGCGCTTCTTGGCCCGCGAGCTGCTGGAGCTGGTGGACGATGTGGTCGACGATCTCGGCACCCGCGAAGAAGTCGCCTACTTGGAAACCATCCTGGAGAACGGCTCCAGTGCCGATCGGCAACTGCGCTGCTTTCGTCAGAGCGGCGACTTGCACGCCGTCGTCGATCAGCTGGTGGAAGAATCCAAGGCCGGTTGCTGATGTTTTTTCGTCTCCTCGCCCTCTTCACCCTGGTCCCACTGCTCGAGCTCTTTTTGCTGGTGCAAATCGGCAAGCGCATGGGCCTGGTGCCAACCCTCGCCTTGGTGCTGTTCACTGGAGTGTTGGGGGCGGCCTTGGCGCGCAGCCAGGGGTTGAGGGTGCTGCGGCAAGTACAAGCCGAAATGGCCCGCGGCGCCTTGCCGACGGAGGCCTTGATGGAAGGTCTGATGATCTTCATCGCCGGCGCCGTGCTGCTGACCCCCGGCCTGCTCACCGATCTGGCGGGTTTCTTTCTTCTCCTCCCCTTCGGCCGTCGCCTGGTCCGCCGGCAGATCAGTCGACGGCTGAAGAGCCGCTTTCGCACCGTCTCCAGCGTCGGCGGCTCGGCCACGCAGGGAGAATGGCCGGGGCAGACGGACAACCCGAGGGTCCGCCAGCAGGTCATCGTCGTCGACCATCGGCCGGTGGAAGAGCCCAGCGATGAGGACGACCCGGCGGATGACCGTCGACTGTCGGACTAACCCCCACGACCACCGGATGTCGAGCTTTCTCCGTGCGCTGCCCCGGGTCCTGATAGGGCTGCTTGTCATCACCGCCTGCGGCCCGTCATCACCGCCCCCCGCCGACGAGCTGCGGGTGGCCATCGAGGATCGGGCCAAGACCTTGGACCCCCGCTTCGCCAGTGACGTCTTCGGACAGCGCATTTCCCGCCATTTGATCTTCGACAGCCTGGTACAACACGGCGACGACCTGGAAATCCAGCCCCAGCTGGCGGCGGATTGGCAGCAACCGGACGACAGCACTTACATCTTTCGCCTGCGCCCAGGGGTCCGCTTCCATGACGGCACGCCGCTGAGCACCGACGACGTCGTGTTCACCTACCGCCAGTTGATGGACCCCGCCCTCGCCTCCCCCTTCGGCGCCGTGCTGCGACAGAAAATCCGCCATGTGGAAGCCCTCGACGGACAGCACATTCGCTTCGAGCTGGTGGCGCCGACGGCGTCGTTCCTGACTTCCATCATCACCCCCATCTTGCCGCGTCATCTGGTGGAATCGGGAGATTTCCCCGAACGTTTGGTGGGTACCGGGCCGTTTCGTCTCGTCGAGCAGCAAAGTCACGAGATCCTGCTGCAAGCCAATGAAGACTACTTCCTCGGAGCGCCCCACGTCGCGACCCTGCGCCTGCGGGTCATCGAAGACAACAACACCCGTTTCTTGGAATTGCGAAAGGGCAACATCGATCTGATGATCAATGCGTTGCCGGAAGAGCTCATCGACTTGGTGCGCTTGCCTCCCTTGGATGCGGATTATCGGATCATCGAAGAAGCGGGGCTTTCCTACAACTACCTGGCCTTCAACTTCAACCATTCCGACTTGGCACGTCTCGAGGTACGTCAAGCCATCGCCCATGCCCTCGACATCGATCAGATCGTCGAGCATCGACTCGGTGGCCATGCCCAGCGGGCCCGCGGGCTGCTATCGCCACAGAACCCCTACCATGCACCGGATCTGCCGCTCATCGCCCATGACCCGTCGCGGGCCAGGAAACTGCTCGACGGGGCCGGTTTTGAGGATCCCGACGGCGACGGCCCCCTACCGCGTCGACGTTTCGATCTGCTGGTCAGCAACAGCCCCCAGGCGGTGGCCAACGCCCGTATCGTGCAAGCACAGCTGCGGCAGGTGGGCATCGAGCTGAGCATCCGATCTTTCGAGTGGGGTACGTTCTATGGCGATATTCAGGCCGGTGATTTTGAGCTCACCCTGATGCGCTGGGTGGGGGTCAGTGATCCGGATTTCTACTACGACCTCTTCCACAGCTCCCAAACGCCGCCCCAAGGACGCAACCGGGGTTCGTACAGCCATCCCCGGATGGACGATCTGGTGAGCCGGGCGCGGGCCTGTCTCGAGCCGCAGGAGCGGCGGCGCCTCTATACCGAGATCCAGCATCTCGCCGCCCAAGACTTGCCCTACGTCAGCCTCTGGCACCCCAACAACCACACCATCGTGCACCGCCGCGTCGTCGGCTACAACATGCATCCCAAGGCCGGGTTCCAGCCCTTTCGAAAGGTCCGCCTGAAGACCTCAGCGCTCGACCATGCGGCGGCCTCACTCCTCCCGCAGTAGCTTTGCCGGATCGATGCGCCGAGCCCGCTCGAAGGGTAGCAAACCCCCCAGGGAAGCGCCCAACAACAGCAGCAAGAGCAGCAGGGCCAAGCCGGGAACGTCCACCAGCTCGAGCCACTGACGATCCACGGCGGCGGCGCTGCGCAACAGCAGGATGCACAGCACGGCGCCACCGCCAAGACCCAAGGCCAGGGCGATGGCCACATGGCGCAGTAGGTGCTGCGCCAGTTGCCAGGGTCCGGCCCCGAGGGAGCGGCGAATCCCCAAGTTACGTTGCTGGCGGGCCACGGTGTGGGCCAGCACACCGTAGATACCGAGGATCGCCAAACACCAGGAGACCAAGCCGAAGCTCGCCAGAGCCACCGCCGAGCTACGCTCCAACCACAAATCTTCATCGACGAAGACCTCGAGGCGATCGAGATCGACGACGGGCAGCGTCGGCGCCAGGCGGCTCACCGTCTGACGGACGGCGGGGATCAGATCGGCGGGACGCTGCGAGCTGCGCACATGCAGGGTCATGGCCGGTTTGAAATGTTGTTGCATCGGCAGATAAACGAAGCACTGGGCAGCTTCCTGGACGTGACGATATTTGGCGTCGGCGACCACCGCCACCACCTCCAGGGGCTCCCCTTCCGCCGGCCCATCGAAGCGAAATCGCTTGCCCAGGGCGTCCTCCCCCGGCCATGCCGTCTCGGCGAAGGTGCGGTTGATGATCACCTCCGGCGGCGCCTCGGGGCTCAGGTCCGCGGCGAAGTCTCGTCCCACCAATCGTGGAATCCCCACCACGTCGAAGAATCCGGAGGACACCACGTTGGTGCGATGCACCGCACGATCTCCCAACACCAGAGGATCCGTCGCCCCCTCCAGGTAGATGCTGCGCTGCCAGGTGGCCCCCCGCAGCAGCCGATTCTCGGACCACGCCACCGCCTGCACCTGCGGCAGGGCACCCACTTCGGTCGCCACTTGCTCATAGAGCTGACAGCTCCGTGTTGCGTCCCAAGCCAGCTCACCGGGCGCCAGGCTGGCCACCAACAGGCGCTGGTGATCGAAACCCAGGGGGATGTCATAGGCCCGCTGCAGCGAGCGGACGAAGAGCAACGAGGCGAGCAAGGCGACACAGGCCAGGGCCACCTGAATCGCCACCAACACCGACGCCCCGCGGGAGCCGCTGCTCACCGTCGAGGCCACCGCCGCCGGAGTGACCGGCTGGCGACGGCCCTGAATCCCCACCGCCGTTGCCGACAACAGGACGGTCAGCAGGCAGACGCCGCCCCACAGGGCCAGGAAGATGGCGCCGTCCATGGCCGAGGTGAAGGTGGCCGGTGGAAAACCCGGCGGCCGGAGACGGGCCAGCAGGTATAACATCCCCTGGCCCAGCGGCCAGGCCAAGATCCCGGCGACGGCGCCCAGCACCAACCCTTCCGCCGCCGCCATGCTCAGCAAGCGCCCGCCGGTCGCCCCCAAGGTGGCACGCATGGCCAACTCCTGGCGTCGCGCCTGCGCCAAACCCAAGAGCAGGAGCGTCACATTAACCAAGCAAACGAAGAGGATGAGCAGGCTACCGGCCACCAAGGCCTGTCCATGTTGCAAGTGGCGCTGACGCTCACGGGGCGCAAAGCTGGCCTCCAACAGGGGTCGCACCTCGACCCCGAGACCCTCGGCCGCCTTCGGATGTTCCGCCTCCAGGGCCTCGGCAAAGACCGTCAGGCGCTCCTGCAGGCGCGCCGCCGACACCTCGGCATGGCGCCGCATCAAGGCGGTGAAGAACGACGTGCCCCGCACATCGAACCACTCGGGGTAGGCGCCGACGACGGGAAATTGCTCGACGGCGAGCCAGAGGTCCACCTCCACCGCCACCTCCGTGCCACGGAAACCCGGCGGCCCGACGCCGACCACCGTCATCTCGTGGCCATTCACCGCCACCGTCTGACCGACGATGTCGGGATCGGCGGCAAAATGACGTCGCCAGCTGCCATGGCCGAGGACGATCACCGGCGGCGCGGCCCGCTCGCCATCCCGCGGGGCCAACAAGCGTCCGCGGGAGGGCTCGAGACCGAGCATCGAGAAGTAGTTGCCGGAGACGAACATGCCGCGACCGCGGAACGGCTCTCCGACACCGGCCAGGCTCATCGGCCAATGCTGGTAGATGGCGACCTCACCCAGGCCGGAGCTGGCTTCCACCAGATCCAAGTAGTCCGGATAGGCCCACTTGTAGGGACCACGGGGCGCCCCGTCCCCATCGCGACGGGTGGTGTGCACGACGTGCAGGGTGTCAGCGTCGATGATCGGCCACGGTCGGAAAAAGACCTGATCGAAGAGCGAGACGATGGCGGCGACCAAGGCCAAACCCAAGGTCAGCGAACCGACCAGGGCCAACACGGCGGTGGGATGGCGTTGTGCCAGACGCAGGATCCGCAGAAGGGTGCTCGGACGCCACATGGTCTCGACCTCCTATCGCCAAATGGGCGACAAGTACATAAAATCAACGGATCGATGCGCTTGATTCTCTGATTATAAGTGGTCGAGGGACCTCAGCCAACCCCAATCAAACGATTCGCCTGCCAACCACCGTGGCGTCCGCCCGACCCCTCTGCTCCGCCCCATAACCGAAGCCATGACCTGGAACCTCAGGTGGCCCCCGCGACCGACGCCGACTGTCGTACAATCGGTCCCATGGCCAATACTCTCCCCCTCCTCTCAGACCATGAGCTGCTGCGGCGGCTGGTGAGCTTCGATTCCACCAGCCGCAATAGCAACCTGCCCATCGCCGACTTCATTTGCGACTACCTGGACCACCCGGCCGTCGACATCAAACGGCATCTCAGCCCCGACGGTGACAAGGTCAATCTGGTGGTCCGCCTGGGCCCGGAGGCGGACCAACAGCGTAGCGGCCTGGTGCTTTCCGGCCATATGGATGTGGTACCCGCCGAGGAGCCGGAGTGGACCGCAAATCCCTTCACTCTGGTGGACGATGGCGAGGCGTTTGTGGGGCGAGGGGCCTGCGATATGAAAGGCTTCGTCGCCTTGGCCATCAATGCCCTGGCGCGACGCGCCGCCGGGGGGGCTGCGGGGGGGGATCAGGACGCCCCCTTGACCTTGATTCTGACCTACGACGAAGAGCTCGGCTGCCTTGGGGCCCGCCACTTCGTCGACACCTTCGACGGTCTCGCCTCCCTACCCCGCCAGGCCATCATCGGCGAACCCACCTCCCTCGATGTCGTGCGTTTGCACAAGGGCCATTGCAAGATGAGCCTGGAAATCAAGGGCCGCAGCGCCCACAGCGGCTATCCCCACCTGGGGTACAACGCCATCGAGCCCATGGGTCGGGCCATCACGGCACTTTCGGCGCTGCGTCAACGGTGGCAGCGGGACACCTGTCCCAACGCCGAGCACTTTCCACAAGTTCCCTTCGTGGCTCTCAACCTCGCCCGCTTGGAGGCGGGGGTGGCGATCAACATCATCCCCGAAACATGCCGCCTCGACTTGGGCTTGCGGGTCCTTCCGGGCATGCGGACCGACGACCTGATCGCGCAAGTGGAAACCACCGTCGCCAGCGTCCTGGACGGCGAGGACTATCGGCTCTGGGAGCTCAATCGCAGCCCCCCCATGTTGCTCAGCGAATACCATGCTCTCTATCGGGACCTGTGCCGCATGATGGACCAATCCACCACCGTCAGCGCCTCCTACGCCACCGACGCCGGCTGGCTCCAGGACGGCGGCTTCGAATGCCTGCTCTGGGGCCCCGGCACCATCGAGGTGGCCCACCGCCCCAACGAGTCGATTCCCAAGGCTGAATTTCAGCGGGCCAGCCCGCTGCTCGACCACGCCGTGGCGCGGGCCTGCGGCGGAGGAACCACCCTATGAGGATCCTTCGACACCCTGCCCAGGCCCCCCCTGCCGACCGTCGGCGCCCCGGACGAGCCGCATGGGGACTGGCGCTGCTCCTCGTTTGGCTCGCCCTGCCGACACTGGCCCAGCAGCCGGGGGCGGTCGACATCCCGCCGATCCTCTCCCCCGACGATATTCACCATCCGGTGGTGGCCCACCGGGGCATGGTGGCGACTCAAAAGTCCGAGGCCAGCGAGGTGGGTTTGGAGATCTTGCAGCGTGGCGGCAATGCGGTCGACGCCGCCGTCGCCGTCGGTTTTGCCCTCGCCGTCGTCCTGCCACGGGCCGGCAATCTGGGGGGCGGTGGCTTCCTTCTCTTCCACCATGCCGCCGACAACGAGACGTTTGCCGTCGACTATCGAGAGATGGCCCCCGCCGCCGCCGATCGCGACATGTTTTTGACCGCCGACGGCGGGGTGCACCCCGAGCGCTCGTCCTTCACCCACCAGGCGTCCGGCGTGCCCGGCACCGTCGCCGGCTTGACCTACGCTTTAGAACGTTGGGGCACCCTGAGCCTGGCCGACGTCTTGGCGCCGTCGATTCGGCTGGCCGAGGAAGGATTTGTGGTGACCCAGGATCTGGCCGCCAACCTCGAGGTCAAGCGACCCCTGTTTTCACGCTTCCCCAGCACCATGGCCATCTTTTTCAAGGCCGATGGTAGCCCTTACCGAGTTGGCGAGCGCCTGGTGCAAAAGGATCTCGCTTGGTCCCTGCGGCAGCTCGCGGAGCACGGCGCCGACGCCTTCTACCGCGGTGCCATCGCTCAGCGCCTGGTGGACGACATGGCACGTCACGACGGCCTCATCACGATGCAGGACCTGGCCTCCTACGAAGTGAAGCTCCGCAACCCGGTGCGCGGCTCCTACCGCGGTTATAAGGTCGTCTCCATGCCGCCCCCGAGCTCCGGTGGTGTCCACCTCATCCAAATGCTGAATATCCTCGAGGGCTTTCCCCTCGATGTCTGGGGGCACAACAGCGCCGACACCATGCACCACATGGCGGAGACCATGAAGATGGCCTACGCCGACCGCAGCCAACACCTGGGGGATGCCGATTTCTGGCCGGTGCCCGTTGGCGGCTTGACCTCCAAAGCCTACGCGGCGCAGCAACGTCGACAAATCGATCCTTTCCGGTCGCGACCTTCGAGCAGCCTGTCGGCCGGTCAGCCCGCCCCCTTCGAGAGCTCCGAGACGACGCACTTTTCGGTCATCGACGGGTCCGGCAACGCCGTCTCCAACACCTATACCCTCAATCTCTCCTATGGCTCCAGAATCGTCGCCGCGGGCACCGGCATCTTGCTCAACAACGAAATGGACGACTTCTCCTCCAAGCCGGGGGTGCCCAACGCCTACGGCCTGGTGGGGGGCGAAGCCAATGCCATCAGCGCCGGCAAACGGCCCCTCAGCTCGATGACCCCGACCATCGTCCTGCGCGGCGGTGAGGTGTTTTTGGTCACCGGCAGCCCCGGCGGCAGTCGTATCATCACCACGGTGCTGCAAATCCTGCTCAACGTCATCGACCACGAAATGAACATCGCCAGCGCCACCCACGCTCCGAGAATGCACCATCAGTGGCTACCGGACGAGCTGCGGGTGGAACAGGGCATGAGCCCCGATAGCCTGCGATTGTTGGCCGCCAAGGGCCATCGGGTGGTGATCAGGTCGGCCATGGGAGGAACGCAGTCCATCCTGCGCCGCGACGGCGTTCTCTTTGCCGCCACCGACCCCAGGCGGCCGGATGGGCAGGCTGCCGGCTACTGAAGGGTGGAGGGGTTGGCGACGGGAATGGCGCCGGAATCACCGTCGAGATCGGGCGCGAAGTTGTCCAGTCTGGACGCCGCCAAAGCAATGCGGTTGCGGCCGCCGCGTTTGGCGGCGTAGAGGGCCTCATCGGCTCGACGTATCAACGAGCTCTTGGCGCACACCTGGACGATGTCCTGGGCCGACAGCTCGGCGATGCCCAGGCTGAGGGTCAACGGTTTTCCTTGGCTGGCACCGGGAAGCCCCAGGGCTTCGACGCATTGGCGCGCCCGCTCCGCCACCACCTGCGCGTTGCTCAAGTCCGTCTCCGGCAGCACCAGGAGAAACTCCTCGCCACCATACCTGGCGACGATGTCCGGCGTCCGCCCCACCTTGCGCAGGGTATCGGACACGGCGATCAGAGCTTCATCGCCGCAGGGATGACCGTAGGTGTCGTTGAAATCTTTGAAATGGTCGATATCCGCCATCACCACCGAGAGCGGGCGACCATAGCGCCGCGCCCGATCCACTTCCTGCCGCAGGCGTTCCTGTAGATGCCGATGATTGTAGAGACCGGTCAAGCCATCGGTATTGGCCAGGCGTCGAGAATGCTCGAGATCGAAGGCGCGGCGAATTCGGAGGTCCAACAACGAGCCTTCGACGGGCTTGGCGACGAAGTCCGTCGCTCCCCGACGCATGGCCTCGACGGTGGACTCGGAGCTGTTGTCGCCGGTCACTACGATGATCGGTAGGACGCTGTCGTCGTGGCGAATGCTCTCGATCAAGTCCATGCCATCCAAACCCGGCATGTGGAGGTCCAGTAGCAGAACATCGAAATCACCGCGTTTGAGCAAGGGCTGCACTCGATGGGCATCCGTTTCCGTGGTGACATCGAAGCCCAGATCCGTGAGGACGGCCCAAATGACTTTACAAAAAACGGCCTCGTCGTCGACGACCAACAGCTTTTGAGGTTCCATGAGGTCTCGGGAGGTAGAGCAAAACCGTCAGATATTCAAAAACTCTGAACTACTGAAAAAGTTTTCGGAATCTTAACACGACTTCGCAGCCCCTTGACAGCCGATCAACGCAGACCCGGCGAGAGGACCGGGGAAGCAGTGAAGTTCTACAGGCAAAAAGTTGAAGCTCTGTGCCTCGGTAGCCTGCGCTGTCATCAGTTCCGCTAGAATCGTGCCGGTCGGGGCGGGGTGCATCGGAGTTGTGGCTGCCGGTCATCGGCTGCCCTATCCTGACCCGTCTGCACGTCTCCATGCGCCGTGCTCTATCATACGGCCAGCGTCTACAATCGATACCTCGAGCTAGCCAATGTTGGGTGCCTCAACCATCCAGGGGGTGAAACCGTCGCCGATCTGACCCACAACCTAGGACAGTCCGCTGCCGCCCGAGCCTCTTCGACGGGGCGCCAAATTCTGCTCGGTTTCTGCCTACCCTGGCTCATCGTCCTGGCCTGCGGCAAGCCACCCTCGGAGACCATCCCCTTGGGGCTGATCGTCGACGGTACGCTGGAAGAAGCCGCGGCGGCTCGCTTTGCCGCAACTTTGGCCGTCGATGAGATCAACCACCGCGGGGGTCTCGAGGTGGCGGGGAAGACGCGTCCGGTGGAGCTTTTTGTGGCCGACACCGAAGGTTCCCCCGGTGGGGCGCTGCGGGCCGCCCGCCGGTTGATCGGCAAGCACCGGGCGCTGGCTCTGGTGGGCCCGAGTCGAAGTCGCGACGCCCTGGCCGTCGCCCCCTTGGCGGAAAAGATGCATATCGTCATGCTGAGCCCCAAGTCCACCCATCCGGCGGTCACCGAAGGGCGCGATTGGGTGTTCCGATTGGTGGTCACCGATCTGCAACAGGGCCGTCTCTTGGCACAGTTCGCCCTCCAGGATCTCAACGCCCAGACCGCCGCCCTCTTCTACGATGCCGCCGACGCGTACGGCCGGACGATCACCCAAGCCTTCCGGGACGCCTTCGAAGCCGGTGGCGGTCAGTTGCTGGCGGTCCACACCTACACCACCGGAGTCACCGACTTCACCGCATCCCTGGAGATGATCGCCGCGAGCCGCTCCCGGGTGCTCTTCTTGCCCGGTTATGACGAAACGGTGCGTCGCATCTTGCGCCAGGCTAAGACCCTGGGGCTGGAGGCGGTGTTTCTGGGTTCCGATGGTTGGTCGCCACTGACCGCAGAAGCCGCCGAAGGCCACGAGACCTACTTCACCCAACACTGGCTGCCTCCCACCACCGAATCGACACCGCAGGCCCAGGCCTTTGTCGAGGCACATCAGCAGGCCTTGGGTTATCCCCCCTTCGACTTGTCCGCCCTCACCTACGACGCCTTCGGCCTTCTCGCCCGGGCCATTGAGGACTCCCCGGACATGGCGCCCGAATCCATTCGCGATACGCTGGCGGACATGGTGAATTACCAGGGCCTGACCGGCTCGATATCATTTCGCGGACGGGGCGGAGACCCCCTGAAGCCCCTGCTGTTGATCAGCATGACCCCCACTGGAACGACCCTCCACCGCTACCTCCGGTGGTCGCAGCAAGAGGTGCGAGGGCCCTTGGTGAGCCCCTCGGATGCGGAGAGCTCGCCTTGAGCTCTCCGAGCCTTGGCTTCGACAAGAGCCTGGTCACCCGACTGGTCGGTTCCTTTCTCCTCGTATCCCTGCTGACCGTCGCCCTGCTGGGGGCCTTGGCCTTCGCACAAGCTCGCCAAGCCCTCCAGGACGCGGTACGGCATCGCCTGGAAACCTCTGCCAATCTCGAAGAGCAGGCCCTGAGCCAATGGGTCAGCGAGGAGCTCGAAGTCTTCGGGATGATCACCTCCCTGCCCCCGGTCGCTGCCCGAGTACAGGAGCTGCTGCGCTCGCAGGCGGCGAAGCAAGACACCAGCGTCGCCTACTCCGAGGTCGCCGACAGCTTGACCCCGCCGGTACGAAAGAAATCCGCCTGGCAGGAAATACTCCTGTTGACGGAACGGGCCGAGATCATTTTCTCGACCGAGCCCAAACACCAATCGGACTATCGCATTCTCGATCGCTACTTCACCAGCGGCTTGCAGCGCCCCTATGTGCAAAAAGTTTATCCCTCGCCGATGACTTTTGTCCCCACCATCACCCTTTCGCGGCCGGTGCTGGCGCCCGCCGACAGCGCACGGCCGGGCCGGGCCATCGGTGTGCTCGCCCTGCACCTCAACCTCGAGCGCATGGACGAAATCGTTCTCCACAAGAGGCTCGACAATGAAGGGGCCGGGGAGTCCTATCTGGTGGATCGCTTCAACGTCTTCATTTCAGGCAACCGATTCGGCACCGAGGAGTTTCCCCGGGGGGTCCGTTCTCAGGGCATCGATGCGGCGCTGCAAGGGCGCAGCGGCTTCGGCCTCTACGAGAACTACCGAGGCACCTCGGTGATCGGTGTCTATCGCTGGATCGAAGAGCTCGATGTCGCCCTGCTGACGGAGATTCCGCAAGCCGAAGCCTTTGCTCCCGCTCGGCGCCTGGCCGGGGCCATCGGTGTGCTCGGTTTTGGTCTGGCCGTCTTTCTGAGCCTTGGCATCTTCCTCTTGGCACGGCAGATCGCCCGTCCTGTTCTCGAGGTGGCGGCCACCGCGGTGAAAGTCGCCGAGGGCGACTTGGGGGCCCGCGCTCCGGTCATGACCCGTGACGAGATCGGCTTGCTGGCCAAGACCTTCAACGACATGACCGTGCGCCTGTCCAAGCTTTACGAGGACCTACAGAAGGAAATCGGCGAGCGCCGTCGCATGGAAGGAGAACGGGAAGACTTGATCGCCGAGCTCGAAGGACGCAATGCCGAGCTCGAGCGCTTCACCTATACGGTTTCCCATGATCTCAAGAGCCCCCTGGTGACCATCCGAGGTTTCCTCGGATTGCTGCGGCAAGATGCCGAGCGCGGGGATCGCAAACGCATGGAAGATGACATCCGCCGCATCCAGAGCGCTTCGGAGACCATGATGCGGTTGCTCGACGAATTGCTCGAGCTGTCGCGCATCGGACGCCTGGTCAACTCTCCCGAGCCGGTGTCGCTCTCGGTCTTGGCCCACGATGCGGCGGAGCTTCTGGCCGGGGCCATCGGGACCAAGGAGGTGCAGATAGATATCGCCGAAGCTACCCCCGATGCCTTCGGCGACCGTATCCGGCTCCTCGAAGTGCTGCAAAATTTGATGGAAAACGCCATCAAGTTCCTGGGCGACCAACCCCGTCCGCGCATCGAGATCGGCGCCGAGATGGTCGAAGGCATGGTCCGCTGCCATGTCAAGGACAACGGAATCGGCATCGATCCCCGGTACCACCAAAAGATCTTCGGTCTCTTCGACCGGCTCGATGTCGACCACGAAGGCACCGGCATCGGACTCGCATTGGTGCGCCGCATCGTCGAAGTCCATGGCGGTCAGATCTGGGTAGAGTCCGATGGCCCCGGCCAAGGCTCCACCTTCTTCTTCACCCTGCCTCCGGTCGAAGCCGCGGTCAAGTCCTGAGGAGCGGGCGCCCCTTGTCACAGAAGCGGACATCTCACCGTTATATCGGCCCCTACCTCCTGCAAGGCATGCTCGGCCACGGCAATATGGGGGTCGTCTATCGCGCCTGGGATGAGCGCCTGGAGCGTTCGGTGGCCCTCAAGAGACTGCGCCCGAGTGGCAATTCGCAGGATGATCGTCGACAACGCTTCCGCCGTGAGGCACGGACCATCGCCCGCCTGAGCCACTCCAATGTGGTGCGCCTCTATGATTTCTTGGAGATGGAACCGGGGGGTGAATGGCTGGTCATGGAGCTCGTCGAAGGTCGGTCCCTGGAGACCCTGTTCGCCGCCGGCCCCCTCGACATGGGGCGCTTCCTGCGCCTCGTCCTGCAGATCGCCGACGGTCTCCAAGCAGCCCATGCCCTCGACATCATCCACCGCGATTTGAAGGCGGAGAATGTACTGATCAACGATCGCGAGCAGGTCAAGATTCTCGATTTCGGCCTCGCCAAGTTCTTCGGTGAGACGCTGCAAAAAGAGCACGACGCGGCCCAGTTCTTGACCTCCGATGGGCTTGTCGTCGGCACGCCACATGCCATGGCCCCCGAGCAGATTCGCGGCCAAGAGGTGGATGCACGCTGTGATCTTTTCGCCTTGGGAGGCCTGCTCTATCAGGGCCTGAGCGGCGTGCACCCCTTCGCCGCCAAATTTCCAGCCAAGACCTTGAGCAACATTTACCGTCTGCGGCCACCGCCATTGTCGACACGGATGCCACACGTTCCCAAAGCCCTGTCCCGCCTGGTGGAATCCCTGCTGGCCAAGCGGCCGGCGGAGCGGCCGGCGGATGCCGCCACCGTCCAGCGACGCCTCGCCCGCATCCTGCGTGGCCTCGGGACCCCAGCGCCACGGCCCGACCGCTGACCCCAATGCCCGAGGCCACGTCGACACTCTGGAGCCGCCTCAGCTCGCCGGGTCTGGAAACACTGCTGCACGATCCTCGCCTTCCCTGGTGGTTGCTGGGGGCCAGCTTGCTGCTCTGTGGCCTGTTGTGGATGCTCTGGCGACGGGCCCGAGGACGCTGGCGACGGGCCAATCGCGGACGGCAACATCACGCCCAGAGGGCCGAAGGGGATGCCGAGCGGTTCTTGGCGCAGCAAGGCTACGCCATCCTCGAGCGCCAACTGACCCAAACCTGGCAACTGCACGTCGACGGCCAGTGGCATCCGGTCAGCTGTCGGGCCGACCTGCTGCTGCGGCGCCGCGGCCGTCTCTTCATCGCCGATGTCAAGACCGGAGGCAAGGCCCCGGACCCGCGCTCCCCGGCCACCCGACGCCAGCTGTTGGAGTATTTTTTGGTCTTTGCGGTCGACGGCGTCCTGTTGGTGGACATGGAGCAACGGCGTATCCGAGCCGTGGAATTTCCTGATCTCTTGCTTCCTTGAGACCACGCCGAGGAGCCCCTGCCGCTCGCTTTAAGGAGCAGCACCGGTAGCCCTCTCCGATATAGTCGGGCCATGGACGTCGTCCAACCATCCAAGATCTCCGGATCGGACTTCGAAGCCATGGTCGAACGGCTGATGGGGGACCACAACTCGGCCTTCGATTTCGCCGTCGAAGAAATTGTCGAAGGTTTTGCCCGCCTACGCCTGCGCTTTGATCGTCGGCATCTGCGCCCCGGTGGCACCGTCGCCGGGCCGATCATCTTCGCCCTCGCCGATACGGCGCTTTTCGCCGCCGTCCTCTCCACCCTGGGCCCGGAGCCCATGGTGTTCACCAGCGACATGAACCTGCACTTCCTGCGCAAGCCAAAGGCCGTCGATTTGCTGGCTGAATGCCGCATCATCAAGCGCGGTCGGCGGTTGGTGTTCGGTGAGGTGCTCCTCTACTCCGACGGCGATGCCCGGCCCGTGGCCCACGTCACGGGAACCTACGCCCTTCCCGCCGCCGGTGGGTCGGTGGGTTAGGGTCGCGGCCTCGAGGCTGGCTCGGCTGCCGCCTATGCGACCTGTCGATCTGGGGAGATATGGAAAGAAACACGGACACCGGCGCGACCCAGTATCTCGATCAGACTGTCGATACTGAAACGATCGATTTTTCCGTGCACCAGATCGTTTATTTTCGACGGCGTGACCTTCAGCAACTCTGCTGCCGCGGCCTGCGTCAGACCTCGCTCTTCGATCAACTTCGTGATCTCGATCATGAGATCGGCTCGCACCGTCAAGTGAAGCGCTTCCTGTGATGAGCATCCCAAATCTCTGAATATGTTACCGCTGGACGCCTGAACCGAATGTGCCATCTAGGCCTCCTTGAGGGTACGTCGGAAAGATTCGAGCTCTTTCAGCCGTCGACGCCCCTGGTCGATATCCGACTTTCGGGTCCGTTGACTCTTCTTCTCAAAAGCGTGCAATACGTAGATTCCTTCGGAGAATTTGGCGATATAGAGAACCCTGTGCTCCCGTTGGCCTCGGATTCGAATCTCCATAACGCCACTGCCGACCGTTGGCATGGGCTTCCAATCCGTCGGCATCAGACCCTGCTGGACCCGCCGAAGTTGATATCCTGCAGCCAGGCGAGCGTCTTGCGGAAACTCCTGAACGTCAGAGAGCGAAGTGCCTACCCATGAGAGGTTTCGATCCGCCATGGCAGATTATACCTGCTGGCTGTGATGCGCTCAAAACCGCGGCATTGCGGATGCGGGTCGCGTGCAACAGAAAGGTGGCGGGCTAAGCAAGATGCATCAAGACTCAGAACCATCCGAGAGCACTAGAAAGAGCAGGAGCTGGGGCGAGGCGGGGAGGGCGTTGCTCAATCCCCGGGTCATCTCGATGCTTTTCCTCGGCTTCTCCGCCGGTCTCCCACTGTTCCTGATTTTTGGCACCCTATCGGTGTGGCTGACCGAAGCCGGCATTCAGAAATCGTCGGTGACCTTCTTCAGCTGGGCGGCCCTGGGCTACTCGTTCAAATATGTTTGGGCGCCCCTGGTGGACCGACTGCCGATCCCCTGGCTGTCCAGCAGGCTGGGCCGACGCCGGGGCTGGTTGGTGACGGCTCAGCTGGCGGTGGCGGCGTCGATGGTCTGGATGGGCATCTCGGACCCCAGGGACAGCCTCACCATGATCGGCCTCGCCGCCGTCATGCTGGGTTTCTCGTCGGCCACCCAGGACATCGTCATCGACGCCTATCGCATCGAAGCCGTCACCAAGGATTTGCAGGCGATGATGTCCTCGACCTACGTCGCGGGTTATCGCATCGGCATGCTGCTCGGCGGTGCCGGAGCCTTGAAGCTGGCGAGCATCTTCGCCAAGACGGATGGCTACGACGCTACCGCCTGGGCCCTGGCCTACGGTTGCATGGCTTTGTCAATGTCGGTCGGCATCGTCACCACGCTGTTGATCAAAGAGCCGTCCCGGACAGCGCCCCCGGCCACGGGTCTGCGCACGACGACGGACTACCTTCGGTTCCTGGCTCTCTTTCTTCTGGTCGCCTCCACCTTCACGGCGGGTTTTGTCTTCACGGCGTCCCTGGCGCAAAACCTGAAGACGACGCTGATCGACGATTTCGGCGTCATGTCGCGGCTTGCGGGCTTCGTGGTGGAGTCGTTCCGCCTGCTGTGTAGCGTCGCCTTGGCCGGTCTCGCCGGCTGGATCGCCATCTTGCTGCGGGCGGCGCCGGCGGCCATGCTCCGGGAAACCTATGTCGATCCCTTTACGGATTTTGTGCGTCGCTATGGGAAATCGGCCCTGCTACTGCTGCTCTTGATCGGCACTTACAGAATTTCCGACATCGTGCTCGGCGCGGTGGCGAATGTCTTCTACATCGAGATCGGCTTCACCAAAGATCAAATCGCTGCCATTTCCAAGACCTACGGCCTCTTCATGACCCTCTTCGGCGGCTTCGTGGCCGGCTTCATGGCGCTGCGTTATGGTGTCATGCGCACCCTGTTCATCGGCGCCATGTTGTCGTCGGTCACCAACCTGCTGTTCGCCTACTTGGCGACGGCAAGCAAAGAAGAATGGCTACTCATCGCGGTCATCACCGCTGACAACCTGGCCGGCGGTATCGCCACCACCGCCTTTGTCGCCTACCTGTCCAGCCTGACCAGCCTCTCCTTCACCGCCACCCAATACGCCCTGTTCAGCTCCATCATGACCCTCGGCCCCAAGCTCCTCGCCGGTTATTCCGGTATGGTGGTGGAAAGCGTCGGTTATCCGGCCTTCTTCATCGGAACAGCCGTCATCGGTCTACCGGTTCTCGTCCTGGTGACGTTGGTCGGTCGGTTGGAGCCGGCCGACGCCCCCTAACCCCGCCACTCCAACTCGTCATACTGCACCTCCGGCACCGACAGGCCGGTCAAGCGCAATCCCTCGACCCCGGGATGGGCGAAGCGGTAGGTTTGCTCGTGGAACAGGGGTAGCAGGAGATGGTCCCCCTGCAACAGCTCCTCCACTTCTTGGTAGAGGGTGTGACGCAGGGTCGGGTCGGACTCCCGCCGCGCCTTCTCCAGGAGGTGATCGAGTTTTGCGGAGCCACAGAGCTTGGACAGCAGACCGTCGCGGGAGTGCAGCAAGCCCATGACAAAGCTGTCGGGGTCGGGGTAGTCGGCGATCCAGCGTTGGGCGGCGATATCGACCTCGCCGCTCACCGTCCGCTCGACGATCTCCGACACCGGCCCTTGGACCTCGTCAATCTCTACACCGAGGGCCAGTAGACGGCGCAGCAGGGCTGACCAGAAATCCCCATAGAGCACCCGATAGGCGGGATTGACCGCCATGCGGAGCCGTAGACCGTGTAGCACGAGGAGATCGGCCGGTTTCTCTTCCCGCCGTAGGGGTTCCTCGTAGCCGAGCAGCCCCGGGGGTAGCAGGCCCTCGGCCTTGAGGCTCAAGGGGCTGAGCAACGAAGTGAGCTCGTCGAGACCGAGCCCTTGTTTGAGGGCCCGGCGGACGGCGATGTCCGTCAAGGGGCCACTCCGGGCATTGAGGGCCAAGAAGTAGGTGGAAAGGCGGGGCGCTTGACGGAACCCCGGCGCCAGCTTGGGATCGCGACGCAGGGTCTCCACATCCCGGTTGTCGAGATCGGTGGCCAGGGCGAGGCGACCCAGCCGGAGCTCGTCACGGATCCAGCCGGCGGACTTGCCACAGTGGAAGATCAGCCGATTGCTGCGCGGAAAGCCGCTGCGCCAGTAGTCGGGGTTGCCCTCCAGATCGAGGCGACGGCCGGGCTCGAAGCGTACGATGCGGAAGGGCCCCGTGCCCACCGCGCCATCCCGCCAACGGCCGTCGAAGGTCTCACAATTCTCCGGCACGATGGCGAAGCTGGGATGCGACAGCAGGGTCGGGAAGATGGCTAGGGGTTCGTCGAGGACAAAGACGAACTCGGTGGCCGAGAGGATACGCAGCTCGGCCAGCTCGCGAATTCCCGTACGTGCCAGGCCGGCGGTGCCAAAGACCGGTGGCCCCGGGGTTTCGTCCCGGGTGCGTCGCAAAACCCGCTCAAAGGAATAGCGGACATCCCGCGCCATCAGGCGACGCCCGTCGTGGAAACGGGTGCCCGGCCGCAAGTGGAATCGGTAGGTGCAGCCCCCGTCTTCCACCTGGAATTGCTCCGCCAACCAAGGGATGACCCGAGCTTGGGAATCGATGCGGGTCAAGGTCTCGAAGATGCTCGGGATGACCTCCGCCTGCTCCAGCATATTGGCCGCTGCCGGGTCGAGGGTTTCGAGACGCCCGGCCATGGGGATGTGAAGCTCGCCACCCTCGGAGGCCTGGGCGGGCTGCGCCGACCACCCAGGATCCGCCTTGGCCAAGGAGCTGTAGTCGACATAGGGCGGTCGGCTACCCAGGCGCAGCCGGGTCACCGCCGGACCGGCGATGCGATAGTCGATGTCGTGGAATAGGGGCAACAGCACCCCCTCTTCTTCCAATAGATCTTCGAAACGGCCGAGCAGACGATGGCGACGATCGCCGTCGCGCTCCTGGCGGGCGCGGGTCAGCAGCAGATCCGCCTTGGCGGAGGAAAAGTAATGACGCAGCAGCCCCTCTCGGCTGTGGAAGAGAAAGTGGGTGAAGGTGTCGGGATCGTCGAAATCGGCATTCCAGCGGCCGATGATCAAATCCGTCCCGGTGCTGTCTCGCCAGGTGGCGATGTATTCCTCCATGGTGGGCGTCACCGCTTCGACCTCGATACCGAGGTCCCGCCATTGGGCGAACAGGGCCTCCAGCAAAGGGCCGTAACGTTCGAACATCAAAGGCTGAACAGCGGCCCGTAGGCGCAAGGGCAAGACGACCTCCGCTTCGGCCAGCAGCCGTTCCGCCGTCGCCCGGTTGAGATGTGCCCTACGGCGGCCGGGATCATGCCCCAACATGCCCGGTGGAATGAGCGACACCGCCGGTTGGGCAAATCGGCCGAGGGTCCGCCACACCAGGTCATGGGGCCGCAGCACACCCAACAGGGCACGGCGGACGGCCCGTTGGCTGGCGATGGGGCTGCTGAGATTGAAGACCACAAAGTAGACATTGCGCTTGGTGGCTTCGACCAGACCCTCGAGAAAGCGGGACTCCCGCAGCACCTCTTCGACATCGCTCGCCAGCAGGTCGCGGGCGATGTCGACCCTCCCAGTTCGCAAGCCCTCGGCGATCTCCGAGGGCGTCACGCCGCGCAGGAACTCGACGGCGTCGAGCTGAGCACGGCGTCCGCCCCACGGATTGGGGCTGCGCACCAGCACCACCCGATCCGTCTCTGCCGCGCTGTCCTCGGCAAATTGAAAGGGGCCGGTTCCGACCAATCGTCCTCCGGCACCGGTGGCTCCTGGCCCCTCCTCCACTTGCCGCGCCACCGCCGTCCCGGGATCGGTGAGCAGGGCCGGAAAGTTGGGCAAGGTTTCGTTGAGGCGGATCACCAGACGCCCCTCGGCGTCCACCTCGAGACCTTCCACCCGCCTCGCCTCACCGCGGACAAAAGCGCCCATACCGACGATGGCGCTCAGGGCGGCGGCGGGACGGCGCCCCCCGATCTTCGCCGCCCGTTCCAACGAACGCACCACATGCTGCGCCTCGAGGGCGACGCCGTCGGCGAAACAAACCCCCGGTTGCAAGGTGAAGACGAATCGCTGGCTACTCTCGTCCCCCTCCCAGGTCTTGCACAGGGACGGTTGAAGTTGACCGTCACCATGGCTATCGATCAACGTCTCGAAAACGTTGGCCGCCACTTCCGCCTGCCAATCGGCGAAGAGATCCGCCGGGTCGAAGGTATTGAGCTCGCCGGGAACAACGGTCACCAGGCGACCTCCGGGGCGGACCTCCGGCTCCCTGCCGACGGCGCCGACATTGTTCACCAGCCGGGCCGCTTCTTCTTCCAGTTGCCGCGCCTCCTGGACCTCACCACGCAGATTGGCCACCGTGGCGCCGAGGGCGAGAAGCTCCCGCAGATGAACGATATCGGCGCTGCGACGGGCCAGCTCCGCCCCCTTGCGCACCCAACGCCGGGTGTCCTCGGAACGGCGCGCCTGCCAAGCCGCTTTGGCCGCCAAGGTCGCCGTCTGCGACGCCCGCTGCAGGTCGTCGAGGTCCTGGAAGATGACGAAGGCGCGCTCCGCCCGACGCAGGGCATCGCCGACTTTGCCTTGCGCCCATTGGGCCTCCGCCACCAAGGACCACAGCTCGCCGCGACGGCGCTGGGCATCGTCCACCTCTTCCTCCTCGACAAACTCCAGGGCCTTCTTGCAAGCCCTCAGGGCGTCTTCCGGGCTCCAGGCGTCGAGACACTCGCGGGCCAGCAACAGGGCATAGTAGACGGTCTTCTCCGCCACATCGCCTTCATAGAAATGGTGCACCAGCTGTGGGTAGACCCGTTCGAGGCGTCCCTTCCAGCGCGATTCCGAGTTGCGGGCGTGGCGACGGTGCAAGACGCGACGTTTGCGCCGTGGCAGCTCGCCATACAGGTGATCGCGGATGATGCCGCTGCTGAAGCTCAGGTGCTCGCCCCGCCCCTCCGCTTCCTCCACCAACATGCCCTGCTCCACCAAGGCGTCGACCCCTTCGTCGAGGTCTGAGATCTCTTCGCCGCTCACCAGATGATCCAAGTCGCGAAAGGCGAAGCTCTTACCCAGAACCGAAGCGAAGGAGAGGATTTTTTGCTGCGGGCCATCGAGACGCTCGATGCGTTTCTCGATGGCCTGCTGCATGGTGATCGGCAGAGCCCGGGTCGACAACCCCACCTCCCGCGCCAACACCCAGCCCCGGCTTTCATCGTGGCGCAGGCCACCGGACTCGTTGAGGGAGCGTACCAACTCCTGGGCGAAGAAAGGGTTGCCCTCCGTGGCCTCGAAAAGGGAATCGACCAGCGAAGGATCCAAGTCATCGCCACCCACCAGCCCCCCCACCAGTTGCTGAAAGGCTTCCCGGTCCAACGGTCGCAGGATGAAATGGGTCAGACGGGGGTCATCGCGAAACGAGGCGATGAAACGCTCCAGGGCGTGGCCCTTTTCGACTTCCGAGGAGCGATAATTGCCCACCAAGAGGGTCGGTGTCGCCGCCAGGCGTCGGATGATGTATTGCAAGGCATCGAGGGAATCCTCACCATGTTGCAGGTTGTCCAGTAGCAGGACCATCGGCTCCCCGGCGCCGATGCGAGCCAAGGTGCTGGCCAAGAGCTCGAAAAAACGGCTCGAGTCGATCCCGTCCGGCGCCACCACCTCCGGCACCTCGGTGGCGGTGGGTAGCCGAGGTGCCCGTCCCCGGGCCGCCTGCCGCAAGATCGGTATTTCATTCAGGGTGGGAAACAAATGCAGCAGGTCGGCGGCCAAATCATCCATTTTGACCTCGGCACCGGGTGGGGCGCCGAGCTCGTCTTCGTCCCCCTCGAGGAGGTGGAAACGCTCCTGCAAGAGCTCACAAAACCATTGGTAGGGGGCGGCGCTTTGGCGATCGGCAAAGCGCCCCCAGAGGACACGCATCGACCGATGGCGCAGACGACGCTCCATCTCCCGTAGCAGGCGGGTCTTGCCGGTGCCCGCCTCGCCGCCCACCAGGGCCACCTGGCACTCGCCGTCCAGGGCGACGGAGAGGCGGGCTTCCAGCTCGCCGATCTCATTGCGCCGCCCCACCAGGGTCAGTCGATTGCCTTGACGGGCGGAAGGTCGGGAACCCGGCAGCACCAAGCGGAGGCGCTGGCTGTCGTGCAGCCCTTGCCAATAGTCGAGCAACGAGCTGGCCAGGTCGCGACCGCTGGCCGGGCGCTGGGCGGGATCCTTGGCAAGGCATTGATGCACCAGCTGATCCAGGGCGTCATCCACCTCCAAGCCACGGTCGCGCATCGACATCGCCGGCTCATTGGAGATGCTGGCCACCACGGCATGCAGCGGACCGACAAACGGTGGCGCTCCGACCAAACACTCATAGAGCACTACCCCGAGGGAATAGATGTCACTGCGAAAGTCCACCTTGCGGCCGGCCACTTGCTCCGGGCTGAGATAGGCAGGAGTTCCCATCAACAGGCCGTCGCTCTGCGTCAAACGCCCGTCGTCCAAGTCCCGGGCCAAGCCGAAATCCATGACCCGAACCCGCAGGTCACCCCGCTCCCAGCTGGTCATCACATTTTCGGGTTTGATGTCGCGGTGCACGATGCCGCGGGACTGGCTGTAGTCGAGGGCCTCGGCGATCTGAGCTCCGATTTGAACCACATCTCCCAAGGGCAGGCGACCTTGGTCGATGGACCAACGCAGGGTGCGCCCTTCCACCAGGGGCATGACAAAAAACAGCGCCCCGTCGTGTCGGCCGTAGTCGTGGATCGGCACGATGGCGGGGTGATCCATCTGTGCCACCACTTGCGCTTCCCGGTGGAAGCGATTTTCCGTCTCCCGGGCCAGACGCAGGGGCGGGATCAGCTTGACGGCGACATCGCGTTTGAGCACCGGATCATAGGCACGGTAGACGTAGCCCATGCCACCACGTCCGAGCTCTGATTTGAGCTCATAGCGATCCGATAGACGGGTTCCGAGCATCGGGAATAAGCCTAGCGCGACAACACAGGAATAGAGAAAAACGTTTGCGAAATGATAGCACGATCATCGCCATTCCGAGATCGGGCGCTTTTCAGGCTCTTTATTTCTGAATCCATAGCAGGACATCATCATCCATGGCCGAGGTGCTCGATCGCACCGTCAAACCCATCGTCAAACCCATCGTCGAGCTGCCACAATACGACATCGATCCCGGTCCGTACGGCGCCTCACCTACGCTTGCGCTGGCAAAATGAAGTCCCCTGGCTCGGCCGGGTCGACCCGGAGCGGCGGACGTTATCATTCTGGGTAGGTTGGAGCGGCAAAACTTGCGAGGTTGCGACCAGCTTCAAGCCATGATGCGCCGGCCCGTCGATGTGGCGCAGCTCCATGCCCTCGAGGGGCAACGCACCCTCGACGGAAATCGGGGGCCCGCCTGAATAGGCTCTGGAGCTCGCCAGGTGTCCATCCCCTTTTTGCCAGAATCGGTGCCAGCGGGAAGCCCTTCGAGCGAGCACGGACGGAGTGCTGTCTGAGCCGCAGGGCCCTGGGAACGGGATGAAACCTTGATAGAAATGGGTTTAGATCGACACGCCAGCGTTGGGGCGAGTTTGCGGAGGCCGCGCGCAGCCGAAGGGCTCCCGCCCCCGCATCGCTTTCTCGGACGGCAGCTCGCCAGGTGTTCATCCCGTTTTGCCAGAATCGGTGCCAGCGGGAGGCCTTTCGAGCGAGCACGGACGGCGTGCTGTTTCGGCCGGGGCTACGGTTTCGCCAGAGACGCCCATGTTCCACGGAACTTAAATATCGACCCATTGCTATAATATATCCCACGATGCTTGTCCCCCCGCTATCCCTTCGCCGACCGACCCTTCGCCGACCGACCCTTCGCCGACCTGGCACCCTGCTCGCCCTCTGTTGGCTTTTGGGTCTCGGCTTCGCCACCTTGGCCAGTGCTCAGGCAGCGGCCCAGGGGACGTCCGCACAGGAGCCCGCCACGCCGCCACCGCCCTTGGCCTTCGAAGGGAGCACCACCGTAACTTGGGTGATGGTGCCGTTGGTGGTCCAGTCCTCGGACTTGGAGCGTCCCCTACGGCGTCAGGACCTGGTCTTGACGGTGGACGGCGCAGAGCTTCACTTCGAGGATTTCCAAGCCGCCGTGGAGGAACCGTCGACGCTTCTGCTGTTTCAGGACCTGAGCGGCAGCATGGCCAATGGCGGCAAATTGGCGGCCAGCCAGCGGGCGGCCCGGTGTTTTGTCGCCCAAGCCCGACCGCAGGACCGGATGTCGGTGGTGACCTTCGCCGCCGGCAAAACCCTCATCGAGACGCCCGCCACCTCGGAGATGGAGGTGATCAGCGAGCTGATCGACGGTTGGCAGGGCTACGGCTCCACCGCCCTACACGACGCCGTCAGCTGGATTCCGGACTTGCGCCTCTCCACCGCTTCTCGCATGGCGGCGGTGCTGATCACCGATGGGGTCGACAACGCCAGCACGTTGACGGCGGAGACGGCGCGGCAACTGGTGCGTCAAGCGGAAATTCCCGTTTACGTCTTGGCCCTGCGAGGTAGCCGTTTGATGGCGGACGAGCCGCTGACCGAGGCCGCGATTCTGCCCTCGACGTCGGGCGTCGCCGACGGCGAGCCCTCCTTCTCGCCCTATCGCAGTGTGCTGCAACAGCTGGCGGCGGCCACCGGGGGTCTCTACTTCGACATCTTCCTGCGCCACGACATCGACTCCGCTTGCCGGCGCATCGCCAACGATCAGCGAAACCGCTACACTCTCGGCTTCCCGCTGAGCCAACATGGCAAAGAGACCTATCATCCCCTACGTATCACCGTGCCCGGCCATCGGTTCACGGTTCGCCATCGGGGGGGATACTCGGGCCGCCGGCCCGCCGCCTCGACATCCCCACCCTGATTCCAACCCTGTCAAGGAGCGCTTCCATGTCCAAATATCAACTTCCCTTCATAGCCATCTCCTCCTGCTTGGCTTTGCTGAGCACCGGTTGCGTCAGCAACAAAAAAATGCAGACCTACGTCGACACCTCGGTCTCCGCCGTCGATTCCAGGGTCGACGATGTCGAAACGCAGGTGGAAGCCAACCAGACCCGCCTCGACGATCAGCAGAAGACCCTCGAAGCGCAACAGCAGGAGCTCGCTACCCTCTCCGAGACCTCCCGCCAAGCCCTCGAGCGGGCCGTCGCCGCCGGCAAGCTGGCGGAAGGCAAGCTGCTCTATGAAACGGTGATGGCGGAACGCGACATCAGCTTCGGATTCGAAAGCTCCGAGCTCAGCGACCAAGCCAAGGCCGCCCTCGACACCTGGGCAACGGATCTCAAGGCCCGCAATGAGGCGGTCTACATCGAGATCCAGGGCCATACCGACGGCACCGGTAGCGAGCGCTACAACTTCCAGCTGGGAGAGGAGCGGGCTTCGGCAGTGCAGCACTACCTCTACCTCAAACATGCTCTGCCGCTGCACCGCATGTCGGTGATCTCCTACGGTGAGACGGTGCCGGTGGCCGACAACGGCAGCCGCGAAGGTCGCAGCCAAAATCGCCGTGTCATCTTGGTGGTGTTGAAATAATTCAGCTCGACGAGCGTTCACTTAGTACACCTTTCCGGAAATACGCTGACGTATCGAGAGTACCGAGGCGCCGCGTCCGCAAGGCTTGCGAGCGAGGCATAGTGGGGCTCTGTTGCAGCGAGCGTAACGCCGCGGACGTGGATGCTTCGGCGCTCGAATACCAGCGTATTTTTGAAAAGGTGTACTTAGTACGCCTTTCCGGAAAAACGGTGACCTATCGAGAGCCCCGAGGCGCCGCAGACGTGGATGCATCGGCGCTCGATACCAGTGTATTTTTGAAAAGGTGTACTAAGTACATGTAAGTACTCGGCTCGCCGCAGACGGGTTACTCGCCCCTGCCCATTTCATCGCCTCAGCTCAACGGGAGCTTTCGATATGGCCTCGTACTCCGTTCCCACCCGAC
This sequence comes from Acidobacteriota bacterium, assembly GCA_029263315.1. Taxonomy (GTDB): domain Bacteria; phylum Acidobacteriota; class Thermoanaerobaculia; order Multivoradales; family J023; genus JAJCXR01. The sequence goes on along the minus strand of JAJCXR010000045.1, from coordinate 65,143 downwards.
TGCGCCTATGGCCCGGGTTCCTGATCGTCGCCTTGCAATGGTTGGTCACCTTCGGCAGCGGTGTCATCGCCCCCGCCACACAGATTCAGATATCCGGCATGATGGGGGGCCCGGCGGTGGGCCTGCTGCTGCTCTTTGGCTGGTGGGTCTTTGCCAGTCGAGCGCCGGGCTGGGACAAGCTCCTGGGCATCGTCTTGCCCATCGCCTTCCTGGTATTGGCCTTCGTCGGGGCCCATCCGTCGGCACCCATGGCCATCTTCGTCTATGGTGTGCCGCTGATGTGCACCGCCTTTGTGCTCTGGGCCTGGCTCAGCCAAGGCCGGTCGGCAGCACAGCGTCGAGGGGCCCTGGCGCTGACCATGGCCCTGCTCTGCGTTCTCGGGATTTCAATTCGGGTCGAAGGGCTCGACGGAGACATGGCGGCAAACTTTGCTTGGCGCTGGCAAATGACGGCGGAGGAGCGGCTGGTGGCGATGGAAGCGTCTCAACCCCTGCCGTCGACGGCAGCGCCGGCCGTTGTGAACCCCTTGGCGGTCGATGCTGAGACTGACACTGGGACTGACACTGCCACTGGGACTGACACTGAGACCAACGCTGAGACTGGCGACGGTACAGACGATGGCGAGGCAGGCTCGCTGGAGGTTGCTGCGGCGACAGCCACGACAGCGACGGCCATGACAGCGACAGCCACCACAGCGACAGACATGACAGCGTCGGAAACCAGTGCGCCGAAAGAGGCCGCCCAGGCCCCCGGCGAGGTGCGGGATCCAGCGAGCTTCGACACCGCTGCCTCCCCCGAGCCCGTCCCAGCGCCGGCCCATCCAGAGGCCACCTGGCCCGGCTTCCGTGGACCCCAGCGGGACGGCGTGGTGCGCGGTGTCGACCTGGCCGTCGACTGGCAAACCACCCCTCCACTGGAGCTCTGGCGGCGGCCGATAGGCCCCAGCTGGTCTTCCTTCGCCATCTGGCAGGGGCGCCTCTACACCCAAGAACAGCGGGGGGACGACGAGCTGGTCTCCGCCTATGATGCGGCCACCGGCCAGCCCCTGTGGCAGCATCGTGACGCCGTGCGCTTCTGGGAATCGATGGCCGGAGCCGGCCCACGGGCGACACCGACGGTGCACCAGGGACGCGTCTACGCCCTCGGCGCCACCGGCCTGCTCAATGTGCTGGACGCCGTCGACGGCTCCCTGCAGTGGTCGCGCAACGTGGCCGACGATACCTCCGCCGTCACTCCCGAGTGGGGCTTCTCCAGCTCGCCGCTGCTCATCGACGATGTGGTGGTGATCTACACCGGTGGCCCCGAGGGCCGGGGGGTCGTCGCCTACGACACCGTCGACGGCGAGCCCAGATGGTTCGCCGAAGCCGGTTCCCTGAGCTACAGCTCGGTGCACCGCAGCCGCTTGGCGGGGGTCGAGCAGTTGCTCATCCTCACCGACGCCGGGGTCCGAAGCTATGACCCGGCGGACGGCAATGTCCTATGGCACCACGAATGGCTGGCCTCAGGCGGGGGACGCATCGTGCAACCGGTTCTGACACCCGACGACGGCATTTTGGTGGGCACCGGGTTCGGCCAGGGCCTACGCCGCTTGCGCATCAGCCACCCCGGCAGCCAGTGGCAGATCGACACCGCCTGGACCTCCACCGCTCTCAAACCCTACTTCAACGATTTGGTGCTGCACGGCGAGCACATTTTCGGCTTCGACGGGCGCATCCTCGCCTGTATAAGCCTGGCCAGCGGTGAACGGCTATGGAAGGGCGGGCGCTACGGCAACGGTCAGCTCCTCCTGCTGGAAGATCAAGACCTGCTGCTGGTGCTCTCGGACCGCGGCGAGGTCGCCGTCGTCGAGGCCAAGGCGTCCGGCTTCCAGGAGCTGGCCAAGGTCGCGGCGATCGAAGGCAAGACGTGGAACCATCCGGTGATCGCCGACGGCGTGCTCTACGTGCGCAACGCCGAGGAAATGGCTGCGTTTCGACTACCGCGGACTTCCGAGGTGGCCCAGGCTCGGCGCTGATCGGGCTCGATACCGAACCCAGACGCCTTCAAGGCAAGGGGCGACACGAGCCGCCCCTTGCAATGGGCTCAACGTCAGCTCAACGGCTGGGGATCAGGATATCGCCATCACCACAGTCGTCACACCAGCTGGCGGTGGGCTCACAGAAGGAATAGTGGGTGCCGGCGGCGGCACCGAACACGCCTTCCACTTCTGGGTCGCTCAGGGTGCGGATGCCCGCCGGGTGCTCCGGCATCTGAGCCCGCTCCTGCTCGGACAAGCTCAGGAAGGCATCTTCGTCCCGCCAAGCCGAAACAATGTCACTCTTTTTCATTACGTCTCCTTCTCTCAGGTTGTGGCCGGGTAACATCACCCGACCGCTTTAGGAACGCCGCTCCCTGGGGAGCAACACCCCACGACTTCGATGCCGCGTCCCCACCCCCGTGGGCAAGACGCAGGACCGAAACGACTCGTCTCGGCGCCGCCAAGCGCAGCAGGCCCCATGCAATGCCCGCTCGACCCACCAACAGCCCGGGTGGCTCGGTGCCGCCGGGTGTTCCGAAGAGGCAGCCCTGGCGCCGGATACTGGCGAGGATCTGCCCCGTGCGCAGCTCCAAGGTGTGGATCGACTGGACCTCGGCGGGCAAGGTGCCGGCGGCGGCAGCTTCGAAAAGAAAGTCCAGATTGCCCAAATCGCCGTGGCATAGGCAGTGGGTGAGGCCAAATCCGTGTCGCCAGGTGACGTCCACCGAGCGCTGGACGTCCCGCTGCAGGCGCTGCGCCAAACCCTCGGACATCAAACCGCTGGCCCGCAAGCATTGGAGCGTCGCCAGCCGGGCCAAACCGATGCCCGGTGCCCCGTGGCACCAAGCCAGCAGGCCATGGTCTTCATGGCCCTCCGGTTTGGCTCGCAGGTCCGGCCAGTTGCCCTGACCCCGGGGGTAAAGGCTCTCCTCATAGTCGAGGGCCGCCAGCCCCCCGGCGAAGCACCGGGCCCGCTGCTCACCGTCGACGGCGGAAGCCAGCTCGAAGAGGGCCCAGGCCATACCCGCCGCCCCGTGGGACAAGCCCGCCAGGGGCCCCCGAGCCCCCCCGGGGGACGGCCAGGCCCGCCCCGTCTGCTGGGCTCGCGCACGGTCCAAAAGATGCTCGCCGCAACGTCTCGCCAAGCCCAAGGCCGCCGACCGGGGACGCAGCCTCGCCAAGCGCAGCAGCGCCAAAATGGCCCCCGCGGCCCCGGCCACCACGTCCAACTGCTCGTCGGTGGATAGCCGGCGCGCCACATCCTCCACATGGTGCTGCGCCAGATCCGCCAACTCCCGGCGTCCGGTCCGTTCAGCCAGCACCGTCAGGCTGTAAATCACGCCGCCCCAGCCGGAGAATGCACCGATGCCACGCAGCCCCAAATCCGCCAGCCGAGCTTCGTCCAAGGCCAGCTGGTGACGCAGCGCCCGGAGGGTCGCGGCCGCCATCTCGCGATCGACGGCACGGCCCCCAAGCTCCGCCAGCTGCTGGTAAAAGAGCGCCAGGCCGGAGAGGCCGAAATAGAGATCGGGCCCCGCTTCGGTGAGCGTCCAGCGACCTTGCCCGAGGCGGCGCGGCGCCCACCAACGGGCCCCCCGCCCATCGACGAACGCCAGACGAGTCAGGTCGTCGGCGATCTCCTGGGCGGTTTCGAGACAGGCCTGGAGCAAACCTTCCGGATCGACCAGCGCGCCGCCGGAGTCGTCGAGGACGCTCCTTGGACGTGGCCGCAGGCCCTTCTCCGCCGCCCGCAGCTCGAAGGCTTGGCGCACCAACGCCAGCTGACGCTCCGTTGCCGCCCCATCGAGCTGTGACAAACGCCTAGCGATCCCCTCCATGCCGCTCTCCGCCAACAGGGGGCCCAGATCCTGCCCCGCGGCGTCCCAAAGATGGCGCGAGTCGGTGCGGCCATGAAAGTAGGGAATGTCCCCGCGCCGCAGATCCCGGCTTTCCGAAGCCACCACCGAGCGCAGCCAAGGTCGAGTAGGAATCTGCAACCACAGCCGATCGAAATGACGATCCCGGTCCACCGCCTCGGCCAACAGCTGCGGATGCAGACTCTCCTGCAACAGACGACCATAGAGCTGGGTTGGACGCACAACAACCCGACTGGCCAGACCCCGCCAACCCGCCAACGGCCCCTCGGCGGCCAGTAGCTCCCGGCGATGCTTCCGCATCACCCGACGCGCCGCAGCGAAGCCCGCCGCCACTTGCTCGCCATAGGCCGCCGCATCGACGGCTTCTCCGTTGAGCACCGGGCGTCCCGGCGTGGCGCCGAGGGTGCCGTCACCGCTGACCAGCCGCATGGCGTCGGTCCCCTCCCCCTGCAGCTGCCACGCCCCGCCGGGCGTCCGCTGCCCAGCCTCAGCCCCCAGGCCGCTGGCGTCGAGCCCTAGATCCTGGTCGACGGCGGAACGCAACCGAAGCGGCAGCAGACCAACCCGCAGCACCGAGTCCTCGAAGTCGCCGAAACGTCTCCAGGGGCTGGGCTCGGGATTCGCCAGGGGCGGATGACACAGGGTCTCCAGATCCACCACCAGAGGTTGATCCGCCACCGCCATGACATTCTCGTGGTGCAAGTCGGTGGCCCCGAGCAAGTGCAGAAACGCCAAGAGTCCCCCTTGGCGCCGATAGAACCGGCTCACCTGCGCTGCGTGGGTGCACGGCGTCGGCTCTAGCCATTCCATCCAGCCATGGGCTGCGCCGCCACCTGTGCCACCGGAGCCCGGCCCCTCCCTCGGCAGCAGTCGCGAGGGGCGGGGCACCTCCAGTCCCTGCTCGCCGGCCCAAACCATCAACTCCTGGAAGCCAGCTTCCAAAGCCAAAGAACGGGGTTTGTAGACCAAACGTCGACCGCCGGCGAATGAGGTGAACAACACCTGGCGTCCTTGGCGATGGGGGTCTCCGCCGCTACCGATCACGCGCTGCAAGGGACCCGGGTCCTCCCCTAGAAACTCCGTCAAGGCGAGCCAGCCTCCGTCGACCCGTTTCAGCAGCTCGCGAGCCGACGCCAACCATCGTTCGAGATCGCCCCAGAGAAGCCGCAGCAACGCCGGATAGCGCGACAGCAGAGACCAGGCCTCAGTCGAACCGTCGAGACGGCGCAGAAAGCTCTCGAAACGGTCCTCGGGGCTCTCCCCCTGCAACCGATTCTCCAGCCCGGCGATGCGCAGCTCCAGAACCATGGTAGGTAAAATCCGCTGCCGCAAGCGCTGCACCAAAAGCCGCATCCAATCCCGACGTAGGGACTGCCAATCGACCTTCGTCGCCGACACGCCCAAGCCTTCGAACGAGCGGTCCAAACGGGCCAGGGCCTCGTCCAACAAAGGACGCAAGGCGCGCAGGAAACCGGAGGCGGCGATGCCTTGGACGTCGGCCCCGTCGTCCTCCTGGGGAAGGTAGAGGCGACGACACCCCTCCAGCCAGGGAGGAACCGTGGTCGGCAAGTCCTCGGGGGTGGCCAACAACTCCAAGAGCTTCGCCTCGGCGTTCTCCAGATCGCAGGCCGACGTTCCCTCGGTGGCGGCCAACAATCCCAGGTCCGCCAGGCGAAGTCGCCACTGCCTTTCGTCGTCAAAGGGCGCCTGCTGGCGCCAGCGCTGCAAGCGGCGTTGGGCCCGCGCCCGCGACCCCTCATCCCTCGCCGGCTGAAAAGCTGCCAAGCTCCGTCGCTCATCCAATGACAAGGACGCCGGCCATTTCATGGTCGGATCCTTTTCAGGGCAAGACAAAGGCGAGCATAGGTCACGGAGTGAGACATCCCTCTCACAGCGGTTGCAGCGTCGAAATGTGTCGAATCAATACGTCCAAAGAAACGGCCGACGGAATCGTACCCTACTTGCGGCTGCGCGGCGCGATCGTCTAGGTGCCTGATTGTCGCCACGGTGCCAGGCACTTTTGGAGGGGTGCCAGGCACCTGCTGGCCAGGCTGGGAGAGGTGCCAGGCACCTGCGGGCCAGGCTCAGGCGACGGCTCCGAGACGCATGAGGGCGCTCAAAAACGCCCGACAGGCATGCTCCGAGGCTGACTCCTCCATGGTGTGGTATCCCGTCGTCGGGATTTGCAGCGTCGTGCCTTGCACCAGCCCTTCCGAGGCGACGACGATGCGGCCCATCTCGGTGCTTCCCAGGGAATGCGGCTTACGCCCCGCCGCCTCGGCGAGGCCGTTCTTTTCCTCCACTAGACGGTCCTTGAAGACATAGGCGATGCCCATCCCTTGGCACAGGGCCTCTAGACGGCGGGTGGTACGGACGCTGAAGGCCCCGTTGGCGTCGCGCCAGCGCAGGACCAAGGCTTGGGCATCGGCTGAAGCCACATCTGGAAAGGGGCTGGTATCGACCACGATGAGCTCGTGGGTGGAAGACCCGAAGCGCCGAAACCATTCGAGCAGGAAGCGCCAACTCTTACCACTCTCTTCCTGCGCGGTGAAGAAGGCAGTGCCCTGGAAACCCAAGCTGAAGAGGTGGACCAAAGCAGCGGCTGTCAAGACGTTGTCCAGCTGGCCGACCAGACGGCCGCCCTGACGCCTCAAGCTGTCCTGCATCGCCACCGGTGTTCCGGCCACCAAATGGGACAACCCCTCGACATTGAACACCAAATTGTTGCGTCGTTCACAGACATAGGCGTTGGCGATCTGTCCATTGCCATAGTAGGACCCGGCCCAAGGATCGTAGGCCCACACCGGTAAATCCTGGAAACGATCGGCCACTTTGCCCATCAACTGCTCGGACACCGAGTTGCCCAACAAATCCGATCGCCCACCCGCCACAAAGGCGGCATATTGATACTCGTCGGGTCCCGTACAAACCAACCCGTGGCGATCGATATGGGCCGAAAACATGGCAGTCTCAGGCTGCTCACCCTGCGCCACCATGAGCCCTTCGTACCACGTCACCTTGGCCCCCCGTTCTTCCAGGGTCCGCTTCAGGTACCTGAAGAAGGCGTGCTCCGAACCCACGACGCTGGGCTGGCGAATCATTTCCTTGAGCAAATCGAGGTAGCCCTGAAACTTCATCCGGGTGTCCTTTCGTGGTGTGAGGCCAGGCGGAGCCTCGCCCGATGTCCCGTGCCGACAGACGCTGCATCTTAGACCACAAACAACCACTTCGGCGGTTGTCCGGAGGTCGTGTCATGCCTCGATCTCGGTGTCCAAACCTCTCGTCCCCGGGAAGCTCCGGCTCGTCCCTCAGCCGGGTCTCGAGGGCGGATTCTTGGCAAACTACGACTGCTAGTCGGCCCGAACCCGTTCGAAATTTCCAACATTGTCTTTCAATCATTGGATGGGCATCGCCATGATCTCGACTCGCTTCAGCTCTTCCTGGGCCCTGTTCCTGGTGCCCACGCTTCTCTGTTCCTGCGCAGCACCACCGCCTGAAAAAACTCAGATCGAGGAAACCCAAACCGAGAAGGCCCGGTCTGGGTTGGGGCTGCCAGGGGAGGCGGCCGGTTCTAAAACTACCGAATTGCCGATCCTCGGCGCCATGCCTTCGTTCAGCCTCACCGATGCCACCGGCGCCGTTTTGCAGCCGGAATGCCTGGAAGGCAGGGTCTGGATTGCCGATCTGACCGCCACCCTGGCCCAGGCGGTCGGCCTGCACCCGCGCCCCTCCGAATCGCTCGGCGTCGAGCTCGAAAACGTGCCCGACCCCAAAACCAGGCCCACGGTGGTGGCCTTTGTGCCGCAGACGTCGCCCTCCGACAAGCCTCCGGCGGCGGCGCCCCGAGCCGAGCCGGAGACACTGCCAACGGAGGACACCACTCAGCACCGGCTGAGCGGCCCTGCGGACAAGTTGCAGACCCTGAGCCGCGAGCTGTCCAAGCTCGGCGCCCAACCCTTGGCAGAGCAACAGCACGCCATGTCCGACCTCTTCTTGGTCGATCGCCAGGGACGCATCCGTGGCAGCTACCAGGCGGACAATCCGCAGCAACGGCAAACCTTGGTGAGCGACGTGCAACGCATCAACGAGGAGGTCACACCTCTGTACTATCCCGAAGACATCATGGCACCGCCTTGGCTCGAAAAACGGCGACGGGATCAGTTGGCGAGCGCCGAGTCCTTGACGGTGCGCCACGACTTCAGCTTCCGCGACCGGCGGCAGGAAAGCGGCATCCGCTTCGTCCATCAAGTGACCGAAGACTCTGCCAAGCGCTACAAGACGAACCACTATGATCACGGCAACGGCGTCGTTGTGGCGGACGTCGACGGTGACGACCGCCTCGACATTTATTTCGTCAGCCAAGTGGGCTTCAATGAGCTGTGGCGCAACCTCGGCGACGGACGCTTCGAGGACATCACCGAATCGGCCGGGGTCGGTCTGGGGGACCGTATCGGTGTCGCCGCCGCCTTTGCCGATATCGACAACGACGCCGACGCAGATCTCTTCGTCACCACGGTGCGAGGGGGTAACGTCCTGTTCCTCAACGATGGCCAAGGGCGCTTCGAGGATGTCTCCGAAACCGCCGGCCTGGCGGCCGTCGGCCACGCCTCGGGAGCCGTCTTCTTCGACTTCGACCGCGACGGTTTGCTCGATCTGCTGGTCACCAACGTCGGTCGATACACCACCGACGAGGTTGGCCCCGGCGGCTACTATGTCGGCTATCCGGTGGCCTTCGATGGACATCTGAAAGCGGAGCGCAGCGAGCCTAGCCTGCTCTACCGCAACCTGGGCGACCACCGATTTGTCGAAGTCTCCCAAGAGATGGGCTTGCTCGCCAACGGCTGGAACGGCGACGCCGTCGTGCTCGATCTCAACGAAGACGGTTGGCTCGACCTCTTCCTCGCCAACATGCAGGGACACGACGACTACTTCGAAAACCAGGCCGGCCAACGGTTCGTCAACCGCAGCCAAGAGATCTTTCCGGTCACCCCCTTCGGCACCATGGGAATCCAGATTCTCGACTTCGACAACGACGGCGGCATGGATATCTTTCTCACCGACATGCACACCGATATGGTCCGCAAAATGAAACCCGAGGAGGAAAAATCGAAGCTGCCGGCCGATGAAATGCCAGGCCACAGCATGCTCGGTACCGACGGCACCCATGTCTTCGGCAACGCCTTCTATCACCGTCTCCCGGATGGCGGATTCGAGGAAATCTCCGACCAGGTCGGGGCCGAAAACTACTGGCCTTGGGGGCTTTCGCGGGGAGACCTCAACGCCGACGGCTTCGAGGATGTCTTCATCACCTCCAGCATGAGCTACGGTTGGCGCTATGCCGTCAACTCGTTGCTGCTCAATGATCGAGGCCAGCGCTTCCACGACAGCGAAATGATCCTCGGGGTCGAGCCCCGGGCCGGTGGTTTCGGAACGCCTTGGTTCGAGATCGACTGCTCCGGCGACGACCGCGATCATTTCCATTGCGCCGACCGCGATGGCCGCTGGCAAGTTTGGGGCGCCCTCGGCAGCCGCTCCTCCGTCATCTGGGATCTCGACGACGACGGCGACCTCGACATCCTCACCAACGACTTCGGCGCACCGCCCATGGTCTTGATCAGCGACCTCGCCGCCAAGCACCCCATCCACTACTTGAAGATCCGCCTACGGGGCACCACCTCCAATCGCGACGCGGTCGGCGCCTCGGTGGTGGTGCGCGCCGCCGATCGCAGCTGGCGCAAGATCAACGACGGCAAGTCCGGCTATCTGTCCTTCAGCCGCATGCCCCTCTACTTCGGGCTCGATGACTTCGACAGCGTCGACAGCATCGAGATCCAGTGGCCTTCCGGACACCGACAAACGGTGCAAGGTCCCATCGCCGTCGATCGGCAGATCGAAGTTATCGAGGAGTGTGCCTAGTCTGTGCGTCGTCGCTTCGCCAAATACAACGTACCACCCACCAGCGTCGCGGCGACGATCCCCAAGGCGGTGGCGATGCCCGGATTCTTGACGCTCACCCCTTGGTAGTAGGGAAAATAATGCTGCCCGGTGTAGTACAGGGTGTAGTGCACCACCACGGCGGTGACGGCGGCGGCGATGGCGGCGATGGGCGGCGTATCCTTGAGAAAAGTACCGAAGACGACGGGTACAAACGCGGCGGCGAAATATGCATAAACCCCCAGCTGAGCGAAGATGATGACGCTCAAGTTGGGGTTGATGAGCTGCTGGTAGGCCAAGGCAAAGGAGACCACCGCCAGGCCGGTGATCACCCCGCGGTTGAGGACAAATAGGAAACGCTCGGGGAGCTCCCGGCCCGTCCTCGCCCGGTGCACATTGTGGATCAGGTCATTGGTGATGATGATCGACAGGGATTGAATGAGCCCCTCGAGGGTCGACATGCCGGCGGCGATGAGCCCCAAAAATACGATGACCCCCACGAACCACGGGAACTGGCTCACCAAATAGGTGGAGACGACGCTGTCCGGTGCAATGGTTTGGCCGTCCAGTTGCAGGGTTGGAAACTCCAAGCGGGCATAGAGACCGACAAAGACGACGCTGAAGAACAGGGTCTGCACGATGATGCCGGTGGTCAGGTAGCGGTTGACGTCCGGTTCCTTCTCCAGCAGCAGGGATTTGGTGATGATGTGTGGCTGACAGACGATGGCGGCCCCCACCACGATGGTGCAGAAGATCACCTCGAAGGCGTCACGAAATAGCGGGCTTTTTGTGTTGTAGAGCCGCGTCAGATCGGGATCTATGGAGCTCAGCTTGGCCACGAAGCCGCCCCAACCGTCGGCAAAGTGCTCGAAGCCCGAACCCAGGAGGATGATCGCCACCAGCACCATGATCAGGGCTTGGATGGTATTGGTGTAGACCATGGAATTGGCCCCGCCGAACATCATGTAGCCGAAGGAAAAGATCACCAGGGCCGTCAAGATGCCCACCTCCGGCAGGGCCAGGGAGGCGGCGATTACCTTGGTCAGCCCCACCAGGATCATGACGATGAAGGTGACCAATAATAGGGACAGGAAGGCGAAGAAGATGGAAAAACCCCGACTGTCGTAGCGCTGCCCCACCCACTGGGAGAGGGTGAGGGCGCGGATGGTCTTGCCATATTTTCGGAAGCCCTTGGTGATCACCACCAAGGAAATCGACATCGAGATCGGCAACACGACACACAGCCCAAAGACGGCGCTGAGCCCGAAATAGGCCACCAGACCCGGGTTGATGATGAAGGTGGCGGCGCTGGTGGTGGAGGCGGCCAAGGCCAAACCCACCGCCAGCGGCGAAAAGGCGATACTGCCGACGGCGTAGTCGGCGACGCTCCGGTTACCGCGGGCACCGCGGATCACCAAGGTAATGATGGCCGCGGCATAGCCGACCAGGAGCAACCAACTGGCGAGAACGTTGGGTACCATCGTTTTACTCCCCGCTGACCGGCGTCATGACGGACGGCAATTGGGCCAGAAATTGGCGATAGATGTGCTGCAACCAGAGGGGATCCTCCACCACCAGGGCGTGTCCCGAGGTCGGATGCTGGCGCCACTGCGCCCCGGCGATGCCGCTCGCCAGGGCCCGAGAGGTGGCCAAGGGCATCACTTGATCGTCCGCCGCGTGCACCACCATGGTGGGGCAACGGATGGCCGAAAGGTGGGGCGTCAGGTCGAAGTCCTGGATCGCCTCGAGGATGCCCAACAGGCCCCGATACCAGGCCACGGGCAGGGCGGCGGTTTGCTTGCCGCGGGCCTCCAGGGCCTCCCCCTGTGCCCGGCGGTAGGCGTCGGAGTAGATCTCCTGCAACATGGTTTGATGCACCGGCACGGCCGAGGCACCCGCCAATACGTCGCGCACCAGGCCCTGCAGGTGCCTGGCACTTTCCGCCATGCCCGGCGGCGTGCGGACGGCGGCGGTGACCAGCGCCAAGCTGTGCAGCCGCGGCGGTTGTAACGCCGCCAGCAGCACCGCCACCTCGGCGCCGAAGGAGGTGGCCAGGACATGCACCCGGTCCAGACCGAGCTCATCGAGCAAGGCGACGACATCGGCGGCATGGGCTTCGAGATTTGGGTGGGCCTCTCCGGGGGACCGCAGCTGGCCCTGGAAATCAAAACCCAACAGCCGGTAGCTCGGCAGTAAACCGGCGGTGACCGGGGCCCACGAGGCGAAGGTCATCATGCCACCGTTGAGGGTGAGGACCACCTCCCCCGCCTCCCCCCGCAACTCGTAGGCCGATGCCTTGGTGGTCACCGGGAGGTCCCCAGGAAGGTATCCCTGAGCTCACCCTTGCGCACCTTGCCGTAGGCGGTGCGCGGCAGGGTTTCTAGCTGCACAAAGGTCTTGGGAATCTTGTAGCGGGCCAGTCGGTCCGCCAGGAAGGTGGCCAGCTGGTTTGCGTTCAGGCCGGCTGTCCCATCCCGAGATACCACGAAGGCGATGCCGACCTCGCCCCACTGGGGGTCCGGGACGGCCACCACCGCCGCATCCTCGATGTTCGGATGCAGCACCAGTTGGGCCTCGATCTCCGCCGGGTAGACGTTGACGCCGCCGCTGATAATCATCTCCTTCTGACGACCGGCGATGTAGAAATAGCCCTCGTCGTCGCGTCTCGCCTGGTCCCCGGAATGGAACCATCCCTCGGCGTCCAGGGCCGCGGCGGTGGCTTCGGGCCGATTCCAGTAGCCCTGCGATACGTGGGCACCACGGAACAGCAGCTCCCCCACTTCGCCGGCGGCCACGTCGCGGCCCTGGTCATCGACCAAACGCACCTCGGTGTACATCATCGGCTTGCCGATGGAGCCCGCCTTTTGGTACGAGTCCTCCACCGTCATGGTGAAGCAGTTGACCCCCACCTCGGTCATGCCAAAACCCTGTTTGAAGGCGACGCCGCGTTCCTGGTAGGCCTCGATGAGATAGCGTGGCAGGGGAGCGCCGCCGCTGATCAGCCACCGGAGGCGGCTCAGGTCGGTGCTTCCGAAGGTCGGCGCTTCGAGCAGCATCTTCCAAATGGTGGGTACCCCGAGGACAACGGTGCACCCTTCCCCATCGATGGCCCGCCACACCTCCTGCGCCTCGAAGCCCCGGTGCAAGACGGTGCGCCCGCCGATCACCACCAGGGGCACCAGGAAGGCCATCAGGCCGCCGGCGTGGTAGAGGGGCGTGAAGATGGAGGTGACGTCGTCGGCCCGCAGCTGCCAGCCGCAAATGGTATTGAAGGCATTGGCCAGCACCATGCGATGGGGGATCATCACCCCCTTGGGGACGCCGGTGGTGCCGGAGGTGTAAAGCAGGCAGTAGAGATCTTCGCCGTCGCAGGGTGTCGGCCGCCATGCGACATCTTCCGCCAGTGACTCCACCAACGTTGCATAGACTTCGTCAGCGCCTTCCCCCGGAGCGTCCAGGGCTAGCCAGTGCTCGATCTCCACCAAGGGGCGCAGGGCATCCACCGTCGCCGCCAGCTCGCCGTCGTAGTGCAGGGCCCGCAGGCCGCTGTCCTTCACCACGTGGGCCAGCTCATGGGCGGTCAGACGGGTTCCCAGGGTGACTAAAACGATGCCTGTCTTGCCGGCCGCGAAGAAGGCTTCCAAATACTCCACCCGATTGTGGGCCAAGATCCCCACCCGGTCCCCTTTGACCAGGCCCAAGGACTGCGTCCACAGACGGGCACAGCGCACGGCGCGGGCGTCGAGCTCGCCGTAGGTCAAGCGAAGCTCAGGCTGCACCACCACCAATGCCGGCCGATGCGGCGTCAGCCGGGCCCGCTCTCCCAGCAGATCAGCTTGCATCGTCATCTCCCGGCCTCGCATCGTCTTCCTCGGCGGCCGAAGCCGCCGCCTTGGACAGCACGTCCCTCAACCCCTTGGCAAAGGCTTGCGGGCACTCCGCCTGGGGCAAGTGTCCACAGGCTGCAATCCAGGTCAATCGGGCCCGCGGCAAACCGGCGAGCAAACGCTGAGCATAGTCGCGGCCGAGGTAACGATCGGAGACGCCCCAAAGGATGTCCACCGGCGTTTTGATGCGGCCTAGCCCCTTGGCGCCGTCGTCCATCAGGTGGCTGTCCAAATTCTGCTGGGCGTCGAGCATACGCTGCACTTGACCATGGGGCGCCCGTCGCACCAGGTCGTCGAGCACCGGGTCGGCGATCGGCGGGCTGGCGGCGTCCCGCAGGGCCGCCATCAGACGCCGCGCCTCCTCGCGGTCCGCTGGCAGGAGATCCAAGTCGCCGCTGTCGACCCGCAGGGGGCCTCCGTTGACCATCACCACCCGCTCCACCAGGTGCGTAGGCTCCAGGACGGTGGCCAAGGCCACCCAGGCCCCCATGGAGTTGCCCACCAGGGTGACGCTGGAGCCGTCGTCCGGGGTGCCGTGCCGCTCGAGCCAGGCACCAAAGCCGTCGAGCACCGTCGACATGGGCAAGGGTCCCGCCGCTGGGCCGCTCTCCCCATGGCCCGGTAGATCGACCAACAGCAGACGGTGGTCGTCGGCCAAGGCCGACGCCACTTGAAACCAGGTGCCCGCTTGATCGGATACACCATGGATCATGATCAAGGTGGGTCCGCTACCCTTTTGCCACCACACCATGGGCTGCCCCGCCACCGTCGCCGCGTGGCGTTCGAATCCCGACCCTCTGAGCTGGGCCCGGCTGTAGGCGATGAAAAACTCCATCGGGCTCGGCGTGGCCTTATTGGCCTCTGCGGTCCCCTCGCTGGCGGCCTGGTCGGCGGTCTCGCCGGTCGCAGCCTTGATCGTCTCGGGCTCAGCCGACGGCCGCTCCTGGGCGGCCAGCTCCGCCGACGGCATCAACGGCCAGGCGACGAGCCCCAGGCTCACCCAAACCCAACGACAGAATCGATGCTTCATGGGGCCTCCTCCATGGGCCGCGACGGCGCCGCCAGGCTGGAGCGCAAACGGAAGACGGCGCCCGCCTGGTTGTAGCCGACGCCGGAGCCGACAAACATCACCAGGTCACCGGCCTTCGCCTTGCCTCGCAGGACGGCATCGTGCAATGCCATGCCGAGGCAGGCCGAGCCGGTGTAACCGCAGGATTCCATGATGGTATGGGCCTTGTGCCGGGGCAGACCGAGCTCGTCCATCACCAACTCGATGGACGGTTTGCGCACTTGCGAAAAAATCAACAGATCCACGTCGGCGAGGGGGAAGCCCCCCTCCTTGGCCAGGCGCCGGGCCAACCGCGGCCAGCCCTGGTGATTGACCTCGGGAGGGTAGCGTTCCAGCAGTCGTACTTGCGTGCGCCCGGCCTTGACCGCCTCGACGCTGGCCGGCTCCGCCGTCCCCCCGGCTAGGATGCCCCAATGCTTGGCGTAGGCCCCATCCGCTTGGGCCGCAGCATTGATGAACCCCGGCTCGTCGGCGGCTTCGAGCACCGCCGCGCCGGCGCCGTCGCCGTAAAAGAAGATCATCGGATCGTCGGCATCGGCCAGGCGATGCATGAGGTAGACCCCCACCACCAGGACGGTGTGGATCGACGGATTAGCGGCGATCCAACCGGCCGCCGTCGCCAGACCGGTGGGAAAGGACGCACAGGCACAGCCGATATCGAAGGTACCGGCGTGGACCGCCCCCAGCTTGTGTTGCAGCACCGTCGAGGTGGCCGGGGTGATGTAGTCCGGCGAATCGGTGCCGAGGATCAGCAGGTCGACGTCCTCGGGACGACGGCCCGCCCGCTCCAAGGCCTGGCGGGCCGCCGGCAAGGCCAGGTCGGAGGTGGCCCAATCGTCCGGCGCGTACCAACGACGCAGGATGCCGGTGCGCTCCTCCATCTTGTCGACGAATCCGTCGAGATGGGCGAAGCGCTGCCGCAGGACGTCGTTCGGCATCTCGATCTCCGGCAGATAGCTGCCGGTGGCGACGATGTCGGCGTATCGCATCAGGTGCCCAGCACCAGCCCGCCGTCGACGGAAAGCACCGTGCCGTTGACGTAGGAGGCCGCATCGGAGGCCAGCCACAGGTACGCCTCGGCGATCTCCCGCGGCTCACCAATCCTTGCCAGGGGGGTGTGCTGCACCATGCCGTCGAGGATCTTTTGGGGCATGGCCTGCACCATCTCGGTGCCGACGAAACCCGGAGCCACGGCGTTGGCCCGAATGCCGTAACGACCCAGCTCCCGGGCCCAGCCGCGGGTCATGTTGATCACCGCCGCTTTGCTGGCAGCGTAGTTGGTTTGCCCGAAGTTGCCGTACAGCCCCACCACCGACGACGCCGAGAGGATCGCTCCGCCACCGCGCTGGATCATGTGCGGCACGACGGTCCGCGTGCACAGGAAAACACCCCGCAGGTTGACCCCGATGACCGCGTCGAAGGCTTCGTCGCTCATCATCGAGATCACCTCGCCGTCCTTCCACTTCACCAGCTGCGAGTCCCGCAGGATGCCGGCGTTGTTGATCAAGATTTCGATGCCGCCCCAACGCTCGACGACCTCGTCCACCGCCACCTGCACCGAGGCGCCATCGCTGACGTCGACCCGCTGGAAGGTGCCTTCACCGCCCGCCTTCGCCAAGGCGGCCAGAAGATCCTCTGTGCCGCTGTCTTGCACGTCCCACACCGCCACCCGAGCGCCCTCGGCAGCAAAACGCAGGGCCGTCGCCTTGCCGATGCCCGCCGCCCCACCGGTAACGATGACCACCTTGCCTGCCAATCCAGTTTCGATCATGGAATCACCTTGTTTTTTGCCATGTTGAGCCCCTGAGCTTGGCCCCTTGAAGGGGGGGAAACGAGGGGAGATTTTCCCCTCCCCCCGGCCAGCAATCCGTTAGAACTTGTACGCCAAGGTCGCCGTCACGGTGCGCGGATTGCCGTAGGAACCCTGGACCACGCCGAGAACCGGGATGTTATAGCCATTGGTGAGGTATTCCTCATCGTCGAGGTTCTTGCCGTTGACCGTCAGTTGCCAGCTGCCGTCCCCGGAAAGCCAGGAAATCCAAGCGTTGAGCAAGCCAAAAGACGGCTGGCTCAAGGGCAGGAGGGGTTGCGACGGATTGCGCGGATCGGGCCCACCCTCGTTGGTGAGCACCGACTCGTCGCGATGGGCATAACCGATGCTGCTGGAGATCAAGCCGCCCCAGGCGGGGGTATTGAAATTGAGGTGGATGGCACCGGTCACCTCCGGCGCGTTGCTGATCACCTGCGTATCGACAAAACCATCGTTGTTGGAGTCCAGAAAGTCGTCCGGCTCGGCATCGAGGTAGCTGACATTGCCGGAGACACCGAACCAGCGGGCGGTCGGTGAGGTCCAGTCGAATTCCACCTCGAGACCTTGCACCGTGGCGCTACCGGCGTTGAGAAAATTGCCGAAGAAGGCATCGTCGGAGCCGTCACCGTCGGAGTCGTAGGAGGTGAAGGTGCTGACTTGGATGTCTTCGTAATCGCCGTAGAAGGCTGCGGCGTTGAGCACCAGGCTGCGATTGGCCAGCACCGACTTGATACCCACCTCGGCGACGGTCAACACCTCATCGTCGAAGGGCTCCGCCGACTCGGGGAAGAACGAGGCCTGGGCACGGACGTTGAAACCGCCGCTCTTGAAGCCCCGGGAGAGGCTGACGTAACCCATCACATCGTCATTGAATTGGTAGTCGAGGCCCAGCTTGGGCGCCAGCGAGGAAAAGGTCTCGCTCTGATCGTAATCCGACGTCACCGCCGTCACCGTGGTGAAGGTATCGTCGCTGTAGCCGGCGTTGAAGGCAATGCCCCGCTTCTCTTCTTCGGTCACCCGCAGGCCGAAGTTGAAGGTCAGACGATCGTTCAAGGCGTACGAACCGTCGCCGAAGAGCGCAAACGACTCCGTATCGGTGGTTCCTTCGGTGGTGCCAAAGACGCTGTTGACGAAGATGTTCTGCACCAGACCACCGGCCGTGCCGTCGAAGTAGTAGAAGCCAAAAACACCGTTGAACCGGCCGCCGGCATCGTAAATGAATTGAAATTCCTGCGATGTCTGCTCGTCGAAATAGGTGGCGATGACGTCGGTGATGCGGGCCGGGGTGGTATCGAAGTCGATGTTGTTCTGGCTGTCGGACTCACGGTAGGCGGTGATCGACTTGAATTGCCAGTCGTCGTTCAAACGCCACTCGAT
This sequence comes from Acidobacteriota bacterium, assembly GCA_029263315.1. Lineage (GTDB taxonomy): Bacteria > Acidobacteriota > Thermoanaerobaculia > Multivoradales > J023 > JAJCXR01. Next base: position 47,171 of record JAJCXR010000045.1, on the reverse strand, counting down.
GGCCATGGAATAACCTTCGGCGGTGGTGCTGTTGAGCGGCTCCAAGCCACTTTCCGTATCGAAGATATTGGCCAAGGGCGGGCAGCTGCGACCGAGGAAAATGGGGCATAGGGGATTGGCTTCGAGCCGTGTCAGCCCCTTGGGCTCGGCTTCGTCCTCGGTGCGGTCGAGACGTAGCTTCACCGTCACATCGGCGGAGGCTAGCCAATCGAAGGATAGCCGGTAGGCCAGGGTATCTTTGTTGGACACCTCGCGGCCGGTGAAAATGTTGGTGCCATAGCCGTCGTGGGAGAGGGAGGCCACCGCCGCCCGGGCCCGCAGCTTGCCGGGAATGATGGCGCCACCGGCGCTGGCCTTGAAATCCAAGGTACCGAGCTCGCCGCCGGTGAAGGCAAGGCTGCCGCTGGTCTCGTCCCCCAAAGGACGGCTGATGTACTTGATGGCGCCACCGATGGTGTTCTTGCCGTAGAGGGTGCCTTGGGGTCCGCGCAGCACTTCGATCTGGCCGATGTCGAAGACATCCAACAGGGCGCCCTGGGGACGGGCCATGTAGACATCGTCGAGGTAGAGACCGACGCCGGGATCGACACCCCAGAGGGGGTCCGCCTGGCCGATACCGCGCATGAAAGCGGTGAGGGTGGTGGACTGATTGCGTCCGGGATAGATGGAGAGATTTGGCACCCGAGCCTGCAGCTCGGAGATATCCGAAGCCCCGCTATCCTCGAGGATCTCGGCGCTGACCACGGTCACCGCCACCGGCACCTCCTGGATGTTCTCTTCCCGTTTGCGGGCCGTCACCACGATCTCATCGGAAATCGGCTCCTCCGCCGAGGCGCCATCCGCCTCGGTATCGGCCGCCTCGGCGGCGACGCTTTGAGCCTGGGCCCAAGGTGCGGTGAGAAGACCGAGGACAATCAGACAGGTGGACAATGCATGCCGTTTCATTTCGAGTTGCCTCCTAAGTGGAAATCGCGGTGCTTGGCCGTGCCAAAGGGGTCGCAGCCGGGTTCTGGGCGCGCTCGAAAAAAGCCGAGCGCTCGGTCTGTTTTTTGATTCACAAAACACCTATCGGATATCGGGTTCAACCTCTAAACCTCTGTTTCAGCCTTGGTCAGGGGTCGCATCTGTCGCACCGCTGGCCGTGGGCTCGGGTGCGGTCGTTCGGGGGAGCAGGCCGTAGCGCAGCAGACGAATGAATTCTTCCGTCGCCTGTTGGGGCGTCATGCCGAAATGCATCGGAGCGCCAAAACATTTTTCGACGGTGAAGAAATAGAAGAACCAGCGGGCCGCCAGGATAGCCCCAACCACCGGGTCCGCATCCCCGAGCTCCCCCGCCCGCTGCCGGGCCTCCAGCTTCTCGCCATAGACCTCTTGGAAGCGGGCCGCCATGCCCTCGTAAAAGCCGCGGATATGCTCGCCCCGGAACTCCACCACGTCGACGTAGATCAGCAAGATGTAGGGCGCGTTGTCCTCCACCACCGACTCGATCAATGCCGCCATATCCTCCAGGTCCTCCGGGAAGTTGGCCCGGGCGAAAAGCTTCTGCAAGGGATGCTCGGGATCTTGCAAGCGCTCGAAATAGCGCTCGATCAACTGCTCGAACATCGACTCTTTGCTCGGGAAGTGGTGGTAGAGATTGCCCATGGACAATCCTGAACGATCGGCGATCTGTCGCATCGAGGTGGCCCCGAAACCGTGGCTCGAGAAGAGCTCCAAGGCGGCGTCCAGCACCTGCTCATGGGAAATCTTGGACCGATCCTGTTGACGACGGGGGGTCATGCCTTCTCCTGGGGCGTTGGGAACTAGGCTCGCGTTCCCAGGGCCCTGCTGAGATGCGTTGCCGCGGCCGGGTGGCCACGGCTCGAGATTTAAAAACCGAGCGCTCGTTTTGTATTCTGGAGAAACGTGAAGACCTTGTCAAGGGGCGTTAGAATCAAACCATGCACCGCAACGCCGAAAAAGTCCAAACCTTCCTCCGCCAACACGACGCCTCGGGCCAAGTCCGAGAGCTCGACGCCAGCACCCGCACCGCCGCCGAAGCCGCCGAAGCTTTGGCCGTCGAGGTGGATCAAATCGCCAAAAGCCTGATCTTCCGGGCCGGCGACGACGGCGTCCTGGTGATCGCCGCCGGCGGCAACCGGGTCGATACCCAAAAGCTCAAGAACCACCTGGGCGTCAAGATCCGCCGGGCCGACGCCGACTGGGTCAAAGCCGTCACCGGTTTCCCCATCGGCGGCGTGCCTCCGGTGGCCCACAGCAGCCCTTTGAAGATTTTCATCGATCAGGATCTACAACGTTTTGACATCCTCTGGGCGGCGGCGGGCACCCCCCACGCCGTCTTCCCGACCACTTGCGACGAGCTGGCTCGCCTCACCGGCGGTCAGTTGTTGGAGATCAAAGCATGAGCCTCGACGCCAAAACCATCGACCCCAAAACCATCGCCCAACGACAGCCCCTGGCATGACTTGATCGACCTAGCAGCCTGTGGCAAAAGTCAGACCGCGTTGAGAGCGGATCTTTTCCGCCACAACTGTGTTCCAGAATCTCTGAAGATCACCAATATTCATGCAATTCTGCGCCTCGTTCTGACGAAAAACTTCTCGCTCTCATTCGCGGAGCACTTTCACCACAGGCTGCTATGGAGGCTCTACAACCTTCATCTGGCACAGGTGATGGAACGCATCGTTCCTCAAGATCTGGACACCGAATGCCGGATCGGTCCGCTGGAGCCGGTGACACTGGGGTTCTTGATGGAGGACTATGTCATCCATCTGCGGCATCATTTGGCGGTCATCGAGGCCAAGGGGCGAGGCTGAGCGTCGCTTCAGCTGGCCTTCAACAAGGGCTCCGGCAACGACTCCAGCGAATCCTTCAGCTCATACAGATCCACCGCCCGTTGAGCATTGAGCCAGAATTCTGCCGAGGTGCGGAAGGTTGCTCCCAACTTCAGAGCCATCTTGGGGGTGACCGCTGCCCGTCCGTTGACGATACGGTTGATGACTTTGACATCACAACCAAGGTGGTCAGCAATCTTTTTCTGGGTAAGCCCGAGGGGGACCAAGTATTCTTCGTGGAGAATCTCTCCCGGCGTGGTCGGCTGTCGAAGCGTTTGAATGGTCATGGGTCTGATGCCTCTTTCGGAGTCTTCAGCTCAGTGATAGCCGACGATGGCGACATCGGTTGGCCCGGATGGCGACCAGCCATGGCCCAGCCATACCCTAGCTCGGTATACCTTGACAAGGTATACTTTGACTAGGTGAACTTTGATTCATCTCTTCCTCACTCAGGGCGCCACTGCCCCACCCCATGCACCGCCATGGATTCCTGATCCTGTAGGAACGCCACCAGCCGTAGATTCTTCGCCCGCCACTCCGGTTCCAGGTCCAGACTGAGCTCGTATTTTAGATCCGCCGTGCGCCCCGCCTCGGCCCGCGGGAGGGTCTGCAGGTGACGCACAACGTGGTCGTTGTGCAGGGTTTTCTTGGCGTTTTCGCCCCGCTGGACGGCGGTTTCAAGGCCGTCTTCCACCACCGCCAGCATCAGAGCGACCTCGTGCTCGGCAGAAGCGGATGTCTGTGTGGCGTCGACGGCCACGTGCAGCTGCGAGCCATCGGCGGCCAGCTCTCCCGTCACCTCGACCCGGCTGCTCGGGCCGCGACCTCGGGCGGTGGCCAGCAGATCTTCGACCTCACCCCGGTTGGAGCCGACGCAGTGCTCGCGGCCATTGACCACCAATTGTGGGGTGTAGAGACGGCCGGTGCGCATGGCCCGGGCATAACCCTCTTGCCGTTGCGACCAGTCCTTGGAGGAGAAAGGGTCCTTCCAGCCGATGTAGTCCCAGTAATCGACATGGAAGGCCAGGGGGATGATGTCCTGAGCCGTTTGTTCCCCCAGCTTGCTGAGCAGGCGGTCGGCGGGGGGGCAGCTGGAGCAGCCTTGGGAGGTGAAGAGCTCGACAAGGATAGGGCTACTTTGAGCGGTGGCATCTTCGGCGGCTGAGCCCTCGGTCGACGGCGCGGGGGAAGTCGACGCAGCCTCGACGGTGGCCGGCAGACCGACAAATCGCAGCGCCATCAGGGCGACTCCGAAAGCGCTGAGCAAGAGCAGAGTGGAGAGGGCGAGTCGTGACATGGCGAGCTCCTGGAAGCTGGCCCCTGAGCCAGGGGCAGGGTGAGGACGGCGTCGCTTTCTCGAGGGCGAGGACGACGTATCATCGGTGCCTACGGCCCCCCATCGACGCCGGTTTGCTGTCGCCAGGCGGTGGCGTAGGGGCCACCGCGCTCGAGCAACTCGTGGTGGGAGCCGGATTCGACGATCCGTCCACCGTCCATGACGTGGATGATGTCAGCTTGGACGGCGGTGGTGAAACGATGGGTGATGAAGATGGCGATGCGCCCTTGAGCCAGGGCCTTGAAGCGCCCCAACCAATCGGCTTCGGCCCAGGCGTCCATGGCGGAGGTGGGCTCATCGAGCAGGATGATCGGCGCTTGGCGATAGAAGGCGCGGGCCAAGGCCAGGCGCTGCCACTCGCCGCCGCTCAGCTCGGTGCCGTCGGGGAACCATTTGCCGAGCACCGTGCCGTAACCGGCATCGAGGCGGCCGACGATATCGTCCGCCCCGGCTTGTTGCGAGGCGGTGGCGATGGCCTGGTCGTCGTCCGGCCGCTGGAGATCCCCCAGGGCGATGTTCTGGCGCACCGTCGCCGAGTACTGCACCGGCTGCTGAAAGAGCACCGTCAGCCGCTCTCGTAGAACCTGTGGATCGAGCTGCCGCAGGTCGACGCCATCGATCGTCACACTGCCGGTGTCCGGGTCGTAGAAACGGCACAGCAGCTTGATCAAGGTGCTCTTGCCGGCCCCGTTGGCGCCCAGAATAGCCACCGTCTGACCGGCCGGGATCTCCAGATCGAAATCCGTCAGGGCCTGCCGTGAGCTGTCGGGATAGGCGAACGAGACGCCCCGAAAAGCGATACCTTGTTGCACCGTCGACGGCACCGGCAAGGGCGCCTCGGGCGCTACCACTTGCGGCTCCAGATCGAGGTAGGCGAAGAGATCGCCCAAAGTGAGCAGGGTGCGGTACATCTCCCCCAAGTGCGAGAACAGGGACCGCAGCCCCCGCTGGCTCAGGTTCAGGGCTTGGTAGAAAAGGGCCAAGTCCCCGAGGCTGATCACCCCCCGCAGCAGACGACCCAGCATCCACAGCAAAGCGCCGCCGAGCATCACCAAGGCGAAGAGCAGGGCCCCCACCTCCGCGAGACACTCACGGCGCGAAAAATCTAGACGCTGACCCCGCAGGACGGCCCGCAGGCGACCATAGAGGGCCCGGAAATGATCCCCCAGGCCGAAGAGACGCAACTCGGCGGCCCCCTCGGGGGAGCTCATCAACCAATCGTAGTAGAGGGCGAGGCGCTCCTGATCGGCGACGCCATAGCTCCAGCGATACTGCCGCAGGGTGAACGACACCACCACCCACAGGGTCGGCAGGATGCTCAGCAGCAAGGCCAAGGGCAGCCAAATGCCATAGGGCAAGAGCACCGCCACCATGGCCAGCAGGGTGAGGCCCTGTTGCAGCAGTCCGCCGGCCTGCTCCAGCAGAGCCACCGGCCGATGACGGGTCTGCCAGCGGGCGCGGTGCATTTGATCGTAGAACTCCGGCTGCTCGTAGAAGGCGTAGTCGATATCGCAGGCCCGCTCCTGGATGCGCTCGCTGATGTGGTCGCCCACCGTCTCACCGAGCACGGTGCGCAACCACTTGGCGACGATGGCCAAGAGCTCACCGCCGAGGATCAGCAGGGCCAAGGCCAACAACGACGGCGCCAGCGGACGCAGCAGGAGCCAGTCCACCGCGCCGCCGCTTGCCGGACCGCCGTGCACGGCGCCACCGCCCACCACCGCCACCAGCCCGTCCACCACCCGCGGTAACAAGGAGACGGTGGCGGCGGGCAGCAGCCCCTGCACCACCAAAACACCGATCCACAGGTAGAGATGCCAACCCGCCGCCCGGCGAATGAGCCGCAGGGCCCGGGGCAAGTGCGGCAGCTGCCCCACCGCCGCCTGCCAACGCTGACCCCAGGTCCTCGAGCTGCCTCCAGTCTCGACGCGGTTCATGGCCCGCGGCTCGCCAAGCGTCGGGGGGTCAGGATTTGCGAAAAAAAAGTGGATTGCCGAAAGCTACTCAGCTCGTCGTCGCCCCGCCGGTGCTCGGTGGTCCACGTCCAAACGTACTCCTCCCCCACCAGGGTGGCGTCGATGTGGAGGTGCAGACGATCCCCCTGCCGCACTTCGAGGGGGTTGAGGAACGGAAAGAAGGCGCTGCCGTAGATCAGCTCGGGACGATCCGGGGCGTTGCTCAGGCTCACCCCGGCGATGAGCTCGGTATCGAACCAAACCACCATGCCGTGGGCCGTGGCCGTCCTTTGCACCTCGCTCTCGACGCCCCCACGCACATCTGGCACACCGCAGTCGGCGTAGTCGATTACAGCCCAACGGGCCGCCGTGGTGAGCAACCGCTCCGGAGCCAGCCGCGCCTTGCACCAACCGTGACGGGTCAGCTGCTCGGCGGCGGAAAAATCGAAACCGGCGGCGCCGTCCTGCCAGGGCCGCACTTGCCGAGCATAGAGAACTGCATCCTCCACCACCGCCAGCCACAGGCTGTCGCGCCGGGGAATCATCACCCCGCCGGCACGCAACAGGCGGCGGCGGGCATCGTCCAGGGACGGCAAATGGTGGCCCGCCATGGGCAGGACGCTGCGCAGATCGGCGACGAGCACGTCCGCCAGGGCGCCACCCGCCTCCTCCGGGGGCTGGAAATCGCGGGACCTTCCAGGGAAAAAATGCACTCGATCTTGATAGCCGTTGTCACGAATGATCTGCCGGGCCACCTCAATGCACGGATTGGGCTCGACGGCGTCCACCCGGGCGGCCCCCAGGCGACACGCCATGAGGGTGAAGATGCCCAGACCACAACCCACGTCGAGCACTCGGCAGCCGGGGGTTACGACCTGTCGCAGGGCCTCTTCGTAGGCGATACGGCGCGGCCCATCGGCCATCATCTTGCCGTAATCGAGGAGACCGTACATGGCTGTGGGGAGCCCGTGGCTCAGGCGTCGGCGGAGGTGGCCCGCGGCTCGGCGCTCCAACCGAGACCCGCCAGGTCGTCGAGGATCAAGGAGCACACCTCATCGGGACGGGGTCGCGGCTCCGCCAGGCGCAGGCAACGCAAGGGCAGGCCTTCCCACATGCGTCCCAGGAGCTCGAACTCGGCGGCCCGCATCTCGGCATCGAGGAGGTAGTTGACGTAGGTATTGTTGACCAGCGCCATGAGGGCTTGCTGGCCAGCGAGCCCGTCCACCACCGTCGGTCGCGACTCAGGTTTGTAGTCGAGGAAGTAGATGGCCAGGATGGGCAAGGGCGACGATTCGAAGTGGTAGCCCTGCACCTTCAGATCGAGGGCCTTCTTATCCCAATTGGGGGTCAAGGGCGGCAACGCCTCACCGGAGCCGTAGAAGCTCTCTACGCTGTCGCCCCACAGGCGCATGCGGGGATAGGTGGGCTGGGCAAAAAATCGCCCTTGCTTCTCGGAGAGGGGCACCATGTCGTCGGTGAGCACGGGAAAACCCCGTCGGGCGAAAGCGGTGGCGGTGGTCGACTTGCCCGCCCCCGACGCCCCGCTGATGGCCACCGCTCCGTCGACGGTGGCGAAGGCGCTGGCGTGCATGCTGACCCTGCCGCGACGACGCAGGGTGAAGCCCATCACCGGGCCGAGCAAGTAGGTGGTGGCGTCTTCCAGCGAATAGGGAGCCTGCCAACTACCCCAGATCTTTCGACCGGCGCTGTCGATGGTGAAGGCCGTGCCGTCGCTGTAGGAAAAATGAAAGTAGCGGCCGTCGTCGGAGCGGCTGACCTTGAGCAAGGGCTCGCCCCGCTCGTCCCATCGCATGAACTTGCCTTCGTTGACCCCGCCATCGTCAGCCGGGGTCCAAGGATGGCCTTCCGCCAGGCACACCTCTAGATCGACCGGCGCCTCTGGGGAGCAGGCCTCGAGGCCAGGAATGGCATGGGTGGACTGGACGTTCAGACCGCAAAGGCGGGAAAGCATGACCTGGCTTTGGGTTGATCCGATACGGTGATGGACAATCGGCACATCCGAGGCCCGAACCGTCGGCGTCGAGAGAAGATTGGGCGTCAGGTTTTGAGACGGGGAAACATAGGATTGTCGGCACCGAAATTGCTCGACGCCTTGGCGGTCGTCAGCTCCCTCACATCTCCGTAGACGAAGAGTTGGGGGGCTCGGTAGGGTCGCTCCGCGGCGACTTGGCGATCGGTACAGGCCTTATCTACATACATGAAACGCTCCCTTGATCATCCCCGGCCAAGCCGGCAAGCCAGAAACCCAGACCGATGGCTCGCATGCGAGCTTCGTCGAGCCGCGGTGAAGGCTGTTCGTCCCCAGAGGCCGAATTCTTGGCCTCCGTCATCTGCCAGCCGCCTTGGTTCAAAATCCCGTCGACGCGATCTGAATCTCCATTCTCGGTACTGACTTCAAGATACTCCATCAGCTGGGGATTTGCAACTTGCAAGTCCTCTAGCAGGCGCCGTGGTGGAGCTGACCAGGCATGCCTCGGAACCCCCGCCAAAGGTGTCTTGGGACGCCGCAGGACGGGCTCGGGAAGTATACCGACCATGGCTTGGCGGAGCAATCGCTTGCCGCGACACCACGGAGCCGGCAAGGCCAAGCTGAAACGCAACAGTCGCAGGTCGAAGAAGGGGTGGCGACGCTCCAAGAGGAAACCCGTGGAGCCGGGATCCTCCGACTCGAAGAGAGCAACCCAGATGGGATCGACGAGACTATCCACGGCCTCTTGGCGCTCCCCTCCCGCCGACGGCCCGGTGGCAAAACGGACGCTGTGCCAGCGCTCCATGAGGTCCAAACGGCGCACCAGATCTTGGTTCAGCCAGCGGGGAAACGACTCCCGCCAGCGCCGCCGTTGACGCCAACGCAACCAGGCGGTGCGAATTCCCAGGGGCGGACGCCGCCCCTGCCGCACCGCCTGCCAGAGGTAGGAGCCGACCCGGTCGAAGCGCCCGGCCGACAGCTGCCGCCAAAGATCGTCGGCCGGTAAGATCAGGGCCGGGTCGGCGCCGTCGCCGGTGAAGGCGATGCGACTGAAGGCGGTCACCTGGCCATAGAGCGCCTGGTTGAGGGGCAGCATATTGCCGTCGGCGGGCTCCGCCGAGAGGAAACGCTCGCCCCAGCCTTCGAACAGGCGGAAATCGTCCACCGGCTGCACGTGGTGCACCAGATCGAGATGCTCGGCCACCGCCCGGGCGAAGGGCTCCTCGCTGTCCTCCAACAGACGGCGGTAAACCGCCGTGAAGGCTTCAAAGCGTACCGGCTGAGATCGTTCCTGCCGCGACCTTTGGCGCAAGATGTCACAGGCCATGGCAGCCACCGCCGGTGAATCCATGCCACCGCTCAGGAAAATGGCTCCACGGTCGCTGGTCAGGCGGTCCTCGACGGCGCACCGCAAGAGGTGGCGATACTCCTCCACCGCCTCCCCGAATCGGCGCGGCACCGCCTCGCCACGGGCCGTGAGCCGGGTGTAGCGTTGACTGCGGGGCTCTCCCTCGCCGGGCCGCCAGGTCAAGACATGGGCCGGTGGCAAACGCCGCACCTGGGCGAAGGCGGTGGTGGTCAGGTCGTAGTTGGCACCGAAGAGGAGAAAATCCGCCAGCGCCGCATCGTGCAACTCATTCGACACCCGGGGATGGCGCCGCAGGGCGTGCAGGGTATTGCCGCAGAGCAGCCCGTCGGCCAGCGGCGCAAAATAAAAGGGCCGCATGCCCAGGGGATCACGGGCGGCGAAGAGAACCCCGTCGGCGGTATCCCAGATGACGAAGGAGAAATCCCCCAGAAGGCGTTCGGCGCAGGCCTCACCCCATCGTTCGTAGGCCGCCAGGATGAGCTCGGAATCGGCAGCCGCCCCTAGCTCCGGGCGCTCCAGGACACGGCGCAGCTCATCCCGGGCATCGAGCCGTGCGTCGGCGACGATCCACAGACGTTCATCGCGGCCGCACCGGGGTTGTGCATCCGGGTATCGGCCGTCGGTGGTATCGAACAGCGCAAAACCCAGACCGCAGTGGGGAGACGAATGTCGCCCGCAACCGTCTGGACCGCGGTAGATCATGGCCTCCGTCAACCGTTGTAGAGTTGCGGGATCCTGAGTCCGAGGATCGTCGCTCAAAACAGCGACGAAACCGCTCACCGCACCTCCGCCGTCGACGGCAACGGGCCCTCGAAGGCAGCATAGGATTTGGCGATGTCCGGGCGGTCGTTGATCGGCCGGCCCTCCAGCTCTACCCAGGCATGGGCTTGCAAGGTTTTTGTCGAGCTTTTGCGCACACCGATGCGCAAAGAGGTTTCGACACCGCGGCGGCGCAGCAGATACCAGAGGCTGAGCGATTGCTCGAGGCAGCGGGCCCGGCAGGGCACGTTGCGGGCCGCCAGACGCACCGCCCATTCCCAGGCGGTCACCAAGGCCTCGACATCACTGTGGAGTGGTTTTTGGGGGGACGCCGAGCCGCGGCGCAGGTGCTCCCGGGTTCTGGCCAGGCCCAACAGGCGCAGGCTCCAGGAGACTTTCAGCAGGGTGACCATGGCGGTCAGCGCGCGCCGTCGATCGACGGCCTCCAAACGGCGTAGGCTACGAAGTTTTTGCAGCAAGGTCGGTCCCGCGCTGGGTCTCCGGCGAGCGGCCGTGCACGGTGATCAGCCCTTCTTCCTCTAGACGCCCGAGGAAGACTTCGAGATCCTCCTCCAGGCGGGCCAGATCGACCTCGAATTCCTGCAGCATCTTCTCCTTCACCACCTCGACGTCGGGGAATTGGGAGATCAGCTGCCAAGTCACCAGACCCACCTCGTCGAGGCCAAAGTAGCGTTGGCTCTTGAGGTCGAGGATGACGGCTTCGCCGTCGAGATCCCGTACCAGGACTTGATTGGAGATTTCGATTTGCATGGACATCATCAGGCTCGCTCGAGGCCCGAGACTATAGCAAAGTCGACAACCCCTCCAACCCGAAGGCACGGCTTTTCGATACCATGCCAGGCACCGAGACGGCATCTAGCCCCGCCACAGCGCTCCCCACGGACGGCCCCCATGTATGACAAAAGCCTCGCCACCATCCTCGACTATCACCGCTCGATGCTCACCGATCCCGTGCGCGTCGAGGCCTTTCGCCAGGCCATCGACGCCACCGTGCGGCCCGGCGACACGGTGCTCGACATCGGCTGTGGCACCGGTTTGCTGTCCTTCTTCGCCTGCCAAGCGGGGGCCGTCCGGGTCATCGCCATCGACTCCGGCGAGGTCATCGAGCTGGCCCGCCGGCTGGGTCGTCGCCACGGCTTCGAGGGGCGCATCCAATGGCTGCGGCAACGTTCTCAAGATGTGACCCTGGAGCAGCGGGCCGATGTCCTGCTTACCGAGACCTTGGGCAACGGCGGCTTCGACGAGGGCATCCTAGGCACCGTGCTCGATGCCCGCCAGCGCCTGCTGAAACCCGATGCCGCCATCGTGCCGCAGAGCGTGGCCCTCCAAATCTGTGCCCTCGACGACCCGACCATCAGCGCTAACCTCGACGCCTGGCCCGCAGATCTCCACGGCCTCGACTACTCCACCCTGCGTCCCCTGGCCGCCAATCAACTGGCCTGGCAGCGGCTGCGTGCAAAAACCTTGATCTCGTCTCCCGTCTCCCTACCCCACCTCGACCTCAGCCGCCACGGCTCCCCCGACTACGGCGGCCGCCGCCGCTTGACCATCACACGGCCGGGCACCTTGCGAGGTCTTGGCGCCTGGTTCCACAGCCGTCTGAGCGCTGGGATCACCATCCACAACGCCCCCGACGACGGCGCCCGCAGCTGGTGTCAATCGGTGCTACCCATCGAAACGCCCTGGGCCGTCGAGGCGGGCGACCGCTTGGAAGTCGACCTCGAAATCCAAGCCGACGGCTCCTTGTGGACCTGGCGTTGCGAGCTGTACCCCGCCGACGGTGGCCCAATGCGCCAATGCCAACAGTCCACGTTCTTGGGCACCTTCCTCTCCGCCGATACCCTGCACCGCCAGGCGGAAGGCTTCAGGCCCCAGCTCAGCGACGACGGTCGCATCGAAATGGAAATATTGCGACGGATGGATGGTCAAGGCAGTCTGGCCGACATCGCAGTGCAGGTGATGGAGGACTTCCCCGGCCGTTTCCTTGACCGTCCGACCGCCTTGCAGGCCGTGCGGGAGGTGGCGCGACGATTGGGGCGGTAATTCTTGGGGACAGAAGCTTTTTGGGGACCCAAATGCTCGCCAGAGCCGCCAAACCCCAGCCGATGCTGATCGTCACCGCCCTGCCGCTTGCCCTTCCGATCTCGCCCGCTCTGGCGAGCCCTGCGCCTGCCGACGACACCAAGACCGCCGCCGTCACCCCGTCAGCCCAACGTTGGTCATCCAGACGACCTCGGAAATGCAATTGGTGTCCGTCGCCGGGGGTTGAGATCACCCGCGGCGGGCGGGGGGCGCTAATTCCCGCTAGACGGACGCTCCGCCAAACCCTGAATCCGCTGCCGGATCTCCTCCGCCCTGGGGTGCTGCGGCTGCAAGCGTAGCCAGGCGTTCCAGTGGTCTCGGGCTTGCGCAACCTCGACGGCCGATCCCTGAGACAGCAGCTCGCCGAGCTCGAGGTGGACATCGGGAAAGCCGGGCACTCCCACCAGGACGCGCTCGAAGGCCTGCTTGGCCTCGTCGAGGCGTCCCGCCTTGCGGAGCAGCACACCCAGATTGAAGCGCGCCTGCCAATAGCCGTCCTCCAGCTCCAGGGCCCGGCGATAGGCCTTTTCCGCCGCCGACGTCTGATCTTGCTCTTCCAGACCGACGGCGAGGTTGTTCCACGCTTGGACGAGCCCATCGTCCACCGCCAGGGCGGCGCGGGATTGGCGCTCCACTTCCGGCCAGTCGCGCCGGTGGATGGCGATGGCGGCCAGGTTGTTATAGGAATCGGCGTGTTTGGGATGCTCGGCGATCACTTGCCGCAGCTCTTGGACGGCCTCGTCTTGGCGGCCCATCTGATACCAGGCGATGGCGCGGTTGTTGCGGGCAGCGACATTGCCCGGCTCCACCGCCAGCACCCTCTCGTATTCGTCGAGGGCTTCGGCCAAACGCCCTTGCTCCGCCAGCAGGCCACCGCGGGCGGCATGCAAATCGCCTTGAAAGGTCTCACTCAAACGGATGGCTTCGCTCAAATGGCGCTCCGTTTCGGCCCCGCCCAGGCCGTTGCGGGCCAGCAGGAGCCCCAGGCGGGCATGCAGCTGTGGATCGTCGGGGGCACGCTCCAAGCCTTGACGCAAGACATCGACCGCCTCCTCGACGGCGCCCCGCCGGGCCAGCACATCCCCCAGCAGGCGATAGCCGAGCACCAAGAAAGGATCGGTGGTCAAAACCCGGCGCAGGCGTTGCTCCGCCGCCTCCAGCTCGCCGCGGCGCATCTCCACCATGCGGCTGTAGAGGGCGTTGAGCCGAGGATGCTGCGGTTCCCGTTCCAGGGCCCGTTCCAGCTCCTCCTCCGCCGCCTCGAACTTGCGCTGCCGCTGCAGAAATAGGGCCCGCTGAATCCTGCTTTCCAGGTGGTTGGGGTCCATCTCCAGGACGGCCTGGGTGAGCTCCAGGGCTTTGTCGAGATTCTGCCGTTGGGCCTCGAAGGAGGCGAGTCGCAGGGTCAAACCCGGATTCTGGGGATCTAGGGCCAAGGCCCGCTGCACGACCTCCAACCCTTCTTCGCTTTTGCCCTGCTCCTCGTAGACCATCGACAGCTCGTTGAGGGCCGCCAGATTGGTTGCATCCTCTTGCAATACCTGGCGCAACTGCTGCGCCGCCTGCTCGTAGAGCCGATCTTGCATGAAGCGCCGCGCCTTCTCCAAGCCGACATGCAGATGCACGACATCTTTGGGGTCGGGCCGTTGGCGTTCGCTGTTGCTGACGCTGCCGATGGCCAGATAGCCCAAGCTGCGCAACTTGTCCGCCGCCTCGGCGTCGAGTTGCAGGGAGGTTTCTCGTTCCGGGTCCCCCACTTGCTGCATCAGCTCCGCCAGGTCACGGCTCAGGTCGTGGGCATCGCCCGGTTGCTGCTGGAACCGGTTCGACAGCTCGTTCGGGTCCCGACGCAGATCGTAGAGCTCGGGCGTCGGCGCTTCGATGTATTTGAGGAAACCCCGGCGCAACACCTTCAGCTTGGCCCAGCCATAGGAGTAGTAGGGCAAGTAGGTCTCGGAGTACATCACCCCCCGGGGCTCCTTGTTGCTGCCGTCGAGCCGCCGTAGGGTGCTGATGCCGGGAAGCTCAGGCGATGGCTCCAGGTCGACGGCGTCGAGCAAGGTCGGAAGGACATCCACTTGGCTCACCGGCTCACGGTAGACCAAGCCCTTGGGGCCGCCTGACAACCGCAGAATCCACGGTACCCGGAGGGTGGCGTCGTAGGCCAGGACGGCGTGGGTCTGCTCACCGTGCTCGCCAAAGCTCTCGCCATGGTCACCGATCACCGACACCACCAACTCTTGGTTGCGCCGTAGCCGGGGATGCTCGAGCAGGCGGCCGATCTGAGCGTCCATGTAGGCGATTTCGCCGTCGTAGGGGCGATCGCGGAAGCGGTCACGGTAGGGGGCAGGCGGTGAGTAGGCGGCGTGGGGATCGTAGAAATGCACCCAGGCGAAGAATCGTTCGTCGTCGCCGACGCCGTCGAGCCAGGCCAAGGCGGAGTCGACCGTCGCTTCGGCGGGACGATCCGGCACCATGCGCGGATGGCGCTCCCGGCCGCTGGACAGATCATCGTCGTAGAGCTCGAATCCCTGCGGCAGCCCGTAGCGTTTTTCCAGCACCGCCGCCGAGACAAAGGCGGCGGTCCGGTAATCCTCCCGAGCTAGGATCTCGGCCAGGGTTTCGAGCTCGTCGGGCACGTAGTGGGTGCCGTTGTTGCGCACCCCATGCTCCGGCGGATAGAGCCCGGTGAGAATACTGGTGTGGGCCACCAAGGTGATCGGCGCCACCGAATAGGCATGGCGAAAGAGCACCCCATCGCCGGCCAAGGCTTGCAGATGAGGCGTTTCAACGTTCTCCGCCCCGTAGGGCGACAGGTGGTCGGCCCGCGTCGTATCGAGGGTGACCAAAAGGATGGAGCGCGGCTGGCGGGGCACCGTCGCCCGGTCCATCGACTCCTCCGCCGGACCGCAGGCGGTGAGCAGCAGCAGCCCTCCGACCAGGCATCCCCAGCCACCGACCCCCAACCCGGACCCCCTCACAAAGCTCGTTCGATGCGCCGCCACGATGTCTCCAAAAAAGTTGTTGCGAAGGTCCGCTCGTCAAGGGGTGCTGTTGGACCATGCGGCCAGATCACCGCTTTCGAAACCGTCGACAAAGAACCGCCGACCGAAGCGTTGTCCTTGCACGCTGGTGGAGTCGTTGTCGTCGGCGAAGGAGCCGGCGCTGTTCCAAACCACCAGGTAGTCGCCGTCCTGCTGGTCCGCCGCCACCTGCGGCAGCAATTGATAGCTGTCGGTCCAAGTGTTGATCTGGAACTGTGCCCCAGCCAGGGCCCCCGCGGCATCGATCTCTTGGCCTTGGATGCTGCGGTCGGAGGTATCGTCCGCCGGTGAGCCAAGACTTTCCCAGACGACGACAAAGCCGCCGCTCGCCAGGGCGGCGACGGCGGGGGAAATCTGAAATCCGGAGGTGTAGCCGTTGATCTGGAACTGCTCCCCCAGGGGCGTCAGATCCGCGGCCATGAGCCGCCCCTGCACACTCGACTGATCGTTGTCATCGCCCGGCGACCCGGCGCTCGACCACACCACCAGCAGATCCGAGTCGCTGGGCGCCAGGCCGACGTTCTGCTGCTGCCCGGTGGTGAAGGTATTGAGCTGGAGATCGGAGGTCATCGGCGTGCCATCGGAGGCGAAGACCCGACCTTGCACACTGCGACCCGAGGTGTCACCGCCGGCCGAGCCCTGGCTAGTCCAGGCCACCACGAAGCTGTCGTCGGACATCCATCGCACTTTCGGCCGCGCTTGGTCGCCGGTGCTGTAAGCATTGATCTGAAAGTCGGGTCCCAAGGGGCTGCCGTCGGAGGCGAAGCGGCGTCCCTGGATGCTGTAGGTGATGGAGTCGTCCCCGGCGGAGCCGAGGCTCGACCAAACCACCACGAAGTCACCGTCCCCACGGCTGGCGATGGAGGGATAGCTTTGCGGGCCTGTGGTGTAGTCGTTGACTTGAAACTGCCCCGCCACGGGGTCGCCGCCGGGGTCGAATATTCGTGCCTGGACGCTCTCGCCTTCCCCGTCCCCGGGGCTGGCCCAGACGACGATGAAGGCCCCTGCCGGAGTCATGCTCACCGCCGGCCAGCGCTGTGCCCCCGCCGTTTGATCGTTGATCTGCAGCTCCTCGCCGCCGCCGGTGGCCAGCCGTCGACCGCGAATCGAATAGCCGCTATCGTCCTGCGGCGAGGTTTGCGACATCCACACCACCAGGCCACCGCCGCGACCGTCGTCCGCCACCGCCGGTACAAATTGCAGGCCGGTGGTGAAGCTATTGATCTGTGTTTCCTGGCCCAAGCGGGGGGTTTGGGCCGCCGCAACGGCACTCAACCACAGGCATGGCATGAGCCAGGCAAAAAGTCTGACAACGAGCTTTGAATTCATATTTTGCATCGGAAATTGTCCAAGGGTCCTTCGCATGCTGGGCTGCGTCTCAGAATCTTCCGCGATGGCTCGACCAAGACGCGGGGCGGGCGAGAGTATATGCCAAGGGTCGCCGTCTCTCAGGTCGCCGGCTTTCAGGTTGCTGCCGTTGGGCTCGCCCCCCCGGCCCCGTTCTGGCTGGCAATCCCGCTCTCCTCGGTGTTCGGCCGAGCCCCTAGGGTGAAGCAAAACGCAGATCCCTTGCCTGGACCTTCAGACTCCACCCAGACGCGCCCCTGGTGAAACTCGACGATACGCTTGACCAAGGCCAGCCCGATGCCGGTGCCCTCGATGGTCGGATCGAGACGATCGAAAAGATCGAAGATCTTTTGATGGTAGCGGGGGTCGATGCCAACGCCGTTGTCCCGCACCAGGATGACTTGGTCGTCCCCCCGCTGCTCACAAACGACTTCGATGTGGGGACTGGGGTTGCCATCCCCCAGGAACTTGATGGCGTTGTCGAGGAGATTCTGCATCACCTCCCGCAACCGAGGCCGATCCCCAAAGACCACCGGCAGATCCTCTGAGATGTCCAGGCGCACATGCCTGCCGGCGAGAATTCCGGTCAGCAACTCCACCACTTCTCGGGTGAGATCGGCGAGATCCACGTCCTCCGCCGGATGCACCACCCGACCCACCCGCGACAGCTCCAAGAGCTCGTCCAGCAGCATGCCCATGGTGTCGGCGGCCCTTTGGATACGATCGATGTCGCGATGCGCCCGCTTGATGGCCGAAGCGTCGATATCCCGCCGCAACAGACCCAGAAATCCCTTGATGGTCACCAACGGGCTCTTCAGGTCATGGGACACCGTGTAGGTGAAACGCTCGAGCTCGGCGTTTTTGTTCTCCAGCTCCTCGACGAAGGCATTGCGCTCCGCTTCCGCCAAACGCTTCTCGGTGACATCCCGCAGCAGCAGCAGCAAGCAAGGGCGCACCCCCAGCTCAACCACCTCGCCGGTCAGCATACAGGTCCGCACGTCCCCGTCCCGGGTTCGAATGGCGACCTCGAAATTCTTGACCGTGCCGGCCCGCGACAGGCGGTCCATCATCTCCCGTCGTGATTCCGGGTCCTGCCAAATCCCCAACTGCGAGGTGGAGCGCCCCACCACCTCCCGCCGTCCATAACCGGTCAGACGGCTGAATCCCTGGTTGGCCTCGAGGATCGAGCCCAGGGGCATCGAGGCCAACAGAATCGCGTCGGGGGTCGCATGGAAAGCCTTGGCAAAGCGTTCTTCCGAGGCCACCAAGGCCTCCTCCATGCGCTTACGCTCGGTGATGTCATGGGCGATCGATGAGAGAAAAGGCTCGTCCTCGGGATCGCTCCCGGCGTGATGGGTAACCACCTGGAGGGCCGGCACCCGCCGCCCATCCCGTCGCAAAATGACGGTTTCACCGCTCCAGATCCCCAGCTTTTCGATCTCGGGCAAGACATTGTGACGCAGCCATTGCACCTCCTCCGGCAAATGAAAATCCGCCAAATGGAAACTCGAGACATCGGCCTCGAGGGCTAGCCCCACCATGCGCCGACCGCCTTCGTTGAGATAGATGAGATTGCCCTCCAGGTCTGCGATGGCGACAAAGTCCGAGATCGCCTCGAGCATGCGGGAGAGTCGGCGTCTGGAGGTTTCGATGCGCCGTAGATCGGTGACGTCACGGACCACCGAGAGCAGCGCCGAATCGCCTTCGATCTCGACGATCTCGATCTCCGCCATGGCCGGATGGTAGGTGCCGTCGGAACTGTAGAAGTAGGTCTCCAAATGGCGGATCCGGCGCTGTTTCTCGAGACGTTCCATGAGCTCCTTCGAGGCCGCCGCGTCCTTCCACAAACCCAGCTCGAGAATGGTGTGACCCAGGGCCTCCGAACGACTCAAACCGGTCAACCTACAGAAGCTATCGTTGACTTCCAACAGCTCACCGGAGGGCATTCGGCTGATCAAGATGGCGTCGGGGCTGGCACGAAAGGCGGTGACCAGACGGGCCTCCGACAACCGCAGCGCCTGCTCGGCTTGGCGCCGCTCGGTGACGTCCCGCACGACGGACAGCAGGCAGGGATCGCCTTGCACATCGACGGTTTCCGCCGACAGCAAGCAAATGCGGATCTTGCCGTCACGGGCCTTGATATCCGCCTGGTATTCTCGGATCTGCCCCGATTCCTGGATCTGCGCCAGCATGCGCAGCCGCTGTTCCTCAAAGGCCCAAAGCTCTAATTTCCTGGTGGTGCTGCCCAAAGCTTCTTCACGGGAGTAGCCGCTGATCCTTGAAAAGCCCTCATTGACCTCCAGAATCCGACCGTCCGGAAGAGAGGTGATCAGGATGGCATCGGGACTCGACCGAAAGGCGGTGGCGAATTTCTCTTCCGACGCCTTGACCGCCTCCTCAGCCGCCTTCTGTTCGGTGATGTCGTGCAGCACGGCCAACAAACTGGGCTCGCCCGCAATGTTCACCCTCTCGGCCGACACCCGGCACCGGCGCGAGACGCCGTCTTGGCGGCGCAGGGTCATCTCGGCGCCACGGACGCTGCCTTGCTCGGCGATTTCATCCAGCACCCGGCGACGCTCCTCCCAATCCGCCCAAAGATTCAAATCGCGGGTCGTCCTGCCGACCGCCTCCGCCATGGCATAGCCGGTGATCTCGACAAAACCGAGGTTGACGTCCAGGATTTGGCCATCCGGCCATCGGGTGATGCTGATGGCGTCCGGGCTGGCCCGAAAGGCGGTGACAAACCGTTGCTCTGAGCGCCGCAGGGCTTGCTCAGCTTGCTTGCGGGCGGTGATGTCCTGCACCACCGACACGGCGCACGGTTGCCCCTCGAAGGTGAAGACCTCCAACGAGAAAAGGCAGGTCAGCAGGTTGCCGTCGCGATGGCGGAACTTCATCTCGACCTGCCTCACAGGTCCATGTGGCAACTCTTTCTCGAAGAGATTTCGGCGCTGCTCGGCGTCCACCCAGAGCCGGATGTCTTCGCTGGTGCGACCGACGATCTCATCCCTCGTCCAGCCGGTGATTCTCTCGAATCCGGGATTGACGTCGAGAATTCGGCCATGTTCAATGGTCGAGATTACGAAGGCATCCGGGCTGGCACTGAAGGCCAAAGAGAATTTGGTCTCCGAAGCCTGCAAGGCCGCCTCGGTCAGCTTGTGCTCGGTGATATCGACGGCAATCCCGATGACTCCCGACAAAGACCCGCCCCGGTCACGCACCGGCAGGGCGTGGGTGTCTAAGAAATGCTCCCCAACTTTTGCCACCCAGTGGCGCGCCTCGCCCGCCAGGACGGCCCGCAGTTGGTCGACGGTCACCTGGTTGTCGGCATAGACCTCGGGGGCCGAAGCCCCTACCATCTGCCCCGGCTTCAGGCCTAAGCGCTCCAGCTGCCGCCCCTCCGAAAGGGTGATGACGCCCTGTGGATCCAGAACGAAGAAAATCGCCGGAGCGTTGGCCACCAACAGCCCCAGAGGAGCCTCGGCGATTTCGTCGAGGGTGGGGCTGGCGAGGGGGGTCGGGCCGGACATCGCCTGAGCGACGGCGCGCTGCCGGGCCAGATGCCACGGCACAAGACACAGGGCGGTGGCCATCAGAAGATCGCTCCACTGCCCGGGGTCGCTCCACTGTCCGGGGTCGCTCCACCGCCCGGGATCATTCCATCGTAGGGCAACCTGTGGCGGCGACGTCGCAACCCGGAGCCAGAAGTATTGCAGCGAGGCCACGACGGGTAGCAAGGCGAGCAGGGAGGGGGATCGAGCGCGTAAGCGCCGCACTTCCAACAGGCTCCAACCCACGGCGAAGCTATAGAGAAGGCTTGAGATCAGGCTCAGAATGACGATGCTCTCCTCCGAAACGCCTTAGAAGACAAAACATCAGATCTCAACATCGTACCAGCCTTGGCAGCAACGTGGCACGCCAAAGGTTGCGCTGCTATCGCTCTTCGGAGGCGATCGCCCCCCCTTGGAGTCCACATGGAATGGTCGTATACTTTAAGAGAACGGCAAGGCAACCCCATCAACGGATTCTGTCAACATGATTCTCCATATGATTCTCCATCCACCTAGGATTCGCTCCGCTCCCCAGGTTCCTCCCATGACGGCACCAGCGGAACGAATGTGCAGCCGGCCCTAGGACCGTTCCCCTTGCGAGGGCGTTGTCCCCGGTAGGTCACTCCTGACCTGGCTCGTGGAAGACCAGCTCCTGGAAGACCAAATCTGGGAGACCGAGCTCTCAGCAAACCACCGGCCCCCACGCTGCAGCGAGCTGAACCGCTCGGCAAGCAACCTCCTCGGGACCGAGACAACCCCTGAGATGGTGCTGGCATCGAGCCGAGGCGTGATCCCCTAGCCCACAGTCATACCCCACCATCTGGCGCACCTGGGAAGGGCGCTAGAGCGCGACGATACGGCAACCAAAGGACCTTACACATGGCCGATTCCACACATCAAACCCTCGAACGCCTTTTGGCGGAACGCATTCTCATTTTCGATGGTGCCATGGGGACGATGATCCAGGGCTATTCCCTGGACGAATCCGACTTCCGCGGCGAGCGCTTTGCCGACCATGGGCAACAGGTCGCCGGCAACAATGATGCCCTCTCCCTGACCCGGCCCGATGTCATCGAAGACATCCACCGGGCCTTCCTGGAGGCCGGCGCCGACATCATCGAAACCAATACCTTCAGCGCCCAGAGAATCTCGCAAGCGGACTACGGCATGGAGCATTTGGTGCACGAACTGAACGTCGCCTCCGCCCAGATCGCCCGCCGTGCGGCGGACGACTTCAGCCGCCGCAATCCTCAGAAGCCCCGCTTCGTCGCCGGTTCCATCGGCCCCACCAACGCGGCCCTCTCACTCTCTCCCGATGTCGACAATCCGGGCTACCGCACCCTGACCTTCGACTACCTCAAGGACGCCTACAAGGAACAGGCCCGCGGTTTGGTGGAGGGCGGCGTCGATTTGCTGCTGCCGGAAACCACCTTCGACACCCTCAACCTGAAGGCTTGTATCGTCGCCCTCGAGGAGCTCTTCGAGGAGCTCGGAAGGCGCCTGCCGGTGGTGCTGTCCTTAACCATCACCGACCGCAGCGGTCGCACCCTGTCGGGCCAGACGTTGGACGCCGCGTGGATCTCCATCGCCCACGCCAAGCCCTTCGCCGTCGGCCTCAACTGCGCCCTCGGCGCCGCCGACATGCGGCCCTATGTGGAGGAGCTGTCGGCCATCGCGCCGGTCTACGTCAGCTGTTATCCCAACGCCGGTTTGCCCAACGCCTTCGGCGAATATGAAGAGCAACCGAAGGACACGGCGGGATTCTTGCGAGAATTCGCCGAAGCCGGTTGGTTGAACATCGCCGGTGGCTGCTGCGGAACCCGTCCCGAGCACATCCGGGCCATCGCCGACGCCTTGGCGGACATGCCACCACGGCAGATCCCCGCGCCCCGCCCCTTCACACGCTTCAGCGGCCTCGAGCCGTTGGTCCTACGTCCCGACTCCAACTTCACCATGATCGGTGAGCGCACCAACGTCACCGGCTCACGGCGCTTCGCCAAGCTGATCAAGGACGACAACTACGAAAAAGCCTTGGAGGTGGCCCTCAACCAAGTGCGCGGTGGTGCCAACATCCTCGACGTCAACATGGACGAGGGGCTCTTGGACTCGGCGGCGGTGATGACCCAATTCCTCAATATGGTGGCCTCGGAGCCGGAAATCTCCCGCCTGCCGATCATGGTCGACAGCTCCAAGTTCAGCGTCATCGAAGCCGGACTGAAATGTGTGCAAGGCAAGGGCATCGCTAACTCCATCAGCCTGAAGGAGGGCAAAGAAGCCTTTTGTCAACAGGCCAGGACAATTCGGCGCTATGGCGCCGGGGTGGTGGTCATGGCCTTCGACGAGGGGGGACAAGCCGTCGATGCGGACCACAAGGTGGCGATCTGCCAGCGGGCTTATCGCATCCTCACCGAAGAGGTGGGTTTCCCTCCCGAGGACATCATCTTCGATCCCAATATCCTGGCCATCGCCACCGGTATCGAGGAGCACAACGGCTACGCCAAGGCCTACATCGACGCCTGTCGCCAGATCAAGGCCACCTGCCCCGGTGTCCACATCAGCGGTGGGGTTTCCAATCTTTCGTTCTCTTTCCGCGGCAACGATCGGGTGCGCGAGGCCATGCACGCCGCGTTTCTCTATGAAGCCATTCAAGCGGGCATGGACATGGGCATCGTCAACGCCGGGCAGCTGGAGGTTTACGAGGAGATCCCCAAAGACTTGCTGCAACATATCGAGGATGTGCTCTACGACCGCCATGCCGATGCCACCGAGCGCTTGGTGGAGCTGGCGGAGTCCCTCAAGGGCGGTGGCAAGAAACGGATCGTCGACGATAGCTGGCGCCAAGGGACGGTCGAGGAGAGGCTGTCCCACGCCCTGATCAAGGGCATCCTCGACCACATCGCCGATGACATCGAAGAGGCGCGGCAGAAATACGCCAAACCCCTGCACATCATCGAAGGGCCGCTGATGGACGGCATGAACGTGGTAGGCGATCTCTTCGGAGCCGGCAAGATGTTCCTGCCACAGGTGGTCAAGAGCGCTCGGGTGATGAAAAAAGCCGTTGCCTACCTGCTGCCCTACATGGAAACCGAGGACAGCGAAGGCAATGTCAAGCAGCGCAAGAAAGTCCTCCTGGCGACGGTCAAGGGTGATGTGCACGACATCGGCAAGAACATCGTCGGCGTCGTCCTGGGCTGCAACAACTATGAGGTGGTGGACCTCGGCGTCATGGTACCGGCGGAGAAAATCTTGCAACGGGCGAAAGAAGAAAACGCCGACATCATCGGCCTGTCCGGGCTCATCACGCCGTCCCTCGATGAAATGGAGCATGTGGCCAAGGAAATGCAACGACTCGGCTTGGATCGCCCCTTGCTGATCGGTGGAGCCACCACCAGCAAGCAGCACACCGCCCTCAAGATTGCTCCCCACTATGCCCAAGAGACGGTCCACGTGCTCGATGCCTCGCGGGCGGTGGGCGTCGTCTCCAGACTGCTGGACGACGACGAGCGCGGCAAGCTCAAGGCGGAGAACGACGCCCTGCAGACCGAGTTGCGGGAAGTCTACGGCAAGCGGCGACGCAAGCCGCTGGTGCCCTATGCCGAGGCCCAACGCAATCGCCTCAGCATCGATTGGGACAGCCAGCCGTTGGCCCGTCCCGAGGTCATCGGGCTGCGGGTCATCGAGAATCAGAGCCTGGAGGATCTGCTGCCCTACATCGACTGGACCTTTTTCTTCAACGCCTGGGAGCTCAAGGGCCGCTTCCCCAAGATCCTCGACGATCCGGAGGTGGGGGCCGCCGCCCGCGAGCTCTACGAGCACGGGCAACAGCTGCTGGCGGAGATCATTCAACAGGGGACCCTGAAGGCCCGGGCTGCCTGGGGGATCTGGCCCGCCCACACCGATGGCGACGACATCGTGCTGTTCGAGGACCGTCAGCGCAGCCAACGGCTGATCATCTTCCCGATGCTGCGGCAACAGGAGGTCAAGCTCGACGACAAGCTGCGTCACCGCAGCCTGGCCGATTTTGTGGCCCCGGCCGAGCTCGGCCTGGATGACTATGTCGGCGCCTTCGCCGTCAATGCGGGGTTGGGGGTCGATGCCTTGGTGGCGCACTACGAAGCCGACCACGACGACTACAACGCCATTTTGGTCAAGGCGTTGGCCGATCGACTAGCCGAAGCCTTCGCCGAAAAGCTGCACCGCGACGTGCGCCAGGCTTGGGGATTCGCCGATCCCAGCGACATGCCCCGGGGGGACCTCCTCGCTGAGAAATATCGTGGAATCCGTCCAGCCTTCGGCTACCCCGCCTGCCCGGACCACAGCCGCAAGGGGGACCTATGGCGCCTCCTGGAAGCGGAGAAAAACGCCCAGCTGACGTTGACGGAGAGTTTCGCAGCGGTGCCGACGGCGGCGGTCAGCGGCTTGTACTTCGCCCATCCACAGGCGAGCTACTTTCAAGTCGGGCGCATCGGCCGCGATCAAGTGGCCTCGTATGCGGAGCGCTCGGCGATGGGCCTCGATGAGGCCCAACGCTGGCTAACACCCAACCTGGGGTATGAGCCCGGATGAGCCCACGGGGGAACGGGTAGAGACAACGGTCTAGCCCCGCCGTCCCCGCCCCGGCGGGGCGGTGAGGCGAGTTTCGAGCCCGGCTATTCAAGAGGCCGGCCATCCGAGGCGCATCAAAAACCGGGAGCCGATCAAGTGCGGAAACTGGCCATCGCATCCGTCTCTTCGGAATAGTCTTCGAAGACCCCGATCAGTCGGGTCATTTCCAGGACTTGCTGCACCTTGTCTTGGACGTGTAGGAGCTTGATGGTGGCGTCGACGCTGTTGGCGCTGGCCTTGCACCGCACCAGCTCGCCGAGGCCCGACGAATCCATGGTCTTGACCCCACCGAGGTCGAGCAGGATTTTCTTGGCACCACGGGAGAGCACATCGCTCATCTCTTCCCTCAACTGCACATCCCCTTCACCGATGGTCAGCTTGCCGCTCAGCGTCAGGATGGTCACACCTTCTTCGATTCGTTTGTCAATCTTCAACGTTTAATCTCCCCTGTGTCGGTTAACACTAGCTCGCATTGGAACCGAAAGCCGTAACTTCCGGAGCTCTGGGTTGCCGAGTGGTATCGGCCAAACGGCCTGGATCCATGGGCCACCGCCGCTGAATGGCCATCGTCGCCCAATGAAATTCGCCGTCAAACCGTCTGCGTCCAACTGTGCACGACAAACGGTGCGAAGGCTCGACAACACTTTTCTAGATTCTGCATGTCGATCGGCTTGAAATCTTCACCGGCGGCGACCGGTGTATCCCCGGTACGGCTCACCTCGACTACGCCAACCGATTTACCTGCCCGGTCGAAGAGTGGCGCCGCGATCATCTTCTGAATCTGACGCGCCTGGCCGGACGGTCCAGGGATGCGTTCGAAAACATCCTTGTGGGGCTCCTCGCTCATCTTGTTTTCCAACATCGGCCGCTGATCGAGCACCACCCGACCGGCGAAGCTGTCCCGGCTCAAGGGAATGGAATTCCCCCCCGCCAGATGCTGTGGATACACAAAGGTGAGTCGACTGTCGTCGGGCAGCAGCATCAGCACCGCCGCTTGCCCGCCATCCTGATCCTTGGCCAATGCCAAACACAGGAAATCGGCAGCCACATCGAGAATTTTGGTCAGACGTGCCTTCGGAACCAGGTCCGAGCTCGCCGAGATCCTCTTCATTTCCTCGATCACATCTCGTAGTTTGGCCATCTCGATCTCTCGCCTGGTATTCCGGACCGGGCTCGGTCAAAGGTTCTAGCTCTTCCCCGGTCGGCAACCGTCGCTCCCTGAGCGAGGCTCCAGCGACGACTTTCGGCCTGGGAAGGCGCCTGAGGTCTTGGGCTGGGCGTATTGTATCCCGTGCTCGATCAGATGCCCACAACTCCGACCAACGGCGGTCCATACTCGTAGGCGCCGTGCTAGAATCCGCAGATTGGCTAAGCTAAAAAGAGGGGAGAAAAACCAGGTTCCATGAGTCCTCGGAATCCATTGCTACAGATTGCTGCGTACGTACTCGGGGGAAACGCCGATTCATCTGAACCCGTCGCCCTTGCCCGGTCATCGTCCAAAGCACTCTGAGATGAAATTTATCATCTACGACAAGTCCCGCGAGGAATTCCAAGTTCCGTGGACGGGGAAAAGCCTGACCATCGGTCGTCGGGTCGATGCCGATATCCAGGTCAACGAGCCGACCATGTCGGGGCTGCACGCCAAGATCTTCGCCTCCAGTGATGGTTTGCGCATTCGCGACCTGGACAGCCTCAACGGCACCCAGGTCAATGGCGTGCGGGTGGCCGAGTCTCTCCTCTATCCCGGCGATCAGATCAAGATCGGCCGTGCGATGATCGTCGTTTCCGGCAATACGGGAGATACCGCCGCCGTCGATCCCTTGCCCATGCCCTTGCTCGCCGAGGACGAGGCCAAGATGACTAGCCAGACGGTGAAGATCAGCCTCGATCGCCTGCGCTCGGCCACCGGCCAGAAGTTGGAAGAGGATGAGCATTTGCGGTTGCTACTCCACCTCTTCGAGGCCCTGGAGGGCGCCCTCGACACGGACGATGTCCTGGAAAAGGTCCGTGAGGTGCTGCAAAAGACTTTCCATCGAGCCCGCGTCTACATCTTTCGACCGGCCGGCGACGACTGGCACGACCAAAACGCCCCGGCCGAGATCCGGCGTCCCAGTTTGACCTTCGCCAGCGAAGCGGCCCGCTCGCGCAGCGCCATCCTCTCGACCTCCCTACCGGAGGACCAACGCTTCACCGGTTCGGAAAGCGCTCGCATTTCCGGCATCGAGACCGCCATTGCGGCGCCCACCAGCTGTGACTCGCAGGCCGTGGCGGTGCTCTATGTGGATCGCCTGGGATTGCCACCGTTCAGCCCACGGGATTTGCACATCTTGGGCATTGCGGCCAACCATGTCACCGCCGTTCTCGAACGCATGTCCCGCATCGATGCCGTGCACCGGGCCAACACCGAGCTCTTGGAAGCCAGGGAGAGCCTGGCGGAGCTCAACCGCAACCTCGAGCAGTTGGTGGAAGAGCGGACCGTCGAGATCAAACGCCAAGCGGAAGAAATTCGCCATTTGGCCGAGGCCAAGGACGAGCTCCTCGGCATTGCCGCCCATGATATCCGCGGCCCCCTCACCGTCATCCAGGGGACTTGCGAGCTGCTGAGGCTGCGGCTGGGCGAGATCGATCCCACCACCGTCGAGCGCAGCCTCGACTTGATGCACGGAGCCTGCCGCGGGCTGACCCAATTACTCAGCGAATTGCTCGATGCCAAAGCCATCGAATCCGGCAAGATCACCCTGCAACGTCGGCCCTACGATGTCCGGTCCCTCATCGAGAGCGCCCTGCCGGTGGCCCGCTTGGCGGCGGAAGACAAAAACGTCGGCCTGGTGATCGAATCGCAGGCGGATCTGGAGATCGACGCCGACCCGCGACGTCTCGGACAAGCGATCACCAACTTGGTGCTCAACGCCGTCAAGTTCTCGGAATCCGGCACCCGCATCTTGGTGCGGGGTGTCGCCGCCGACGACGACCACGCCTTGATTCAGGTGGAAGACCAAGGCATCGGCATTCCCGAGGACGAAATCGAGGGCATCTTCGGGACCTTTCAACAGGGGGTAGCCGGTCGTCAATTCGGCGGCAGCGGCCTTGGCTTGATGATCGCCCGTCGCCTCGTTGAGCTACACGAGGGTACCCTGTCGGTGATCAGCGAGGTGGGTGTGGGCACCCGCTTCACGTTATCGTTGCCCCGCCGATCGGCGGAGGACGAGGCGCCCTACGGCTGAGATTGGCTGGTTCCCGTCCGAGAAAGCGATG
The DNA here is from genome assembly GCA_029263315.1 of Acidobacteriota bacterium. Classification (GTDB taxonomy): domain Bacteria; phylum Acidobacteriota; class Thermoanaerobaculia; order Multivoradales; family J023; genus JAJCXR01. The sequence continues at coordinate 19,023 of JAJCXR010000045.1, read as the reverse complement.
TGGGGGGCGGGAGCCCTTCGGCGGAGAAGAGCTCTACGCCGCGCCGCGAAGCTCGTCGGCCAGGCGTCGATAAACCCCGTGCCCATACCGAGCGAAATGCTCGAAATAGCCGGTGTACCACTGGCAAAGGGAGACCCCGACAGCGAGACTGCGCCGCACATCCTCCGCACCTTCGATGCCACCGGTGCGCCAGACCAGGAAGTCCTCTTCGGCGCCCAGGGCCACCACCCGTTGCACCGCACGCTCGCTCAAGCGCAGGGAATCTTCCTTCAAGGGTCGGCCGCTGAGACCCCCGCCAAATCGCTGGCGGAAACGATCGAAGAGGGGCTGCTCGACGGCCGATAGGGCCGAGCGATGGCGATCGTAGGCGACCGACGTATTGCCCAGATTGATGCCATCGAAGCCGAGCTCGATCAACATCTCGACCAGACCGTCGACATCATCGGGGCGGGTATCGCAGCTCAGCTTGACCAACACGGGGGGCTGCGATGTTTGGCCGAGGAACTCTTCGCTCACCGTCCGCAAGCGGTGGCGCAGGGCGTCGAGACCGCCGCGCCGATCGTCCTCGGTATTGGGACAGCTCTCGTTGATCTCGAGGAAGTCCACCGCCGCCTCGCGGTATAGATGGAGGCCCTCGATCAAACCCCTCAACCGCTCCTGCGCTTCCAGCTGGGGCGACGGATCCAACGACAGGCTGGCTCCCACCGGCAGGCCGGGATAGCGTGGCAGTGTCGCCAAATGGGCCGCCACCTGTTGATGTCCTCGATTCGGCAGCCCCAACCAATTGCTGGCGGCTCCGCTACGCGGGTAGGGAGCAAAGGGCTGAAACACCCCGTGTTTGCGATTTCCTGGCCTCGGCAACTGGGTGGTGGTGCCGGCCAGGTAGGCTCCCGCCCCTTGCGCCGCCACCACCTCATAGGCTTCGCCGTTCTTGAACATACCGGCGGCGTTGCAGAGCGGAAATCGAAAATCGATTCCCCACAGGCGACGGCTCAGGGCATCGTCGACGATGGGGGCCGATGCCCCCCCATGGGAACCGCTGGTGGGTGGCGAAACAGCAAAATGATCGAGAAAACGGCGACGCCCGGTGGAATAGAGGCGGATGGCCAGATCCCGCGGCAACCAGCGGACCAGAGGACGCAAGCGTCCTTCCCAGGAGGCGAGTCGTTCTCCCCTAGAAGACATCGGACGCCTACAAACGCTTGACGTCGATGTGGCGTCGTTCGGGATCGCGGGCCGGTCGGAAAAAGATCGCCACATGGCCGATCAAGCCGACCAGATCGCAGTCCAGACGGGCCGAGATCTCATTGCAGAGCACTTTGCGCTCGTCCTTGAAGCCGAGAAAACGCATCTTGATCAGCTCGTGCTGCTCCAGGGCCTCGTTGAGGCTGCGCAACAGGGCTGGGGTCAAGCCCGCTTTTCCAAGTTGTACAACGGGTTTGAAATCATGGGCCATGCCGCGCAGGGCCTTGCGCTGGGACGACGTCAGATTCGACCGTGGTTGGGCATCGGTGACGGGCAGTCCGGAATCGGATGTTGCAGACGGGGACTCTTTGGGCATGACACTCTCCGCAGGCAGGGAATTCCGCCGTTGGCGACTGTATCCCGTCGGGTCCGTCAGCGGCAACCCGACGTGCACCACGGCCACGGTAAGGGCACCTAACAAAGCCGACAGTCCACTCCGCGACATTGGCATGCTCCGTGCATAAGTAATAGTTAAGAAGTGGGCGACGCCATCGACCGTCGATGCAGCTCGTCCCCTAGCCTCAAACCATCAGCAGCCCAGGCTGCTGCGGCTCGGCGAAACCACGGTCCAACCCACCGTCGACGGAAACCGCAGCCGACAAAAACTACCGCCAACGGGTGTTATGATTCCGAGTCGTTCACCTTCGATACAGAGGAGAGATCATGAAGAAATTTCAGTGGACGGTGCCTGCCGTCGCTTTTTGCTCCCTAGTGCTCGCCGCCCTGACCGTCACCCCGCTCCAAGCTCAGAGCTGCGACGGGCTGATTTTCCGCGTCACCCAAGGAAACTACGAACAAAGCTCCCTCGGTTTCCAACCGATGGTCGTGCAGGCTAACCAAGAGGGCCACGTCCGCGTCTACTGGCGCAGCAATAGCCCGGACCCCTACACCCTGTCGGCCCAGTACGGTCATCCCTCCGACTTCGGTTATCAAGGGGACAGCCCCAACAAGGTGCGCCAGCACTTTCGCCTCAACCTGCAGCAACCCCAACAGGAGCAGCGAGGCAAAGTGACCTTCCAGGCCATGCGGCCCGGCTCGACGACCATCGGATTCCGCATCACGGGTTCCAACAACGGCTCCGTCTTCCCACAGATTCCGCGGGGCTGCCGCTCCGGTGTGCTGACTGTGCAAGTGCAGGGCGCCCAACAGAATCAAGGGAGCTACGGCAATCAAGGTAGCCCGGGGTACGGCGGTGGCCAGAACGACCCAGGCTACAACAACTCAGGCAACCTGCCCTTCATCGGCGGCCGGTACACCACTGAGTTTGGCGACATGGTCCTCAACCAGGACGGTCAGCGGGTTTGGGGCACCTATACCCACCAGCAGGGTCAAATCGAGGGCACCTTCGACGGCAAGATGGTGCACGGTGTTTGGAAGCAAGCGCCGACCTACCGCGCACCCAACGATGCCGGTGACATCCAGATGCGCTTCCTCAACGGACGATTCAGCGCCGTGTGGCGTTACGGCCATAGCCCGCAAGCGAAATGGGAAGGCACCTGGGCAGGCACCTTTGTCGGGCGCTGAAGCAACCGCTGGCTAGATGCAGGGAGAATCCCTGGACGACTCTTCGTCCAGGGATTTTTCGTTCAGTAGGGGTGAGGGGAAGTCATTCCCCTTCAATCCCGAAGCGCGAGGCTACGGCATCGTAGTAGTCGATGATCTGACGCACATAGATCCGCTTCTCCCGATACGTATCGGGAAAGAAGCTGCGTTTGAAACCATGGAACGTGAGGTTGCGCAGCTCTTTTGGAGTCACTTTGAAAGCCTTGCAGGCCTTACTGATCTCCTGGGTCACGGAAGTCCGCGAAACCAACCGGTTGTCCGTGCACAGAGTGACCGAGAGCTTGTCTCGCAGCATGCGACCAAAGGGATGATTCTCCACCCGTCGCAGCTCCGGCATGGTCTGCAGGTTCGAGGTCACGCAAACCTCGAGGGTGATGCGTCGATCGGCGACGTACTCGATCAAATTCCGGATGTAGCGATCCGGGTCCCCGTCCTGTACCAGCTCAGCGGAGTACAGATGGGTTCCGTGGCCGATGCGATCGGCATTGAGCTTGGTGATGGCCTGGAAGATGCTCTCCGGCCCATAGGCCTCACCGGCATGCACGGTTGTTTTCAAGAAATTGTGTTTGGCGAAGGTAAACGCCTGCTCGTGATCCGACGCCGGATGCCCGGCTTCGGCCCCGGCCAGATCAAAACCCACCAGCGGTAGGCCTAGACGATCCCGCGCCTCCACCACCGAGCGAGCCAAGGAGAGGGAAGCCACGCCATAGACTTCTTTGGCCGGCCAACGGTCCAAGGACTGCAACAAATTCTTGAAATACGGCGCAAAACCACCGGTGAACATCCGCATGGCACAAGCGATGAGGCCGTAACGGAACGGCGGCTCGCCCCGTTCCTTGACCGCCGCCGAGGTCTCGTGGTCCTGCCGCACTCGATCGAGCCCCCGGTCCACCGCCGCCAATACCTGGCCGATGTCGAAGCCTTGCCGCACGTGCAGCTGCGGGGCAAACCGGACCTCGATGTAGCGCACCCCCTCGGCCAAGCAATCCTCACCCAGCTCGTAGGCGACTTGCTCCAAAGCCTCGGGGTCGCAGAGCACCGGCGAGGTATAGGCAAAACCGTGCAGGTAGTCCGGTAGGTCCCGATACTGCTCCTTGAAGACCAGCTCGAGCAGGCCCTCAGGGGTCTCGGACGGCAGTTGAACACCATGCCGCTTGGCCAGCTCGATCAAGGTCGGCAAACGCAGCGAGCCGTCCAAGTGAACGTGTAGGTCGGTTTTTGGAATAGCCTTCAGGAAGGCTTCCGAATAATTGGTTTCGGTCATCAATATCCTCCTGTTGGCGCCCAAGGATGACAGGAAAGGGGGCCCCTCGCAATGGCGGAGGTTTCCACTGACGACACAGTCTGCTACGATGCCGCTGCCGCCGGGTTGGCGATCCAGGTCCGCGAATTCGATTCCCGCCCTGCCCAGCCCGCCACGGCGACGCCTCGAACAAACCGCTGATGCCCTGGATGGTGTCGAGCCCATATGGCGAAATGTTTCGGCATCGGCTCCCGAGCCCCGAAACGAGTGGCTCCACCGAACCAGCAGTGATTCCGAGCTCGATCGGAATCCTCGAGCTCCACGGCCCTGCGGTCCGTGATCGGGTCGCCCGAAGGGCCAGAAACCCGCTTCACGTCATTGTCATTCTTCGTTGTATCGATCCCGATCGGATGTCCCAACGTCCCAGGTCGGTCTGTAAACATACGTCCGGGAAGCCATGGAAAGTAAAGTCACCCAAGAAATCGTCCCGATGTCGGTGAGCCAGGAAGAGGCCCTCAACGACTACCGCATCGCCTGCGAGAGCCGTCAAGCCAGCCTCTTGGGACGGCGCGAGGTGCTCACCGGCAAGGCCAAGTTCGGTATCTTCGGCGACGGCAAAGAGTTGCCGCAGATCGCCATGGCCAAAGCCTTTCGGCCCGGCGACATTCGTTCCGGCTACTACCGCGATCAGACCTTCATGTTGGCGGCGGGCATGACCACTCTGGAGGAGCTCTTCGCCCAACTCTACGCCACCCCCGATGTCGAGCTCGAGCCGGCCTCCGCCGGTCGCCAGATGAACGCCCACTTCGCCACCCGCACCCTCGACGACGACGGCGAGTTCAAGAACCTTGCCCAGCTTCGCGTCAGCGCCGCCGACTCCTCCCCCACCGGCTCCCAAATGCCCCGTCTGGTGGGCCTGGCATACGCTTCCAAGCTCTATCGCCACCTGCCGGAGCTGGCGGATTGCGACCAATTCTCCGACCGGGGCAATGAAATTGCCTTCGGCACCATCGGCAATGCCTCCTGCGCCGAGGGCATGTTTTGGGAAGCGATCAATGCCATCGGGGTGCTCGAAGCACCGGTCATGATGTCCATCTGGGATGACGGCTACGGCATCTCGGTCCCCAACGAGTATCAAATTACCAAGGGCGATCTTTCGGAGATCCTGTCCGGTTTCCAGCGCCAAGACGACGACGACAGCGGCTTCGACTTGTACACCGTCAAGGGATGGGACTATCCGGGGCTCTGCCACACTTACATGCTGGCCTGCGAAGAAATTCGACGTAGCCACGTGCCGGCCATCGTCCATGTCAACGAGGTGACCCAGCCCCAGGGCCATTCCACCTCCGGTAGTCACGAACGCTATAAGTCCCCAGAACGGCTGAAGTTCGAAGAGGACTTCGACTGCTTGAGCAAAATGCGGCAATGGCTCATCGAGCAGGAGCACGCCACGGACGACGAGCTAGAGGCCATCGAGTACGCCGCCAAGCAGCGGGTTCGTCAGGCGCAGAAGACCGCTTGGGAGCAATTCATAGAGCCGATCCGCTCCGAGCTCAGTCACTTGGCAACCCTCATCGAGCGTCTGGCCGAGAGAGCGCCACAGGCCGAAGCGCTCAGCAAGCTGAGCCAACAGCTGCGCCGGCAACCCTCCCCCGTGCGCCGCCACCTGATGGTGGCCGCCCGCCAAGCCCTGCTCTTGACCCGCCAGGCACCGCAAGACCAGCGGGCCGAGCTGATGGCCTGGGTGAAGGACGAAAAGGCCCGCAACTACCAGCGCTACAGCACCTTTCTGCACAGCGCAGGGCCGGATGCCGCCCTCGGCATCGAGGCCATTGCACCCCACTACGAGGACGACGCCCCGACCCTGAATGGTTTCGAGATCCTCAACCGATGTTTCGATGACGCCCTGGGCCGCATGCCCCAAGTCATCGCCTTCGGTGAGGATGTCGGCAAGCTTGGGGACGTCAACCAAGGTTTCATCGGCTTGCAAGAGAAGTATGGAGAGCTGCGGGTCAGCGATACCGGGATTCGCGAGTGCACCATTTTGGGCCAGGCCATCGGCATGGCGATGCGCGGCCTGCGACCGATCGCCGAGATCCAGTACCTCGACTACTTGCTCTATGCCCTACAGATCATTTCCGATGACCTGGCCACCCTGCGCTACCGTACCTACGGCGGCCAGAAGGCACCGGTCATCGTGCGGACCCGAGGCCACCGCCTGGAAGGCGTGTGGCACAGCGGCTCACCGATGGCCGGCATCCTCAACAATGTCCGCGGCGTTTACCTCTGTGTGCCCCGCAACATGACCCAGGCCGCCGGTTTCTACAACACGCTCCTGCGCTCCGACGACAGCGCTATCGTCGTCGAAGTGCTCAACGGCTATCGCCTGAAAGAAAAACTGCCTTCGAATATCGGAGAGATGACGGTTCCCCTCGGGGTGCCGGAGATCCTCCGACCCGGCGCCGATGTCACTTTGGTGACCTACGGTGCATGCTGCCGCATCGCCCTCGAGGCGGCAGAAAGTTTGTCGCAGGTGGGAATCGATGTCGAGATCGTCGACGTCCAGACCCTCCTGCCCTTTGATCGCCCCGGCATTCTCGGTGAGTCCCTGAAAAAGACGAACCGGATCCTCTTCCTTGACGAAGATGTGCCCGGCGGCGCCACCGCCTACATGATGCAGGAGGTCCTCGAGAAGCAGCAGGGATTTCACTGGCTCGACTCGCCGCCCAAGACCCTCAGCGCTCAGCCCCATCGGCCGCCCTTTGGCTCTGACGGCGACTACTACTCGAAACCCTCCGTCGAGGATGTCTTCGACGCAGTCTACGAGATGATGTACGAAGCCGATCCCCAACGTTTCCCGATTTTCTACCGTGCATAACAGCCTGATAGGCGTCGTTGCCCGGGCTCCGGTGCGGGCAACCCGTTCTCGATCGAAACGAAACTAGCCTTGAAGTCAGGAATGTTCAATTGTTGGTAGTTCTGTGAGCTCAGCCCCACCGATGGCAGCGCTCCCTGCCCCCGTCCGGTTCGACTCGCCGACCCCTTGGTCGGCTGGAGCGCCGGATACACAGGGATCTGTTCCGCGGTCGAATCCGCAGCCACGGCCTCGATGCCCCTTCGCGCACGGTCCATCCCGTGCCCAAGTGTCAGGCGTCGCATGGCCTCGTGGCCTGCTGCCCCAAGACGAGGCACCCCGGGGAATTCCCCGCCCCTCCGTCTTCGGCTCAGCAACCTTCGGTTCGAGGCTTCACAGACTGCCCCCCAACCCAGGCCCTGAGCCTTGCCCGTCGGGCAGGCAAAGAGCCATTCAGAGGTACCCTTTTGTCTACCAAAATGCTGATCAATGCCCAACGCGCCCAACAGGTGCGGGTCGCCATCATCGCCGATGGCATTCTGCGGGACTACCAAGTCGAAGTCGCTGACCGCGACCTTTGCCGAGGCAATATTTATCGCGGCGTCGTCGCCAATATCCAGCCCAGTCTCAACGCTGCCTTCATCGACATCGGTGAAGAGCGCCACGGCTTTCTGCCGGTGGCCGATGTCTCCGAATCCGCCTACCACAAGCAGCCCCCCAAGGACGCACGTCGACCGCGCATCGACCAAGTCCTCGAGAAGGGCAAAACCATCGTCGTCCAAGTCACCAAGGACGGCGTCGGCCAAAAGGGCCCAGCCCTCACCACCAGCGTCGCCCTGGCCGGACGTTACCTAGTCTTCACCCCCTTCGACAGCGTGCGCGGTATTTCCCGCAAAGCCGAGGACGACGACGCCCGCAAAAAAGTTCGCGAGCGGCTCAAGAAGCTGAGCTTGCCCGAAGGCAACGGCGTCATCGTTCGCACCAACGGCCTGGAGCAAAACCAGACCACCCTCAACCGCGACCTCAGCGCCCTGGTGCGTTTGTGGAAAAAAATCAAGACCGAGATCGGCAAGGGCCGCGGCCCCAGCTTTCTCTACAGTGACCAAAACCTGGTGGTGCAAGCGCTGCGCGACTACCTCGACAAGTCGATCAGCGAGGTCGTCGTCGACGAGCCCGAGGTGCACCAGCAGGTGGCCGACTACATGGCTACGTTCATGCCCCGTTCCAAGATCAACCTGTCGCTCTACAACGAGCGTTTGCCGGTGTTCAGTCGCTATCGTCTGGAGACCCAGATCGACCGCATTTACGAACGCCAAGCGCCGCTGCCCAGCGGTGGCTACCTGGTGATCGACAATACCGAAGCCCTGACCGCCATCGACGTCAACTCCGGTCGGGCGACGCGCAACAACAACCACGACGAGTCGATCCTCAACACCAATCTGGAAGCGGCCCAAGAGGTTGCCCGCCAGCTCCGGTTGCGGGATATCGGCGGCCTGGTGGTGGTGGACTTCATCGACATGCGCTTGCGCAAGCACCAGCACAAGCTGGAAAAAGAGATGCGTGACTCGATGAAAGACGACAAAGCGCGCTACTCCGTGGGCCGCATCTCGTCCAATGGCCTGCTGGAGATCAACCGCCAGCGCATCAAACAAGCCATTCGCTTGCGCACCCATCGCCCCTGCCCCACCTGCGACGGCGTCGGCACCATCGCCAGCGGCGAATTCGCAGCCCTCAATCTCTTGGGACGCATCGAATCGCGGGTGGCCACCGGATTGGTCGACCGGGTGACCATCGCCCTGCACCCCGAAATCGCCGACACCCTGCAGAATCATTACCGGCCACGGCTGGCGCAGCTCGAATCCGAGCTCGACCTGGCGATCGAAATCATCTCGGCGCCCGGATTTGCCCGCCTCGAAGAGCGCCTCGACTTCCATCAACGGGAAGAAGGGGTCTCCTCCGCCGGCCGCAGTCTGCCCGCCCTCACCGCCACCGACCTCACCATGCCCACCAGCCGCGGTCGCCGAAGCGCCGTCGATGAGGACGACGAAGACCAAGAGTCCGAGGAGTCGACCTCGCGCCGCCGCCGCCGTCGCCGTCGCCCCGGCCGCTCCCGCTCCGAGGAGCAGAGCGACTCCCAAGGCGAGCTGGCAGCAGCCGAAGCCAAGGTCACCGAAGACAGCCGCAACGACGATGCCAGCGATGATGAGTCCGAACGCACTAGGACCCGCCGGCGTCGCCGCCGTCGTCGTCCCGGCCGTTCCCGCGGCACCGCAGGCGAAGAACAACAGACAACGAGCCCCGAGACCAACGAGGTACCCCTCGATGACCGTCCCCGCGGCCGTTTCGCACGCGCCGAAGAGCTGGAAGAAGTCTCATTACGGGCTGATGACGTGGACGGCGATCGCCAGGCAAAACCAGAGGCAAATGACGACGACAAAGCCCCGGCACGTCCAACCCGCACTCGGCGGCGACGCCGGCGCCGTCCCTCCGCCGGCGGCGGTGACGGGGTGAGCGATAGCCCACAGGCTGACGCTCTTGAATCCACCGTCCAGGCCGAGGAAACCTCAGCACCCAAGCGGGTAAGGTCCACCAAGGCCGACGATGACGATAAGCCGGCGCCTCGCAAACGACGCTCCACCAAGGCTGCCGACAGCGACGCCGACGACGGCGACAAGCCGGCCCCTCGCAAGCGGCGATCCGCCAAAGCCGCCGACAGTGACGCAGCCGATGGCGACAAATCGGCGCCCCGCAAGCGGCGATCCGCCAAACCCGCCGACAGTGACGCAGCCGACGGCGACAAGCCGGCGCCCCGCAAGCGTCGGTCCGCCAAAGCGACCGACAGTGATGCGGCCGATGGCGACAAACCGGCGCCCCGCCGACGGCGATCCACCAAGGCCGCCGAAAGTGAGACAGACAACGGCGACAAGCCGGCACCCCGCAAGCGGCGATCCGCCAAAGCCGCCGACGGTGACGCCACGGGCGCTGATAAGCCAGCGCCGCGCAGACGGAGATCCACCAAGGCCGCTGAGGGTGACGCGGACAACGGCGACAAGCCGGTCCGCCAGAGACAGCGTTCGACGGCCAAAGGCGAAAGCTCCCCGAGCCCTGCTCTCCGGCGCTCCCGCTCCAACGAGCGGGGAAATAATACCGAAGACCAGAGCTCCGATAGGCCACCTCGCCAACGCCGACGTCGCAGCGACAACCAACGTCGCAGCACCGGTGGTGAGTCCGGCCAAACCACCGACAGCTCCGGTGGCGACAGCCGCGGACGACGGCGTGGTGCCAGGGGCGAGGTCGACGACAACATCGGAAATCGCAGGGGTGCCGAGACCCACACCGCAACCACCCTAGGGGTTCCCCGAGATGCCAACGGCGATCCGGCCAAAGGTGGTCGCCGTCGCACCGGTGGCAGACGACGCCGTGCCAGCGGTGACGGCAAACTGACCACACCGCCCGACATCACCAAAGGCGACATCATCCTGCCCGAGAAACTACCCGGTGCCCACAACCCCGGTTCGCCCCCACCCCGGCGCACCGGAAGCTCCACCCAAAGCCTTCGCTGGCAGTGGTGGGGAGGCAACGACGACAAGGGTGGCAGCAGCGACTAGCCGGCCCAGGGTCCAAATGAAGCCGGAGTGAAATTCCTTCATTCCGGCCATTTACCCCAAAGCCCATTTGCATTACCATTGGGCCGCCGCGGCGAGCAGCGCCGCAGCAGCCATAGCCTTGTTCCGGGATCGTCTAATGGCAGGACGGCAGCCTTTGGAGCTGCTTATCTAGGTTCGAATCCTAGTCCCGGAACCACTGACCTTTACTCCCCCCTACGACAGCCTGCGCTGGCCTACCCTAAGTGGTTGACATGGCACCACTTAACCTCTTAGGTTGGGTGCATGGACAACGCTGCACTACGCCCTGAGACTCCTCCATTTGGTTGCTTGGTGGTTGCTCAAAGCCCAAGCAACCGTCTCCAGACCTGTAGGCATCCCACACCCCAAGGGGTGGCGGAATGATCGATCGGCTCAATAAGCGGACCGTCGACGAAGCCACCTATCAAGGTCCTGGCGGCTGCTACATCTGGGACACCGAGCTCTCTTGTTTCGGCCTACGCATCTACCCCACCGGCCGCAAGTCCTTCGTCGTCTCATACTGGAGTCGTGGTCGCCGCCGTTTCTACACCCTCGGCCAGTACGGCCGGATGACTGTCAAACAGGCCCGAGACGCAGCCCTCGAAGTCTTTCTGAGAGTCCGCCAAGGCGAGGATCCGTCAAGGGACCGTCGGGCTGACATCCGAGCTCCCACCGTCGCCGACCTCGCCGATCGCCACATTGAAGAGCACGCCAAGGTCAAGAACAAGGCCAGGAGCGTTAAACGAGCCCGACAGCTCTGGGATCGCAGCCTCCTACCGAAGCTCGGCAAGCGCAAAGTTGCCGATGTCGGGAGGGCCGACATCGCCAAACTCATGGTCGACATGTCCGGCACCCCTGCTATGGCCAACAAGGCACTCACCCTGCTGTCGAAGGCGTTCAATCTGGCCGAGGTCTGGGGATGGCGTCCTGAAGGCACCAACCCATGTCGACCTGTCGAGAGATTCAGTGAGGAGTCCCGCGAGCGGTTCCTCTCTGAGCCAGAGCTGAAACGCCTCGGCGAGGTGCTCTGTCGATACGAAGAAACCAGCTGTGCCCTTCCTCAGGCCATCGCTGCCATTCGATTGCTGATCTTCACCGGCTGCCGCTCTGCCGAGATCCTTGGGCTCAAATGGGACGAGGTCAACTTCGAACGCCGCACCCTCGAGCTACCTGACAGCAAGACAGGGCGCAAGACCGTTGTCCTCAATACCGCGGCCATCCGAGTCCTCGAAAAGATCGAACGGGTCACAGACAACCCCTATGCGATCCCTGGCGGCAAGCGCGGCCAACCGCTGTCTACCCTCCAACCGCTCTGGAACCGAATCCGTGTCGATGCAAAGATTGAGGATGTGAGAATTCATGATCTACGCCATCACTTCGCCTCACACGGCGTCAACACTGGTCACAACCTAGCCGTCATCGGCAAGCTCCTCGGGCATTCCAAGATCGCCACCACGCAGCGCTATGCCCACTTGGCGGATGATCCACTTCGCCGAGCCAATGAAGAGATCGGGTCCGATCTAGAGGCTGGTCTCCTGAGCGAGGTCAAGAATGAGGAGTTGGACTACCGATCTGCAAGTTCCATGGATCGGTGATGCGAAGAGCGACCTCTCAAGCCGTGCATGCCAAGCGAACCCATGACGCAGCCCGAGGGCATCCGCCGTCGTGGTCGGGTGATAGGGGCAAGATCAGTTGCGTCGACTTTCTGCGGCCATGGAAGAGCTTGGCGAATCCCCGACTTCTGGCTATGGACAGGCCATCGTCAGTATCGAGCACTATCGCTAGACTCATAAAGTTCATCGAATCTTGCGACCTGTTGTACCCCTGGACACATTCCTGTGCTAGATTTTCACGGAGAGCGAAGCGGCGCTCGAAATTCGATTCTAAGTTGTAATATACGCACATAGTGTCTTTATACGCACATAGTGCATTTATCCACACGTAGAATCGATAATTAAGGTACTGGAATGACAGTAAGCGCACACCTATATGGCCCAATGGTCATGAGGCATGGCAGGAGGACGATTAGTTGATCTTCAAGAATTTTCGTGAGCGCGTACTCCAAGAAATGAAAGATGCGGGCATATCTATGGCCGAGCTCGGGAGGCGAATGGGCACCTCCAGAGCAAACATCCAACAAATGCTCTCCGGCGACAATGACCCCCGCGTCTCAACTATAGAGAGAACTGCTACGGCCCTCGGTATCCCTAACCTCTGCTTTCCTGATAACTGCCAGGAACAGCGAAAGAGGGGACCGGGGCGTCCGCCTGGACCACATAAGGACTACGATCCCCTTGTCAAGTATGCGGCAGATCTGATCATCGGACAAGGAAAGACTGTCACTCGTGCCTTAGAAATGGCTATCGAATGGGGTGGCAAGCAAATGAACATTCATGTCAGCCCCTCAACTCTCAAGAAGTACTTCTACAAGAATAGGATGAAGCTCCTCGCCGCAGCACGCCGACGGCTAAATCCGACTGACTTCGAGAGTGCCGTAAAAGAGCCCCTCCCTCCGACATCTTCCAGAGGGTCGGCACCATCCTCCTCTCAGATACAACCTTCGAGATCATCTGCCCGTTCACTTCGCCCTCGAATTGGCTCGTTTGAAGAAGGGTTCCAGTGGGAGCCGAGCCAGATACTTAGGGCCGCATCCGCCAGAGAGGACACCGCCCAACACCTCATCCAGCGCGACGAATCTAGAATGATCAAGGAGCAGAATCTGCTCGACTCGGACCAGACCTTCTCGATGGTCGAGCCCACACTGGAAACCACCTCTCGCCTAGCCAAGGAGCTGGTACCCCTCAAGGCTGAAACAGACGCCATGCTGGCCGAGTTCTTTGAACCGCGCAATCTGATGCAGATCCAGGCAACCATCCGGGAAGGCATGGAAATTGCCGCGCGTTATGCCAGAGGGGGCTTCGCCTTCTAGCGACGCTCTCCCGACCCGTTCGTAGCAAATGAGTCAAGATTTGGCCGGTCCATGAAACTCCTCGAGGAGGAGTTGTAGGTGACGACCCGCTAGTCGACTCGGTAAATACTAGGAGAGGCCGCACTCTGCTAGAGCTCTCGACCCGATACGGTCAACGATCAAGGCACCCCTTCTCCGGCTGTCGTTCACCGATAGCCCACGATCTCCCCTTCGTGTCAGTCTTCCAGTAGCCTCGCTCACAATTTGATCTAGCTTGGATCACCCGCCGGAGACCCTCATGGCTTCGGGGTCGGAGTATGTGCGCTCGTATTTCCGCTACAGCATGAGGAAAGACCGTCAACTCTGAGGTTGACACCGAACCATCTTAGGCAGACGCCTAAACGACTGATTCCATTGAATTTAAGAGCACGTCCGCTGCCGTTCGGATCGAATATTCCAATAATTAACGATCCAACTTGCTCTTGAAACCCCTGTTCTGCTGTCGCTATCGCTTGATCTGGATCGAAAATTAGGCGCAATTGGCGATCCACTACCGAGCTCTGTATTGGGGTACCTTTGAATTCAGCCAGCGAGCCCGTTGTACTCCAGCGCTCTCGAATCCGGCCCTTAGAGGACGGCCACACAAGACAAAGGCACTCAGATGCCGAAAGGACTGGTCTCATGAACAATCCCAGCCACGAACCCAAATGGATCACCCCTGAAGCTGCCAACTATGCCGGCTGTTCCCCTCGGACCCTCGAGAAATTGCGACAAACAGGTGGCGGGCCGGTCTACTTGAAGATCGGGCGTTCAGTGCTCTATCGAAAATCTGACCTGGATGCTTGGCTGAAACGGTGCACCAGGACATCCACATCTGACTTTGGACACGCCTGACCATGGTTCCTTCGAAGGCACCCGAATGAGCGTTCAGCAACCACCACCCTGGCTTGGCTCAACAAAACTCCCCACCAGAGGGACAGCATGAACGAACGCCACAGATCCCCCAGAGAGCCCCTCCTTTTGACCGAGAAGGAAACATCCAAGATCACCGGCTTCTCCATCCGCACCCACCAGAAATGGCGCATCGAAGGGCGAGGCCCCAAGTTCATGCGCATCTCTTCGCGGGCCATCCGCTACCGCCGCCAAGACATCGAGCAATGGATCGAGTCTCAACAACTCCGCTCCTCGACCTCGGACTCCGACGATGCGCGAGGGTGAAATGCGTTCGACTGGAGCCGATGTGCGACGCACCATCGAATCGATTGGCCATCGTGAGCTTCTAGACCGTGAAGGCGGCATTGGGTCATGAGCGTGGCCGATCGACAACCGCCCCCAGCTCTCGAACGAGCCGTACGCGAACGCAGTGGCAAGCAATCCGGCGACGAGATCCGCTTCCGTTGCCCACACCCCGGTCAGCACAACAACGGCGATGCGAACCCCTCGGCCCGCTACAACCTCGTCAAGCAGGTCTGGCGATGTGACGCATGCGGAGAGGGTGGCGGATGGACAGACCTCTGCAAACTCTTGGAGGTGCCCATGCGGCCTGACAACCACCAGACGTCTACGCAAGTTGCGGGCTACGTCTACAGGCATGAGGACGGTACCCCTCTGCGCCGAAAGGTGCGCTGGGAGCCGGGATTCCAGGGTCGGCCCAAGTCCTTCACTTGGCAAACTCGCGATGGCGACGGCAACTGGAGCAAGAGCCAAGGCGACGGGAATCCCAAGGTTCTCTACGGCTCCGAGAAGCTTCCAAAAGCACGGGATCTCAGCCAACACGTCTTCGTGGTGGAGGGCGAGAAGGACTGCGACACGGGCGCCAAGATCGGAGTCGTTGCTGTCTGCAATCCAGAGGGTGCCGGACAAAGCAACCAGCGACCGAAATGGAGGGATGCTTATTCCCAGCAGCTCAAGGCTATCTCCACAACGATCATCGCTGACAAAGACGAACCAGGCCGCGCCCATGCCCAGGCAATTGCCAGCAGTCTCAATGGTGTGGCGGCTTCGGTATCGGTCCTGGAACTTCCTGGCGAAGGAGTGAAGGATCTCTCCGACTGGGTTGCAGAACGGATGCGAGCAGATCTGCGCATCGAAGATATCCGAGATGAGCTTGACCAGTTGCGCTCGGACACTCCGCCTTGGTCGCCGGACGAGGAAACCGAGGGGGCTTGCCAAGAGAACGAAGAGAACGAGAAGAATCAGAAAACGACGCAGGCACAGCAACTGATCACACTGGCGTCGAGCGCTTCCCTCTTTCATTCCCCGGACGGCAAAGCGTTCGCATCCGTTCGCGTCGGAGATCATGAAGAGACATGGGCGATTACGTCGCGCTCGTTCCGCAACTGGCTCAGGTATCAGTTCTTCAAATGCGAAGAAAAGCCACCGGGGAATCAAGCACTCAAAGATACCATCGATCTACTTTCAGCCAGGGCCCAGTTCGAGGGCGACGAGTTGCCCGTGTTTACAAGGATCGCTGGAGATGAGAAAACGATCTACCTCGACCTGACCGACCCTCAATGGCGTGCGGTGGAGATAGCAGCCGCTGATTGGCGGGTTGTCTCTCATAGCCCCGTCAAGTTCACCCGCGGCTCAGGGGTGAAGGCACTCACTCCTCCAATCCTAGGTGGTTCCGTGCTCGATCTTCAACGATTCATCAACGTTCCGGCTGAGTCGGATTTTCGACTCGTCGTAGCATGGCTCCTGGCCTCCTTGCGACCTGTAGGCCCTTATCCTCTCCTCGTGCTTCAGGGAGAACAGGGGTCGGCCAAGAGCACAACGGCTCGCATCCTCCGATCCCTCGTCGACCCGGTAGCCTCCCCTATTTTGACGACACCCCGAAATGAACGTGATTTGATGGTGGCTGCCCAAAACGCCTGGGTGCTCGCTTTCGACAACCTCTCCCGCGTTCCTGATTGGCTTTCGGATGCCTTCTGCCGCCTGGCAACGGGAGGTGGCTTCTCGGCTCGCAGACTCTTCACCGACGCTGAGGAGACTATCCTCGAAGCTCAGCGGCCGATTCTGCTCAACGGCATTGAGGAATTGGCGACCCGCCAAGACCTCCTGGACCGGGCGCTGGTCGTTCACCTCCCGCCGATCCGAGAAGAGACCCGCCGTACCGAAAGCGAGCTTTGGAAGGACTTTGAAGCCGAGAGTCCCAAAATCCGAGGGGCATTGCTCACGGCGGTCAGTGCTGGCATACGTCATCTACCGACTGTTGAGCGGCCTTCCCTACCCAGAATGGCGGACTTCGCACTATGGACCGCCGCATGCGAGTCGAATCTCCCATGGCCGCAGGGTGCAATCCTCGACGCCTATAACGCCAATCGTGAGGTGTCCATCGATCTGGCTCTCGAAAGTGACTCGGTGGCAACTGCTTTGCTTGATCTGATGAACGACCAGAAAGACTGGCAAGGAACAGCGGCGGAGTTGCTGACTCAGCTCGAAGAGCGCACCACCGAACGAGCCATCAAGGCCCAGGCTTGGCCGAAGAATGCCCAGGCCCTCTCAGGACGTCTGAAACGGGCCGCTACATTTCTGAGGAAAGTCGGAATCGAGGTCAACTCAGAGCGCAGTAGCTCTCGTCGCACTCTCCGTATTCATAAAACTCCGATTTCTTGCGTCATTCCCGTCACTCCCGTCACTCCATCGCCGGAAACCCCCAAAGAATCAGGGCCTGAGACCATGACGCGAAGTGTGACGCGAGCACAGGACATGACGCGAAGCATGACGCGAGCTCAGGACATGACGCGAAGCATGACGCGAAGCATGACGCGAACGCCCTCCAGCAAACCCCCGGAAAATGGGCGTTATGACGCAAATGACGAGAATGACGCGAGAATACGAGCCTTCTCTAAAACCTTCCACGGTCCATCCCAAGAAATACCAACGGATGCCTCAGACAGCAGCCCCGGCAGGAATCAGAGCCCAGAAAGGTGATCGAGGTTAAACACCGCTGAGCTACTACATGATCTCGAGGCGCGAGGCACACGGTTGACCTTGAACGGCGAGCGTCTACCCTTGACGCTTCCAACGACGTCATCACCCAAGAGCTGGAGCAAGCCGTGAGCCAACACAAGCCAGTGCTGGTTGAGCTGATTCGACATCGAGCGGCTACAACAGGCGCAGCCACGTTCCAGGCCAAGGACATCCATGAGTCAATGGAAGTGTTTGGAGGATCGATCATCGGAGAGCGGCCGATGACGTCACTCGAAGCCAACCAGCACCGTCAAACTCGATGAAGCCAAGGAACGCTAAAGAGAGGACTTAGTTCTCCTTTGTTCCCACACGAGCTACATCCAACTGCGCCCCTCCATTGAGAAGCCCGCAAAGGCCCTTTATTCTATGACTCAGGGCACCCCAAC
The DNA here is from genome assembly GCA_029263315.1 of Acidobacteriota bacterium. Lineage (GTDB taxonomy): Bacteria > Acidobacteriota > Thermoanaerobaculia > Multivoradales > J023 > JAJCXR01. The sequence goes on along the minus strand of JAJCXR010000045.1, from coordinate 1,226 downwards.
AGGCTTCTCCTCGGAGACACTCACCATGACCACCGACCAGCTCGAGCTTCGCTACGTCCCCCTTCCCCAAGCCCAGCGCTGGGACGACAACCCCAAGCACCACGACCTCGACCGTCTCATCGTCTCCATCGAGACCCACGGCTTCGGCGACCCAGCGAAGTTCGACGCCACCCTCGGTGCCTTGGTCTACGGCAATGGACGGACCGAGGCCCTCGAACGCATGCGTCGGGCCGGCAAAGAACCACCCCGCGGCATCGCAGTCCTCGACGATGGCGAGTGGGCCGTGCCGGTGATCTTCGGTGTCGATGCCGAGAGCAAAGCGGCTGCGGTGGCCTTCGCCATCGACCACAACAACCTCACCCTGCTGGGCGGCGATCTCGGTTTTGCGGACCTGCTCCAGATCTGGGACGAGCCCGGCCTGCAGGCGGTGCTCCATGCCACCCCCGATGCGACCGACTATTTGGCCAGCTTTGACCGCGGCGAGCTCGACGCCTTGCTGACCGGCCCCAACTTCGAGCCCGTCTCGGCCGACGGTCAGTCCCGCCTCGACCGCAAGAAAGACGTCACCTGTCCTGAGTGTGGGCATACTTTCGTCCCCGGAAAGGCTTGAGGCCGACGACGTGACGCTCCGACTCGACTTCTGCTCCCACGAGGCCGCCAAGCATGCTGTCCATCGCTGGCACTACAGCCGACAGATGCCGGCCGCCAAGCTGGTCCGCATCGGCGTGTGGGAGCATGGACGGTTCGTCGGAGTGATCCTCTATGGCAGCGGCGCCAATCGTCACCTGGCTCGACCCTTTGGCCTCGAATCTACGGAAGCGTGCGAGCTGGTGCGGGTGGCCATGGCCTCGAACCGCACCTATCCGACGTCCCGAAGCTTGGCGATCAGCCTCAAGCTGTTGCGGCGCCAGTCCCCTGGTCTCCGCCTCATCGTCAGCTACGCCGACACCAAGGAAGGTCACCTCGGCACGATCTACCGGGCCACCAATTGGCTCTACCTTGGGGCCTCGACCCAGCCCTACCTCAAGGTCCGCGGCAAGATCGAGCACCCCCGCAGCCTGTACGACCGCTACGGCCGTGGCGGTCAGCAGATCGCTTGGTTGCGGGCCAACGTCGACCCCAACGCCGAACGGGTCGAAATGAAACCCAAGCTCAAATACGTCTATGTGTTCGACCGAGCCCTGCGGCAACGTCTCGCCGCGCAGGCTCAGCCCTACCCCAAATGC
>JAJCXR010000044.1 GCA_029263315.1 Acidobacteriota bacterium | reverse complement strand
CAAGGCCAATGCCCCGAAGGTGCTCCAGTAGTATTCCGAAGATCGCCTGATAGCCACTGATCAAGCCACGGCTTCTTGGCGAGTATTCCAAGGACTGATGGATCTTTTCCTCGTCGAGATCCTCAACCCTAAAGCCTCGATACTTGAGCCAACAGCTCAAGTCGCCGACCAGCCGTAGCTGAATTCGAATCGTCGACCGAGCATAGCCGCTCTCCGAGAGAAGCTCCGCCAGAGAGTCGGTGTGGGGCCCTAATGGCCCTGCATGCAAACGTGCCAGCGTCCGTGGATCTGTGTAGAACCGTTCTACCATTTTCGTCTCCTTTCCTGGCATTAGGCCAGATCAGAAGACTGTCGGATTATGCCGAGCAGGTCAGTCTGAAACAGCTAGATTCATAGGGTGAATTCCGTTTGCTCGGCATTAACGCGGATATCTCGCGGAATGTCGCGGAAACGATCGATCAGGGGTTGTGCGGGACCGAATGGGCTGCCCAGAGGTCGGAGCATCTGGCATCGCCACGGCGATCCCATGGGGAAGGCTTCAGGGGCCCGGCCATGCCCTACAACCCTTTGGGCAGGACAACCCAAGGGTTCGACCCCCTCGGGCCTTCCACCGGCCCTGGGGGACCTCTGGGCCGGTCAGATCAGGCCCTGGCGGGTCATGGAGGTCCACCGGCCTAACCCACCGAGGATCAGGTGATCCACCAGCCGGATGCCCACCAGACGGCCTGCCTGATCGATGCGGCGGGTAAAGGCTCGATCGTCCTCCGATGGCGTTGGGTCGCCGGTCGGATGCGTGTGAAATAGGGCAATCGAGGACGCTCGATAGCGCAGCGCCTCCCGAAAGATCTGGCGGGGCTCGACCTGGATGCACGTCAACGTGCCGCGGAACAGCTCGCAGTCGGCGATCAACCGGTGGTGGGTGTCGAGGAAGAGGACGCCGAGGACTTCCTGGTCGGCGCGGGCAAAGCGGAGGGTCAGGTAGTTGGCGACGACGGCGGGGTGATCGAGCACTTGCCGCTCGAGTAGCTTGGTGCGTCCGAGACGGGCGGCGAGCTCGCGGACAGCCATGAGGATCGCCGCCCGCACCTTGCTGACCCCTGGACGGTCGATCAGGTGGCCGTCGACTTCACTCAGCCCCGCCAGTCCCCCGAGGTCGCGCAGCAGGTCGTGGGCGATCTCCGACGCCAAGCCGCGACGGCAACTGGAGTGCAGCAGCACGGCCACCAACTCGGCGTCCGACAGGGAACGTGGACCGTCGCGCAGGAGGCGATCGGGCAAGCGCTCGTGGTGGGTGTCGGACGGCCGTTGCGTCCCGTCGGTTGTGGCGTCGGCTTTCACTCTCCTTCCGCCAATCGCCATGCCCGGCGCTCTGTGCAGCGGCGTCGTAGCTCGGTGTCGTTGCGAGATGCCAGACCGTCGAGGGTCTCGATGGCATCGGCTAGGAGATCGGTCTGGACGCAGCGCAGGCCGTCGGCCAGCTCGGTCAAGGCGTCGAAGGCTGCGGCCTGTGTCGGTAGTGCCTCGACCATGCCAGCGATACGGGCGTCGAGGGCTCGGAGGTCGTCGGCGAGGGTGGCGATGTCTCCGCGGGTGCTCCGCAGGACAGCTTGTCGCTGGCCTTTACGGACGGTGCGGGTAGATACACTTCGGGCGGCGGTGGGATGGATCAGCATTGCGGTTCTCCCAGGTTTTGGGACCCCAGGGTGAGCTGGTGGGGTCCGGTTCTTTGTGGGCTGGGAGTCCTATTCGTGGGGCTGGTGGGGTGTCAACGGGGTGGGGCGCTGAGCGAAGCTGCCCCCCAGGGTCGCACCCTGGCTCGATCTCACCCGCTGCCGGGGAGGTTGCCTGGAATCACCTTCCCACTCCTCCCGAGGTGCATCGGAGTCCACAATCACGTATCCTCTGGACCCTCACTATTTCGAGTAAAGAGGTCGGTTATCAATATCGTTTCTCGGGAGGCTCAGGTGTCATCGGATCCGCCAGAACGCCCACCACGTGTCTTCATCAGCTACAGCCACGACTCCGAGGCACACGCTCAGCGGGTGCTCGAGCTGGCCAACCGGCTGCGCTCGGACTATATCGACGCATGGATCGACCAATACGAGACGGCACCGTCGCGGGGCTGGCCTCTGTGGATGGAAGATCAAGTCGAACAAGCTGACTTCGTCTTGTGTGTTTGTACCGAGACCTACCGTCGGCGCTTCGATCAGAAGGAGACGCCGGATCGCGGCCTCGGAGTGACTTGGGAAGGTGCGTTGGTGCGCATCGGGCTGTATCTCGACCAGGGAGAAAATCGGAAGTTCCTGCCGACCCTCTTTGAGGCTGGCGACGGGGATCACATCCCTACCCCACTCAAGGCGTTCCACCGCTTCCACCCCACCGACCCGACGGGCTACGAGGAGCTCCGTCGCCACCTGACCGGCCAACCCAAGACCAAGCCGCCTCCGCTGGGGGCACCACCGTCAGGAGCATCTCTGCCGTCGCGGGTTCGGCGTTCGCTATTTGGCGAGCCGGTCGACACAGTGATCGAGGACAGCGATCCCCTGACCGCCTACGAAGACTGGGCCCGCGACCACTACGCCCACCTCGACCTGATCGGCATCGACGCTGGCGATGTGCAGGTGAAGCTCGAAGAGATCTACGTCCCCCTGCGGATGGTCTCCCGCCCGACACTTGGCACCGAGGGGCTGGGGATGTTTCGCGGCGCGGCACGCGACGCATTGGAACGATGTGGCGAAGGGGGCGAGAACGAGCCGGTGGAGATCGAGGCGATTCTACGCCCCAAGGATCTGCGGCATGTGTTGATCTTCGGTGAGCCAGGATCGGGCAAGACGACGGCCTTGCTCAAGCTGCATTCGCTCTGTTGGGACCCCACCACCGCTCTCGGGCTGGCGAAGGGCACGTTGCCGGTGTTCCTGCGCTTGCGGCACTTGGACAAGAAGCTGCTCGACCAGGGACTGGCCGCTTTCATCGAGCACGAGGTGCGGCAGGTCAGCGGCGGACGCCTGAGCGGGATGGGCGAGGCGCTGTGGAGCCATGGACGATTGCTGCTGCTCTTCGACGGTCTCGATGAGATCGCTGACGCTTCCCACCGTGCCGAGGTTCTACGGCGCATCGGCTGGTATCTCGGCCAGGACGACGCGGCACAGATTCGGGCGGTGGTGTCGTGCCGACGGGTGGGACTCCCGGGCCGCGAAGCCGACCGCGACCCTCAGTTCCAGACCTATGAGGTCCGTCCGCTCCAGAACAAGCAGATCGCGACTCTGGTGACCCGGTGGTTCCGCGAGCTGGCGCGCCGAGGAAGGATCGAGTCGGCGACCGCCGACCGGCGGGTGAGCACGATCTTGGGTGCCCTCGGAGATCGCAAGAGCTCGAGCCAACAGATCCTGGAGATGGCCTCGAACCCGCTACTGCTCACCCTTCTGTGCGTGGTGGTTCTGTTGGGCAACGAGATTCCCAAGAAACGGGTGCGCTTCTACGAGCAATGTCTCGACGTGCTCCTCGACCGCTGGCCACGACAGCGGGGCAAAGAAGGGCCGGTGGACCTGGTGACGGCGCGGGACGCCCTGGGTCAGTTGGCCTTCTACCTCCACTCCGCCAAACGGCGCGACGACCTGAGCTGGGCGGAGGGAGTGGCGAAGCTCAAGTCCATTCTTGGTGAGCGCACGATCGCCAAACAGTTTTTTACCTGGGTCCATCGTCATGTTGGCCTGGTAGTGGACTATACCGACGAAGCTTTTGGCTTCGTCCACCTTGGACTCCAAGAACACCTGACGGCCCGCCACCTGATCACCCATCCTGAGGATCTGGGCTTTCTACAGGAAAGCTTCGATGAATCGTGGTGGACCGAGGTGTTTCTTCAGATCTCAGCCCTGTCGGAGCGGGCTGGTTTCGATGTGCTGATGTCGGGGCTTTTGGAGCACACAGATACCCTGGAACGCCGTGCTGGTCTGTTGCGCGACTGCCTGCACGAGACGAGCCGCCCCGAGCTTTCAGCCCTCATCAAGGTTCTGGACGAAGGATCTCCAGGACGACAGGCGGCTGTGCTTCGTCTAGTGCGCGGCACGGCGCATCGACCGGCGGAGTTGGTGGAAGCATTGGAGAGTCTCATCGGCACGGCCAGCCCCGAAGTGCGGGAGTTGGCGGAGCAAATCCTCATCTCAGGCCCTCAGGACAAAGCCGAAGAAATAGCATTGCTGATCGGCAGCGAGAACGATCACATTCCTGCCGATGACCTGGCTCGACGCCTGAGAGGTTGGCGAGGAGGTTGGCCAGTGACGAAGGTCGAGGGGATTGGTCGAGAGAGCGTGGAGATTCTCGAATCGTGCAGCATGGTCGTGGTCCTTGTGAGCTCTGGCCATCAGGTTTGGAGCGGGGCAAAGCCTTTACGATCGATCTTCGACGACAAAACCTGGCTGGCCGTGACCCTCCCCGGCGAACCTCGCCCCACCGTGCCCGAGGTCTTCTCCGACTGTGACGCCCTCGACTGGCGCCTCGGCGAAGAGGACGCCCTGATCAAGGCGATCGTCGCACGACTGCCCGGCCCCTCGAAGGAAGCCGAGCCCGTGATCGCCATACGGACCCGCAGCGTACTTTCCCAGGGCGAAACCTTGGGCGTCACGTCGCCGATGGAGCCCTTCACCGATTCGGTGAGTGGAGCCGAGTTTCTCCCGGTGCCTGGTGGTAGCTTCACGATGGGAAGCGATGACCTCTTCACCAAAGCTGAACAGAAGCGCTTTCGGGAAAACGATTGGGACTGGGCGCTGAAGGCGCCAACCCCAGCCTGCCGAGTCCGCCTTTCGCCGTTCTGGTTGGCGCGGACTCCGGTGACCAACGAGCAATACGGTCGCTTCTTGGCGGCCACTAATCATGAAGAGCCCCCTACCTGGCGTGATCGGCGATTCAGTGATCCTCAGCAGCCGGTAGTCAACGTGAGCTGGGAAGACGCCCAGGTCTATTGCCAATGGTTGAGCGAGACCCACCCGAATGGCCATGTGTTCCAGTTGCCGAGTGAGGCACAGTGGGAGTTTGCGGCCCGGGGATCAGAGAGTCAGAAGTACCCCTGGGGCAAGACATCCCCCACCCCGACCTTGGCTTGCTACGGGTTGAACTACAGCGAAGACAAACCTGCCTCGGTAGGATCCTTTCCTGAAGGTGCGGGGCCATTCGGCCACCTCGACATGGCAGGTTTGGTGTGGGAATGGTGCCGCGATGCTTGGGAGCCGGATCACTCCCGTTGGGCCAAGGACGAGCCACTCGATCCAGTAGGGGACGGCGATCCGGATCTGCGCCCCTTGCGGGGTGGTAGCTGGTACGGTGGCGCCGTCAGCCTGCGGTCTGCGTTTCGCAGCAGGGACGAGCCCAGGCTCCGGTACGACTTCTTTGGCTTCCGCCTGTTGTGGTCTCCCCCGAGCACGGTCCCTTGATCCCTTGATCCTTGTTCTGACTCTTTGTCTTAATGCTTGGCGGGTCCAGGGCGGAGCCCTGGTGTCGACAAAATCAGCGATGTCGACAAATTTGTCGCCACTTGTCGACAAACCTGCCTCAATGTCGACACATAGCGACAAAGATGTCGACATATCGGACCGATAGCGACACATCGTCGACGAGATGTCGACATCTACACGAAATAGCGACACGATGTCGACATCCCTGCCACTATCTGTATTTCAATAGCGACACGATGTCGACATCACTCGGCGATGTCGACAAGAGAACCCGGAATCTCTGAGAATCGCAGCAATCTTCACCGTTTGTGCAACTTGAATCTTGACATCCACTACCCGATGTCGACATCGTGTCGGCATCATGCAACTGTCAGTGACAAATGTCGCCACCGTGCTCGGCAAAAGCTCGCGCCAGGTTCGCTACATGATCCAGCAAGGCCAGCTGAAGGCAGTGCGCGAGGGGAAGGGCTGGCGAATCGATGCCGATTCGCTACCGCTCGGCGAGGCGGAGCGGAAGCCGGGGTGAGGCGAGGTTGGCTTTCGTACGTTGTGGTTTCCCTCACCCCCTAACCCCCTCTCCCGCGGCCGGGAGAGGGGGGACCTGAAGGAGGCTTACTGGTGGCTAGAGTTATGCCTACGGATTCCTTCCTCCCTGGAGAATCAGACAAGAGACAGGAAAGGCAGAAGGACGCCTTGAGCCTTCCCCGGGCCTCCAAGACCAAGCTTGCACGGGCCCGCGACTTTCGCAAGGCCCCTACGGACGCCGAAAGGCAGGTCTGGGAAATCCTGCGCAATCGCCAGGTTCTGAGGCTGAAGTTCCGGCGCCAAAAAGTCATCTACGGCTTCATCGCCGACTTCTACTGTGCAGAGCATGCTCTGGTCATCGAAGTCGACGGCCCAATTCACGAAGCCGAAGATCACGCCAGGGCGGATCTGGAGCGCACGCGAGCTTTCGAACGTGCCGGAATCCAAGTGCTGCGCATCAGGAACGAAGATATCGGACGCGAAACCCTCGAAGCCTTGATCCACGACGCAATACGCCCCTCAGGTCCCCCCTCTCCCGGCTTCGGGAGAGGGGGTTAGGGGGTGAGGGACCACAACAGGCGGAAGCCAACGCCGTCGCCCCGGCGCCTGGGCTCGAACCTGACGCGAAACGCAGACCGCAGGCTGCCGGCGCCATTGCGCCAGCTACCACCCCGCAAGGGGCGATTCTTGCCGTCATCCAGATCGTCGAGACACCACTCCCACACGTTTCCAGCTAAGTCGCAGTGGCCGAACGGACCATTGCCGTGAGGGTACACCCCAACTGGCGTCGGACGGCCAACCTTCCCTTCCGAAAAGTTAGCCAACTCTACGCTCGGCTCCGCCGAACCCCACGGATACTTTCCCTCCGAATGCGTCGCGGCTATCTCCCACTCTGCCTCCGTCGGCAAACGTAGCTCGCAACCACGAAGATCGCTCAGCCAGCGGCAATACGACTCCGCTTCCCACCAAGACACCCCGACAACTGGACGATTCGGCGTCTCCAACTGAACGTCCCAATCTTCCGGCTCACTCCACCCGACCTCACTCTTCTGAGACCAGCCACCGTCACTCCACCAGCGACGATCCTCATAGCCGCGCTCATCCACGAAATGACGATACTCAGATACCGTCACCGGATACTTCCCTAGACGCCAAGCCTGCCCTTCAACCCCCAGGAAATTCGATGAAAACTCCTCAGGTCGAAAACGGGGATCACCGCCCTGCCCTAACGCTTCCGCGGCGGAGATCCGGTCCTTGATGGGCACTTGCGCTGCTCCCGACACTGAGAAAATCGCCATACAACGCTCTCGAGCCTCGGCATACGTCGCCTTCAGGGTAGCCCCCGGTTGGTAGCCACAGCGTTCCAAAGGCTGAAGCAAGCGGCCCATCGTGCCCACCGTCTTCGCTTCGATCGCCAGGTTCTTGACGCCTCCCCCTTCTCGGGTCCCAGTCCGCCCGCTCTCTCTGCCCAGGATCTCTCCCATCAGCCAATCCAAACCCTTGGGCAGTCCCAGGTCGTAAAGGCAGGTCACAAACAGCTCGCTGGTCTCCCGCCAAGCCGGACGTTCCAAGTGCTCAGAAAGAATCGCCCACCAGTCCTCTCGCTCCATACGCGCCAACTCAAGGGCCGCCAAAAACTCCTGGAACGTCAAATGCCAAAAACGCAAACGTTCCCCAGACACCTCCTCAACCACCCCGCTACCCTCGCACTCAAAGAGTAGCCAGCGGCGAGCAAGATCTCCACGCTCTGCCTCAGAGGACTCGGGGCACGCTCGCTCGAAAGCCGGTGCCACGATGGCTACCGCCTCAGCCAACAACAGCAACGACTGCTTGCCTTGAGACGTCCCCATAGCATGTAACGCAAGCGTCGCCAGCGCTCGCTCGGCGAAGTCAGGATCCAAGCCAAATCGGTCCTGGCGCAGATCGAACCGGGCATTCAACAACCAACGGATCACCGCGTCGTACACCCGCGAACGCACGTCCGGCAAGTCCCCCTTATTCCAATGCACAACGCACAAGCACGTCAGCATCACCGGATTGCGCGCCAACGCACGCACCTTCGGGCGGCTCAAAATCGCCTCTTCCAAACGCTCGCGGTAGCGCTCCGCCTTACCCCGAAGCGCCCGCGCCTGATCTTCGCGGTAGAGCACCGAAGTCCAGTGGGCCAGGAAGGTCTCGATTTCCGGCGGACCAAACGGTTCCACCACCGCTACACGAAAACCCATCGACCCCAACGCCTCAGTGTGGAACGGACGGCTCGCCACCACCACCCGACCCGGCCAATGCTCGATGGCGTCAAGGGCGATGGCAAACAACCGCTGCCGCAAGCCCAGATCGTCCACCTCGTCCAAACCATCCAGCAGCAGCCAGACCTTGCCGTCCTCGAAGAGCTTCTGCCAGTAACCTCGGTCGATGGCGCGGGTCAGCTTCGCCGCACGCAGCTCCGACTCCAGCAGATCGAGCAGGCGGGAACGGTCGTCACGGCCCGGGCTTTTGGCCAGTAGCGGCACAAGGGCGGCCAGACGCAGCAGCACGGGGATCGGCCGTGCACCATCATCGAGACCCAGGTGGGCCTCACACCAGCTCTTCGCTCCGGGGCAAGCCAGTTCAGCGGCGTCGCGGGCCAGCATGCAGGCCACCAAGCGCAGAAACGTCGTCTTGCCCGCCCCGGGCTCGCCCTCGATCAGGACGCGCTCGCTCTGCGACAGCACCGTCTGGAGCACCACCGTGCCCTCCGAGCGGACCAGATCGGAGGCGAGTAGGGTCGCCATCTCGCCGTCGGAAGCGGTGTCACCTACTTCCTCGCCATGCCCCTCCATTCGGCCCACGGAACGCATCCGCAACGGCGTATAGAGATTCTCGATCGGCGGGCACACGGCGCTCTGGTTGCGATCCCCGACGATGCCACGGATCTCCAAGGTGTCGGTCTGCGAGATCACATGGCCCAGGTAGCCGTCGAGGTCGATGCCGCGCTGCTCCACTGCCACCTGCTGCGTGCTCCCCTGCCCAGGACGCAGCAACACTCCACCGCCGGGATGCTCGTGGCATCCTGGGTCGGCCCCAAAGCTCCACACACCATCCTTCCGTGCCGCGAGCTCCCGCGGCCAGATGCGTACCTCACCGTCCTGCCCGAGCTGACCCCAGCTGTAGCCAAAGGCCCGGCTCTCCTGCGATTTGCCCCACTTCTCCAACCCTAACAGCGACGGCGATTGCAGAAACACCCGCGGCTCACCCCCGGCACTCTGAAACATCGTGCCGTTGGCTTCGTGCAAATGTCCATAGAGGCAGGCGGTGATGCGCCGTGGATTGTAGATGTGGGCGTCGAAGATCTCGCGGCCCTTGCCTGACAGCCAGCTCGGCGGCTGGTGCATCAGCAGCAGCGTGTGGACATTGCGTTCGAACACCGCCGACGGCTTGCCCTCGGGTGAGGGCGGTGCCACGGCCGCCCGGTACTGCTCGAGGGGCATCAGCAACTTGCCGTCAAAGTCGCCACCGGCGTACTGGATCCAGGTGGAGTTGAGTCCCAGGATCGCCAGCGGGAAGGCTCCGTCGGGTTCTACCTCGGCGAGGAAATCACAAGGGAAGTGGGAGAAGTGGACGGCCTTGGCTCGACTTTCGAGAGCGGGTTGGACTCGTTCTCGGAACCACTCGATATAGCCGGGGAACAATGGGTCGATGAACGATGTCTTGCGCTTCTCCCAGAGCTCCTGATGAATGTCGGCGACCTCGGGATCATCAGTCGTGCCGTCAAAGTCTGTAAGGATTCGATAGCCAAGACGCTTCGAACGGGTTGTCGGTCGAACAACGTCATGGTTGCCCGGCACCGCCAGCAACAGCGGTTCGGCGGCGCCCGAGCGACTGAGGCGTGCCAGCAAGCCATCGAGCACCCGGTCGACCTCGCCGTATTCCTTCGACTTGCCCGAGAATGCCAGGTCGCCACTGAACAACAGCAAGTCCGGCGGCCCGACCTTGGCGAGCTGTCGGTCAAGATCGCGGTGGAAGTCCTCCTCCACCTGCTCCCACAGCACTTGGCCCTTGCAGCCACAGTGCAGGTCCGAGAGGTGGAGCCAGCGGATGGGTCGGGAATCGGTCATGCGGGGGGATATCATTTAGGTCTTCGCGGTGCCGGCCGCTGAACACTCTGTTCACCAAACCGCGTTCTCGAAGTGCTCCCGGATCAGCTCGTCCCGCGTCACCAACGGCGCCCTGTGAAGCATCGCCGTGGCGACCAGCAGCCGATCGAACGGATCACGGGTCCAATGGAGGGTCATCGCATGGGCTACCACCGACAACAGCGGATCGTTCGACAAAGTCACGCCACAATCCAAGGCCAACGCGTTGATGATCTCGTCTGGAGCAACCGTCAATCGTCCGATCTCATGCAAGAACGCAAGCTCCAGTCGCACAACCGGTGAAACAAAAACCGCCGAGCTTTCCAGGAGATCCTGGGACTGGGGCCCGAAAGCATCCACGTCGCCCCGCCACAACGCAACAGCGGCATGGGTATCGAGGAACGATTTCACGAATCGGGGCTCCACTCCTGCTCCCACGAAGTCGCCACGAGCTCATCGAACGTGCAATTCAAACCATCACGTTTCGGCAAATCCTTCAGGCGAAGCCTTCTCTGCCCTTCCGATGCCTCGCCGGATTCAGACGGCAACAGCAAAATCAACTTCGCGGGGCCCGAACGAATCCCGTCAGGAATCTCCACCACCAACCGGTGATCCTCCGGGATAAATACTTCGATTTCATGGGCTTGCATCCATATCTCCTAATTCTCTATCGCGGCCCGAATCATGAGTCAGCGACGTCCGACGGTAAGTCTACCGACAATGCCCGATGTCCGCCACATCTCCTTCCGCCACCTCTTGACCCATCGGCTGAAACGCCCCGCCGACATCGATCCTGTGATCCTGGAGGACATGGAGCGAAGGATCGGCCGAGGAGCAGTTGGTGACGACCGTTGAGTCGTAGAGGAGCCGTGGCCGACGCCGCTTTTTCGTTCTCGGCCAATACGGCAAGCTGACTCTCCCCCAGGCCCGCGAATCCGCCCTCGTTACGAGTCGGCGCTGCCGGTCCGCGATTTCTCCAGGTACGGTGGCCGGAAGCTTCAGTATTTATGCCACCGGGTCTTCGGACGATTGAGATGTCCACATTCACGATGCCAATGGTGAGGTTCAGAGTCCGACACCTACCGGCTTGCAGGACAATCAGCACCTCGAGCTGGAAATCGCCTCAGACGGAACCCCGAGTTTTACGACCGACCAACCCCCTGGCATGATGCCCCGGCGCAAGACCAAAGCGGCTTGATTGCTGATCCGAATCGGCGGTAGCTGGCCCCTCTTCGCTCTGTGGCGAGAAGGGTTTCTTGCGTGGGGATCAGGTGGATTTGACCATCGTCACCGAAGTCAGTCGTCCGTGCTGGATCGGACCTGGGCTGCTTTGCCATGGGCGATGCACTCTACCAAGCTCAATGCACACATATCGACAAACTTGTCGGACTCTTGGGGGTGAACCAAGTGGCGACGCCATTGGATCAACTCGTTGGTGACGAAGGCATAGAGAGGCTGCTCGGGCTGGGCCTCGATCATCTTCTGAGTCAGTCGCGATTGTGATTCCGGATCCAAGCCTTCGGACAGCTTCGCATTGCCGACGATCCTCTGCAAATGCCTCTCCTGCTCGTCTTCAGAGATCACCTCCCAGTCGTATGGTGATTGTCTCATCGCCTCGAAGGCGACCAGAAGCAACTTCAGGAGGAACTCGGTGTTCTCTCTCGAAACGCCCAATTTCTCGACCGCCAAGACCGAAAGCAACAGATTGGGCTGACGGGCGCCCACCGTCTCAATCGAGCGCCCTGTTTCCTCGGGGCCCATTTTGTGGACTGTGCGGATGGCAGACGCGAGAACTTCCATGGAGATTCGCATCGTCGAATCTTACTACGAGCGCCGGCATCGTCGGATTCCACCTCTCCGGCCAATCAGTCGCGGATCGCCGTGAAACCTTCAAGCAGCAGAGTGGGCTCGCCATCAGCCAATGTCAGGAGATCCTTCGCCTCGCCCGCGATGCATGGCAATGCCGATGCGCGGCCCCGAGGGCCATGGCCCGGACAAGCTTGCGAGATAGGCATCGCTGACGTCGTAGACCGGACCCGCCACTACTGCGGCCAGCAGACTGTGGGCCGCCTGGCGGCCCATGTCTGCCACCGAAGCACTACCAGCACGGTGGCCGATGGTAGGCTCACAACCCCGTGGCCTCCGTCGACTGCACGAGGCCAAATAGGTTTTCAAAGGCACCATCGCCGTCGTCGAGGACCGAGCCGCCGAAAGCACAAAGCCCCCGCCACAGGAATTGACAGGACAAATCGACCGGATCAAACCGTGGTTTCTTTGACTCCCAGCTCTGTCCGTCATACCTCCCATGGCCCATCAATCACCGGGGCCCGAGGTCACAGAACCAGGCCCCAAAACCTGGGAGAACGACCTCAAGACCACCCGCCTATTGGTATCCAAAAACTCACCGACCCCGCTCGATGTCCGCCGCCAGTGTCGCGAGACCTTCCACATGGCTCGGCGCATCATCGGCAGCCTGGTCAACGATCTGCGCCAGATCGATCAACATCTCGGAACCTTGGCGGCGGCGATCCCGAAGCCGGGCGAGCAATTCGAGCTGCCTGAGGATTGGACCAAAGTCCAGCAGGCCCTCGCCGGATCCGAATTCTGGAATCTCCAAACCAATGAGCAGAGCCTCGGGTTGGACGGAGCCAGGTGGGTCCTCGAAGTTGCGGAGTATGACCGAGATCACGTGGTTGATCGGTGGAGTGGGGGCGAAGTGGAGTCAATTGGGCGATTGCTTCTCGAGCTGTCCCAGCTTGATCCCGAACCCATATACTGAGCGAGGCTCTTCGACGCTTGAGAACCGCCGCAGGGATACCATCCGCTTCGGTTACCGCCTGATCCAAGAGCCAGGGTTTCGAAGTGGCTTACTTAGTATCACTTAGCTCATAGGCAACGATGCGGGCACGACGGGGAGAGCAGATGAGCACAATACCATCTCGACGCGAACAGATTCGTGAGCTGCTACAACTCCTAGCCACCGAGGAGGAACAATTGGCCTACGAGCGCGACGTACCTCATGTGGATATTACGGCGGAGTTGGTTTGCATGTGGTTCGACGATCTCTACAATTCGGGATACGACGTGACAGCTCCAACCTTCAGCGAAAGCGAGAAAACGGCGCTTATAGAGTTCAATAAATTCTACGATATCCGCGTCGACCAATTGCCGAGAAGCCTAGGCACTGTTCGCACCTGGCTTGAGAATCCAGTCTGGCGAGAGGTCATGGAGCAGGCTCGGAGCACGCTTGAGCAGATTCCAGCCCAGCCAACCGCTCCTCCTCTTGCATCCCACATTCCTTAGGCTTTAGTCCTTGGGCAGAGACTTTTCAGCGACGACCGAGCTAGATTCGAAGATTCCGGTGTCATGTGCTGCTTCACTTGAAAAGCGACTCTGAAAGGCTCCACAATTCGGAGCCAGAAGGAGCCCAAATTGCCCAGGAAAAAACGTCGGCGTCATTTCACCCCCGAAGAGAAGTCCGCCATCCTCCGTCGCCACCTCTCGGACAAAGTCTCGGTGGCCGATCTGTGTGATGAGTACAAGATCCAACCAAGCGTGTTCTATGGGTGGCAGCGCCAGCTGTTCGACAACGCTGCTCTCGCCTTGGAACCGAAGCGTCGCGCAGATCGCCGCGAGACACTGCTGGACTCCAAGGTGGAAGCCCTCGAGGCCAAGCTACGCCGCAAGGATCAGGTCATCGCTGAGATCTCCGAGGAATTCGTGAAAGCAAAAAAAGAGATTGGGGAGCTCTGAAGGGCCGCTGGGTTCCCCATGATTTGCGAGACACGGTCGTCGATTTCGTCGTGGATTGGTCCGAGAAGACGGAGGTTGCCCAGAAGCGCTTCATTGCTTGGCTGGATCTCTCGCGCCCCAAGTTCTACCAGTGGAAGCAGCGCTATGGCCGAGCCAATGAACACAACGGCAAGATTCCCCGTGACTTCTGGCTGGAGCCTTGGGAGCGCCAAGCCATCCTCGATTTCCACGAGAAGAATCCCCTCGAGGGCTGCCGAAGGGCGACCTACATGATGCTCGACACCGACGTCGTCGCGGTCAGCGCCTCGACCGTCTATCGGATCTTGGCGGCCGCCGGCCGCCTCGATCGTTGGAACAAGAAGGCTTCGAAGAAGGGTACGGGGTTCCGTCAGCCACAGGCCCCTCATCAGCATTGGCATACCGATGTGGCGTACGTGAACCTTGGTGGGACGTTCTACTACCTGACCTCTGTGCTCGACGGATACAGTCGTTTTCTGGTGCACTGGGAGCTACGTGAGTCCATGACCGAGTGGGATGTCGAGATCGTGCTTCAGCGGGCCCGCGAGCGCTTTCCAGAGGCTCGTCCGAGAATCATCTCGGACAACGGTTCGGCCTTCATCGGCAAAGACTTCAAGGTGTTCATTCGCGAAGCCGGGATGACCCACGTCCGCACCGCGCCGTACTACCCTCAGTCGAACGGTAAGATCGAGCGTTGGCATCGGACCATCAAGAGTGAGGCCATCCGTCGTTTCGAACCGTCGGATCCCGCGCAAGCCCGTCGAATCATTGAACTCTTCGTCGAGCATTACAACGAAGAACGCTTGCATAGCGCTATCGGGTACGTCACGCCGTCGGATATGCTGGCTGGCAACGAGAAGGAGATCTGGGCGCAACGAGATCGGAAGCTCGAAGAAGCCAGGACTGCTCGAAAGCTTCGGCGAAAGAATCTTCACCCTTACTGTTCTTCTTCCGGATCCGGTTTGGATTCCGTTAGAGACGATCACCAAAAGTCGCTTTTCCGCTGAACCAGTACACGCTCTATCTTCGTCAGGAACGAGACCGTCTTTGGTTTCTATGATGCGGGATCACAGGCGGAAGTCCTTTCCGTCGACCTGGACGCCCTCGTCCCACCGGTTCCCGCCATCCCTCCAGATCCCAACGGCCTGTCCTACTTGCCGGATCAAGTGGTCTCAAAGGGCGATATCCTGTACCTCTTGAGCCGAGACCACCTAAGCATTTTCCGCTGGTCAGCTTCTCAGCAGGTCTATCTGGACACCATCCCCTTGTCCGAAGCTCCGGATCACATTGCCTACTCCACCGCCGAAGGATGCGTCTATAGCGCCTATCCATCCGGAAGGATCACGCGCATCGAGCACGACCCGCCCAGCGGGGAATGGGTGGAATCTCCCTTTGCCAACGCTCCCCACCGCACCTGCGATCTTGCCATCGTCGACCCGTATCTCGTGGTGTGCGACCGGCCGCCCATTGGCAACTATTTGCTGACCTACGGTGTCGATGGTCAACCTATCTCCATCCGTGGCGACATGTACGAACGATCGAGCCTCGAATGGAACGAGGCCACCCGTAGAATGTACTCCCTGGTGAACGACCCCTTCGACACGGATCATCGCTGGGATGTCGTTCTGCCAAACGGGACCTTGGGCGAATCGATGGAGCAACCGTTCTTCGGCTTCTCATGTACGACCGGGCACATAGGTAACACTTTAGACCGGGAACATGGGTAACACTTTTCGTGGGCCTGTGTTGCCGGTTGCTTCGCTCTGAGGGTCTGTCCCCCTCCTTTCCGGAAGAACCCCTCTATGTGCCGTCGTAGGGCC
>JAJCXR010000043.1 GCA_029263315.1 Acidobacteriota bacterium | reverse complement strand
GCCATCCAAACCGAAGCCAACCCCTTCGGTTTCACCGGTCATGAGCATGATCCCGAGACAGGGCTGATTTACGCCAAGGCCAGGTTCTACGACCCGGAAACCGGGCGATTCCTGAGCGAGGATCCGGTTTTTGGCAGCTTGGAGAGTCCGCCGAGTCTGCATCGGTATTTGTATGCCTTTCAGAATCCGACGGTGTTTGTGGATCCGGATGGGCGGGAGGGCGAGCCAGCGACCTCTCTCCAAAGGCGCGGCACGCTCGTTGACCTCTTCGGATTCGAATTCTCAATCAGCTTCGACCTCTCCATATCCGAGGAAACCCACGCCAAGATTGGTAGAGATGTCGGGTTCTTGCTCGAGGGCGCCGAGCGAATTCAGGCGATGCGGCAATCCGAGGGTCCGGTCAGGCAGTTCTTAGGGTTTACCCTGGAAGAAACTGAGCGGTACTACAAGATCTTCGAACGCTTGGCCCAAGTCCAGAATGACGCGGAAGGATTCCGGCTGGAACACGAGGCGATCGTCGCTGAGGAAGAAGTCCGCGTTGGCACAGTGCTTCGTTCGTTGCCCATCGTCAGAACCGTCGATGCGTTCTACGCGGTG
Source organism: Acidobacteriota bacterium (assembly GCA_029263315.1). Classification (GTDB taxonomy): domain Bacteria; phylum Acidobacteriota; class Thermoanaerobaculia; order Multivoradales; family J023; genus JAJCXR01. Next base: position 85,464 of record JAJCXR010000043.1, on the reverse strand, counting down.
GGAGACGAAGAGCCGGGATTCGCTGCTGGGATGCAGCAAGGCCGGGCGATGCTCATCGGAGTTGAGGATGCTATTCTCATCGCAGCGGCTCGATCTGCGGCGAGGGCTCGGCCTGGTTTGAGTTCTGTTGATGACGGGCTCATCTTGGAGACGGATGAGATCTTCCAAACGGCGGGCCAGGCCGCCGACGGGGTACTGGTAAGAAGTATCTCCAGAGGGGGAGCAGGAGCCGAGAGCGCCAACGCTCAGGCCGCACTGGCTAGGAAGCTCCGTGCGCTGGAAGGCGCTCAGCAGGTTGCGTCGCGAATTCGTACTCTGCGGGATGGGCGGGTTCGGTACTACGGGCCTGAACGATCGGCTTCTATACACGGTCCTACTCGCGGCGCAGCACTTGTGACCGAGTACAATCCGTCGACAGGACAGGTTAGGCAGTGGTTCGAGAGCTACGACTCCACCGGTAACGTTGTCCGGGTACACCCCAAGTTGACTGATGGACAGATTCTGGATGCACCACATTTTCCGCCGACCGGTACGGAGAGCCCCAAATGAAATTCACGAAGGCTGCATTCGGTGACGCTCTTAGGGCTCAGCTTGTTCATAGCTACGAGCCTCGGCGATTGGCCCGCTGGGCGTACAGATCATACCTGGACCATGCAAACGACTTGGAACCAGGTCTCTATGAGGAGATAATGAAGGTCGCTACAATGGAAGAGGGGCCCGAGTTCGAATTGAGTGCTGAAGAGATCAAATGCATAGTCAAGAACCTCGTAGAATCCTAAGTGTTATTGTCCCGTCCAGAGTGTCCAGAGCTCTCCACTGGACGATTTACACCGCTTTCACGCCTACATTCCCTGCTCCGGGCTCAAAATTCAGAAACTGATCGCCGCTCTCTTCCCAAATCCTCCCTTCTACAGCCACTCCATGTAGCAACCGACCTCTCCAAACACACTTCCTCCCTGGACAGTCGAGCCGTCGACCCGCACACCAACCATTCGCAATTCGTCAGCTATCGGGAAAGTAAAAACCCGTCAGCACGCCGTCCCACTGACTGAAGTACAACGGCCGTTTCGTCGATCTCGGCACCTTCCCATTCCAGGCTTGACCCGGCGTCCGCCCCTCCAAGTTGTCGTGAAAACGGATGTGGTTGTACCAAATCCTGAAAAGTTCCAGATTATCCCGTCCAAAGTGTCCAGAGCTCTCCACTGGACGATTTACACCGCCTTCACGCCTACATTCCCTGCTCCGGGCTCAAGATTCAGAAACTGATCGCCCTAGGCCTACGATGGGTCCAGCCGCATCTCCTCGATGCAAAATCGTCCCAATGTCTCGGCGTCGGTCTCCAGCTTCGAGTACCAAGACGACCGCAACGGCAACCGCACCGAGCAGCCCGCATCCACGGCGGACCGGTCGCGGAAACCACCACTTATGGAGACGACGACGCCGAACGGCTCCAGAATGTCGACCATCCTGACAAGAAATCGCCACCAGCTACGAGCACGCTGGCAATCGCCAGAGCGAGGAAGACCACGATCCAAACGACCAGCTCTTGGCTCGGATACTTGCCTATTGAGCGACTCGTCTGCAATCGATCGCCAAGGTCATGGAAGCGGGCTTGTCAGCTGCAAAAGATCGCCAACCGGGTGATCGTGGAGCCGGCGATTGCGGTACAGTGCGCCAACCCCTACAACCCCTACAACCCCTACAACCCCCTGACCAGGAGCATCGCCGTGCCACCCAAGATCATCTTCCTCTGCACCGAGAACTCCAATCGCTCGCAAATGGCGGAAGCCTTCGCCCGCTTGCATGGGGCGGGCGTGGTCGAAGCCTGGAGCGCCGGCTCGAAGGCTTCGGGCAAGGTGAATCCCAAAGCCGTGGCCGCCATGGCGGAGAAGGGCTACGATCTTTCGTCTCATCGCTCGCAGAGCACGGACGAGGTACCCCCTGGCCCCTACGATGTGGTGATCACCATGGGTTGTGGCGACGCATGTCCGTGGATTGCCGGTCACGAGCGCCAAGATTGGGGCTTGCCCGATCCCCGTGACATGGATCCTCAGGCGTACGGCCGAGTGCGAGACGAGATCGAGGCCAGGGTCTTGCGCTTGTTGGGCCGCTGGCAACAAGCCTGAGCACTACAGGACCGAGCATTTTCTTCATTTTCCCTCGCCTCAGACCTTGGACTTAGAGCCCTGAGCGCATAAGATCGCCGAAAGATGTGGAAACCCGGCGATCGTCTCAGTCATCGATATAACCCCGAGCTCGGGCCTGGCAAGGTGATCGCTCTCACCGGCCGGCGCTTGCTGGTCTATTTTCCCGAGAGCGACGAGGCATTGCGCTTTGCGGCCAATACCGACGCTCTCGAGCCCCTTGTTCTGATCCCCGGCTGTCGTGCTCTACATGAGCCCAGCAGCGAGCGGGTGACGGTCGAGAACGAGGTGGAGACTGGCATTTATCGTCTCGAGGACGGCCGTGAGGTGCCGATCCAGGAGCTGTGGCCACTACCGGCGGAAACTTCGCCGGTGGAGCAGCTGGCCCGGGGCAAGATCGATCGCTACGGTGATTTTGTCAATCGGCTCGATGCCCTGCGCCTCAGCCGTCTACGGGAAGCCGACGGCCTGGGCTCATTCCTCGGCGGCCGTATCCGACTCTTCCCACACCAGCTCTATGTCGCCAGTCGGGCCTGTGGCATCCACCGCCAGGAAGCTGAAGACGGTGAGACGCGGCAGCCGATCCGCTGGCTATTGGCTGACGAGGTCGGGCTGGGCAAGACGGTGGAAGCGTGCCTCATCCTCAATCGTCTGATCCACACCGGTCGTGCCCGACGAACCTTGGTGATCGCCCCAGAGGTGCTCACCGTGCAGTGGTTGGGGGAGCTGTGGCGCAAATACAACCAGGTTTTTGTCTTGGTGGACGAACGGCGGCTGTTGGACGTCGAGAAAGAGCACGGCGGCGACTTCAATCCCTTTGATGTGTATCACCAGGCGATTGTTTCGATGGAGCTTCTGCGCATGCTGCCGAAGCTTGTCGAGCTGGCGACCGAGGCGAGCTTCGACCTCTTGGTAGTGGACGAAGCCCATCACCTGAAGCGGCCGCAGGGCCATCCGGGCAATGAGGACTATCGTGCGGTCGCCCCCATCGCCGAGGCGGTGGAGAACGTCTTGCTGTTGACGGCAACACCGCTGGAGGACGACGCCCACGGTTTCTTTCGCCTGTTGCAGATCCTGCGGCCTGACGTCTTCCCGGCCTTCGAGAGCTTTGAAGCCTGTTTGCAGCGTCGACAGTCGTTGCCCGCTTGTACCAGCGCGACGCGGCGTTCGGATATCGGCGGTTTGCCGCCCAGGGTTGCTGTGTCGGTCGATATCGACGATCAGGGGTGGGAACCCATGCGGCGTCTCGAAAGCCACGTGCGGTCCCTCAAGGTGAAGAATGCCGGCGCCAAGATCCGCAAGGCGCAGAAGATTCAGCGGGCCCTGGCCTCGCCCTTTGCGCTGCAATCGATGGTGCGACGCAACGAAACCGCCATGATGGAGGTTCTCGAAGCCGCCAAGCGGGACGACCCCCGCTTCCTTTGGCTGACCGCCCAGGCCGCCCGCTGGCGCAAGCAGAACGAGAAGACGCTAGTATTTGTGGCCCACCGTGAGACCTTGGAAGCCCTGAAAGATGAAGTGGAGCGTCGGGGTCGCGTGCGGGTGGGGATCTTCCACGAGGATCTAACCCCGGAGCGGCGCGATATCGAGGTGGCGCAATTCCGTCTCGAGGACGGCCCCGCCCTGTTGATCTCCACCGAGTGCGGTGGCGAAGGGCGCAACTTCGAGTTCTGCAAGCGCTTGGTGCTCTTCGATTTACCGTGGAATCCCGCCGTTGTCGAGCAACGCATCGGCCGGCTGGACCGTATCGGTCGCACCGAGCCGACGGAAATCGTCTTCTTTCGTCCGCCCAGCGGCATCGGGCGAGCCCTGGTCTCCTTGATCGAAGCCATCGGTATTTTCGAAAAACCACTGGGTGGATTTCAGCGGGAGCTGCGCACCGTCGCCGAAGAGGTGGAACGGGTCGCCTTGAGCTCTGCCAAGGACATCGCGGCCTCCGCCTTCGACACCTTCCTGGAAGAGGCCCACGCCACGCGAACCCGCGTCCAAGAAGCAGCGTTCCACGAGCTCCACCGCGAGCCGTATGTCGGAGAGATGGCCGACGAGGTGTTGGCGAAGGTACCGGAGGAGCTCGACCAGCTCACCCAGGACGTGGTGTTGCGGGCCGCCGCCACCTTTGGTTTCGATCTCGAACGGGAGACGGGGGAGCGGGCCTTCCACATCGAGTTCGGAAGCTCCGCCTTGATCGACATCCTGCCCGGCGTATCCCCAGGGTCCCGTTTCCTCGGCACCTTCGATCGGCAGGAAGCGGTGGACAACGAAGACCTGGAGTTCTTTGCCTCCGGTCACCCCCTGGTGGAGGGGATTCTGGCTGAGCTGGCGGAGGGACCCCGCGGTCGGGCCACGCTGCTGCAAGTGGTGGGTGCCGAAGAAGCCTTCGGCCTGCTGGCCATCTACAAGCGGGGAGCGCAGCTCGAGGCCGTGGCGGTGGACAACAAAGGCCGGCCACGGCCGGATTTGGCGGACTTTCTGACCGCTCGCAGCCTCCGCCCCGAGAAGTTCGATACCCGCAAGTGGACCCGCCAAGCAAGCTGGCAGCGGGGCATCCTGCGCATGGCGGATGCCCTGCCGGAGGGGCGCATTCCGCAGGCCGTGGCCGCCTTTCGCATCCGACGTCAGGCTTGACCATGGCGCCGCCGCGGTGCGGCGCGGGTACCCAAGGGAATGCCTGCAATGGCGCCATGGGTGATAAAATGCTGCCCATGCAGGTCGTCGTCGCTATCCCCCGCCCACCACTTTGGGGCCCTATCGGCATATCTCCAGATAAGTCATTGTCGATGCGGCGTCAGGCAGCATGAGGAAGTGCCCCCAATGCGGCCAGCGTCGGGCTCGCTTCTCGCACCGTAATTTGATCGAGAAGCTGTTGCTGGTCCTGCTTTTGCGCCCCTATCGCTGCAATGTCTGCATGCGCAGGTTTTGGTGGTGGGCGTGGAATCCGCGCCAGCTCGGACGTCATCAACAACGGATCGTGGCGGCCGGCGTGGTCATCGTGGCGTTGCTGGGGAGTTTCCTCTATCTGCGGACCTTGCCCTACGAAACCGAGCTGCCGCGACCTGCCGGGGTGCGGGCAGAAGCGCCGCCGAGTGTCGACCCCGCAGCGCCAGTTGGGGAGGAGCGGGACGCCGCCGAGGCCACACCGTCGCCAGGCCCGTCGGCCAAAATGCCGGCCCCTGAAGACCTTGCCACGCAGCGCTCATCCGATGGGGCTGGCTCGACCCGGCAGACGTCGACCTTAGACCCGACGCCGGAGCCCGATGGGCAGGACCGCGAGATATTGGGACCGTCGCTGCCGCCACCTCCACCCTTCGAGGCGTCGGCCCTACGCGATTCTGGTCGTTTGCTGGATATCCTCAGTGTGGCTGACGACGCGGAGATCCATTTGTTGCTGCAAACCGACGCGCCGCCTCGTACCTTTCAGCATTTCCGTCTTCAGGCCCCGCCCCGACTGGTGGTCGATATTCAGGGTGGCTGGCGCACCGACCTGCCCACCGCCTTGGTATTGGATCATGCCTTGACCCGCGGGTTGAGGATAGGCCAGCACGAGGACATGGTACGGGTTGTGGTTGAGTTGGCCGATGACCGGATCGTGCCACCGGAGGTGCGGGTCCGTGCGGATGGCTTGGCGTTGGTGCTCCGGCGGCCCTAGCCCGATCGTTCTTCCCCCGCGGCTTTCCCCTATCGCTCTAGGTTGCAATAGCTCGCAAGATCATCCCCTGGTCTTGTAGAAATTGCACCGGCCTCACCGGAATGGAGCCTCGACAGCGCCGACTACCGTCTCTCTCCTTGGGATTAAGTTACTCATCTTCAAGTGTTTAGGTTGAGACCGTGGGGTTGGCATGATCTTCGCTTAATAGTTGGGTATGGAACACACGACCCACCCCCACAACAGCGAAGCTTTTTCTTCCAACCCCAGCACCGAGGGCAAGACGAGCCAACGGAAAGGTTCGGCCCGCAAGGTTCGCTTGCTGCTCTTCCTGGCCCTCCTCGTCCTAGGGGTGGGTTTCAGCCTATGGGTTATAGGAACGCCGTACACTCCCGAGCTGATGGTCGATGGCCTCTCGGAAGAGCTCGAGGAACGTCTGGGTATGCCGGTCCGATTCGGCGGCCTGGAAGTCGACTCCACCTCCGTGATCTTCTCCGATTTGGAGATCGAGAGCCCCGACGGGGAAGCCCAGGTCACGGTGGATCGCCTACAGGTCTTCGGCAACATGATCGACTTGGCCCAACGGCAAGCCGGTTCGGTGATGGGGGTCAGGGCTGAGGGTGTTTCAGTGCATGCGGATCTCGACCACCCCGCCGCCGCGTCGCGCCTCGAAGCGTTGCGCCGAGGGCTGGCGGCTCTCAGCGGCTCTGCCGCGGAAGGGGCCGGGGGCAGCGAAGAGATTTCTGAAGCTACCTCCTCGACCGACCTCCAGGCCGAGTTGGCGCCCGTGCTACGCCTCCTACGCCCGGGGGCGGAGGTGCAGATGGCCGCGGTGGACGTCGCCTATTCAGAGAATGGCCAACGATTTGAAGTCCTCCGGGCCCTGGAGGGACGCTGGGTGCAGCCGACATCGAGCCAAGTTGAGTTGCGGGGCGAGGCCCAACACCTGGACGGCCACTTCGACTGGTTCTTCAGGGTCGATCTCGATGCCAAAACCACCTACGGCGAAGCCCGCTGGAGCGACCTACCGGTGGCATCCCTGAGCCGCACCCTCGAGGCTCTGGAGCTTCCGCCCCTGCCGGCCGTCGACACCCGTGCCACCGAGACTTCCGGCTACGCGTCGTGGGATTTGACTGATACGAGCACCCTGGCCGTGGAGGCACAAGTGGAGCTGGCGGATTTCGACATCGAGCACCACCGTCTGGCAAGCGAGCCGTTGCGTGGCCTGTCAGGCGTCGCCTGGGGCTCCGGCGTGGTGGATTTGGCGGATCGACGCCTCTTGATCGAGGAGCTCTCGGTGGAAAGCCAAGGGGCGGTCGTCGCCCTCCGCGGTGAGCTGGCCTGGAAAGAGGGTGACTATCTGATCGATATGGTGGCCGAGCTTCCCACGACATCCTGCGATGCGGCGGTCGGTGCCATCCCAGCAGCCATGCTCGGTGACTATGCTGATTTTCGCTTGTCCGGTGAGATGCAGGGCATGCTGGTGCTGAATGTCGACTCCGACCGGGTGGATGATGCCATCCTGGATATCGAAGTCGACGAAAACTGCGCCTTCGACTCGGTGCCTGAGGACGCCGATCTCAAACGTTTTGACGGGCCATTCCAGCACGTGGTTCGGGGGCGCGAGGGTGAAATCGTCTACGAATTCGAGACCGGCCCCGGAACCCCCTCCTGGACTCCCATCGACTACGTCAGCCCGTTTTTTGTGCAAGCCGTATTGGCCCATGAGGACGCTGGATTCTTCAGACATTCCGGGTTCGCCGCCTATGCCATGGAGGCGTCCCTGCGGCGCAATCTGGAAGAGGGGAGATTTGTTCGCGGTGCCAGCACGGTTTCGATGCAGTTGGCCAAGAACCTGTTCCTGACCCGCGACAAGACCCTCGGCCGCAAAGCCCAAGAGGTCTTGCTCACCTGGTGGCTCGAGAAGCACCTCAGCAAAGCTGAAATCCTCGAGCTGTATGTCAATATTGTCGAGCTCGGCCCGGAGATCTTTGGCATCGGCCAGGCCGCCCAGCACTACTTCGGTCGCCATGCCATCGATTTGACGCCGGCCGAATCCGTCTTCTTGGCCACTTCCTTGCCGGCACCGGTGCCACGTTACGAGCAGTACGAGGCGGGGGAGCTGGAGCCCCACATCGAACGGGAAATACGTTTCCTGCTGCGTCATATGGAACGCAAAGGTCGCCTCGATGCCACCGCCAAGGAGCATGGTTTAGCCCAACTGACCAGCTTTGAGTTCCACTACGACGAGACACCCCGTGGCATCGAGTTGGGGATCGGTCAGCCCGGCGAGCTGCCCTTCGATACCAAGCTCGAAGAGCGCCGCAACTACCTGTGGCAAATCTCGCAGCAGCAAGCCCAGAGATCCTCCCTGCAAACGGATCAATCCTGGCGGGTCGAGGCAAGGCTTCAGGCCGCAGGAGCTTCGGCCGCCACCGGAGCCGAGGCGCCCGGCGCGTTGCGCTAGAGATAGATCATTCCGTTCTCTTCCGAGAAAACGATGCGGGGCGGGAGCCCTTCGGCTGTACGCGGCCTCCGCAAACTCGCCCCAACGCTGACCTATCGATCTAGACCCATTGATCTCAAGGTTTCATCCCGTCCCCAGGTCCCTGCGGCTCAGACAGCACTCCGTCCGTGCTCGCTCGAAGGGCCTCCCGCCAAGGGGCGCCTCCCGCTGGCACCGATCTTGGTAAAGCTGGATGGACACTAGATAGGAATTGCGTTGCTCCAGGCGGCGGTGGAGCCACCTTCGAAACCGTCGCCGAACAGGGCGTTGAAGCAAGTTTCCGGGATATCAAAAGCTTCGACACCGTCGCTGGAGGAATTGGAGCTACCCTGGCTGGCACTGGAACCGAGGCCCCGGCGGGCGAAGGCGTCCCACAGGCGGCACTGGTTCTCTCCCCCGGTGAGCAGTTGATCGGCCAGGAGGATGGCGTCGCGGGCGTCGACGAAGCCGGGACGGCAAGGCTGTAGCTTGAGACCGTCGGTGACCAGCTGTAGCGCCAAATTGTTGCCGCCACTCTCCCATGGATCCGCCAGATTCGGATTGAAGCCGTGGCTCGTCACCAACTGCCAGTAGACATCCCACAACATGGTTCCCCAGACAAATCCGACGCCGTGGAACGACGTGGCGGTGGCGATGTCGGCGTAGGTGAAGTCGTTGACCGCCAGATCGGTGGTGTAGGGGGCGGGACGAAAGCCGGGGTCACCGGGGGGTGTGCCGAGCAAGTAGTTGCCGAGGCTGCGGGGGGTGGTGGGCGTCTCGTCGACTTCGGCGGTGAGCACCAGGGCGTACCAGTCGCTCCAGCCCTCGGTGCCGGTTTCTTCGTGGCTCAGGCAGGAGACGTTACCCGCTCCGCCGGTGAGGCGGGCGGTCAAGCCGTGGGCATACTCGTGGACGATCACGGTATTCGAGAGGTCGGCGTCCCGCAGTGGATCGGTGAGATTCCAGAGGCTGAGAACCATGCGCGGTGGCGCTCCGTCCGGCGGTGTCGAGAACGCCCCGATATTGCTGACCCCGATGTCGGCCCCTTGCTGTGCTTGGGCGACCACGGCGTCACCCCCTGGCGTGCCCGAGCCGTAGTTGAAGGCCTGGAAATTCCCCGCCGCTTCGTCGAACCCGTAGCGGTAAAACAGGTCGTGGCAGAGGTTGTTCCAATAGAAAAGGTTGGTGACCGCCGCGGCCAGGTAGGTGGCCGCATCCATGGTCAAGTCCAAGGGCACGAGGGTGCCGGTGAAATCGAGGTCCGGGCTGTCCGGCTGGCTGCCGGGATCGGCCACGTTGTCGCCATCCCGATCGCCGAAGGCGTTGACGTTGTTGCCGCGGGTGACGGTGAAATCCGCTCCGTCGACGCCGTCGACATCATGCCAGCCGAAGGGCGAGGCGACCCCATCCGAGGGCATCACCTCGATGCTTCGCGGGCCGTCCTCGGGATGCTCGGTGGGCAAGGCAAAAACCTCGTAGCGAGGCAGCGGATCGCCCTCAGTCGCGGGCTCCTTCTGGCCCAGGGCAGGCAGGGCGAGGAGGATGGCGGAGAGGAAGATCGTCCGGCTGGCGGCTGATGGCATGGAGCTCTCCTTCGATGGTGGCTGGCCTACGGGGCCGGTGACTCCTGCGGCTTGGCCAAACGACCGTCCAGGTCGAGCTGCGCCGCTATACCCTGCATGGCGGTGAGGACGTTGCCGATGTGTTGCCAGAGCTCGAGCTTGCCGTCATAGGCGACGCCGCTGAAGTCCTCGATGGCCTGGCGGACCTCGTCGCGGTCGACGGCGGCGGTGAACAGTTTGTCCTTCCAGTTGCGTTTCACCGACTTGACCTTGATCAGCCGGATGTCCTTGGCCGGACGCACCAGGGTGGCGGCGATGATCAAGCCGGTGATTTCGTCACAGGCGCAGAGGGCGTAGTCCATGATGGTTTGCCGCTCGACGCCCGAACCCTCGGTGTTGTGGGCCAGGATAGCTTGAATGACATCCTCCGGGCAGCCCCGCTGCCGCAGGATGGGGGCGCCGTCCTTCGGATGTTGCTCGGTGGTGGGATGGATCTCCCAGTCGAAATCGTGCAGCAGACCCGCCAGGCCCCAATGCTCGACATCTCCCCCCAGCTCTTGGGCGTACCACCGCATGGCGGCTTCCACCGCCAACATGTGTCGGCGTAAGCCGTGGTCTTGGACGTGCTCCGTGAGGACCTGCCAACCGGTGCCACGATCCATGATTGTGTCTGACATTTTCATCGTCTCCTTTTCAAGTCGACCCTGGTCAAGTCAACCCTTGCACTTCATCGCCCACCAAGTCCATGTGGACCGCCTGGGGGACCTTGGGCAGGCCGGGCATCCGCAGGACGGAGCCCAGCAAGGGGACGATGAAACCGGCGCCGGCAGAGATGACGACGCCTTGCACAGTTACCTTGAAACCCTGAGGACGGTTGACCAGGCTACCGTTATCGGACAGGGACATGGGTGTTTTGGCGATGCACAGGGGCAGGTTGTCGTAACCCAAACGCTCCACCAGCTTGAGGTCGCGGTTGGCCTGTGGGGCCCAGACAACGCCGTCGGCTCCGTACATTTTGGTGGCTACTTTTTCCATCTTGGTCTTGACCGGATCCGCCAAGTCGTAGAGAAACTCCGGCGTTGCGGGGTTTTCGACGGCGTGGTCGACCACCTGTTGGGCCAACTTCGTGGAGCCCTCGCCCCCTAAGGCGAAACCCTCGGAGACGGCGAAGGCGGCGCCGCTCTCCTGCACCGCGGCGCGCACCACTTCGATTTCCTTGACGCTATCGTTGTGAAAACGGTTGAGGGCCACCACCGGTGTCGGGGTGAAATGACGTACGTTTTCGATGTGCTTGCGCAGATTGTCGAGACCGCGCTCAACGGCGGCGGGGTCCTGAGTGTCGAGGTCCGCCTTCTTGACGCCGCCATGGCGTTTGAGAGCACGGATGGTAGCTACCAAAACGACGGCGGCGGGTTTGAGGCCAGCGCTGCGGCATTTGATATCGAAGAACTTCTCCATCCCCAGGTCGGCGCCGAATCCTGCTTCGGTGACCGTCCAATCGGCGTGGGCCATGGCGATGCGGGTGGCCATGACGGAATTACAACCGTGGGCGATGTTGGCGAAGGGGCCACCGTGCACAAAGGCGGGCACACCTTCGCCGGTTTGCACCAGGTTGGGACGCAGGGCGTCCCGCAGCACCACCATCATGGCGCCGACGGCGTCCAGCTGAGCGGCGGTCACCGGTTCCCGGTTGTAGGTTTGGGCCACCAAGATGCGGCTCAGACGGGTCCTCATATCTTCGGCATCCTTAGCCAAACAGAGGGCGGCCATGACCTCGGAGGCGGGGGTGATGTCGAATCCCGTTTCCCGGGGAACTCCCTGGGAGACGCCGCCCATGCCGACCATCACTTGGCGCAGGGCCCGGTCGTTGAGGTCGATCACCCGGCGCCACAGCACCCGCCGTGGGTCGATGCCCAGCTTGTTGCCGTGCTGCAGGTGGTTGTCGAGCAGGGCGGCCAATAGGTTGTTGGCGCTGGAGATGGCGTGGAAGTCGCCGGTGAAATGGAGGTTGATGTCGACCCGAGGCTCGAGGATGGATTTGCCGCCGCCGGTGGCGCCGCCCTTCTTGCCGAAAATGGGCCCGAAGGAGGGTTCCCGCAAGGCTACGGCGGTGCGCTTCCCGAGCTTGGCCAATCCTTGGGCCAGGGCGATGGAGGTGGTGGTCTTGCCTTCGCCCGCATCGGTGGGGGTCATGGCGGTGACCAGCACCAGGCGCCCCGGCGGGCGTCCCGAATCTCGGGCCTCGAGGCGAATCTTTGCCTTGTCCTCGCCGTAAGGGATGAGGTGCTCGGACGGGATACCCAAATCTGCGGCCACCTCGTGGATGGGCCGCATGTTGTCACTACCTGCCATGGACGATCTCCTTGCGTACGATGTTCTCAGTGCCTCCCCATGGTAACCGAATCGTCGGGGCGGCGGACAGTGGATGACGTACGGGTATGGAGGGGGGGCAATTTCGCAACCTAGCCTCGGCGGGCCAGGTGCCGACGGCGAACGAAGATGGTATACATCGGCGGCGCGACGTGCGAAGGGTGTATCGATGCATCCAAGGGCGGCGGCCGGCACGAAGTCTTCAGCCACGGCCCATCATGCAAGGAAGGGGTCACCGAAGCGGGTGTGCCCCACGAAGCCTTCAATCTCAGTGACAGTCTCCATCTCAGGGACAGCTTAATCTCAGGGACAGTGAGCCGGTGATGGCAGCGGTGGCCTGCTCCAACGCCAGTGAATGGGAAAACATCGTGCCCTCTGCGCGGCCAAGTGCCGACGCGAAGGCCAAGGAGTCAGAAGTCGTATGAAAAAAGTATGGATCGTCCTCGCCCTGATCGTCGTCGTCGGATTGGCCCTGGTGCTCAGTCTCGGCTTTTTCCTCGGGGGTGAAGGCAAAGTCCCCAAGCAGGTGATCCTGGAAGTGGATTTCGAGAAGGGAGTGCTCGAGTATGTTCCGCAGACGGATCCCTTTGCGGCCTTGACCCAAGCCGAAGTGGTGGTCACCCGCGATGTCGTCGACGCCCTCACGCAAGCGGCATCGGACGAGCGGGTGGCGGCCCTGGTGGCCCACATCGGCAGTGGCAACATGGGTTTTGCCCAACTCCAGGACGTGCGCCGGGCGGTGCAGCTCTTCCGCGACAGCGGCAAACCCGCCATCGCTTGGTCGGAGACCTTCGGCGAGGTGAGCCCGGGGAACGGCGGCTATTACCTGGCCTCCGCCTTCGACGAGATCCACCTCCAACCCTCCGGCGATGTCAACCTCACGGGTTTGGTGCTGGAGAGCATGTTCCTCGAGGGTGCCTTCGACAAGCTGGGCATGGTACCTCGCATGGATCATCGCAAGGAGTACAAGAACGCCATGAACACCTTCACCGAGGACTCCTTCACGCCGGCCCACCGGGAAGCCATGGAGGCGTTGATGACCTCCCTCTTCGGCACTATGGTGGACGACATGGCGGCGGGCCGCGGTTTGGAGAGCCAGGGGCTGCACCAGCTCATCGACGGCGGACCGTTCTACGGCGAGGAGGCGCTGACCGCCCACCTGGTGGACCGCTTGTCCTACCGCGATGAGGTCTACGACCTGGTGCGGGAGAAGGTCGGCGGCGAGAGTGAGCTCCTCTTCCTCGACGCCTACCTGGAACGGGCCGGCCGTCCCCATGACCGTGGCCAAGGAGTGGCGCTGATCTACGGCGTCGGTGGAATCGCCCGCGGTGCGAGCCAGTTCAACGCCTTCAACGGTTCCACCACCATGGGCTCGGAGACCGTCACCGCCGCCTTCCGCGCCGCCATCGCCGACGACTCCATCAAGGCCATCCTGTTTCGCATCGATTGCCCCGGTGGCTCGTATGTCGCCTCCGATGCGGTGTGGCGTCAGGTCGCCCTGGCCCGGGAAGCGGGCAAGCCGGTCGTCGCCTCGTTCGGCAATGTCGCCGCCTCCGGTGGCTATTTCGTCGCCATGGGGGCCGATAAGATCGTTGCCCAGCCGGGCACCATCACCGGCTCCATCGGGGTGCTCGGCGGCAAGATCGTCACCACGGAGACGTGGAACAAGTTGGGCATCAGCTGGGATGAAGTCCATACCAACGCCAACGCCCGCATGTATTCCGCCAACCACGACTACAGCGCCAGCGAGTGGGACCGCCATCAAGCCTGGCTGGACCGTGTCTACGAGGATTTCACCAGCAAGGCGGCAGCCGGTCGCGGCATGGATGTCGAGGCCTTGCGCGAGGTGGCCAAGGGGCGCGTCTGGAGCGGTACCGATGCCTTGGAGGTCGGCCTGGTGGACGCCCTCGGTGGCTTCGATGTCGCCCTCGACTTGATCCGCGAAGCTTTGGGCGAATCCGCCGATGCGGCCCTCGATATCAAGGTTCTGCCGAAAGTACGCTCGCCTTGGGAAGAGCTGTTCGGCGAAGGCCCCAAGAACAGCGATGTCGTCGCCATGGGCATGTTGCGCCTCATCGAGCAGGTTCGGCCGCTCGTGGTCTTGGCGGAGAAGACGGGGTTGTTGGGCTCACCTCAGCCCCAGGCGTTGAGCTATCCGGAGGAGTGGGTGCCCAAACCCTGAGTCGATCCGCCTGCCAGGCGTTTGAATGGGGAGGCTTGCAAAATCCCTCGGCACTCGACATCGGAGAAAATGCCCCTCGGCCCCCTGGGCTCACCTCAGCTCGCCTCGTCACCGCCGTCTTTGGTGTCCGGGTGGTCGCTGCCGTCTTCGATGTCCGGTTTGTCACCGCCGGTCAACTGATAGAGAAAGCGACGCACCGTCTCGGCGGAGTCATCGCCGTACAACTGCTGCAACTTGTCACGCACCGCCCGTTGGCGCGCCTGACGCTGCTCTTTTTCGGTGACCGTCTCGGTTGTCGTATCGCTGGTCGAATCTTCGGTCGGTCCGTCGTCTTGCATGGTGAATCTCCCAAAGCCTCATTCTATCGGTAGTTGAGCATTTGACACCACGATAGCTGGAGGTCTAGCATTCCAGGGGAGTGGACACAACATGACACTCCCGCGACGTTGTCGTGGTTTTGAGCTCAACTTCAGCTGGGAGCGCTGTCACAGTGGACTTTAGGCAGTCTCCCGCCGCTTCTGCGCCGGCCGCCCTCGGTTTTCTGAAGTGGTGATGCTGTCCTCGTTTTTTTTCCGGGAGCCTAGGAAGGCCGAAGCCCCGACGGTGGAGAACCAGCATGGAGATCACCCTCGTCAAAGTATTTCCTGTCCATGAAGACAAACTCAAGGCCTTCGTTTCCATTGTCATCGACAACTGCTTCATGGTGAATGACATCAAGATCATTCAAGGCAAGGATCGCCTTTTTCTCAGTATGCCGAGCCGTCGCAAGAAAACCGGAGAGTTCAAGGATGTAGCCCATCCGCTGAACGAAGAAACCCGTAGCCTGCTGGAAGACCGGGTGCTCGAAGAGTACTGGCGAGTCGTCGAGGAAGAAGAAGGGGAGGCCACCGACGCGGCCAAAAAAGCGAGCCCGCCGGAGGGAGCCTCCGAGAGGCGCCCGAATCCAGGAATCGCCCCCGATCGGCCAACCCCGGTGATGCCGCCGAATCGACCGCAGGTGTCCGAGGTCAAGGCAGCCTCCTCCATCGTCGTAGCGCATCCCTCGTCCCAGGGTGGCCTGAAAGATCGCCGGGATCTCTCCACCCCACCCGACGGCGACTTGGCGGCCGTAGCCAGCGCCGATGGGCCGATGATAGGAAGCGTTGAACGGCAGAATAGTCTGCCGCCGGAAGCTTCCGAGCTGAGCCTCGAAGAGGTGCAAGAAAAGCATCTGCAGGATTCCTTCTGGTCCGTTCGCTGATCTTTCTTGACCTCGACCACACGGTCGGTCAAGATAGGCCCCCCAGACGCTTCTGCTGGATTTCCAGTCCGCTTCCTACTTTCGTTTCGGCGACGGGCCGGAGGCGGGCGCGACGAGCCGGCAGAGCTTTATCTGGCATGATCAGCGACCAGCATTCGTAGCATAAGTACGCTTCCAACTCGAGCGGAGCCCAGGGGGTCCTCGGGTCAAATCGCGTTGTCGCCCTCAGGCAGCGCCTCCGTCGACTCGGATCGGACCACCATCTCGAACATCATGTACGGCGAATTGAAGATCTTTGCGGGGCGGGCTCATCCAGCACTGGCTGGGGAAATCTCCACCTACCTCGACCTACCCCTGGGGCAAGTGCGGTGCACCAATTTTTCCGATGGCGAGCTCTTTGTCCAGTTGGAAGAGAACGTGCGCGGCTCCGACGCCTTCATCATTCAACCCACCTGTACGCCGGTCAACGACAACCTGATGGAGCTCCTGGTGATCCTCGACGCCATGAAGCGCTCCTCGGCCAGTCGTGTCACCGCCGTCTTGCCCTACTACGGGTACGCCAGGCAAGACAAGAAGGACGCGCCCCGTGTCCCCATCACCTCGAAGCTGGTGGCGGATCTGCTGTCGCAAGCCGGGGCCGATCGAATTCTGACCATGGACTTGCACGCCGCTCAGATCCAAGGTTTCTTCAATATACCGGTGGATCACCTGTTCGCCGCCCCGGTGTTATTGGAAGCCATTCGCGATCTGGACATCCCCGATTTGGTGATCGTCTCCCCCGATGCCGGAGGTGTCGAGCGTGCCCGGGCCATCGGCAAACGCCTGCAGGCGGATCTGGCCATCGTCGACAAGCGGCGCACCGGGCCCAACAAGACGGCGGTGATGCACGTCATCGGCGATGTCGCTGACAAATCCGTGCTCATTCTAGACGACATCATCGATACCGCAGGCACCTTGACCCATACGGTGCAGGCGCTCAAAGACAAGGGAGCCAAGCGGGTTTTGGCGGCCGGCGTGCACGGCGTGCTTTCGGGTCCCGCCCTCAATCGACTCGATGAATCGGTCATCGAAGAGGTGTTGATCACCAATACGACGCCGCTCGAAGAAAAGTTGAAACTGTGTTCCAAGTTGCGGTCCTTGAGTGTCGCGCCGCTGCTCGGAGAGGCCATCAAGAGAATCCATCTCAATAGCTCCGTCAGCTCCTTGTTCATCTGACATCGCGATGCGCGATCAGTGCCAGGGGTTGCCAGTTGTGGGCTATTTCAATCCGTGGGGTTGTCCCAGTGAGGTTTTGTCATGAGTGAAATGACCATCGAAGTCACGAAACGCGAAGAATTCGGAAAGAACGCCAACCGCCGCCTGCGGGCCTCCGGTCTCGTGCCGGCCGTTGTCTATGGCCAGGGCAAGGATTCGGTGCCCATTCAGGTGGAGACCCGCCGTATCCAGGATTTGCTGCGCAAGACCGACGGCGACAATCCTGTATTCCTGCTCAAGATGGCCGGCACCAAGCAGAGCCGCCACACCATGATCAAGCAGTTGGATGCGGATCCGATGAACGGCAAGATGATCCACATCGATTTCCAGCGCATCAACATGGACGAAACGGTGCGGATTTCGGTCGGCATCGAGATCCATGGACTGGCCTACGGCGTCAAAAACGAGGATGGCATCATGGACTTCGTCACCCGCGAGGTGGAAGTCGAGTGTAAGCCGGATAACATCCCCGGCCATCTCGAGGTCGATGTCACCGATCTGCACGTCGGACAGCATCTCGAGGTGGGCTCGTTGGAGCTTCCCGAGGGCGTCGTCCTGCACGATGACGAGAGCCGAGTCATCGTCTCCGTGGTCAGCAAGGCGCGTGAGGTGGTCGAGGAGGTCGAAGACGAGGACTTGCTCACCGCCCAGACGGAGCAGCCGGAGTTGGTGGACGAAGCCGACGGTTGATCGAGCCGTTGCGTGACGAGGTGAGTGTTCCTGAAGATATGTCGTTGCAAGACCTGTCGCCGCAAGACCTGTCGTTGCAGGACCTGTCGCCGCAAGACCTGTCGCTACGCCCGCCCCGGCGTCTCATCGTTGGCCTCGGCAACCCCGGGGCCCGCTATGACGGGACGCGGCACAACGTCGGTTTTGCGGTGATCGAGCTACTGGCTGAGCGCCGTGGCATCCGGCTCGACCGTCGGGACTGCAATGTCCATTGGGGCTGGGATGAGCAGGTCGCCCTGGTGGCGCCCCAGACCTTCATGAACCGCAGCGGTTTCGCCACCCGCTGCCTACGCGAACGGTTTGCATTCGAGCCCGGCGAGCTCCTCATCGTCTACGACGAAGTGCATTTGCCCTTGGGACATTTGCGCCTGCGGCCCAAAGGTAGCCCGGCAGGACATCGCGGCATGGAATCGGTGCTCGAGAATTTGGGCAGCGATCAAGTGCCGCGGTTGCGTCTCGGCGTGGCCGCCGGCGAGGGTCCACCCGAAGGCGGGGAGGCGTTGGTGCGTTTTGTCTTGGAGCCGTTTGAGGATGCCGAGCAAGGGGCGGTAACCGCCATGGTGGCGAGGGCCGCCGAGGCTTGCGAAGTGTGGGCCTTAGAGGGTGTCGAACCGGCGATGCAGCGCTTCAACGGGCCGGCCGTCGGGACCGAGGACGGCTGAGCCTCCGCTAACCACACCGGGGCGCCCATCGTCGCATCGGGCATCGGGCAGCCATGCCGAGCGGTAGAGCGACAGAGTTTTGTCAGAAGAGATTTTTAGTCAGAGATGTCGTCGTCGGATCTCGACCCATGAAGAGCGCTCGGGCGCTGCATGGAGAGGTTCGCTTGAAAGCTTTCGAGAAGAGGAGACGTGACTGTGAGTAGTCAGAATTTGTTGTACGCCGTTCCCGTTGCCGGTGCCTTGGCGTTGATCTATGCGTTTGTGCGCAGCAATTGGATCAACAAACAAGACATGGGCGATGCCACGATGAAAAAAATCGCCGGATACATCCGGGATGGGGCCATGGCCTTCTTGAGCCGCGAGTACCGCGTCCTCGCCATCTTTGTGGTGGTGGTGGCGGCCCTCTTGGCCTGGGCCAACGCTGGGCAAGAAGGTAGCTCGATGATGATCGGCCTGTCGGTGATCGTCGGTGCCGGTTGCTCCGCCCTGGCGGGCTTCTTCGGCATGCGGGTGGCCACCGCCGCCAATGTGCGCACCGCCGCCGCCGCTCGGACCAGCCTCAACGAGGCCCTCAAGGTGGCCTTCTCGGGGGGGGCCGTGATGGGCTTCTGCGTCGTCGGCCTCGGGGTCGTCGGCCTGTCGTCTTTGATGCTGCTCTATCTCGGCATGTTCGAGGGAGACCTCGCCAAGGTGATCAACGTGATCACCGGTTTCTCGTTCGGAGCCAGCTCGATCGCCCTCTTCGCCCGCGTCGGTGGAGGTATCTACACCAAGGCCGCCGATGTGGGTGCCGATCTGGTGGGCAAGGTGGAGGCCGGTATCCCCGAGGATGACCCGCGCAACCCCGCCACCATCGCCGACAACGTCGGCGACAACGTCGGCGATGTGGCCGGCATGGGCGCCGACCTCTTCGAGTCCTACGTCGGTGCCATCATCGGTGCCCTGGTGCTCGGCGCCGCCGCCAGCACCGGCGCCACCGGAAATGATCTGCCGCCCTTGGTGATCTTGCCTTTGGTCTTGGCCGCCGTCGGCATCCTCGTCTCTTTGGGTGGCACCCTCTTGGTGCGCACCAAGGAGGGTGGCAATCCGTCGCACGCTTTGCACGCCGGTACCATCGGTGCCGCCGTCGCCATGCTGGTGGCGACGTTCTTGATCTGCAAGGGGCTGTTGCCCGGCACCTATGTCCTGCAAGGCGTCGAGTTCAACGCCATGGGCGTTTTCTGGGCCACCCTCGGCGGCCTGGTGGGCGGTGTCGCCATCGGCATGATCACCGAGTACTACACCTCTGAGGCGAGGGGCCCGGCCCGGAGCATCGCCCGCGAGAGCGAAACCGGTGAAGCGACCAACATCATCGCCGGTCTCGCTTTGGGCATGCGCTCCACCGCCCTGCCGACCATCGTCCTGGTGGCCGCCACCCTGGTGGCCTACGATCAAGCGGGCCTCTACGGCATCGCCATCGCCGCCCTCGGCATGTTGTCGACCACCGGCATTCAGCTGGCCGTCGACGCCTACGGTCCGATCGCCGACAACGCTGGCGGCATCGCCGAGATGTCTCACTTGGGCAAGGAAGTGCGGCAGCGCACCGATCAGCTCGACGCCGTGGGCAATACGACGGCCGCCATCGGCAAGGGTTTTGCCATCGGCTCGGCGGCACTTACCGCCCTCGGCCTGTTTGCCGCTTTCCGCACCACCGTCGGTTTGGAGAGCATCGATGTGTCCCAACCGATGGTGATGGGTGGCCTGTTCATCGGCGCCATGTTGCCGATGTTGTTTTCGGCCATGGCCATGCAGGCGGTGGGCCGTGCGGCCCGCGACATGATCGAGGAGGTACGTCGCCAGTTCCGTGAAATCCCGGGTCTGATGGAAGGCAAGGCGGAGGCGGAGTACGCCAAGTGCGTCGATATCTCCACTGCGGCGGCCCTCAAAGAGATGCGGGCCCCCGGTCTCTTGGCGATCTTTGTGCCGGTGGCCGTTGGTTTCGCCTTCGGCGCCGAAGCCCTGGGTGGCCTGCTGGCTGGCGTCACCGCCTCCGGTGTCATGATGGCCATCTTCCAGTCCAACGCCGGCGGTGCTTGGGACAATGCCAAGAAGTACATCGAGACCGGGCACCACGGTGGCAAGGGCTCCCCGGCCCACAAGGCGGCGGTGGTCGGCGACACGGTGGGCGATCCCTTCAAGGACACTTCCGGCCCCAGCATCAACATCCTCATCAAGTTGATGTCGGTGGTGGCGTTGGTCATCGCGCCCCTGCTTTGAGTTGACGAGGCCTTGCGTTTTTCGGGCAAGGCCGTACAATACCGAGACTTTGCCCCGGAGCCCGGCTCCGGGGCTGCTTCGGATGTTCATCCGGAGCCCACAACAACACCTCTCTGTTCCGTTCGCAGCGGGACCGAATGAGGCCGAAGGGAGGTTCGCCTATGACTCGTTCCTACGAGCTGGGCTTTATTCTCGAGCCACGTGTGCCCGAGGATGAAGCGCAGGCACTCTGCGACAAGTTCAAGGGGCTGATCACCGATGCCGGTGCGACAGTCACTTACGTCGATCATTGGGGCAAGCGCAAGCTCGCCTATCCGATCAGGAAGTACAGCGAAGGACGCTACTTCTTCATTTACGTCTCGTCTGACGACGCCGTGTCGTGGTCAGATATCGAGCGTTTGATGATGCAAGAGGAAAAGATCCTTCGTCACCTCGTGGTGCGCACCGATCAGGATCTGAAGCGCGCCTACCGCAAGGGCAAGGTGAAGCCGGAGCAACCCGGTGACGTCAAGGAAGAGGAAGGGGCCGAGGAGACGTCGCAGCCCGCTGAGACGTCTGCCCAGACCGAGAAGGCCGAGGCGGCACCCGCCAAGACCGAGAAGGCTGAGGCTCCTGCCGAGACCACCGAAGCAACCTCTGAGGACGCGCCGGCCGCATCGACCGACGATGCTAAAGAGGGAGGGGAATAACCATGGCACGTAAGAAAGTTTTCTATCGTCGCCGTAAGGTGTGCAAGTTCACCGCCGAGGGCATCGAGTACAT
Source organism: Acidobacteriota bacterium (assembly GCA_029263315.1). GTDB lineage: Bacteria > Acidobacteriota > Thermoanaerobaculia > Multivoradales > J023 > JAJCXR01. The sequence continues at coordinate 64,175 of JAJCXR010000043.1, read as the reverse complement.
CGACTACAAGGACATCAAGCTCTTGCAGTCTTACATCCTCGAACGCGCCAAGATCTTGCCGCGGCGGATCTCCGGTACTTCGGCCCGACACCAGCGAATGCTGCGCAAGGCCATCCAGCGGGCGCGTCATCTGGCGCTCATCCCGTACACGGCCGACTAAGGGGAGGAACGGATCATGGAAATCATTCTTCTCCAGGACATGCGCAACCTCGGCCATCGCGGTGAGGTCGTGAAGGTGAAGCCCGGCTACGCTCGCAACTATCTGATTCCGCAGGGCATCGCTTTGCTTGCCTCGAAGGGCAACCGGGCGTTTTTCGATCAGCAGCGGAAGAAGATCGATGCCCGCCATTCTCAGGAGGTCAACGCCGCTCGGGCGACGGCCGAAGAGTTGGCTGGCATGACGGTCACGGTGGCGAAGCGGGTCGGCGATCGCGACACGCTCTACGGCTCGGTGACCACCTCCGACGTGGCCGAGCTCTTGGCCTCCAAGGGGGTGACCGTCGATCGTCGGCGTATCGATCTCGGTGGTCCGGTGGCTCTCAAGAGCCTCGGTGACCACACGGTGAGCATCGATCTCCATCCTGAGGTGACGGCTGAAGTCACCGTCTCGGTCGTTTCCGCCAACTAAGGCGAGAGCGACCGCGAGCGGACGGGCTCAACCACCTTGAAAGACGATCCAGGCCAGCCGCCGGAAGACCTCTCCGCGGCATCCGTCGCCGAGCAACCTCGGCCTGCGGCTGCGCCTTCCATCGACGCCTTTCTCGGCGAACCCACCCGCGACATCTCCCATTGGGAGTGGCTTTGGGCGGGGGACCATAGGTTCCCTGCCCAAGGTCATCATGGCGGCCTCTTGGGCCGCTTCTTGCGTTTTGGCAAGCGCCTGCTGAGACCCTTCGTCAAGACTCCGGTCAACGATCTCTGGGAGCGTCAGCGGGTGTTCAATCTCATCCTGCTGGAGCTCCTCGAAACCCGCCGCGCCAAAACCGAGCAAACCCTCGCCAGCCACGCCGAGACCTTGGCCGAGCTCGACCGCCGCACCCGCGACGGCCTAGCGGAGGTCATGGCCCACAACGACGCCCTCTTCGCCTTGGTCGATCAAAAGTTGGACCGCTACCGCCGCGACAGCCGGGAGCTGTGGCATCGCCTGGGGGCCTTCATCGCCGCCAGCGAGTCGAACCCTCCCAAACCCTTGGCGGAGGTCCAGCGTCAGCAAGGTTACCTCGACCTCGAAGCTCGCTACCGCGGCAGTGAGGACGAGATCGCCGGACGCCTCGCCGCCTACTTGCCCTACCTCGAAGGTCGCGGCGAGATCCTCGACCTGGGATGCGGCCGCGGCGAGTCGCTGGCCGTCTTCACCGCCCATGGCCTCGAAGCCCGGGGCATCGATGCCAGCGCCGAGATGGTGGCCCGCTGCCGCGACAAGGGACTGCGGGCCGAGGAGGCGGACCTCTTCGAGCACTTGCAGGGGGTCGAAGCGGGCTCCTTGGGGGCCGTCGTGTCGTACCACGTGATCGAGCATTTGCCCGCCACCGCCGTCGAGCGCCTGGTGCGGCTCGCCTGGCGCGCTCTGGCCCCCGGCGGTGCGTTGATCCTCGAGACGCCGAGCCCCTTGTCGTTGATGATGGCGTCGCGTAACTTCTGGATCGATCCCACCCACGTGCGTCCGGTGCACCCCGCCAGCCTCGAGGTATCCTTCCGCAGCGCCGGCTTCGAGCCCGTGCATCGGCTCGATTTGCACCCCTTCCCGGACGACGAACGGCTGCCGGAGATCGACCTCCAGAAGGTGCCCGAAGCGCAGCGGCCGATGGCCGATGAGGTCAATCGTTTGCGCGACATGCTCGACGATCTCCTCTTCGGCTGCCGTGACTTCGCGCTGGTGGGTGAGAAACCCTGATTCTTCGATTGCCGTAGCTACTTGTGGTGCAAGTCGTTGGCTGGCGAAAGCCTCGGTTGCCAGCCGCCACTTCTCATGGCTCTTGGTGACATCCCCGATGGAACCCAAAAGCTTGCGGGTGGGTCTAATGTAAGGGTCCGCAAGGAAATAAGTTCCCAGCATCGAGGGGGCTAGGGCGCGCCTCTCGCCAGGCGTGCGAGGGAGACGTACTGGTGGTACGTCGCAGCGAGCGCAACGCCGCGAGAGGTGATGCAATTGCCCCCGAATGCGGAAGTTATTTTGACGCGGACCCTAAGGGCATGCGAAGGAGCAGCGATGATTCCGATTCCTGATTTACTGCATCTCGATGCCCGCGAGACGGCGGATACCCGCATCCTCAGCGAGCTGCTGGGTCTGGCCTTCGGGGGTCGAGACACCGACCTGGCGATCGAGCGGGCCCTGGCGTCGAGCCGAGAAACCTCACCTTGGCAGGCGGACTTTTTCGCCCGGGATCTATTTGTCGAAGAGCTGGTGCAGGAGGTTTGCCGTTTGAGCATCGGCGGCAAGCAGTACGCCGTCAACCGCGCTTTCCTGGTGCGTACCCTGTCGGCACCGCCGGTGGACTTGGCCGAAATACAGTTCCGACAGGCCATCTGCCGGGAGCTGACGCAGAACGCCGACCTGCGATCGGCCGCCGAGACCCTGTACACCACCCTCTACGACCTGATGAACATGTTCAAGGTGCCGGGGCGCCAGGCCCGTCTGGACATCGAGGCCTTCCGTGTCGATCTTTTTCGTCTGGCCAAAGGTGCCATTGACGACATGGTGCACCATTTCGCCGAGGCCAACTCGGGCCTGCGACGGTTGTACGATGTCGGGCGGCGCATCCAGGAGAGCGAGGATTACCGGGTGATGGCGGCGTTGGTGGACTACACCGACCACCGGGTTACCCTCAACGTCGATTTGCAGGTCGGGGCCAGCGGTCGTTTGCGGAATCTAAAGCTGAACCGCCTTCAGGCCAACGACGGCAACCGCTTCTTTCGCTCGGGCTGGGCGCAACGCTGGGACAAGCTCCGCTATCTGTTTTCCTATGGCGTGCGGCTGCGCGACGAAGACATCGTCGGGCGTTTGGTCAATGCCGTGTTCGAACAGTTGGGCCCGTCGTTCAGCCACCTGCTGCAGATGCTCAGCCATCTCGAGCTCTACCTCACCAACTTGAGCTTCAAGCAACGGGCCGAGGCGGCAGGTCTGAGCCTCTGTCTGGCGAGCTTCGAGACCGGCGAGGGCGGCCTTGCCTTGGACGGGCTGTTCAATCCTCTGCTGCTCAGCCATGGGCGACCGCCGGTGCCATGTCGTTTTCAGGCCTCCAAGGACGATGGCATCACCCTATTGACCGGCCCCAACTCCGGCGGCAAGACCCGTTTCTTACAGGCCGTCGGCCTGTGCCAGCTGCTGGCCCAAGGGGGGCTTTTCACCTGCGCCCAGCAAGCCCGGCTATCGGTGTTGCAAGGCATGTTCGTCTCGTTGATCGAGCACGAGGCCGTCGAGCACGCCGAGGGACGCCTGGGCCGTGAGCTGGAGCGCATCCGCACCATGTTCGACGCCATGCAACCGCCGTCCATGGTGATACTCGACGAGCTGTGCTCCGGCACCAATCCGTCCGAGGCGACGGAAGTTTTCTCCATGGTGCTGAAGCTGCTCAGCCCGCTGACTCCCGTCGCCTTCATCTCCACCCATTTTCTCGACTACGCCCAGCAGCTCGAAGCAGAGCCGCCGATCGACAACCTCGACTTCGTGCAGGTCGAGATGGGGCCCGACCAGCGCTCCACCTACCAGTTCGTCCCCGGCGTCGCCACCTCCTCCATGGCCACCGCCATGGCGGAGCGTATGGGCGTCACCTTCAGCGAGCTTTCGCAGGTGTTGGCGCGGAGGATGGAGGGTTCGTAGCTGCAAGGCATGGGTTGCAAGACCTCAACCCTTCTGCTGCCAAGCTCCATTGGCCATCTGAATCCAGTCGCCGCTTTTGGCTTTCTGGCGAAGGGTTTCGGCATAGGTGCTTTGGATCTGCGGCAGCTGCGAGAGGTCGGTGCCGGTGGCGGCGGCGATTTCCTTGAACATGCGTTGCCGGTCTTCGTTTTCTTCCTTGATCAACTTTTGGGCGGCGGCTCGCTCTTGCAGGGCCAGAGCGTCCAGCTGACGGACTTCCACCAAGGCTTGGTTGTTTTCGCCGACCACGCCCTGGTTCTTGAGTTGGCGCAAAGCCGGGGCCCTCTGGCCACGGCTTTCGATGATCTTGCGGATGGCGGGATTGCTGATCTCCGGTGCCGCCACCTCTTCTTGGGCGCTGACCTCGGAGGCCGGGACAAGCCAATGCAGGGCGTAGCCGATGGCCCGTTCAGCGGTGTGACGCACGACTTGCAGCTGGCCTCCTGCAGCGGAGTTGTCCCCTTCGTCGGTGGCCGGTGACTCTTCGGCCGCGGGGGCGTTTTGCGTCGCCTTGGCGGCTTCGGCGGCGACGGCGGCCTCGATCTGCTGCGACAGATCTTTGATCGCGGCTTCCGGGAAGTAGACGTTGATGGTGACGCAGGCGACGGTCAAGCAAGTGACGGTGAACAGGGCGAGGCCGAGAAGGGATTGACCTCGGCTCGACAGGGGGGCGTGGGTGTGAAGGACGGATGGGCGCATGGGCGAATCTCCTGGGGTTGTGCTCTAGGGGATCGTCGCCACCTCGGGAGGTGGCCTAGGGAGAGCTTAACAGCTACTCGGGGCCGCCCGGTGGCGACGCTTCAGGGTTTGGCATCGCCCGCCTTCGGCGGTGACGTGGTGGCGGCGCTGAAGTCGAGGGTTTGCAACCGTTGTAGCATGGCTTGGAACGACACCCGACGGCCCGGTTGGGCGTTGATGATGTCGATGGGGAAGGGCAGGCGGCCGCGCATGAAGAGCTCTTGTGTGCCCCGCTTCTCGAGGCCGCGCAGCAGCAAGGCATCGTCGGCCAACTGGATGTCGACACCGAAGGAGGCGTAGGTGAAGCGTTTGAAAAATCGCTGAATACCGCGGTCGAGAATGTTGGTGCTGCTGCCGGTGCCGAGGACGGTCAGGTTGTTGACCGCCTTGACATCGACGCTGCGCCCGACCCCCGGCCGCTTGACGGTTTCGAAGCGAGCCTTGCAGGTCACCGGCACCCCCCGGAAGAGGGTGCAGCTGTCGATCGAGCCCTGCAAGGTGCCCTTCATCTCACCGAAATCCAGGCGTTGGGTCAGCTGGCCGAGGTCGAGCTCGTGCACCGTCGCCGAGAGGGTGATGCGGGGAAAGCGGCTGAGCACCTCCGTGCCCGAGATGCTGTCGACCTCGATGTAACCACCGAAGAGGGACAGGCGACCCCCACCGTCGACCCGCAACTCCTGACCGGCCAGCTCCAAGCGTTCGAGGCGCCCTTCGAGGGTCCCCGCCAAGGGGGGCAAGCCGACCGCCTCCGACACCGCCGCCATGTCGATGCCGCGGACCTCCACCGCACTTTGTAGGCGCGGTCGCTCACCCAGCAGATCGAGCCATAACAAACGATCGAGGATGATGCGGCCGCCGTAGACCGGCAGCTCGAGGGCACCGTCCAATCCCAGGGCCCGGCCCTCCGTCCACAGGCCGGTGTCGGCGGCGGGTAGCTCAAAACCGGCGGCGCTCAGGCGAGCAAAGCGCAAATGGCCGTTTTTGCGTGGGCCGCTGACCTCAGGGCCCTGTAGCGCCCAGTCGAAGGGTAGGTGCAGCTCGAGGCCGTCGGCGGTGGTGCCGGCCAGCCCGTCCCAAGCCACCTCGTGCAAGACGAGCTGGCCACGGATCGATGCCTTTCTTGCGTCCTGCGTCTCGCCGTCCCGCGTCTCGCCGTCCTGCGTCTCGCCGTCCAGCTCACCGCTGGCTTGCACGGCAAGCCTGCCGCTGAGGGCGTTGCCGGCCGCCTCACCGAAGGTGGGGGCCAGATAGAGGCGGTGGGCGGCGCTCAGGTCGTCGATGGCCAGCTCCGCCTCGTAGGTCCAGGCGTTGGGGGCGTCCCCTGGGCTCGACGGAGTGTCCTGGGCCGGCGTGGACGGCGTGGCCGCCATAGACGGTGGCCTGGCCTCGGCCCGTAACCGCGGCCCTTCAGGCAGCTCGAGATCGATCAACCAAGCGCTGGAGCTCGAGGCATCGACCGTGACCTTGCCTCGCCAGGGGCTGAAATCGCCGTAGAAGGTGTCCCACAGCAGCTGGAAGCCGCTGGCCTCGCCGTCCAAGTGCAGGCCCCACGGGGCAGCGGGCGCCTCCGCCGTGCCGCCCTCGATCCCGCTCAGGTCGGCTTGGCAGAAGGTGGCGCTGCTGTCGAAGCGCAGCTGGAGCCCCTCCATGACCCGTGAGCCGTCCAGCGAGCTGTAGCCGAGATCCTCGAGGAAGACCGGTCCGGTGAGGTGCCAGGCACTTGTTGGCGCATCGGTTGGCGCATCGGTTGGGAGGCCGTCGGTCGAGCTACTCGCCTCGGCGGACGGGACCACCCCCGGTGAGGTCAGTTGCCAGGTTCCCCGTAGCCGTCCCTTGTAGCTCGCCTGGCTCAGCGCTTCCGTCAAGGCGGTGGGTAGGAAGGGGCGGAGCGTGGCCAAATCCATCTCTTGAAGGGCCAAGGCTTGCAACTCGATGTGAGCCGCCACCTCGGGGGACCCCGCCGTGCCGTCGGGCCCCGGGGACGGCAAACGGACCGTAGCCGCGACGCTGGCCTCGCCCATTCCGGGCACGGTCAGCCGCAGCGACTCCAAGTCGAGGAGTCGCGGTTGGCCTTGGGCGTCCCACAGGATTTTGGCCTGGGCGGTGAAGTCCACCGGCGGGGCCGCGGCGGGGGAGAGGGTGCCGCTCACCTCAAGACTGGGTATGGACGGTGGATCGGCCACCTTGACCTGACCACGGCCCTGGTGCAGACGTACGCTGCCGAGCAGCGAGCGCAGCTCCGGCGGTGGCTCGAGGGTGGCCTCGTGAAGATGGATGTGCAGGGTACCGCGGGACGCCAAGGCCGGCCCCTTGAGCCGCCCGGCGACGGAGAAGACCGCGTCTCCATGCCAAGGGTCCGGCAGGATGGGCAGGGTGAGGAAGCTCTGCGCCCGCCCTAAGGACGCCCGGCGCAAGGTCACTTCGATATCGATGCTGGGGGGCTCGGTGGTGTTTTCAAAGAGGTGCCAGGCACCTGTTGCGGCGACCTTCAGGTCGTCCTTGGAGCGCATCACCAAGGTGCCGTCGAGCCATGGGGACGGACGGTCGAGATCCTGCAGACGGCCTTGGAACTGGGCTCGCAGGGGCAATTGCTCGGGATGCAGGCGCAGGTTTTCGAGTCGCGCTTCCCCCGTCAAGCGGTGCAGCAGCAGCGACGCTTCGACGTCCTCCCCGACTAGGTCGAGGTGCAGGTCGAGCTCCGCCGTCACCCCGTCGGGGGGCAGGTGCAGTCGCCAGCCGAGGACATCCGCCGTCAAGTCGCCGAGGGCGAAATCGTCGGTCAACTGGGCGTCGAGGGTGGCGCTGCGAAACCAAGTCAGCTGCGGTTCGGCGTGCAGGGTCCAGCTTTGGGCCGAGTCCCCCTGCCGGGGCAGCAGGCTGGCTTCGAGGCTGAGGTTCTCTTCGCTCCACGGCGCAGGGCTGGAGGGCGTCCCGTCGGAGGGCGTCCCGTCAGACGGCGTCCCGTCGGACGGCCTCCCATCAGCCCGTGGCGCGGCAGCCGCTTGCAGGGTCAAGTGCCGCGCGGTGAGACGCAGGATGAGGCCCTGCGTCGCCAGGTCGGTGAGCAAGGCGGAGGTGGAGGCCTGGGGCGCTGCCGCTGGGCTCGGCCCGAGGACGATCTCCAGGGTCTCGGCCCGAGCCGTGCCAAGGGCGGTTTCAACGCCGAGGTCGGGGCTGGCGAAATGAAGGCGCTGGCCGGTGGGGGCGTAGCTCAGCTGCCATTCGGGCATCACGACCTCGGTGGCGGTGGCCCCAAGCCGCAGGACGGTGGTCGCCCCCCGCAGCTTCAAGTCAATTGCCTCCGGGGCTATGGTCAAATCACCGGCTAAGCCTTCGACGGACCCCTCGATGGAGGCCAACAACGGGCTGTCGGTGGGTAGCAACGGTCGCAGCGGAGCCATCTCCAGGAGCTCGCTCCGCATCGCCAGCTCGCCGTGCAGTGTGCCCGCCAAATCGAAGAGATGGGCCTGCATGAGGACGCTGGGGGGAGCCGCCCCGGTGCTCCATGTGACCGTCAAATCATGGACCCACAGCTCGCCGATATTCGGCAGGGCTGTGGCGTCGTTTTCCGGTGCCGTCGCCGTCGGTGCCAACTGCAAGTGGCCACCGTCAAGCTCGATTTTTGGGAATTCAGCGTTGCGCAACTGCTGCCAAGTGGCGACCAGCTCAACCCGGGGCAACCGCACCGACACCAGCCGTGGCTCGATGGCGGGGGATTCGATGTCGAGGTCGATCAGGCTCCAGCCGTCGGTGCTCGGCTGCACCGCACCGAGCTGCACCGTGGCGCCGAGGCGATAGGCCAAGGTTTCTTGGAGGGCCCAGCGCACCAGATTCCAGCGCTGCCAATAGAGCAAGCCGAAGAAGAGCAGCAAGGCCAAGAATAGCCAAAGGCCCCACCGTCGGAGGCGTTTGAAGGTGGATGTGGGGAGGGACGACATGATGCAGCCATCACCATGGTGACAGTATCGGCGGATGGGAACAAGACGCTCTTTCCATGCATTTGGTGCTATGATGACATGGTCATGTGGCGGCAATTTGCCAAGCGGAAAGAGTGGTGCCAACCCAACGCGGTGCGTCAAGTCGGTGAGGGTTGTGGTGGCTTGGGGCGAAGCGTGGCCCTGGCTCTGTTGCTGGCCTGCATGGCGGCGCCCTTGGCGGCGGACGAGTGGCTGCACATCGAGGTCCCGGCGACCGGCCAGGAGATGTGGGTCGATGTCGAAGCCCGGCGTTACTGGTTGCCCGGTCGCTGCGACGGCGGGCGCGACTTCGAGCGCTGGGTGGTGGATGGCGACCGGCTGCTGCTGGAGATCGCCGAGACCCTGCAAGCGGAGCTCACCCCGTTGCCCCTGGCGGTGGAGCAGCGTTTAGTCGTCCACATCCAAGGCGACCGCGGTAGCCTTCAGGTAGCAAGCCCCGGTCTCGGCGACTCCCTGCTGACGCCGCTGCGCGTCGAACGCAGCCGTCGACGCTCGGCACCCGGTTGCAGCCCCTAGGCTTGGCGTCTGGCTTGCGGGTATTGGTTGAGGAGCTGGCAGCCGGATGTCGGCAATGGTGGATCAAGGCGAGATAGCAATCGATCAGCGGGGAACCCTGTAACCCCTTGGGAGCGAAGACATGCGACAAACGAACCCCGACAATTCCCCTGTGAGTTTCTTCCCCAAGGCTTGGCGTCGAGGCGCCGCCATGGCGAGCTTGGGCGCTTGCCTGCTGCTCAGCCAGGGCTCGCCGGGTCTGACCCCGACGGCCGAAGCCTCGGTGCTGGACAACCTCTACTTCAAAGTCCTGGGTTTGACCTTGGTCTGGGGCGCCGACAGCGGTGGCACGGCACCCATCGTTTCCGATTTTGTGCTGATGACAAGCCCCTCCGGCACCGCCGGTGATGACATCACCCCCGGCGACGTGCACACCGTGATCACCGGTACCCTGGATCCGGTGCCGGTCTCTGCGGCGGCCGATGAGGGCTTTCCCATCGAGGTCATCAACCAGACCTCCGGCGGTGTCTTCACCGACGACGGCGACGGTGTGCTGGATCCCGGCGACACCTTGACCGCCTTCGGCATCGACATCACCACCGACTTGGCGACCGATTCCACCAGTCTGGCCCGCAGCTTTTATGTCGCCTCCAATACCGCCTTCGACATCAGCGCCGCTGCTTCGGTGGCCAGCAATACCCTGAGCGCCGCCTTGGGGGATGTCAGCTTCTCCTGCGACGGAATCAGCCTGTCCGGTACCGACGGCATCATCACCTACGGCGGCAACAACCAGGACCCGGCCACCGGCGGCGCCGGTTTCACCTGTCCGGCCAACCTGGGTGGCTTAGGCGGTGGCGGCTCGATCATTTTCGACGGTGGCCAGGCCACCGCCGCCAGTGTCGGCACCATCGCCACCCAATCGGTGCGATTCGACTTCGGCTACAACTTCGTCTACGACCTCTCCATGGGGGTCGGCGAATTTGATGTCGATGTCACCTACACGGTGTTTGTGCCCTGAGCTTCGAGCCCTCGATGAGCGAAGCGAGGCCGTGGCAGCCCATGCCCCAGGGCCCGTCGCAGCCGCGACGATGGCCCGCCTGGCGATGGCCCGCCTGGCGATGGGTAGCGTTACTGGCTCTGTGCTTCGGCCTGCCGCAGCCCGGTTTTGGTTTTGGCATCGGCATCCATCCGACCACCGTCGAGGTGGCCTTGCGGCCGGGGGGACAGCATCGCCAAGTGTTGACGGTGGGCAATCTGAATCCCGACAAGAGTTTGGCCTTGACCGTCGGTCTGGCGGATTGGAGCCTCGACGAAGACCAGCAGCTCCAGTTGCGGCCGCCCGGCGTGTCGCCCAAGTCGGCGGCGGATTGGGTGCGCTTCAGCCCCGCCACCCTCAAGCTGGCGCCCGGCGAGAGCCAGCGCATCGTGGTGGAGATCCGCGTTCCCGTCGAAGTGGATGGGCCCGGCGACTACCGCGTGGGTGTCTTGGTCAGCCCGGTCCTGCCGTCGCCGGAGGAACGCCAGAAATCCCCTTCCGGGGTGTGGAGCCGGGTCCAGGTGAGCAGCCTGTTCTACGTCACCATTCCACCCGCCAAACCCGACGCGGCGGTGGTGGACGCCCGCTGGCGGCGCTCGCCGGAAGGAACACCGGAAGCCGTGATCTCGATCCACAACCGCGGCAACTCCCATTCCCGCATCGTCGGCGAGCTCCAGCTGCTCGATGCCCAAGGCAAGGTGGCCCTGCGACAGCCGATCAATCGCGTCGTGCTGGAGGGCCAGACCGGGCGCTTGGTGAGCCCGTTGAGCGTCGGTTGGCGAGATCTGGCCAGCGGCGCCTATCGTCTAGGCCTCGAGCTCGAGGACTACGAAGGTCAAATACCGCTGGACGTGGCGTCGATGCCGGTGCTGGAGCTGCCATGGCTCGACCTCGATGTCAGCCCGCCGGATATCCCGTGACGCCGATCACCGCCCGGCGACGGGGGTGGCCCACCCTCCTGGCGCTGCTGACTTGTCTTCTACCCCTGGGGGCGGTCGAGGCCGCCGGGTCCGTGCCCCTCTTCGACAGCGCCCTGTGCCGTCTGCTCGGTTGTGCGGTGGTCACCAACGGCCAGCAGTGGCAGCTCTATGTCTTGGGCGGCGACTCCGGACGGCCGGCCCGTCTGTGGGCGAGCAGCGATGGGCGTCAGGCCATCGGCACCATCGAAGCGGACCGGCGGGGGGGTTCCGGCGCCCCCGGTACGGGGCAAGGTACGGGCCTGGGGGTCGATCTGGACGGCGATGCCGTAGCGGATCTTCTGGTGGACGCCGGCGCCGATGGATTCCTCGACGCCGGTGATCACCTACCGGCCTTTCCCCTCACCGCCAGCAGCGAGCTCAGCCTGGCCCAGCGTCAGCTGCAGCATTCCTTCTGGCTGGCCTCCAATGCCCCGGTGGCGATCCACGGCGAAGCACGCCTGACCCTCCAGGAGGGGGAGTTGGCGACGGGTTTTGATGCCTCCGAGGTGGCCATGGAGCTCGAGGTGGGCGGTGTCGACGGACAGGGCCGTGGGGCGACCTCCTTGCCCGCCGGTGTCGAGGTGGACTTTGGGCTGCGTCAGCTGTCGGACTTGATGGCTGGGCCGCGGCGCTTTCTGATTTTCAGCCAGGGCTCCGTCGTCGGCGGGACTGCCGCTGCGGGGGGCACCGATGTGCGACGCCATTTACTGCATATCGCCTTACGCTATCGCTTCGCCGGTTACGACCTCTCCCAGGGCATGGGCGAGCTGGCGGCGGAAGTCGAGTACTCGATCTACAACCCATGAGGTACAGCCCATGAGGTACAGCCTGATGTGGTACGGCCCGATGTGGCGTTCTTGCGACCTCCGAAGCGCCGTGCCGCCGATGATTTTCCAGCCATGAGCCGTCCGTCGTGGGCAGGGCTGACACGGCAGGTGGAGCATCGTCCGTGGCCGCTGCCGTCCGGGCCCTGGGTGATGACCATGTCCTGGGTGGATTTGGCATTCCTCCATTGGAGCATCGATGCGGCGGTACTGCGGCCCTTGGTGCCGGCGGGGCTCGAGCTGGAAACCTTTGACGGTCGGGCTTGGCTCGGCGTGGTGCCCTTTCGCATGCAGCATGTGGGACCCCGCGGTTTGGGCTGGCTGCCGGGTCGTCTGCCGGGGCCACGGGACTTCCCGGAGCTCAATGTACGCACCTACGTGCGCCAGGGCGACTATCCGGGGGTGTTCTTCCTCAGCCTCGACGCCACCTCTTGGTTGGCGGTGGAGGCGGCCCGACGTTTCTTCCATCTGCCGTATTTCCGGGCCTCCATCGAGTGCCGGCGGGCCCAGGGTTGGGTGAGCTATCACTCCATGCGTCGCGATCCCCGTCTCGGCCCCGGTGAGCTGCGGGCCCGCTACCGGCCCGTCGGCGAGGTGCTGGAGCCCCATGGGGTGACGGCCTTCGAGACGTGGTTGACGGAGCGCTATTGTCTGTATGCAGAAGACCGCCAGCAGCGGCTGTGGCGCGGCCATATTCATCATTTGCCGTGGCCGTTGCAGCGGGCGGAGCTGGAGATCGAACGCAATACGTTGGTCGAGGCCCATGGTCTGGGACCGTTGGCGGAGGAGCCTGCGGTGGTGCACTTTGCGCCTCGGATCGATGTGGTGGCTTGGGCGTTGGAGGCCTTGGCTCAATCTCGGGAAGCTGACAGAATGCGCCGCTGATGGGTGGCCCGGTCGGCGTCGGGCGCCGATGTCGTTAGGTTTCGAATCCTTCCTTGGAGCATGACGTGTCTCGATCCTTCGCAGGACGCTGTATCTTGGTGACCGGCTCGACCCGTGGTATCGGTCGCGGCATTGCGCAGCGCCTGTTGGCGGAGGGTGCGGTGGTCGGAATCCATGGACGGGACGCCGAGGCGACGGCGACGCTAGCGGCTGAGCTGCACGACGAACGGGCCTTGGCGGTGAGCGCTGATCTGTCGAACCCGGCCTCGGCGAAGACCTTGGTGGAGTCATTTGTGGCGGCGGCCGGCCGCATCGATGGTCTGGTCAATAATGCCGGTGGCGGTCGGGCGGTTCCCTTCCGTGGTCTGACGGTGGAATCGTGGCAGGGCACCTTCCGGGTCAACCTGGAGGCGGCGATGGTGGCTTGCCAGACGGCCTACGTCAAGATGCGCAAACAGAAGAGCGGTGCGATAGTCAATATCGCGTCCATCTCGGCCCATGGGCCAGGGCTGTGGATGGGGGCGGACTATGCGGCCTCGAAGGCGGCCCTGGTCAGCATGACCCAAAGCCTGGCCATGGAGGCGGCCCGCTTCGGGATTCGCTGCAACGCCGTATCGCCGGGTTTTGTCGAGACCGACATGACCGCCGACCTTCCTCAAGCGTCGCGGGACAACCTGGGCATCCCCCTCAAGCGCTTGGCGACCCCCGACGAGGTGGCCGGGGTGGTGGCCTTCCTGTTGGGTGACGACGCCGCTTACATGACCGGCCAAGTGCTGCACGTCGACGGCGGCCTGTGGATGCACGGATGAGCCGGCCTGCAACAGCGATATCAGATGGGGCCTCACCGAGTGCCGCCTCACCGGTCGACCAGGCTCGCCGGGTGATGGTCACCGGCCTCGGCATGGTGAGCAGCCTGGGCTCCGACCTGGATGTTCAATGGCAGCGTCTGCTGGCGGGGGAGACCGGCCTGGGGCCGATCGGCGGATTCGACGTCGCCGGTCACACCGTGAAACACGGCGCCGAGGTCGACATGACGCCCCTCGACAGTAGGCAAAAGGGCAAGTTGAAACGGGCCGATCGTACCTTGCGCTTGGCCATCGAGGTGTCTCGCCAGGCGTTGGTGCAGGCGGGCTGGCGCAAGGCCGGGGAAGAGTCGACCGACGGCCTCTCCAGCGAAGGGCTCGACATGGCCAATCTCTGGGGCTGTGGCTGTGGACCCTGCGGCACCCTGTTCCAGGCCAACCTACGTTTCGCCGCCAAGGGGCCGGGGGGCATGCGCCCGAGCACGGTGCCGTCGTGCATGGCCAATTCCATTTCCGCCGGGGTCTCGATCCACCACCGTTTGCTGGGCACCAATCAAGTCATCGTCTCGGCCTGCACCTCGTCCACCAACGCCATCGGCCAGGGTTTCCGATTGATCCGTCATGGCTATGCGGATGCGGTGCTGTGCGGCGGCGTCGAGGCCTTCTTCGACCCCTTCTACTACGGGGTATGGAATAACCTCGGGGTGCTGTCCACCCTGCCCGACGCGGCGACGGCATTGCGCCCCTTCGACCGTCGACGGGCCGGCACACTGCTCGGCGAGGGGGCCGGTGCCCTGCTCTTGGAGTCTCGGGCCAGCGCCGAGGCACGGGGGGCGCGCTCGCGGGGCGAGATCGTCGGTTACGGTGAGTCCTCCGACGCCACCCACCTCACCTCGCCGTCGGTCGAGGGGCAAGCGACGGCCATTCGTCGCGCCTTGGCCGATGCCGACGCAACGGCCGACGACATCGTCTACATCAATGCCCATGGCACCGCCACCGAGGCCAACGACGTCACCGAGTGCAGGAGCATGGTCGAAGCCCTGGGGGAGCGGGGGCGGCACATTCCGGTGGGGGCCAATAAATCGTATTTTGGCCATACCCTCGGTGCCTCCGGCGCCCTGGAATCCATCGTCACTTTGTTGGCCTTGCAGCACCGGATGGCGCCGGCCAATCTCAACCTCGACGATCCGGACCCGCAATGTGATGTCGAGCTGATCGGCGATCGTCCCCGCACCTTGGACGATGGCTTGGCGATGAAGAACAGCTTCGGCTTCGGCGGTGGCAATGGAGTCCTGCTGTTTCGATCTTGCCGTTGAGCCGCAGATCGATCGGCAAAGGGTCGTACACCGACCCACCGTTTTTGTCACCGTTCATCTTTGTCAGAAACCATCATTGTCAGAAAACATCATTGTCCCAATAAATCTTTGTCAGAATACACCGTCAGCGCCGAGGGGCGATAGGAGAGGCAGCAATGAACCGTCAAGACATTCTGAAACGCCTGGGCACGGTGATCGAAGAGTCCTCGGCCGAGGACATCGACTGGTCGACGGTGGACGAAACCACCACCCTCGAATCCTTCGGTTTTGATTCCCTGTCGGTGCTCGACTTGATCTTCGACCTCGACCAGGAATTCGATACCGAGATCGAAGCCGCCGAGATCCTCAAGATGCAGACCATCGGCGACATGATCACCTACCTCGAAGGGGCCATGGCGGGGTGATTTGGGGTGAGCCAGGGGCCAGCGAAAGAGCGGTAGCGAAACGACCACCGTCGAAGGCCAAACGTTTTTTGATGCACCACATCGTGCCCGCCGTGGTGCTGGCCCTGGTGCGTTGCCTCGATTTCACGTGGCGCTACCGGGAGACAGATCGCCACCATTTCGACGCCGCCCGCGCTTCGGGGCGACCGGTGGTGGGGGCCTTTCTGCACGGCCGCATCTTTCTGTTGCTGCGCTTCATGAGCCGACCGCGTAATGGTCGTTGGTTGTCGATGTGCTCCAAGAGCCTCGACGGCGACGCCATGGCCAAGGTGGAAGAGGCCTTGGGCTTCGAGGTGGTGCGTGGCTCCTCGGGCCGCGACGGCCTCCAGGCCATCGTCGACATGATCCGCCGGGTGCGCAAGGACCCGGGCCTTGGTTCTTGCCTGGCGGTGGACGGCTCCCGCGGCCCCCGGGGCAAGGTGCAGGGGGGCATCATCTCCCTGGCCCAACGCACCGGCGGGCTGATCGTGCCGGTGACGGCGGCGGCGCGGCCGGGCTACATCTTCAAGAAGTCGTGGGATCGTACCTTGCTGCCGTGGCCCGGAGCACGGGTCGACGTCATCTACGGCGAGCCGCTGGAGATCCCGGCCAAGCTCGGGGCGGCGGCGCTGGAGGGTTGGTGCGGTGAGCTCGAAGGTCGCCTGGAAGCCCTACAACGGCGGGTCGACGAGATCTGCGGCGGTCGCCATCCCGAGGCTTGAGAGCGCCGGCCGCAGGCTCTGCTTTCGGCCGACGTCAGCGAACCTCCTCGCTCTCCACCAGAAAGATATCGCCGGTGCTTTGCGCCAGCTCGAAGACCAGCAGATCACCGGTCGGGGAGATGGTCGGATACCGCATGTATTGGTGCATCTGGGGTGACGAGGTGAGCTGCTGCTCGAGCCCGGTGCTGCGGGACACCCACCAAAGATTCCACTGCCCTTGCCGTTGGGCGGCGAAGGCGATCTTGTCGCCGTCCGGAGAAAAGCTGTAGGGCCAGTTCTCCCCCTCGACGTCGGTGAGTTGTTTCAGCCCCAGGCCGTCGCGCCCCACCAGCATGACCTGGGTGTCGTCTTTGCTGCGTTTGTACTGAAAAGCCAGCCATAGGCCATCGGGAGACCAGCAGGGGAAACCGAGGAACGCCTCGCGCTGCAAGTCGCTGTCCACCCCGTCCTGGAGATCGTCGAGGGACACCAAGACTTGACGCTCTCCGCTAGCCAGATCATGTCGCCACAGGCTGAGGGTACCCTCGGAGGAGGAGTGGTAGGCCAACGAGTTGCCATCGGGGGATAGGGCAGTCCAAAAGACATCTTCCGGTAGGGGAACGAGGCTTTGGTGCTCGCCTTCGGCGTCCTTCAAAGACGCCACCCAGAGGTTTCGTTCCCCTTGACGATCACTGTGAAAAGCAATGGACTCGTCCCCCGGTAGCCATTGGGCTTGGGAGTCGGAGCTGGAGAGGGAGGTGATCTGCTGGTAGGTCTGGCTGCCGAGATCGAGGCTCCAGACATCGATGTCGTTGCCCGGCTTCCAATGGTCGAAGGCCAGCTTGCTGCCATCGGAAGAAAATCGTGGGCGATTGTTGCGTCCGCCCCGTTTGGTCAAAGGCGACGCCTCTCCCCGGGGACGCAAGGTCAACGGGTCCAGGGATTGCTGCCACAGCTCGCTGCCGGTGTTCATGGCCAGATAGGCGATGCGCTGGCCGTCCGGGGAGAGGGTCAGTTGACGGATGCTGGCCAGGCCGAGATTGCGAATCTGGGTCGGTTTGCCGGTGGCCCGCCCATCGCTGGTCGAAACCGGAACCCACCACAGGCCGTTGACATGACGGCTGCCGGCGGAGAAGTAGACGGTCTTGCCATCGACGGAAAAGACAGGGTCGTAGGCGCTCTGCACCTGCTGATACTCCAACTGGCCACCGGCCAGCCGGAAGGTTTCACCGCTGGCCACATCGAGCCCCCAAATTTGCGATCGTCCATAGGTGGAGACCGAAAAGGCCAGAAAACGACCATTTGGTGACCAAGCGGGGGCGCCGTGGCCCCCGGCGGGATGGCCGACTTTCGAAAGCTGCCGCGGTTCGCCCTCCGGGCGCGGTGGGTCTCCGCTCAAGTCTAGGGTCCACAAGGTCGAAGTGGCCAAGGCGGGGGCGGTGGTATCCGAGAGTTGGGGTGAGCTGGCGGATTGGAAGACCAGCTGGCGACCATCGGGGGACCAGGCTGGACGGGAGCCGAACGAGGTCAGGGGCTCGGCGGCGCTGTTGCCGTCGGCATCGATGCGCCAAATACCACCCCGATCCCGCGAGTGGTAGGCCAAATGGCGACCATCCGGCGACCAGGTGGGCTCGAAGAAAAGTCCCGAGCCACGGCTGACACGAAACTCCTTGCCTCCAGCCCTGAGATCAGCGATCCAGATCTGGAAGCCGTCCTCACGGTCCGAGCTGTAGGCGATGCGCTGGCCATCCGGGGAGAAGGCGGGGTCGATCTCCAGGCCGCCGTCGGTGGTCAGCTGCCGAGGGGTCTGCGACCAAGGATCGATCGGCACCGACGGAAAAACGTACCAGAGCAAAAAAGCCACCAGCCCGACGATCACCAGCAGAGCGACGGCGGCAAGGCCAATGCGGCCGGAGCTTGGGGCTGGGGGGCTCTCCACCTCCCGGCCAACGGCGTCGCCATTTTCCTCCATCATCCATCTGGGGGGCCGGGGGATGGTTCCGGAGGCGGTGGGTCCAAAGGGCGTCTTTTCCCCCGTCAAGGCGGCGAGCACCTCCCAGCCGCTGTCCAGGCGCTCGAGGGGGTCCTTCACCAAACACTGCAAGATGACGTTTTCCCAATGCTCGCTGACCTCGGGATTGGCCGCCCGCGGCGGCAAGGGGGGCTCGCTGACCCGTTTGGCCAGAAGAGCGACCGGATTAGGAGCGCTGTGGGGCCGTTTGCCGGTCATCATCTCGTAGAGGACGACGCCAAAGGCGTAGATGTCGCTGGTGGGGGTCACCTCATGGCCCATCAGCTGCTCGGGGGACATGTAGTCGACGGTGCCGACGACGCTCATCTCACCGGTCAGGGGAGACTGGGACGAGCTCTCCGGCCGGGTGATGGAGCGCGCCAGCCCAAAATCGGTGATCACCGCACGAAAACCGCCTTCGAATCCTTCGTTGGGCACCAAGATGACGTTGGTGGGTTTGAAGTCTCGATGGATGACCCCCGCCCCGTGGGCCGCCCCCAATCCCTCGGCCAGCTGACGCACGATGGGCAAGGCCTCCTCCTCGCTCATCGGGCCACAGCGTTGGAGATGCTCTTCCAAGGTTTCGCCGGGCAACAGCTCCATGGTCACGAAGGTGACGTCGGGGGAACCTTTGATGGGATGCTGAAAGACATCGAACAGGCGACAAACGTTAGCGTGGGTCACCTTGCGGGCCAACAAGATTTCACGGCGAAAGCGCTTCGCCACCCGCTCGTTACCGATGTTGCGACGGTTGAGGAACTTGAGCGCCACACGCTCGTGCAGCACTTCGTCCTCCGCCTCGTAAACCTCACCCATACCGCCTTCGGCGATAAAGTGGACGATGCGGAAGCGCCCGGCGATCAGGTCGCCGGCTTCGGCGATGTGTTTCACGGCTCAGTGCTCATGGTCGACGGCCTTGGGGCCTGACGCGATCTCGAGGCATGGCCTGAGGGCGGGTTGTCGGCTTCAAACGAGGGGTGCGGGGATCGGCCAGGCAATATTGCATCGAGTGGGAAATATAGCATCGGCAGCCCCGTCAGTCGCCCCGCATGTCATTTCAGGAGATTCTGTGGAGCCTTTATCACCAATAAATGCTTAGCTTGGTGACCTTGGATGGAGAAAGCCAGACGAAAACCAACTCAGATTTCCAGATCAAGTCAGGGGGCGGACTCCAGTCGGCAGACGGTGCCGAGATGGACATCCGCCGCCGGGCAGGCCAAGCGGGCGGCGAGGCACGGCTCCGCATGGGCGCTGAAACGCAGGCGGCGGTCCGTCTCCGGCCAGAGCTCGGCGCATAGCGCCTGTAGCTCGCTGTGTCGCGGATGGGACAAATGCAATGCGTCGAGTCGACAGCCGCCGGCCAGAGCTCGGCTTGGATGCTGGCTGTCGAGCCAATCGATGGCAAACGGCAAGGTGGGGCCAAAACCATGGCCGAAAAAGAACAGTAGGCGCCAGCTGAGCAGGCGTCCGTCGGGTCGGCGCCGCTGCATGTCGGTGATCGGCGACGGTCGCAATCCCAGGCCCTCGGCCTTGGCGGCCAAGGCCTCGAGATCGACCGACACCGCACACCAAGTGAGCAATCTCGGGTGTTGCAGGTCCAGCAAGTGCTCGCCGAGGCCGCTGATCTCCCGTTGGCGCGGATCCAGGGCGATGATTTCCAAGTAGCAGGACGGGCCGAGACCCAACAGCGAGTTGTGGGTCCCGACGCCGGGGTGCTGGCCGCCCATTTGGGGCTCGATGCCACAGCGTTGAGCGATCTCCGCGCTACCGGTCTCGAGGTCGGGCACCGCCCAGAGGAGGTGGTCGATCATCGCGGCTCCAGCGTCGCTGGACGGCTCAAGGGGCGCTCTCCTGCGGCTCCACCACCGTCGCTTTCATGGCGCTCGGTGGCCAGGCAATGATCAGGCCGCGGCCAATGCCTTGGGTGGCCTCGGTTCCGTAGAGCAGGTCCGCCAAGTACATCGCGGGATCGAAGCTGAGGGCGCCGCCCTGGGAGGTGATGGCCTTGCCGTCGTGCACGAAGGAGACACCGCGCCGCAAATCCAGCTGTGGAAACATTTCGGCGAAGCGGTCCTGGTCACTGGGGAACGTGGTGCTGGCCACATCGTCCAGCAGGCCCGCCTTGGCCAGCACAAAAGCGCCGTCGCAGAGGGACATCACGTACATGGCTTGCTGCCCCACCTCGGCGACCCAGCGAATCATCGCGGTGTTCTTGAGATCCGAGTCCATGCTGTGCTCGGCGCTGGGCACCACCAAGACATCGATTGGCTGCGGTGCATCGGCGAAGCTGTAGTCCGCCCCGATACGCAGACCCTCGAAGCTGGTCACCGCCGTCCCGTCCGGCGACACGGTGAATACCTCCATGCCCGGCGGCGCATGGAAACGCACGTGGTGGAAGATGTCGAACGGTGCTGTCAGCTCGGTGTTGTACACCCCGTCGACCACCAAAAACGCCACATTCAAACGACGATCCGTCGGTACCGCGGGGACCTCGATCCGTGGCCAAGGGAAGCCGTCGGTGCCGGCGGTGCCGTCGGCCGGGTTGGCGGCAGCGGCTGAGGAAGCCGCCGGTGTTGCTGGGTCGGCGCCGCCCTCGGGGGCGCAAGCGGTCGAGGAGAGGCCGGCCAATAAGGCCAGCAGCGCAAGGCTGATCGTCGCATGTTGCATGGTGCTGATCTTAGCAGAGGGCATGGGGAGCGCTGGTGGCTAGGCCAGCGGGCTCCGTCGAGTCGGGGGGCCTATTCTCTAGCCACCATGACAGAATGGTACCCGTGATGATGGTCGGCGTCCGTCGAGCGAGAGGATTCTCAGAGAAAGGTGCGGGCATGGTGGCGACAGGGCAGCGGGGAACGGAGAGACTGGAGTTGGTGGCCGGGGCGGACGGTGTATGGCTACAGGACCAGGACACCAATCTGATGGTTATCAATACCGTGTTCACCATCGATCGAATCGATGTCGAGACCATGCGTCAGGTCTTCTCCGATCGTCTATTGGGTACCCACGGTGCCTATCGTTATCCCCGTTTCGCTCGCCGCATCGTGCGCCGCGGTGGACGCTATTTTTGGCAGGACGATGCGGAGTTCGACATCGCCCGCCACATCATGGTGGCTCCGGTATTGGAGGACGATGCCGGTGCCCTGGATGACAAGCAGAAGCTCCAAGATTACATGGGCGGTGTGGCCTCGACACCGTTACCGGAGGATCGCCCCCTGTGGCAAGTGCAGGTTATCCCGCAGTTTGGCGACGATGGCAGTGCTCTGATCGTCCGTACGCACCATGTGCTGGGGGACGGCATCGCCATGGTGCAGGTGCTTTTCGGGCTGATGGACTCGACGCCGGAGGGGGGTAGGGTGATGTCGGCGGTGGTCGATCGGGGTGGCAGGCCGCCCAACAAACTGCTGCTGGGAGCTCACGCCAGCCTGGCCGGTCCGGGTCTTTTGGCCCGCAAAATGCTGTGGCGGCCGGATCGCAGCGGTGTGCACGGGCCGACCCTCGGCGGTGAGAAGCGGGTCGCCTGGACCCCTCCCATCGAGCTCGAGATGATCAAAGAGATCAAGAATCGCTTCCAAGCCACGGTCAATGATGTTTTGGTGGCTTGCGTCGCCGGGGCGTTTCGCAGCTACGGCTTGTCGCGGGGTGAGGACTTGGATCAGCTACAGGTCTCGATGCCGGTCAATGTTCGCTCACGGGCCGACAAGATGACCATGGACAACAAATTCGCCGCTGTTCTGCTGTCGTTGCCGGTGGGGGTCGACGACGCGGCGCACCGCATCGCCGAAACCAAGGCACGCATGGACCGTCTCAAGGGCTCGGTGGAGCCGGTGGCCACCTTCGGCATCGTCAACGTCATGCTCAAGACGCTGCCGTTCAGTTGGAGCGCCGGCCTGATCGATTTCTTCGCCAACAAATGCACCTGCGTCCTGAGCAACGTGCCGGGGCCCCAAAAACCCCTCTACCTGGCCGGACGGCGCTTGCGGGCGATGCTCTTCTGGGTGCCGCAACGGGCCACCGTCGGTGTCGGGGTGTCGATTCTTTCCTTCGACGGTAGCCTGCGCATGGGGGTTCTGGCGGATACCCGGCTGATCCCCGATCCGACGGCTCTGGTTTCCGCCTTCGAAGATGAAGTGAACGCTCTAGTCTAATAGCCTGTGAAAATCACTGAGCGGCTTCCGGGACCGCCGCCGTCGCGGAGTCGAGCTCGATGTCCGTATCCCCAGATCCCTCCGGAGCTCCCTCCGGGTTGAGCACGGCGAGAATGTAACGGTCCTTGGAGAAGTAGCGCTGGGCCGCCGCCTGCAGGCCTTCGGCGGTGACTCCCTCGAGCAGAGCTTCGTGATCGAGCAAGAGCCGCGGATCGATGCCCAGATCGTAGTAGGACTCCAAAGCCTGGAGCCAGAAGCTGTTCTCGAGCAGATCCGTCTGCCGCTGACGCCGTTGGTTCTCCTTCACCTTGACGATCTTGTCGGCCTCGACGCCGTCCTCCTTCACCGCCTCCAGCTCGTGGAAGACCGCCTCCACCAAGGCGTCCACCTCCTCCGGGGCACAGCCGAAGCTGATCGAGAAGCTGTAGCCGGGGAATGGTCGACGGGACAAGCTGCCCCGCACGCTGACGCCATAGGTGGCGCCCAAGTCTTCCCGCAATACCTCCCGCAAGCGGATGTCGAGGATGCGGCTCAGGCTACCCATCTCATGCTGAGCTTGCCGGCTCCAGGTGGCGTCACCGGTGAAGATGAGCTGCACTTGGCTTTTGGGCTCGAGGCCCTTCTCGACGCTGAATTCCACCACCCTGTCGGGCGGCCGTACGCCGATGTCGCGCCAGGTCTCCTGGCGCCGGCTGGAGGGTAAACCGCCGAGGTAGGTTTCCACCAGGGGGCGTAGTTTGTCGGGCTCGAAGTTTCCCACCAGGACAAAGGTGAAGTCGGAGGCGTCGGCAAAACGCTCTCGGTAGACCTCCAAGGCCTGCTGCGGATCGATCTCGTCGAGCACCGCTTCGGTCAAGGGCTGGCGCCGCGGGTGGCCGCCGCTCAGCACCTCGTTGAGCTTGTCGCGATAGACCGTTCCCGGTTGGCTTTCGCGGTTGGCCAGGACGACCCGCAGGCGCGACATGAGCGATTGGAAGGCATCCTCGTCGACCCTCGGTGCCGTCACTTGCAAGTAGAGGAGCTTGAACATGGTTTCCAAGTCCTGGGGTGAGGCGAAACCGCTGAGCCCTTCCTCGAGCTCACCGATGTAGGCCTGTACCGAGGCCACCTTGCCGGTCAGCGCTTTGGCCAGCTCGATGGCATCGAAGGCCCCGAGGCCGCTTTCGCCGAGGATCGAGGTGGCGAAGATGGACGACGTATAGCGGGCGTCATCGACCAGGGAATGGCCACCCGGGCTGAAGCCGGAGAGAATGATCTGATCGTTCTTGAAATCCGTCGGTTTGAGGACCACCCGCACGCCGTTGGCCAGTCGCCACTCGGTGACCCCCAGCTCTTCGATGTGGGATTCCTCCACCACCGGGCCGGGTTCTGGCAGGTCGGCGAGCAACGGCTCGTCGCGCACCCGGTCGACGTAGGGCTCGAGGTCGCGGCCCTCGATATCTCGGAAGACGGCCAAGAGGTCGCCCTCGCTGGGCAGATCCAAGCCCTCTTTTTGCGGCGCGTTGACGACGATCACCCGATTGTCCTCGCGGATCCACTCGCGGGCCAGACGGTTGACCTCGTCGAGCTCGATGGTGGGCATGAAACGTTCCACCATCAGCTGCTCGACGGGGATGCCGGGAATCGGTTCCTGGATCAGGAAATTGCGTCCGTACTCGTCGGCGAAGGGGCCGGAGTCGAGCTTGTCGAGCTCCCGGCTGGCCTGCTCGTAGCCCCGTCGGATGTTGGTTTTGGCGCGTTCCAGCTCACTGGCGGTGAAACCGTGCTGCTCGACCCGTTCGACCTCTTCCAACAGGGCGCCGAGCCCTTCGACCAGCTTGCCGTCCTCGACCCGCACATGTTGGGCGAAGACGGTGGCGGTGCGCACAAAGGCTCCCATGCCGGAATTGGCCACCAGAAACGGCGGATCGCTCTGCTGCGTCACCTCCGCCAGGCGATCGTTGAGCATGCCGTGGTAGAGCCCCTCCACCAGGGAACGCCGATAGTCACCGTAGGTGCCTTCCCCTTGGGCCTCGTGTTTGTGGTAGATCGAAGCGGTGGTGGCCGTCAGCTCGGGATCGGAGTCGATGCTGAACAGGGTCTCGGCGTGGGGTGGCACCGGATAGCTGCGTCGGGGACGCGGAGCCTTGGGTGCGGGGATGTTTCCGAAGTGCTCTTCGATCAGGCTTCTGATGGTCTCGACATCGAAATCTCCCACCGCCACCACCGCCATCAAATCGGGACGGTACCAGTCGCGATAGAAACGTCGCAGAGCTTCGTAGGGGGCGTTCTCGATGATCTCGATCTGGCCGATGGGCAAGCGCTCGGCGTAGCGCGAGCCTTGGAACATGATGGGGAATTGTTTGTCCCGCAGGCGCGCCCCGACGCCGCGGCCGAGGCGCCACTCCTCGACGATGATGCCCCGTTCCTTGTCGATCTCTTCGTCGTCGAAAGAGATACCGTGGGCCCAGTCTTCGAGGATCTGAAAAGCGGTGGCGATGATCTCAGGATCATCGGTGGGCACCTTCAGCTTGTAGACGGTCTCGTCGAAATTGGTGTAGGCGTTGAGATCGGCGCCGAAGCGGGTGCCGATAAGCTCGAGGTAGTCCACTAACTGTTGTTTGGCGAAGTGTCGGGTGCCGTTGAACGCCATGTGCTCGACGAAATGGGCCAGACCCTGCTGATCGTCGTCTTCCATCAACGAGCCGGCATTGACGAATAACCGTAGCTCGGCCCGCTGCTCGGGTTTGGCATTGCGGCGCACGTAGTAGGTGAGACCGTTCGCCAGTTGGCCCTTGTGCACCGTCGGATCCGGCGGGATCGCCAGGTCGAGGGGTGCCGTCCAATGATCGATGCCAGCCTGATCGCCAGAGATCTGGTCGGCGGACGCTGGGCCGGCGGTCGTCTCGGCGTTGGACGGAGCAGCGGTGGTCGCAGGGTCGGTGGGGGTGACGACCGGTGTCTTGGGGAGGGTCGAGCAGGCGGTGGGCAGCAACGCCAGAAGGGCGGCGAGCAGGAGGGTCGAGAAGGGGCTCAGGGGCTTGATCCATCGATACTTCATGGGCGTCATTGTACCCGTCCGCGGTGCCTTGCACAGGGGAATCCATCGTCGAGCCGCCGCAACTTGCCCCGCATCCGGATCGGAGCGGCCCAGGGGCCGGCGTTCATGCTAATTTCACCCCATGGAATCGATTGTCGAAGCGTTTGCGCGCCAGGTCAGAGATGGGGGGGAGCGGCAGGCCCTGTGGTCCCGGAGTGAAGACTTGCGGCAGAGCTTTGCCCAGTTGGATGCCTGCGCCGTCGAGTGGCAGCGTCGTTTGGCGGCCGCGGATCGCCGTCCCATCGCCGTGGCGGTGGGCAATGTGGGGGCGTTCTGCCATTTGTCCTTGGCCATGTTGCGCCTCGGCATTCCGATGGTGGCCATGGACGCCTCTGCCTCCCATCGGCGCAAGTTGGAGCTTTGTCGTCATCTCGGTGTCCCCACCCTGTTGCACCGCGATGGGGCGCAGGCGGCGGATTTGGACGAACCATGGCCCGGGGATGTCCGAGCCTCGAAGGTGGAGGTGGGCACCCCTGCCGAGCTGCCACCGGATACGGCGATCATCAAGCTGACCTCCGGCAGCACCGGCCAGCCTGAGGGCATTTGCTTGAGCGCCGAGGGGTTGGCCCATGGCATTCGTCACATCGGCGACGGCATGGAGCTGAGCGCCGACGAACGGGTATTGATCACCATCCCCTTGAGTCATTCCTACGGCTTCGACAACGGCGTCCTGTCCCTGTTGGCCTTGGGTGCCCCGTTGATCCTCGAGCCGGGGATTTTCCCGTCGTCGTTGTTCAGGGCGCTGGCCGAGAGCGCTGCGACCTTTATGCCACTGGTGCCGCCCTTGGTGCGCAGTCTGGGGCAATCCCAATGGCCACCCGGCTTGGCCCTGCGTCGGGTCATCTGCGCCGGTGGTCTGCTGCAAGAGGAGCAAGCGCAGCGTTTCCTCGATGCCTCGGGACGGGCGGTACAGAACTTCTATGGCTCGACGGAGACCGGCGGCATCAGCTTCGAGGCGGCCCCCCTCCAGGCGGCGGCCCGCGGCACGGTCGGCAAACCCTTGCCGGGCGTGCGGCTGGACATCGACGGAGCGGGGAGGGTGAGCGTCACCTCGCCGGCCAATCTGCTAGGTTATCTCGGCCGTCCCGGGGTATCTGGAGCGACCGTAATCACCGGCGATACCGGCGAATGGACCCCCGAAGGACGTCTACGGCTCACCGGTCGGACGGCGGATATTCTCAATATCGGCGGCCGCAAAGTGCCGGCGGTGCGTGTGGAGTCCGCCCTGCGCGAGCTGCCGGGGATCCGGGACGTGGCGGTGGTGGGGGTCGACGATGCGGTGCGCGGCGACCGGACCGTCGCCTTTGTGGTGACCGAGCACTGGCCGCTGGACACGACATCCCTGCCCGCCACGCTGCTGCCGCGGGAGATGCGCCGCCTGGAAGCGCTGCCGTACAACGAGCGTGGCAAGGTGGCGCGGCAGCATTTGCGGCAGCTTGCAGCACAAGGCCGTGGCGACGACCCCGGGTGGTGAATGCTGCGACGGCCAGAACTTCGAACGACGGCGGTCGTATAGCTGATGACCTATTGCCCACGCAGACGAGCCGGAGGAACGTGGCCTGTCCGGAGACGATGAGAGCGGCATCCTTCAACCCCACACCCTTATTGCTGATCTTTGGCCTGGTGGCCTTTGGTCTGGCTGCCCTGTCGGTCGCCGACATGTACGTGCAGCGTCCCTACGATGGGGTGGTGCCGGTCAACAAATCCGGCCGTGTGGTGGTCGACGAGGTGGTCCCGGGCTCGAGCGCCGATGACGCGGGGTTGCGTTCCGGTGATGAGATCGTCGGCATCGGGCGGCAGGTGCTGGGCGACGCTCAGCAGGCGGCGCGGGTGCTGAATCAGTTCCAGGCCGATGAAACCGTCTTCTATCTGATCAAGCGGGACGGCGCATTGAAAGAGCTGCCGCTGCGCCTCGGTCAGCGGCGCATCGGCGACGGTAGCTTTCTCTATTCTGCTTTTCTGGGCTTGAGCTTTTTCCTGATGGGGCTTTTTGTCCTCATTCGCCGACCGTTATTGCGGGCTAGCCAGGTTTTTTTCCTACTGTGCAATCTCTTCCTCTTGGTCTTGGTGTGCCGCATGCGCCTGGCGTCCTACTCGGGGATCGACACCATCCTCCTGCACACCGGAACCTTGGCTCTGCTGCTGTTGCCACCGGCCTTCCTGCATTTCTACCTGTTGTTTCCGCGCCCCGCCTGGCTCGAGAATGCGGAACGGATTCCCCGATGGCGACCTTTGGCCCGCCTGTGGATACGGGGCTGGCCGGTGCTCTACCTGTTGCCGATGGCGGTTTACGTCGGTGTTTTGATGATGGCCAAGATGCGGCATCAGCCGGCGCGTTTGATCAACGGAGCTCCCGTCGCCAGTTGGTGGTTGTTGGCCATCTTCCTGCTCTGCGGGTTCTTGGCCTTGCGGGCCAATGCGCGACTTCTGGACAGCCCGCGGGAGCGGCGGGGCATGGCCTTGGTGCTTTTCGGTTCCTTCTTTGGTCTGATGCCCTTCCTGGTCGCCACCATGGTGCACGGCACCTTTCAGCAATCCCGTTCCTTCTTCCTGTGGGGGATTCTGCCGGTGGCCCTGGTGCCTTTGACCTTCACCTATGCCATCGTCCGGTTCCAACTCCTGGACATCCGGGTGATGCTGCGCCGCTCCTTGCTGTACACCGTCAGCACCGCCCTGCTCACCGGTCTCTATGCCGGTAGCATCGTCACCTTCAATGCCTTCTTCCGGGGCACCGTCCTCGATCGTCCCGGATATTTTTCCGTCTTCCTGGCCTTGGCCATCGTGCTCTTGTTCGACCCCTTCAGACGACGGCTACAACAGCTTTTGGACCGCTCTTTTTTCGCCGGTCGGGCGCGCCTCAGCAAGGCGATGGTGGCCTTGGGGGAGGCGATGACGGCGCAGGTGGACCTGCAAGAAGTCGTGCGGGAGCTGGTGGAGGAGCTGCCACGCCTCTTGGGGGTACGTTTTGCCGCCCTCTACCTGCTGCGCGGCTATCGCCTGCAACGCATCGCCGGACCGGCGACCTTGCCGAAACACCTGCCGGTGATCTCGGAATTGCAACGTTTTTTGCAACGTCGCGAGCGCCTGACCCGCTTGGACCAGTTGGGTACCTTGACCTTGAGGTCGCCGGAGGTGGCGCAGATGGTCAGCAGCCTGTCCCTGGAGGGGGTGGAGGTGCTGGCCGACCTGACCTCGCGGCGGCGCCATTTGGGCATGGTGTTGCTTTCGGACAAGGAAGGGCAGATCCCCCTCGAACGGGACGAGCTCGACCTGTTGCGTCGTCTGCTGCAACAGGCGGGTCTGGCCCTGGAAACCAGCATGTTGTTGGAAGAGCGGACCCAGCGAGCCGAGCTGGAGCGGGAGATGGAGATCGCCGCCACCATCCAAGAGCAATTGCTGCCGGACGAGCTGTTCTTCGGCCCCGGCTGGGAGATCAGCGCCCTGTGTCGTCCGGCCCGCATCGTCGGCGGAGATTTTTTTGCTCAGCTGCCCACCGATAGCGACGAACGCCAGGCCGTGATCTTCGGCGACGTCTGCGGAAAATCGGTGTCCGGGGCGTTGATGATGATGGCGGCCCATGAGTCGTTGCACGCTCTGGCTTTGACCTGCACCGATCCGGCGGAGCTTTTCAACCTGGCCAACCGCCGGCTCTACAGCTTGGGAAAGCGGAACTTTGTCGCCATGGGCTACCTGGCGCCGGGCTCGAGCCCCGGCGCGTTGCACTACTTGGTGGCGGGACAGCCGGCCCTGCTGTGCCGACGCCGTGACGGGACGGTGGAGGAGCTGCCCTTGGGGGACCATCGCATCCCCATCGGAGCCCTCAAGGACGGCGACTACCGGGCCCTGGAAACGGTGATCGAGCCGGGCGAGGCGGTGATCGGATATTCCGACGGCGTCATCGATGCGCGTTCGAGTCAGGGCGAGCTTTTTGGTGAGGAGCGTTTACATGCCGTGATCGCCTCCTCCTCTGGCGATCCCCGCCAGCTGATCGACGACATCCTGCAGGCGGTGGACGATTTCTGCCGCGGCAGCCTGCAGTATGACGATTTGACGTTGGCGACGGTGAGTCGTCCTCTGGAGAACGCACGATGAGACGATCGCGATGGCTGCTGACGGCTTCCCTGTTGGGCCTCTTGC
The DNA here is from genome assembly GCA_029263315.1 of Acidobacteriota bacterium. Classification (GTDB taxonomy): domain Bacteria; phylum Acidobacteriota; class Thermoanaerobaculia; order Multivoradales; family J023; genus JAJCXR01. Next base: position 34,791 of record JAJCXR010000043.1, on the reverse strand, counting down.
TGGGCTCCTTCCTGCTGTGGCATGGGCAGCGCACAACCGACGATTGGACGACCGATTCGGCCGCCGCCCGAGCCCATTTCGAAGCCGGTTTCGATGCCTGGGGCAAGGCCTATTACATCGATGCGGTGGTCCAGCTCGAGGCTGCCCTGGAGCTGGATCCGGACTTCGCCATGCCGATGCTCTTCCTCTCGGCCTTCTACCCCCCGGGGCGCGAAGAGCGGCGGCTGTGGCTCGATCGGCTGGAGGCCGCCGAGCTCTCCCGCCTCAATGAGCGGGAGGCCTTCATGGTGCGTTACGGCCTGGCCTGGGCGGGACGGGGCAACGAAGACCCGCGCCGAGTGCTGGCCGAGTTCCTAGAAGCCCGTCCCGAGGATCCCTTCGCTATCCGCAGCCGCTGCGACGTGTTGTGGGCCGACCAGCTGTGGGATTCAGCGGAGGCCTGCTATCAGTCGTTTTTGCAGCTCTACCCGAATTGGGCCATGGCGCAGAATCGCTTGGGTTATATCGCCATGGCCCAGGGACGCTTCAGCGAGGCGGAAGAACGGTTCTTGACCTATCGCTACATCGCCCCAGATCAGGCCAATCCTTACCTCTCCATGGGCGAGCTGCTGATGCTACTGGGGCGCTACGAGGAGGCCGAATTTGCCCTGGCGGAGGCGGTGCGCATCAAACCGGATCTCTGTCCGGCCCATGCCCTGCGCAGCGAGCTGAAGATGCACGAAGGGGATTTTGCAGCGGCCGATCGACTGCTCCAAAAGATGAAAGCCATCCCCAGCTGCGGCCTCTATCAAGATATCGGTCTCTTTTGCGCCGTCGAAGCCTGGATGCATTACTTCGCGGGCGATCTCGAGGCGGCCCGGCAGACCATGGACGCAAGGTGTCTCGAGCGTCGCAAGGGGTTCGACTTGTTGGCCCATCGCCTGGCGGTGATGGCCGGGGACGACGCGGCGGCACGGGCCATGGAGATGGCCCTGCACGAGCATTTCGAAGAGGTGCGGAAAGCGGAGCAGCCCGTCTACGAGAAGTTCTACACCGCCCTGGAGGCCCACATGCAAGGCGTCAGGGCCCTGGCGGCGGATGACTTTGCAGCCGCCGCCGAGCAATTCCAGCGGGCCGACGCCATGCTCGACTACTGGGGCGGCGATCGCAGTGGTTTCAAACCCTTCAATCGGCTGAACTGGCTGCGGGCCTTGGAACGGGCCGGCGAGCGCTCCAAGGCGAAGGCGGTGCGCCACAAGATCGATGCGGTCAATCCGCGCCTCGTGGAATCGCTGCATTTGGTGGACCTGGAGCCGGCGCCGCTGTCGACCGTCCATTGATCCAATCCAAGAGGTGGTGGGCCGCCACCGCGGCGCCGTCCACCGCAGGTGATGTCCGGTCCCGCCGGGGCAGGCTGAGCAAGTGAGGTAACTCTTCGAGCCAGCGGCCGGTGGCGAAATCCTGCGGCGAGATGCGCAGACTGGGGAGGTGCCCGGCAACCCAAGCTTGCAAGGGGGGCGACTCCGGAAATCGTCGCCGGGGGATATAGGCGAAGGGGATTCCGGCCCTCCACGCCTCGGCGATGGTGCTGTAGCCCAGCTTGCCGAGCACCGCGTCGGCGGCATGCATCAAGTCCGGATGGTAGAAGTTGGAATGGTGGGGCAGCCGCACCAGCCGGCCCCTCACCTCCGGCACTTCACAGCTGCCGGGGATCACCAGCCAGGGTCCATCTGGCCGCGGCTTGCCGGCCGACGCCGGGCCGCCGTCCAGCTGCCGGAGACGCTCCTCCAAGGCAGCGTAGTCCCATTCGATGCCGCCCATGGTGACCAGCACCATGGGGGCGTCCAAGGGCACTCCCAACTTTTCGCGGAGGGCGCGTCGATCGAGCCTTGGTTGCCGACTGACCGGCGGGCAAGCCAGCGCTCCGGCCCGCGGTGCGCACATCGGCTCGAGCTGTAGACGCAGCTCGGCGGCGGCGAAGCTCTCCTCTAGGCGGTCGGCAAAAGGCAACAGGGCGGGCTCGTCCGCTGCGTAACCACGGTAGATCCAATCCCAGGTGAAATTCTCCACCAGGGCACAGGGGTAGGCCCCCGCCTTGGCGGCATCGAGGCCGAGGGGAGAGATGTCGCACACCACGTGACTGATGCCCCGTTGCCGGAAGGAGGCGAGTAGCCTGGTGAGGCGACCCTCCGGTGAGGGAACCCATTCCGGCAAAGCTTGCAGGGTCGCCGTCAAGTCCTCCTCCAGGGCATCGCGTTGCACCAATCCGAGGTCGGTCACCTGGCGGTGCAGCGGCGTCGGCCGTTGTAGGGAATCGGAGAAGAACCACCCGGGCACGGCGCTCCAGATTTCGATGTCGAGGCCGTCGTCGAGGCGGCGCAAGGCATCGATGATGGCGCAGCTGCGGGCTGCGTGGCCGAAGCCGTGGGAGGAGACGACATAGGCCAGCTTGGCCACCGGGCGTGACGGCACGGTTCAGGGGTCGCTGCCGACAGGCGTCGCCTGGGAGGCGCCCCGCGAGCCCTGCCGGTCCAATGTCTCCAGCGGACGGGTGTCTCCGGGGACGACTTGGCGCGGCACGAGCCCGGCGGCGCAGGTCAGGACCAAGGCGATCCACAGCAGGTTGGCCAACAACAAATGCACCAATTGCATGACCAACGGTGCCAGTAGCAAGACATTGATCGTGCCGACGGCGAGCTGGACAAACACCAGCAGGCTCACCCAGTTGGCAAAACGACGGGCCGGCTGCGGCCAACGTTGCTGCCGTACCAGGCTCATCAAATGCAGGATCAGCAAGCTGACCAGGATTGCGATCAGGGGATGAAAGACCCGCAACTGCTTGAGCAGCTCGGCTGAAGAAGAGAAGTGATGGCGCAGCTCATGGGCCAGGTCGGTGGCCGGGTAGAGGGTGTCACCCAGGGCGGCGATGGCGCCGCTGGCGGCGATGCAGGCGGTGCCGAAGAAAACCGCCGCCACATTGTTCAAGGGCTGACGGCGGCGATCGAGCTTCATGGCAGGGCCGCCGCTGGCCCACCAGGCACATAAGGTCAGGGAGGCGACCAACAGCAGGGTATTGAGCAGGTGGGCGGCCATCACCCAGGCACGGGTCATCGATGGATTGTCCGCCACCAATTCGAGCAGCACCAGGGCGGCGCCGATGGCCGCTTCGCCGAGGATGAAGATCAGCGACCACCAGGCGGCGCGCCGTACCCTATGTGCGGGTTCGAAGGCGCGGCAGGCGAGGACCACCAGGGCGATGGTCAACAGCAGGGCGATACCGCTGGTCAGGCGATGGGAGAGCTCGATGAGGGTTTCGATTTTTGCATCCCGCGGTACCACCTCGCCGTTGCAGAGTGGCCAGTGACTGCCGCAGCCGGCGCCGGAACCGGAGGCCCGGACAAAGGCTCCCCACAGGATGACAAATAGGTTGAAGGCGAGAACGCCCCAGGCGAAACGGCTGGTCTTGGTGGGTCTGATGGTCATGGTGAGAGTGCTGAATGGGGGGTAGTTTCCGGGTGAGGGCTGCGCAGACGCGATGATGGTGATGGACACCCTGCCCCACGACTCTACGCTATGCGGATCGTTGGGTAAACGGCGCAACACAGAAGCGGGAGCCCATGGGGCGGTGGGTGTCACCGTACGGCACGGCAGCCCTTTTTGAGCGGAAAGGCTAGGCTTTTTATCCGTCCGGGGTCTGTGGCGTGGATGATAACCGTGACTAGGACACCTGCGTTGTGCATCGGCTGGCTAAGCTTTCGATCCATCCGATATGATCTCGGTGGTTTTTTTTGTGTCGCGTCAGGGCTTTGGCCGGAGAGATGCCGACGTTGCTGGATCCTTATCCGCTTTCCTTGACCTTCCGCCTCGACGATCCGACGTCGATGATCCATAGGGGCGACTGACCTATGGCCGTCTCCTCTACCTCTCCTTGCCGTCCGCGGTCCGTTTTGTTGGGGTCCCGCAAGGGCCCGGGGTCCGGTGACGAACCTGGGTTGACTCAGTTTCAATAAGTATCGAGGAAAATCATGAGCATCAACGGAGTGCTCGAAGACCTGGCGCTGGCGGATGTCCTGCAATTTGTCCACTTGGGACGGCGTAGCGGCACCCTTTACCTGTGGCAGGACAACGAGCACCGCGCCGAAATCGGGTTCCACGAAGGGCGCATCATCAGCGCTTGGACACCGGGGCATCGCAAGCTGGGCGATTTGCTGGTTGCCGCCGGTTTGCTGGAGCCCGCAACCCTGAATCATGCCCTCGAAAGCCAGCGCTTGGAGCACGGTGAGCGGACGATCGGCCAGATCCTGCTGCAGTCGGGCACGGTGACCCAAAGGGACGTGCACCGGGTGCTCAAGGAACAGGTCGAAGCGACGATTTTCGATCTTGTCACCTGGCGCCAAGGCAATTTCCACTTCGAGGTGGACGAGCTGCATCCCGTCGACGAGATCGGTCTGACGCCGGACGAGGTGCTGGACAATCTCGACCTCAATACTCAAATGCTGTTGCTCGAGGCGACTCGCATATTCGACGAGCGCCACCGGGAGCCGGCGGCGGCCCCGCCGCCGAGCAGCAGCCTGGATGCAAAGTTGAAACGGGCCGGTCTCGCCACCGGCACGCTTCCCGCCGTCTCCGGGGCCCCGGGCTCGACAATGTCTCCGGCTGGGGCGCCGCAGTCGGGGGCGCCGCAGCCGGGGGCGTCGCAACCGGGGGCGCCCCCGCCTGGGGGACCTCGAGGCAGGGGTTTGGGGGGAGCGCTGCCAAGAACCGCCGGCGGTCGCGGCGCCGGCCGCTCACCGGTCAGCGGTGATGGTGCTTACCGTCAGCGGAGCGCCGATCGCCCCCAACGGCGTGCCACCGAGCCACGCTTGGAGAGCCTACGCTGTCAGGTGGTCAGCGACGATCCCGAGCTGGCAGCTGAGTTGCGGCGGCAGTTGCCCGCAGAGTTGGTGCGCATTGTCGCGGTGCGCCTCCTGGAGGCGGGCAATCGTCTGCCGGGGGAGGGAGCCTCACCTTTGGTGCTGCTCGACCTGCGTTCTGGGGAGCTGAGTTGCGAAGTCAGCATTGCGACCCTTGCCCGAACCCGCCCTTCAGCGCCTCTGGTGGCACTGGTGGAGGACCCTGCCATGGCGGCCGAAGCCTACCGCGCCGGGGTCTTGGCGGTGGTCCAGAGCCCGTCCGCCATGGTGGATTGCTGCCTCAGCATGATCCGCGTCTTTTCCCATCCACAGCCCCAAGGAACCTTCGGTTACGCCCATCGGGGAGGGCTGTCGCGCTTTCGCCAGGCCATCTTCGATGTGCAATCGGGGCTGTTGTCGGCCACCATGGCCCTCAACCTGATGCACGTCATTTCCGAGTCGGTGGAACGGGCGGTGCTCTTTCTGGTGCAGGGGGACGAGCTGCGGGCGGTGGGGGCTTTTGGCTTCGCCATCGACGGCGGACCCCTGGCGGAGGTGACCAGCGGCTTGCGGTTGCGGGTCGGGCCGGAGCATGGTCTGCGGCGGGCGATGGAAAGCGGTGAGCCCCTGAGCCTGGACCACGACGCGGCGAGGCTGCCGACCCGGCTGACCGATCTGCTGGGCAAACCGAGCAGTGGTCAGGTGGTGCTTTTTCCCGTATTCGGCGCCGAGCGTCTGATCTCGCTGATCTACACCGACAACGGCGAGCTGCCGGAAGAGATCCAGGATCTCAAGATCCTCGAGCTGGCGACTTCGCAGGTGGGCCTAGCCTTCGAGAATGAGCTCCTCAGTCAGAGCATGGACGGCGGTCTCGACGGCGAGCCGGATCCTTTTCAGCGTTCGACCCAGTAGTTGGGAGCTTCTTTGGTGATCTCCACATCGTGGGCGTGGCTCTCGCGGTGACCGGCGGCGGAGATGCGCACGAACTCGGCTTCGGTGCGCAACGCTTGGATGTCCTTGCAGCCCGCCAAGCCCATGCCCGCCCGCAAACCGCCGGTGAGCTGCAGGACCATGGCGTGGATGCTGCCCTTGTAGGGCACCATGCCTTCGATGCCCTCAGGTACCAGCTTGCCCAAGGGCTGGCTGCCCTCTTGGAAGTAGCGGTCGGCGCTGCCCTTGGCCATGGCGGAGAGGGACCCCATGCCGCGGTAGGCCTTGTAGGTTCGGCCTTGATAGAGGATGGTTTCCCCAGGGCTTTCCTCGGTGCCCGCCAGCAGGGAACCGATCATCACGGCGTGGGCACCGGAGGCCAGGGCTTTGGTGACGTCGCCGGAGAATTTGACGCCGCCGTCGGCGATCACCGGGATGCCGTGCTCGCTGGCGGCGCGCACACAATCGACGATGGCGGTGACCTGCGGCATGCCAGCCCCGGTGACGATGCGGGTGGTGCAAATACTGCCGGGTCCGATGCCCACCTTGATGCCGTCGGCGCCGCGGGCAATGAGATCCTTGGCGCCGCGCTCCGTCGCCACGTTTCCGACCACCAACTTGACATCCGGGAAGGTCTGGCGCACCTTGTCGACGGCATCCAAGACGCCGCGGCTGTGGCCATGGGAGGAGTCGAGGACCAGTATGTCCACCTTGGCCTGGATCAGCTCCGCCGCCCGATCCAGATAATCGCCGCTGGCGCCGATCGCAGCCCCGACCCTCAGCCGACCGAGGTCGTCCTTGCAGGCGTCGGGGTATTTGGTCATCTTCTGGATGTCCTTGACGGTGATCAGACCGGTGAGGTTGCCGTTGTCGACCACCAGCAGCTTCTCGATGCGATGCTGGTGGAGCAGAGCTTTGGCCTCCTCCAGGGTGGTGCCCGGAGGCACGGTCACCAGATTCTCCTTGGTCATCAAGTCGCTGATCGGCCGTTCGGGATTGGTCTCGAAACGCAGGTCGCGGTTGGTCAAAATACCCACCAGGCGTCCCTCGTCGTCGGTCACCGGCAGGCCGGAGATCTTGAAGCGGGCCATCTGCTCCAAGGCTTCGCGGATGCGCTGCTGGGGTCGCATGGTGACCGGGTCGACGATCATGCCCGCTTCACTGCGTTTGACGTTGTCGACTTCGCTGGCCTGCTGCGCAATGCTGAGGTTCTTGTGAATCACACCGATGCCGCCTTCTTGGGCCAAGGCGATGGCCAGGTAAGCTTCGGTGACCGTGTCCATGGCGGCGGAGAGGATTGGGATGTTGAGCGAGATGCCCCGGCAGACTTCGGTGCGTAGGTCGACATCGTTGGGATGGACCTCCGACAAGCCGGGTACCAGGAGCACATCGTCGAAGGTGAGGGCGAGGCGGGGGGCTTCGAGACTATGCATCAGCCGCATTCTCCAAAACGTTGGTCTGAGGCGGGGGTTCTATGGATGACGGGTCGATGGTCGACGGGTCTATGGATGACGGGTCCAAGGGGGACAGGTCTTTGGATGATAAGTCCATGGATGACGGATAACAGGATCTGGCGCGGCCGCTGCGCTGCGTCGGATGGAAGCTGGGGTTCGGCCGCTTGGCGCAAGAGAATACCATGGCTCGCAACCATTTTCGCTCCAGCGGTATCCCATTGTCTGAACGGACCTTCGGTCGCTGCCGAGAAGGGCGGCGGCTGGTCAGCAGCCATTGCCCTGGTACCATGGACCGGAGATGATGTCGGCGACAAATCGATTGTTGGGCAAGTCGTCCTCTGGGACGCCGCCGGATGGGTCGGCGGCCGAGGCTTCCGTGGTCGATGAAAACACGGCCGAGCGCCTTTTGGTAGAACGGGCCCAAAAAGGGGATGTCGTCGCCTTCGAGTCTCTCTATCGCAGTCATCTTGGCCGGATCTATGCTCTGTGCTTGCGGATGACCGGTAGCGAGCACGAGGCGGAAGAGATGGCGCAGGAGGCCTTCATCCGCGCCTGGGAGAAACTGTCCAGTTTTCGCCATCAGAGCGCCTTTGGATCATGGCTTCATCGTCTGGCGGTCAACGTCGTCCTGGTGCGCTGGCGCAGCCGTCGTCGACGGCGTGATCGGGTGGTGGCTTGGGGCGAGGTCTCGGCGGCGACGGATGTCGGTCTGGAAGACGTGGCGGCCCGGCAGCAACGGCCGGCGCCGCCCCCCGTGGGTCTCGATTTGGATTTGGAGAAAGCCATCGCCGGTCTGCCGGCCGGTGCCAGGATGGTGTTTGTATTGCACGACATCGAGGGCTACCGGCACCGCGAGATCGCCGACTTGACGGGTCTCAAGGAGGGGACATCCAAGGCGCAGCTGCACCGGGCGCGCAAACTGTTGAGGGAGTGTTTGGCATGAGTCGTGATGATCGGCGGAACGAGGGAACGGAGATGCTGACTGTGGATGCCTATGGTGGAAACCACGGGGAATCGGCCCAGGCCGGTTGCTCGACCTATGGCCCGTGGTTGGATGACCATGTGGATGGGCTTCTGGAGGCGGGGCGCGACGCCGAGCTGACGGCCCATCTGACCACCTGCGAGCCCTGTCGAGGGGACGTGGCGGCGTTGCGTCAATTGTTGCGCCGGGTTGCTGAGCTGCCCACGATCGTCGAACCGCGACGCGACCTGTGGCAAGAGATCGCCCCCCGCTTGGCGGCGGGCACCGCCGACTCCCACCCGGTCGTCTCCGAGAGCGTCGTCCCTGAGAGCGTCGTCCCTGAGACCGTCGTCCCTGAGAGCGTCGTCCCTGAGAGCGGCCCAGCCCCTGCCGTCGCCGCGCCACCGGTGCCGAGTATGATCCCATGGTGGGCGCAGGCAATGGCCGCCTGCCTGCTCATCGCCTTGGGTTATTCCGCCGCCCTTGTGTTACCGCCGTCGGGTTTCGTTGCGAGGCCGGGCGATGGCTCGGCATCCCCGGCGGTGGCCGAGACATCGGCCGGTGAACGATTCTCTGGTCCGGACCTCTTCGTCGAGCCGCGGGCGTTGACCGCGACATCACCAACCGCGACATCACCGAGCGCCGGCTTCATGCTGGCCGAGGTGGAGCTGTTGCGGGCCAAACAAGCTCTATTGATGGCTTTTTTGCAGCGCCGTGAGGATGTCTCCCCCGAGACCTTCGAGCTGCTGTACCGCAATTTGGAAGTGATCGATCAGGCGACCCGTGATCTCATGCTCGCCCTGCGTCGAGATCCCGCCAATCCAAGGCTCGAAGTCCGGGTCCTGGACAACTACCGGCGTGAGCTGTCACTGCTCCGACGCCTGACCTCCCGAGATGTTTGAAGCCCGCCCAGGGCCCTCCCGCTGGCACCGTTATCGACAGGTCGAGACGGCAACTAACCACCCAAGCCCCGAGGTCCCGATGAACCAAATGCCCGCCCGCCACCAAACGCCGAGCCCCGTTCCCCTTTTGATTGCGAGCCAGTGTGCCTTGGTGGCGGACCAGAGCCGGAGGGTCTTGGCTGACGGCTGCTGGGATGCCGGGTCGCCTGGAGACGACGGTGGTTTGCCGAGACTTCGTCGGCACCTGTGGGTTTGTCTGCTGGTGGGATTTTTCCTGGCCGGGGGCCTTTGGGGGCAAACCGAGATCGATCGTCAGATGGAGGCCTCGAACCAAGATCGGGCTCAGATCGAGAATTTTGCCGGTTCGTTGGTCATCCGAGGTTGGCCCGGCAATACCGTGCGGGTCACCGGCACCCTCGGACGGGATGTCGAGGCGCTGCGTTTCGAGCGCCGGGGGGATCGTCTCGAGATCGTCGTCGAGTTGAAGAACAGGAAGCGTGGGGGTGCCGTCTCCAGCCATTTGGAGATCCAAGTGCCCTTGGGGATGGATCTCCAAGTCGAGACGGTGAGCGCCGAAGTGACCTTGGACGGTCTCAACGGCAGTTTGCGAGTCGAGACGGTGAGCGGTGACGTCAGCGTCGAGGGGGCCCCTTACGAGGTGGAGATCGAAACGGTGAGCGGCAATGTCCAGGTGCTGGCGCCGACCCAGCGCTTGCAGGTCGAGGCGGTGAGCGGCGATGTTCGATTGGTAGGGGTCATGGGGCATGTCAAGGTGGCGACGGTGAGCGGCGATATCGACATCCGCAGCGGGCAGATGCGAGGCCTGCAGGCGGATGTTGTGTCCGGTGACTTGAATTTCAGCGGTGCCCCATCGGCTGGCAGCCATCTGGAAATGTCCAGCCACAGCGGCGACCTGTTGCTCTCCTTGCCACCCTCGACCGCTGCGACCTTCGAGGTGCAAACCTTCAGCGGCGACATCGACAACCAACTGGGGCCTGCTGCCCGTCGCACCAGCCGCTACACCAGCGCCAAGGAGCTTGTATTCACCTTGGGCGGGGGCGGCGCGCAGGTCGACATCGAAAGCTTCAGCGGTCATATTTCCCTGCGTCCAAGAGAATAGAAGGTGGGTGGTCGTGCAGAGAACCCTCCAGGGTCCGGGCCGGACCTTGCGAAAACATGCACTTCTTGCGAAAACACCTAGGGTCCGCAAAGAAATAGGTTCCCAGCATCGAGGGGGCGAGGGCGCGCCTCTCGCCAGGCGAACGCGGCGCCTCTGGGTTCTCGATTGGCCACCGTATTTGCGGAAAGGTGTACTTAGGCAGCCGGTGTCGTACAATGGTCTCCGGTGGCGGTGACCTGGCGTCGCCGCTTTTTCCAAATATCAAGACCGCGACCTAAGGAGGTGCGACGTTGCCCTATAGCCCGCTGCTCGTAAAACCGATGCGTGAAGAGCTGACCCTGGTCGGCTTCGAAGAGTTGATGACCGCCGAGGCGGTCGATCAGTGGATGGACGACCACAAGGGAACTTCCCTGTTGATCGTCAACTCGGTGTGCGGTTGCGCCGCCGGCATGGCCCGTCCAGGCGTTCGGCTGTCGCTGGAGAATGACAAGAAACCCGATCGTTTGGTGACCGTCTTCGCGGGACAGGACGTCGAAGCCACGGCCCAAGCCCGCAGCAAGTTTGCACAGATTCCGCCCAGCAGCCCGTCCATGGCCATGTTCAAGGACGACGAGCTAGTCTTCTTTTTGCCGCGCCACCGCATCGAAGGGCGTTCCGCCGAAGATGTGGCGGCTGACCTCCGGGCCGCCTACGACGAGCACTGCTAGGCGAGGTCGGTGGTGTCCTTCAACGGCGCGCCCCCGGCGCGCCGTTGTTGTGCAGATCGGCGGGGAGCCCCGGAGCTCGCCGCGATGGCCGGGCCTCAGGGTCGCGGATGCCTTTCACATCTTCACCATAGGCGGATCACGATGGGTACATTCCACAGCAACAAACACCAGCTCCATGGCATCACGGTGGTCGTCGATACGGACGGGCCCGAAGTCTTCGTCGGCCGCTGCGACGACATGGATGACAGTCAGGTTATCCTCCTCGACGTCGATGTCCACAAGGACGGCGACGACGGTCGTTCGAAAGCAGACTACCTCGCCGGCGCCGCCCTCTACGGTGTGTTCAAGAAACACCAACGGTTGGTGGTGGATCGCCGCCGGGTGACCGCGGTCCGCCGTCTCAGCGAGATTGCCAGCTAAAAATCAGAGGTTTTTATGGCTCATTTCGGAGTAATGGTGGGCGGCATCTACTGCGCCTTGGCGGTCATCGCCGGTGCCTTTGGTGCCCATGCCTTGAAGACGCGGCTCGATCCTGCGGCCTTGGTACTGTGGGAGACGGCCGCCCGCTATCTGATTTATGGTGGTTTCGGTTTGCTGGTCGTCGGCCTGTTGACGGTCGGTGGTCCACGGCGGGGCCTCGACGCAGGATTCCTGGCCCTGGCCTTGGGCAGCTTGGTTTTTAGCGGCACGGTCTTTGCCCTGGCCCTCGGCGGGCCGCGCTGGCTCGGCGCGGTGACGCCGCTCGGCGGTGCCGGCATGATTCTGGGTTTCCTTTGCCTGGCTTGGGCCGGAGCCCGCCTCTGATTCGTTCGCAACGCCGCTCCGCCGTCGATTGGGGCGGCCGGGGCAGCAGTTTTGCCGTTCATCCCACGCACGACATTCTTCGGGAGGGTTGTGGGTCACGACGCCGCCGCGCCGCGTCGGAGCACGGAACCCCCGAATCGCATACGCCACAGGAGAGACCTCATGTCCAACGGTATTCTCAATGTTCCGATGCCCCTCAATGAACCGGTTCTCGACTATGCCCCCGGCTCCCCGGAGAGGGCGGCCATCGAGCTGCGTCTCGCCAAGATGCTGGAGGAGTGTCCCGAGATTCCGCTGATCATCGGCGGCAAAGAAGTGCTCACCGGCCGCACCGCCAAGGCGGTGTGTCCCCACGACCACGGCCATGTGCTGGCCACCTTCCATCAAGCCGGAGCGGACGAGGTGCAGCAGGCGGTGGAAGCCTCCCAGCAGGCTTGGCAGGAGTGGTCGGAGATGGCTTGGCAAGACCGGGCGGCGGTTTTCTTGAAGGCGGCGGATCTCTTGGCCGGCCCCTGGCGGGCCACCCTCAATGCCGCCACCATGCTGAACCAATCGAAGACCGTCTACCAGGCGGAGATCGATTCGGCCTGCGAGCTGATCGACTTCTGGCGTTTCAACGTCGCCTATATGCGCCAGCTCTACGGCGAGCAGCCCACCTCCTCGGCGGGTCTGTGGAATTATGTCGAGTACCGGCCCCTCGAAGGTTTTGTCTTCGCCATCACGCCGTTCAACTTCACCGCCATCGCCGGCAACCTGCCGACGGCGCCGGCCATGATGGGCAATGTGGCCCTGTGGAAGCCCGCTTCGACGGCGGTCCTCTCCGGCTACTACATCATGAAGATCCTCGAAGAGGCCGGCTTGCCCGCCGGGGTGATCAATTTCATCCCCGGACGTGGCGCCGAGGTGGGTGATCCGGTGCTGGCCAGCCCGGAGCTGGCGGGCATCCACTTCACCGGCTCCACCCGCACCTTCCACTCCATGTGGGAGACCATCGGCAGCAACATCAAGACTTATACGTCGTATCCGCGGATCGTCGGCGAGACCGGCGGCAAGGATTTTGTCTTCGCCCATCCGACGGCGGACGTCGAGGCCCTGGTGGTGGCCCTGGTGCGCGGCGCTTTCGAATATCAAGGGCAGAAATGCTCGGCTGCCTCCCGCGGCTACATTCCCCGCTCCCTGTGGCCGCAAGTGCGCAGCGGTCTCGAGGCGATGATCGACCGCATCGACATGGGACCGGTGACCGATTTGAAGAATTTCATGGCGGCGGTGATCGACGGCAACTCCTTCCGCAAGCTGAAGGCGGCCATCGACGGAGCCCGCCAGGCGTCGAGCTGCGAGATCGTGGCCGGCGGCGGCTGTGACGACAGCGTCGGCTATTTCATCGAGCCGACGGTGATCGTCACCACCGATGCCCACTACGAGACCATGAAGGAAGAGCTTTTTGGCCCCGTTCTGACCCTCTTCGTCTATGAGGACGAAGACCTCGATGCCACCCTCGAGCTTTGCGATACCACCAGCGACTACGCCCTGACCGGTGCCATCTTCGCCCGCGACCGCCAGGCCCTGGTCCATATGTCCAAGGCGTTGCGTCACGCGGCGGGCAACTTCTACCTCAACGACAAACCCACCGGTGCCGTCGTCGGGCAGCAACCCTTCGGTGGGGGACGCGCTTCCGGTACCAACGACAAGGCGGGCTCGGTATGGAATCTGCTGCGTTGGGTCTCTCAGCGCTCGCTCAAGGAGACCTTCGTGCCCGACGAGGATTTCGTCTATCCGCACATGCAATAGGCGGGGCGGTTCCTCACCGTCCGCCGTCCGTTGATCCCAGTGGCGTCGACAAGGACGGCGCACGGACCCATGCTCGACATCTAGGAGATGGTATGACCGGTGGAGAATTGGTTGCCGAGGTTCTGCGCAAGCACGGAGTGCCCTTTGTATTCACCCTGTGTGGTGGGCATATCTCGCCCATCCTGGTGGCTGCCAAGGAACGGGGGATCCGCATCATCGATGTCCGCGACGAGGCCTCGGCGGCCTTCGCTGCCGATGCCGTCTCGCGCTTGACCGGCGTGCCCGGGGTGGCGGCGGTCACCGCCGGGCCCGGGGTGACCAATACCATCACCGCCATCAAGAACGCTCAGTTGGCCCAGTCGCCTCTGGTCTTGCTGGGTGGGGCCACGGCCACCATTCTCAAGGGCAAGGGCTCTTTGCAGGACATCGACCAAATGGCCCTCTTCGAGCCCCACGTCAAGTGGATGGCCTCGGTGGAACGGGTACGGGATCTGGTGCCGGCGGTGGAGCAAGCTTTCGAGGAAGCGACCCTCGGGGTGCCGGGGCCGGTCTTTGTCGAGTGTCCGGTGGATTTGCTCTACGAAGAAAGCCTGGTGCGCCGCCAGCACAAGGTGGGGCCCGAGGCACCGCCCGCCAAGGGCTTGGCGGAGAAGGCTATTCAGTTTTATGTCCGACGACACCTGGGCCGCGTCTTTGGCGGCAAAGAGAGGGCAAAACCCACGGCGCCAAGACCCTTGATTCCCTTGAGGGCTTCCGCTGGGGAGATCCGTAAGGCGGCGCAGGTCTTGCGCCAGGCACAGAAGCCGGTGCTCTTGGTAGGTAGCCAGGGAACCCTGCGCACCGATGTCATCGACGAGGTGGCGGCGGCGGTGCGGGATTTGGGTCTCCCCACTTATTTGAGTGGCATGGCCCGGGGCCTCTTGGGGGTCGATTCGCCTCTCCATTTGAGGCATCAGCGCCGCAAGGCCCTCAAGGAAGCCGATCTGGTGCTGATGATGGGGGTGCCCAATGATTTCCGTCTCGATTACGGGGCCCACATCCCCCGTCGCACGCCGGTGGTGGCGGTCAATTTGAGCGACCACGATTTGTATAAAAATCGGCGTCCCAAGATCGGTATCTTGGCCGATCCGGGCACCTTCCTCATCGATCTGGCGGCGGCGATGAAGTCCGCAACGGTGAAATCACCGGCGGCGGACCCGGTCAGGGACGCGGCAGGGGAGGCGGGGGACTGGCTGGCCGGCCTGCGGCGACGGGACGACCAGCGGGATGCCGAGATCGCCCAGCGGGCCGAAATCGATACGCAGTGGATCAATCCACTGCATCTGTGCCGCGAGATCGACAAGGTGCTCGACGAGGACAGCATCCTGGTGGCCGACGGCGGCGATTTTGTCGCCACGGTGTCGTATATCGTCAAGCCACGGGGGCCCCTGCGCTGGCTCGATCCCGGCGTCTTCGGCACCTTGGGGGTCGGCGGTGGTTTTGCCGTCGGTGCCAAGGCGGCGAAACCCGAGTCGGAGGTGTGGCTGCTCTGGGGCGACGGCTCCAGCGCCTACACGCTGGCCGAATTCGACACCTGTGCTCGGCTCGGCTTGCCGGTGATCGCGGTGGTGGGCAATGACGCAGGCTGGACGCAGATCGCCCGCGAGCAGATGGAAATTCTGGGGGACGATTGCGCCACGGTGCTGAACCATACGGACTACCACACGGTGGCCGAAGGTTACGGTGGCAAGGGCTTCAAGCTCGAGCGCCCCGAAGACATTCCGTCGGTCCTGGCGGAGGCCAAGAGCTTGGCCCGTCAGGGCATTCCCGTTTTGATCAACGCGTTGATCGGCAAGACCGATTTCCGCAAGGGTTCTATATCCATGTGAATCCTCGGGCGTTACCTGGGACATCGGTCGCCGGGCTGCCCGCAGGCTTCTGAGGAGAGGTTCATGAAACGACGCACCACCGCGCTCCGTGATCAGCCATTAGATGACCATCGGCCACGCATCGTCGCCCTGCTGAACGGACTGGCGATCAGCACCCTGTTGCTGTCCGTCGCCGTCTGTGGGGAGGCCGTGGCCCAAGGCGTCGCGCCCCAAGCTGCCGCAGGCCAAGGTGCCGCCGGCCAAGGGGCAGCGGCCCCGGGCGGCAGCCCTGGGCTTGAATTTCCCGAGGTGGTGGCCCGCATCGACGACTATGCGATCACCCGCGGCGAGCTCTTGGCCCATGCTGAGATCGTCCGTCTCAATGCCCTGCAAGGGGGAGGTGCCGACCCGGCGGGCAGCCTCGTCTTCTACCGCCAAGTGCTCGACGCTCTGATCGGTGAGCGGTTGATGTATGCCGATCTGGAGCGCCGGGGAGCGGTGGTCGGTGACGCCGAGGTAGAGCGCGCTTTCCAGGCCATGGTCGAGCAGCGGGGGGGCCGCCAGAAGTTCGAGGCGGCGATGCAAGCGCAGAGGATTTCCCTCGACGCCCTGCGCCGTCAGTTGCGCCAGAATCTCACCATCGAGCGTCTCTTGACGCGGGATATCGCCTCGCAGGTACGTCCCGCGGAGCAGGAGCTACGGCAGTTCTACGACAGCAATCTGGACCGCATGTGGAAGCCGGAACGTCACCGGGTGCGGCACATCCTCAAGCGGGTATCGGTGATGGTCAGTGAGGATGGCAAGGAGAAGATCCACGCCCAACTCCTGGCGCTGCGTCAGCAAGCCGCCAACGGGGCGGACTTTGCCGACCTGGTGGCTGATCACTCCGAGGACGCCGGCAGCCGGGAGAACGGCGGCGAGCTGCCTTGGATCATCATCGTCGAGCCGCAGGGGGATCCCTTCGCCGAAGCGGTGGTCGGCCTGGCGACGGTGGGGCAGATGAGCGATGTCGTCGAGACACCGCAAGGTCTCCACTTGATTCAGCTGATGGGACGCGAGGCCGCCAGGCTACGGACCTTCGATGAAGCCAAGGCGGAGATCGCTGGCATCCTGACCACCACCCGCGTCAAGCAACAAGTGTTGAAGAGGGTCGCCGAGCTCAAGTCCAAGGCGCGTATCGAGATCTTGATCTGACGGCTGGGGGGATGGCATCCTCGGTGCTCAAGGGACGATCCAAGTACCGGTTTTGCCCGCCAACGCCTCGTCGAGACTGAAGACATCGGTGATCAGGGACCGCTTGCCCCCGTGCTCGACAAAGCGGCAGGCGGCCTCCATCTTGGGGCCCATGCTGCCCGCTGGAAAATGACCCTCGGCCATGTAGCGCCGTGCTTCGGCCACCGGCACGGTATCCAGGAAGCGCTCTTCCGGGGTGCCGAAGTGAAGCGCCACGCGCTTGACGGCGGTCAGGATGTAGAGCTCGCTGGCGCCGGTATCGAGGGCCAAGACGGTGGACGCCAAGTCCTTGTCGATGACCCCTTCGACGCCATGCAAGATGCCCTCGCTGTCGCGGGAGACGGGGATACCGCCGCCGCCGGCGACGATGGCCAAGTTGCCGTTGGAAACGATCTGCTGGATCAGGTCGCTGGCCACGATGCGGATGGGCTGTGGTGATGGAACGACCCGTCGCCAGCCGCGGCCACGATCTTCTTTCATCAGCCAGCCGCGCTCTTTCGCCAGGGTTTCGACCTCCTCGGGATCAAAGGCGGCACCGACGAACTTGGAAGGGTTGTCGAACGCCGGGTCGTCGACATCCACTTCCACCATGGTGAGGAGGACGCAGATTGAGCGTTCGATGCCGAGGCGGTGCAGCTTGTTGCGCAGGACGCGCTCGATCATGTAGCCGAGCCCGCCTTGCAGGTCGGCCACCATGACGTCGAGGGGCAGATCGGGGGCTTGCTGGCGACTGAGCTCGACGCGGATCATCTGGTTGCCGACCTGTGGCCCGTTGCCGTGGGTCATGATCACTTCATAGCCGTTTTCGACCAGGCGGGCGATGCTGGTGAGACTGCGGTCCAGGTTGATGTAATCCTGCTGGACGCTGTCGTCCTCGCCGGGCTGGGTGATGGCGTTGCCGCCCAAAGCGACGACGACCCTACGCTCGACGGTTGGCCTCTTGCCGGTCGGCGAAGCAGGGGTCTCAAGGGATGAATTTCGGGACATCGGATCGCTCCATGCAGTATCCCGGGCAGCGGATGAAAGTGGCTGCCAGCGGGCGCGCAGTCTAATACAAATTCCGCTAAATTTGGGCTTGGGCTCGCCACGCCGCAACCAGCGAGATGGCCCGAGGGGCGACCCTGCAAGACCGGCTTTGTCCCACCTGGTGGATATGATTGAATGCGCATCGGACAACGAATAGCCGAGGACGTCGTGTGTTGCGATGCAGGTTCCAGCAGAGACTGTGGTGGGCTGGTCGAGGGGAGACAATGTATGCATGGGTCAGAGGATCATTGGGCGGAGGGGATCCCAATCGATGAGCGATAAGGTCGCAGTGTTGATCGCCGATGGGCAAGAGCCTTCGGATGGGGGCATCGGCAAGCTGATTCAAGCTCAGGAAGACATGGAAGTCATCGGGCGGGTCGTGCAGGGGGAGCATGTGGTGCAGATCGCCACGGACTTGCAGCCGGATGTGGTGCTGCTCGACCTGACGATGCCGGGCATCGGTCTACGGACCCTCGAACGACTCTCGGCCCTGCAGCCGCCGGTCCGAACCGTGGTGCTCGCCTTGCACCAAGATATTTCGTTGCTGCGCTCCGCCCTGGCCACCCGATCTCTGGGTTATGTCGTCTATCGCCGTTCCAAGATCGAGCTGTTGTCGGTGATCCGTAAGGTCTACCGCGGGCGAGGTTATGTCGAGGTACCCACCGGCGGGCTGCCGCTCGATCCCGGCGTCGCCCTGGGCTCCACCAAACGTCGCGAGTTGGACGGGCAACTGGAGCTACTGAGCAAGCGCGAGAAGGAGGTCCTGCGGGCCGTGTCCTACGGCTACACCAATCGCGAGATCGCCGAGCGTTTGAGCATCAGCGTCAAGAGCATTGAAACCTATCGCTATCGGGTGGCGGAAAAGCTGGCCTTCCGTAGCCGGGCGGATTTGGTGCGTTTTGCCCTGGAGGTTGGTCTGCTACAGACCGGCGGCGAGGGATTGCCGCAGGTCTGATGGCGACGCCCGCAGTCGATCTTAGCTGAGGACAGCAAACTGCACCGAAGCTTTGGCCACCAGCTTTCCATCCTGGGTCACCTCGCCCTCGGCGAAAGCCGCACGTCTTCCTCGACGGAGCAAGCGGCCCTTGGCCACCAGGCGACCCGGCTCGGCACGACTCAGCAGTTGGACATGGACGGAAGCCGGCACCACCGAGGCCTCCGTAGCCTGGGCGGCCGCCACCTCGGCGAGGGTGGTCAACACCGCAAAATGGATGGTTCCCGGGACGATTTGGTGCTCCGGGCGGGTATCGAGCACGATGCTCTCGCCATCGTCGCCCCTGTGCAACCCCAGGTGATCATTGAAGCTCGACATGCTGGGCTCCTTCAAGCTCGTGGTCGGTCGTCGGATGGTTTGGCCGCCATCGTGGGCTGGCCGCCGTCAAACATATTTACCGTGACGCATCAGGGGCACCTCGCCCTCGGCGGCCTCCAGGTCGACCCGGTCGACGTGGACCTTGGGTTGGGTTTGGGCGAGGTAGACACGGTCGATATGCACAACCGCCTGCGGGTGGCTGAACTGGGCGGCGCCCACTTGACCGCCGAAGTGGTCGCTGCGTCCAAAGGCGATGTGCAAACCCAACTTCTCGTCCAACAGAATGCGCCCCACCGGCTCGACGCCGAAATCTCCCAAGACGCCGAGGCCGAGCTCCGCCATGTTGCCGTAGGCGGGTTCGGCGAGCAGATGCCGTCGTTCGGCGTCGGCCTGCGGGCCCTGATTGAGGATGTCCACGGCGCGGTTTTCCACAATGCGGTAGAGCACCACCTCGTCGTCGAGCTGGACGGGCAAGACGCCATTGGATCGACTGACGTCGCCAGCGATTTCCCCTTCGTAAGGCACGATGTAGGCCTCGCCCGACGGCAAGTTGCCGGCCTTTCCGGGCTCTTGCACCAGTCCGCCGGAGGGATGGGCCCGACGGTGTCGCAAGTCGAGGCTCAGGCGATGCACTTGGCCGGCGACGGAGAAACGGAAGTGGGCCGCTGAGGCCTCATCGAGACGTTTCGCCAAGGCGCGGACCCGACGATCCACCTCGACATAATCCAGCCGCAGGGCGTTGATCATCGAACGATTGAAGCCCGGCATCGTGGCGGCGCGGAAGCCGTGGCGGGCGGCCGTCAGCTTGAGCGGCGCCGTGGCCGAAAACTGACTCAAGGCGATGAAAATGGGGTAGTGCTCGAAGAGGTGGAGAAAGGGGGTCGCCTCGAGCTCTGCGGCGGCCGCCGCGTCGGTCGGCAGCTCGCCGTCGATTCGCCAGGCCGTCGCCGGCAGGTCGGCATTGTTGGCCCGTACGTTGCCGTAGGCGAAAAGGTGACATCGCAGCCCGGTTTCGGCCTGTGCGGCATCCAGCCGTCGCAGCCAGGTCGCCGCCAGATGACGGCGGTCCCGCCACTCTTCGCTATCGGCGATCTCGCCGTCGGGCAGATCTACCAGCAAGGCGAGCTTGTCGTCGCCGGGGCGTGGCGCAAATACCCGGCGGACGAGGTCGATGAGCTCACGGTCGGAAAGATCGGGCAGGGTGTCGATTTGCTGGCCTCCAGGACGCTGTAGAGAGGGCATGGGAAGGGACCCGTCGAAGGTATTCCTGAGGGCTTGGAGCTCGGCGAGCACCTTGCCAAAGGTACCATCAGGTGTCGGCTCAGATGGGGGTAGCTTATCAGTTGCAGCCGACGAGGGGACGAGGCGAATGGGTTATACTGCAGCATCATTGAAGGGATGGGTGGCGGTTTTCCGCGGGGCACCGAGGCCCCTCGGTGAGCCCGGAGACGTCCGGTGGAGGCGCCAAGGGGGAGATATTGAAGCCGCGGAGACGAAGGGCGAAAAGGTGGCTGAAGGCGCCGTGGGCATGGGGGGCTTGGCACGGGTCGGTCTATTGTTGCTGTGGCCTGTTTTTGGCTCTGTTCCTGGCCCTGCCGACCGTCGCCCAAGCTCATCCCAACGGCCCTGCAGAACCGACGGATTCCGGCGTCGAAGCCCAAATGGAGAAGGAAACCCTGGACCGCATCGCCGCCCTGAGCTTGGCCGAGCTGGGTTTTCTCAAGGTCGAAGTCGCTTCCCCTGGGGATCCCGAGCTGATCTCCGAAGCACCGGCCGTCGCCAGTGTCATCACCGCGGCGCAGATCCGCGCCATGGGCGCCTCCCACTTGGGCGAGGTGCTGGAAATGGTCCCGGGACTGCATATCGTGCCTTCCCAAGTCAAACCTTTGGATCCCGTGTTCTCGATGCGCGGCATCCACTCCCAGGCCAACAACCAAGTCCTGACCCTATTGGATGGGCTGCCGATCAATCATCTGCTGACCGGCGGGCCGCTCTTTGTCTTCCGCATGCCGGTGGCGAACATCGCCAGGGTCGAGGTGATCCGAGGACCGGGGTCGGCGGTCTATGGCGCCGACGCCTTTGCCGGCGTCGTCAACATCATCACCAGGACGGCGGCGGACATCGAGGGAAGCGAAGTTGGTTTCCGCCTGGGCTCCTTCGATACGGCGCAAGTGTGGGCGGTGCACAGCAGCCGCTTCAAGGGCTGGGATATGGCCTTCGGTTTCGAGTGGCAGCGCAGCGCCGGCGACTCCGGTCGTCGTGTGGAACGTGATCTGCAGAGCATCCTAGATGACGGCTTCGGGACCTCGGCGTCGCTGGCGCCGGGCAGCCTGCAAACCGGTTTTGAGGTCTTGGACGCCCACTTGACGATGCAGCGCAACGATTGGACGGTGCGCCTGTGGAGTTGGCTGGAAAACGATCGGGAGGTGGGGGCCGGGGCGGCGCAATCCCTCGATCCAGAGGGCAAGATCGACAGCACGCATTTTCTCGTCGACATCGATTACCAGACCCAGGTGTCCTCCTCCTGGAAGCTGGGCTCCCGTTTGAGCTTCCTCTATCTCGACCAACGGCAAGACGGTAACCTGCGCCTCTTCCCGCGGGGAACGGTCCTACCCATCGGGGGGGACGGTAACGTCAATTTCGACCGCCCCGAGCAATTTGTGCTCTTTCCCGACGGCTTCATCGGTAACCCGGCGGATTACGACCGTACCCTATCCTTCGATACGTTCGCCATTTACCAAGGTCAAGGCAAACACCGCTGGCGCCTGGGGGCCGGCTTCGATACCCATTGGTTGGACACGGCGGAGACGCTGAACTTCGGGCCGGGGGTGATCGACGGCTCGCAGCCGGTGGTCGATGGCACATTGACCGACATCACCGACTCGCCGTTCATCTTTGTTTCCGACCAGGAGCGGGACGAATGGTACGTTTCGCTCCAAGATCGGTGGGAAATCTCACCTCGCTGGGAGCTGACCGCTGGCCTCCGCTTTGACCGCTACTCGGACTTCGGTAGCACGCTCAATCCCCGCCTTGCGCTGATCCACAAACCGGCGCCCGGGGGTGATCCGGACCGGCCGCAGCTGACCACCAAGCTGCTCTATGGCACGGCTTTCCGGGCGCCGTCGTTTGTCGAGCTCTTCTTGGAGAACAACCCGGTGCAATTGGGCAATCCGGATCTCGATCCGGAAACCATCGAGGTCCTGGAGTTGGTGTTCGACTATCGCCCCAACCCTGACCTCCGCGCCGCCGTCAGCTTGTTCGGCTACGAGATCGACGACCTCATCGATCTGGTTCCGGACACCGACCGGGTGTCGAACACCTACCGCAATGCGAAGCAACAGGAAGGTTATGGTTTTGAGATCGAAACCGCCTGGCAGGCGACCCGGCATTGCAACCTCCAAGGGAATTTCTCATGGCAGCGGTCGACGGACCGCTTGACCGGCGCCACCGTTCCGTTTGCACCGTCCAGGCAGCTCTATCTGGCCATGAATTGGAGCTTCACGGATGTCTGGAGCCTCAATGGCAAGGTACATTGGGTCGGCGACCGGGGCCGGGCCGAAGGGGACTCGCGTCCGGCCATCGCTGACTACGCTCTGCTCGATCTCACGTTGCGGCGGCGTTATCTGGCTGAGGCGTGGGAAGTGGCGGTCAACGTCGGCAATCTGCTCGACGAAGATGTCTTCGAACCAAGCTCCGGTGAGATCCCCGGGGATTACCAGCTCGAGGGTCGGCGTTGGGTCCTGGAGGTGAGTTACCAATTCTAGTTGGGAGCTATCCGGTTGAATCGAAACCACTTCCGGAGGGGCTTCTGATA
This sequence comes from Acidobacteriota bacterium, assembly GCA_029263315.1. Classification (GTDB taxonomy): domain Bacteria; phylum Acidobacteriota; class Thermoanaerobaculia; order Multivoradales; family J023; genus JAJCXR01. The sequence continues at coordinate 12,022 of JAJCXR010000043.1, read as the reverse complement.
GGCCGAGTCGTCGCTTGATAGATCCAAGTCATTCCCCATTCGAAGCCCAGCCTTTGTGGTCTTTTTTTGGCAGGTAAAAAGCTCGTCTTCTGTTCCACTTCGCATTTCCTGCTGATAGTATCCTTCGCACAGATCCCTGATTAATTGAGTTTCTTTGGACAAAGGTGCGGTTCGCCTGCGCATCTTTCACTGCCGGTGCGGTGTGCCCTGGGGAGGATCTATGAATTGGCGATGGCGAATGCCTTGCCAACAAAGTTGGCAAGCTATGCCAACGGAGAGCTATCGCCCTTTCTGCGGGTCCCGCTTGCGTGCCAAGAAAGTTGACATCGCCGGGATAGCGATAGTTGACAGGTGTTGCTCCGGCGGACACCGGACGGGGCATGGCGATGGGGGAGGGAGTGATGGCTTAAGAAAAGCGAAGGTCGGAGGGTTGGGTTTCGAAAACGGTCGGATGCTTTGCTAAAAAATGCCCCGCGGGCACCGCTGCTGGCCCAGCAGGATGAGCTTTTCGCCGGTCGAGCTGGACGGCGAAAACAGTGGACTAGGAGACGACGGGGGGAGCTGGCATTCACCTTGCAGATGGCCCTGTCCAGGTCAGGGTCTCCCTTGAATGAGAGAGACCAGTTGCCTGGATGAGCGCTCATCGTTTGCATGGTTCTTGGGAGATTGATCATTATTCAATCATCTCTTTTGTCCACTTCCTTTTTTTGGAGGTCTACGATGTGTGAGCTGAATCCCCTTGTGTCCGAAGTGCCTGTGACAAGTCGCCATACCGATACGCGAAGCCCGACGGAGCCTTCCTCCGCCAGGTTTCCATCGGTTGAGCTCGCAGGGAATTTATTGAATCGTTTAATTTTGGTGCTGTTGCTTTGGATGCCTGGCCTGACCGTGGCCGGCGACGATACCGTAACGTTTGTTGATATCGCTCAACAGCTGTCCTCCGGCCTCGATTACCAAAGGGGCGAATCGGTGAGCACCTCCCTGGCGGAGGAGTTGTATCTGAAGCCGATTCTTCAACCCTCGGATTTTCCCGATTTTCCCGTCAAGTGGCGAGGTGCGCCGGGCGTCGCCTTGCTCGATTTCGATGCGGATGGCGATATCGACATTTACGTCACCAATGGCCCGGGGCGTGACAACAGCCTGTTCTCGAACCAGCTTCGGGAAGGGGAGCCGTCGGAGCTCATCGACTTGGCGTCGCAAGCCGGTGTCGCGGCCACCGATCAAGATAGCTCTGGAGTTTGTTTTGGCGACACCGACAACGACGGCGACGCCGATCTCTTCGTCTTGAGTAACTTCGGGAGCAATCGCTTCTTCGAGAACCGAGGCGACGGCACCTTCGACGATCGATCGTCTAGCCATGGCCTTGGATCGGATGTGCGGTCGTCGGTCTCGTGCTCGTTCGGCGATGTCGACGGTGACGGCCTGCTGGATGTCGTGGTCGCCAATTCTTGGCAAGACATGAGCAATGGTAATGCCATCGGTCGCGACCCCTTCGCCTACAATCAACACAACCAGCTCTACCGCAATCTCGGGAACAATCACTTCGAGGATGTCAGCCTTTCCTCGGGTATCCGCCAGCTGCGGGGCTTTCCGCCGGGTTTCGACGGCTCGCCGTCTTTGACTTGGGCTGTCGCCATGGTGGATTACGACCTCGACGGCGATGTCGATATCATCCACGCCGATGATCAGGGGGTGATTCCCTTCGCTCGCTACGGCGGTGTCGATCGGGGTTTTATCCACATTCTGGACAACGACGGTAGCGGCCACTTCACCGACGTGACGGTGGAGCGGGGGCTGCAAGAGCCCGGGCAATGGATGGGATTAGCCTTCGCCGACCTCAACGATGACGGCCATCTCGACATCTTCGGCAGCAACTTCGGGGATTTCGCCACCCTGCCCTTCACGGCGCTGAATCCCATCTACGGCGTGCTCAGCCCCTATGAGCTGGGGGACTCGTCCTCCCGTTGGTACTTCGGCAGCGCTTCGGGCGAATTTTCCTCACCCGGGGTGGGGGACCTGGTGGCCACCCCCTTCGGCTGGGGGGCCTCCATGTTCGACTACGACAATGATGCGGATACGGATATTGTCTATCACGGTGGCCATGTGACGGTGGTGATCAACATCGCCGACAACTTCGGCGTCATTCTCGAGAACGATGGGCACGGCGCCTTTGACTACGATTTGCAGGCCTTGGCCGGCTCCGCCGACCACCATCGGCGCATCGTGCACGGTGTCGCCGTCGGCGATCTCAACGACGACGGGTTCAGCGACATCGTGTCCGTCTCCAATGCCGATATCCAACCGGAGATCCCCCTGGTGCAGCACGCGCCGGTATTCTCGACGCCGGTGGACCCCTTGGCCGTCTACCAGGTCAACCTGGAAACCACCGACAAGGCGTTCGAGTACACCACCAAGGCCCAGGCCAAAATCGCCAACGGCACCCTGTCGGTCGAGATCAACAGCGGCAATCATCGGCGATGGGCCAAGGTTGTGCTGAAGGGCAGCAAGGGTCTGACTTCCCAGGGGGTGGTCAACCGGGACGGCATCGGCGCGGTGGTCCGTTTCACCACCTGGAACGGCCAGTCGACCATGAGGCCGGTCACCGGTGGCTCGAGCTACGCCTCACAGGATAGCTTGGAGCTGGGCTTTGGCCTGGGGGACGAGCGCTACGGGCAGATCGATGTCCTGTGGCCTGGTGGGGTGAGGAATCGGCTCTATGGCGTGCGCCATGGCGAGACGGTCCGCTTTCCCGAGATCCCATGCGCCATCGACGGACCTTGGAGCCGTTTCGGAGACTACATCCACTGCCTCGGCAGCTCCCTGGGGGAGCTGTGGTCGGCGGGGGAAATCAGTTTTCGTGAGAAAGCGCGATTTTTTGCCAGCGGTGTGCTCGCCTATCTCGCCGAACGGCACTGATCGACCGGTGCTGGCGGATCTCGACCCGACCTACCGCGTCGGGTCGAAGCGCACCGCCTGGCGCAGGAAATTCTGATCGAGATACTCCCGCTCGATGACCTCGGCCATCTCTTCGGCGGTGGCGAATCGACCATAGTCGACCCGGATGACCGGGGTCGTACGGGAGATGTCGTTGACAAAATTCTCATAACCCCGATAGAGGGATTCGAGGTATTCGAGGGTGATGCCGCTCTCCATGCCCCGTCCCCGCTGTTGGATGCGCTCGAGGGAAATCTCCGGTGGCACGTCGAGGTAGACGATGACGTTGGGGCGGCACATGAAATTGCTCATGTTGCGGAACAAATCAACGTAGGTGCGGTAGTCGCGCTCGTCCATGAGCCCGTTCTCCGCCAGCATGCGGGCGAAAATCGAGTCTTCGTAGATGGTGCGGTCTTGGACGGCCGAGCGGCCTCGCCAGATGATTTCCTGATGCTGCTGGAAGCGGCGATTCAGCATGTAGATCTGGATGGCGAAGGAATAGCGGGCCGTATCGCGGTAGAAGTCTTCGAGATACTCGTTGTCTTCCACCGGTTCGTAATGCACATCGATCTTCAGATGCTCGCCGAGATGGCGGGCCAGGGTCGACTTGCCGGCCCCGATCATGCCGGCGATGCCGATGAAGAGCCGTTCGTAGTGGGGGGCGGGCTGTTGGCTGTCGGTCATGACTTTTTATCTTTCCGAGAGGATTTCTTGGGCAGATAGAGCTCGGTCAGGCTACCCTCAAAGGCATCGGCGGAGAGGCCGACGGTCTCCGAAAGGGTGGGATGGGGATGGATGGTGAGGCCGATATCGTGGGCATCACATCCCATCTCGATGGCCAAGCCAATCTCGGCGATCAAGTCGCCGGCCTGGGGTCCGACCAAGGCGCCGCCGATGACCCGGCCGGTGGCATTGTCGAAGAGGAGTTTGGTCATGCCCTCGGAGCGCCCGATGGACAGGGCGCGACCGCTGGCCACCCATGGGAAGCTTCCCTTGCCGTAGTCCAAGCCCTGGGCCTTGGCCTGGGTCTCCGTCACCCCGACCCAGGCGACCTCGGGGTCGGTATAGGCCACGGAGGGGATGACACGGGCATCGAAGGCGCTCTTCTGGCCGGCGATGACCTCGGCGGCCACCCGGCCCTCGTGGGACGCTTTGTGCGCCAGCATGGGTTGACCGACGATGTCGCCGATGGCGAAGATGTGGGGCACGTTGGTACGCATCTGGTGGTCCGCCGGCAAGAAACCCCGCTCGTCGACCTTGATCCCGGCCCGTTCGGCGCCAATGCCGTCGCCGTTGGGACGCCGTCCGACGGCCACCAGGACGCCATCGAAACGGTCGGAGGCGGGGGCCTTGGGGCCGTCGAAAAAGGCCTCCAGACCATCACTTCGGGCCTCGACTCGACTCACCTTGGTGCCGAGAAAAATATTCTCGTAGCGTTTGCCGAGATGACGATGCAGGGGTCGCACGATGTCCGGGTCGGCCCCCGGGATGATGCCGTCGAGCATCTCGACGATGGTGATCTTCGATCCCAGGGCGTGGTAGACGGTGGCCATCTCCAAACCGATGATGCCACCGCCGATGACCAGCAGGCGTTCGGGGATGTCTTTGAGCTCGAGGGCCCCGGTGGAGTCCATGACCCGGGGGTCGTCGTAGGGGATGCCGGGAATTTGGCTCACCCGGCTGCCGGCTGCGATGATGGCGTGCTCGAACTCGATGCGTTGCGGACCATCGTCCGTGGTGACCAGCAGGCGATGGCTCGACTCGAGCTCGCCATGACCGACAACGACGTCCACGCTACGTTGCTTGGCCAGGGTCTCGAGGCCCCCGGTGAGTTTGCCGACGACGCCGTCTTTGAAATCCTTGACCCCTTCGAGATCGATCTTGGGGGCACCGAATTCGATACCGTGGGCGGCGCTGGCAGCGGCTTCGTCGATCACCTTGGCGAGGTGCAGGAGGGCCTTGGAGGGTATGCACCCGACGTTCAAACAGACGCCCCCGAGGGTGGGATAGCGCTCGACGAGGATCACTTTCTTGCCCAGGTCGGCGGCACGAAAGGCGGCGGTATAGCCGCCGGGGCCCGAGCCCAGGACCACCACCTCGGCCCGCATGTCGGCGTCTCCGTCGGCCGCCGGCTGTGCATTCCTCGATGCTTGTGAAGCGGTTGAGGATTCCTGCTCGGCCGTTGAGGTTGCTGGTTTGGAGGGCTCAGCTTCCGAGACTGTTTCTTCGGCGGCTGCTCCCTCGGCGGCTGCTCCCTCGGCTGCAACTTCTTTCGCCACTTCGAGGAGCAGAATCAGCGAATCTTGGGATACCTGATCGCCCGCCGAGACCTTCAGCTCTTTGACCACACCCGCCGTCGGGGCTGGCACATCCATCGACGCCTTGTCACTCTCCAAGGTGATGAGGCTGTCCTTGGCGGAGATCCGGTCGCCGGCGGCGACCAAAATTTCTACCACGTCGACGGCGTCGGAAGTCCCGATATCAGGGACGCGGACTTCGATGATCTGACTCATGGATTTCGACCTCGTGGGCGCTGCCTGGATGGGGTGGATGGGAAGCAAGCAAAAAGCCGACCCTCCTGGTGGAAGATCGGCCTAATTGTAACCTGCCCATCGATCTTGGTGTGACTCTCCTCACTATCAGGGGGCCAGCCACGCGGGATCGGGTCGCGCCAGGTTGTCTTGGGCTTTAGTTGCGTTCGACGCTGGGCCCGACGCCACCAGAAGTGCTCGCCACGCTGGGTTTGACCACGGTTGGTGGGGGTGGTGGTGGTGGCGGCGGCGGTCCGATCGGAGGCAGCTCGACGCTGGATTTGGCGCAATTTCCGTGATTCACCGCCTGCATCATGATGCTGCACTGGGCGGGGGTGAAGAAGCGGCTGAAGCTGAATTCCCCCATGCCGTCGAAGAAAGCGGAGCGGCGAGGCTCCGCTGTATCGAGATCGACAATGGTGGCGGCGCAAGGTCCCAAGCCAACCGAGGTGGCCCCCGGATCGAAGGCTGCCCAGAAGGTGACGCGGGCGCCGGGCGTTCCGTTGCTGATGGTGATGTCGAGACTACCGGGACAGAGGCCGCCGTCCACCGTTAGGGTTGGGGGTGCGGCGTTGATCGCGACCATCTCTGTGGCCTTGGCCTCGACCACCGTATCGGTGTAGGTATTGGTCGTGGAGCTGGTGTTTTGGTAGTAGTAGGTGCTGGTGCCGGGGGGGCTCAGGGCGCTTACGGTCACTTGATAGGTGAAGGTGTTGATCAACGTGCCGACATAGGCTTGGCCTTGGGTCAAGGTCTGATCGGCACCGACGCCGGGGTTCGGGCTGCCGTAGGTTCCCACCGGAGTCAGCCGAGCCTTGAGCGTGAAGTTACCGTTCGGATAGGTGTGGCTAAAGCTACCGCGGAATGTATTGATGGCTCCGATGCCGGATGCTTCGCCACCGGGTTTGGGCGGGGCGAAGGTACCGGTGGTCTCGAGGGCCAACGCCATGGTCTGCTGGGTTGAGCCGTCACCAAACGACAGGGCCGGCACGGCCGAGGTATTCCACGCCGAGTTGACGGCCAAACGAACCTGATAGGGGCGCGACCCATTGCCGAAGGAGTAGGACTGGGTAAAGATGTTGGTGGAGCTGTTGGCCAAGGGAGTTCCGGCTCGCAGCGCCGGCAAGGGGCTGGTCGTATTGCCGTAAGCAATGACATCGAAGTCGGCATCTGCACCGGCGGCGGTTGGATTGGAAACCACCGGCGTCGAGATCTTGAATCCGGCCACTTGGGCTGACACGGTAGCGGCAGAAAAGACGCAACAGGCGAAAACGATCAGGGCCGCGAGACCAGTCTTGCACTTCATCAGAAATCTCCCAACTTCCAAAGCTCTGAGGATCATGGCGTAGGGTGGGGGAGCCTGGAAAAAGGCGGTCCCGGCCGATCATCTCGGCGGTGCCACCAATGCGCCCTGTTGAGATGCCGCATCGATACAACACGACAACGCGGACAGGCCACAAGTGGCGTATTCTCAGGCTCCGAGCACACTTTGATGTGAGAAACTCTATATGCTTCAGGGGCAAAGCGTCAAGCTTTCGCCGCCGCCCGGAAAGGCCCTTGCTCAGGGCTATCAACGGCCGTTCTCGACTCCAGGAGGTTCATGCGCCCATGCTCGATGAGTTGCCGCCACGACGCGGGGAGACTTTGATCCGTTGTTCCCATGTTTTGACCAGGGTGGGACGCACCGTCCAACGGCCGCGCCGGAGAAGCGTGTCGGGCCGCTCAGGCGGTGATCTCTGGAGCCGGCTGCTGATGCTCGGGCTGATGCTGGCTGGGCAACCGATGGCGCTGGGGGCCGCAGAGGCGACGGACGGGCTGCCGGCGGAAGAGCTCGGCGCCCACGAAGATCTTGCCGCGGAGTCGAGTCATCTGAAGGGCCTGCCACCTGAGCGTCAACGGACGGTGCTGCGGGCCATCGAGGGGGCCCGCAGCAATATTTGGTGGAACAAACCGCGAATCGTCGAAAGCCTCGCTTTGCAGGAAACGCAGCGGCAGGTCATGGATCGACATCTGGAGGTATTCTTGCTCGAGACCTTGACCTTCAAAGACCAACCGCTTCCCCCCAATCACTTCCGTCTCGGCCTGCTCGACGGCGACTTCGCCGCAGCCAGAGTAGGTCTGGCGGAGCAGGGGGAACGTGCCAAGCAACGGAGTATGCGGGAAGGGGAGATGATGCTCCGTGTTCTGGAGGGTTTGTCGGAGGAGCAATGGAAGCTGTTTCGTACCCGTCATCGTCGCTTGTTGAATCGCAGTTGGGTCCTGCTGATTTCCGGCCAAGGGCGCGCCGGCAAGGGCGTGCCCCGTCGTCGGCCGGTCGACGGGACAGCTGCGCCGCGGGGGCCCGGCGGTTGACGGCCCAAAAAGGATGGATTACCCTGGCGGCCCAAGGTCCGCGGGCCGACCGATCGATCTGGCCGATGGCGGGCAGCCCGGCATCTTCTAGAGTCCGGCATCCGAGAGTCCGGCATCGAAGAGGCTGGCATTCAATGAAGGTGAGGCATGGCAGAGACTGATTCCAATCGACTCCTAGGGCGTCTCGCCATCCACTTCAAGTTGTTGAGCAAGGAGAGGGTGGCGGAGGCTCTAGGCAAGTGGCGGCAGTCCGGCGAAGTCGTCGACTTCGGTGTCTTCCTGATCTCTGAAGACTTCCTCTCCTCCGAAAAGGTGAAAAAGCTCCTGCGGGCTCGCCAGCAGTATTTGGAGCGGGAAGCGCAGAAAGCAAGCAGCACCGAAGAGGCGCCGCCGCCCGCCGCCATCCCGCTAGCACCGCCGACCGCTGCCGGGCCGCCAATCGTCACCGGGCCGCCAATCGTTGCCGGGCCGCCGCCCGCTGCTGGTCTTCCGGTCGCTGCGGCCCTCACCTTCGCACCCCCGGCGCCGGTCGACGAGCCTGCGGCGGTCCTCGAACCGACGCCCACCGAGGACTTACTGACCTTCGACACCAGTGAGCCGGTGGTGCCAGCTAAGCTCGCCGCAGCGGGTCCCGTGGCGTCTCCGTCGGCCGGCTCGACGCCGGGGGCGAAACCCTCGGTTGCATCTCAGCCCACGGCCGCCCAGCCCACAGCCGCCCAGGCCACAGCCCCCCAGGCCACAGCCTCTCAGCCCACCGCACCTCCCCCAGCACAGCCGGTCCTCGGCGACGCCGAGGGAGGGCTGCGGACGCCCATCGATACCACGCCTCCGAGCGGCGAAGAGCTGGCCGCAGCCTGCCAATCCCATCCCCAATTTCGTCTACGCTTGGAGCAGAACACCACCCTGGAGGATCTGTTGCGCCAGACCCGGCAGCTCGCCGCCAGCGACCTGCACGTACATAGCGGGGCCCGTTTGAAAGTCAGGCTGCACGGCGAGCTGCTCGACACCTCGGGGTTGCTCGCCCCGGCGGTGGCCACGCAGCTGATTCTCGGCCTGCTCAGCGATGCCCAAAGACAGACCTTGGAGACTCGCCAGCAGCTCGATTTTTCCTTCGAGATCCCCGGCGTCGGACGCTTCCGGGCCAACGCCTACCTGCAACAGCGCGGTTTGGACGCGGTCTTCCGCGCTATCCCTCCCACGCCTCCGTCCCTCGCCGATCTTGGGCTCCCGGAGAATCTCGCCAGCCTGGCGTCGTACCATCAAGGCTTGGTGCTCTTCACCGGTCCCGCTGGCTGTGGGAAATCTTCCACCATGGCGGCCATGGTGCGGATGATCAACGAGCAGCGACCGGATCACATCATCACCGTCGAAGACCCGATCGAATATGTGCACGCCTCGCAGCGTTGCATCGTCAATCAGCGGCAGGTGGGGCCCCACACCGGCTCCTTCGCCCGGGCCCTGCGGGGTGCCCTGCGGGAAGATCCGGACATCATCGTCATCGGCGAAATGCGCGACTTGGAAACCATCTCCCTGGCATTGACCGCCGCCGAAACGGGACATTTGGTCCTCGGGACCCTCCACACCTCCAGCGCTATCCGGACGATCAATCGCTTGCTCGGCGTCTTTCCGCCGGATCAACAGGCGCAAATCCGCACCATGGTCTCGGAGTCCCTGCGCGGCGTCGTCTCGCAGCGACTAGTTCGCCGCGCCGATGGGCAAGGACGGGTGGCGGCCCTGGAGTTGATGATCAACAACAAGGCGGTGGGCAACCTGATTCGCGAAAACAAGACCTTTCAGATCCATTCCGCCATCCAGACGGGTTCCAGCCAAGGCATGTGTCTCCTCGACACGTCATTGATGCAATTGATGAAAGACGGCGTCATCAGCAAAGAGGAAGCGCAAGGGCAGGCGGAGAAACCGGAGAGCTTCCAGTGAGCACTGACCATGGCTAGAATTCACCAGCTCTTCCGCTATCTCAAGGACTCAGGGGGATCGGATCTCCACTTGGCGACACCCCTGGTGCCGCGGGTGCGACGGCGTGGTGAGCTGGAGGATATTCCCGACTGGCAGGCCCTCGACAACGACAGCATGCGTCAGCTGCTGCGGGAAATTGCCAGCGACGAGCAGTGGGCCGAGTACGAATCCTGCGGCGATCTCGACTTTGCCTATGGCCTCGAAGGGGTAGCGCGCTTTCGCGCCAACTACCTGCGGCAAGAGAACGGCGCGGCGGCGGTATTCCGCATCATTCCCGAGAAGATCCTGACTTTGGAAGAGCTCGGCATCCCCAAGGCCATCGAGGGCTTGGCCGAGCTCAACCAGGGTTTGGTATTGGTGACCGGGCCCACCGGCTCCGGTAAGTCCACCACCCTGGCGGCGATCATCGATCGCATCAATGCCACCCAGTCGAAGCACATCGTGACCATCGAAGATCCGGTGGAGTTTGTGCATCCCAACAAGCGGTGCGTCTTTTCGCAGCGGGAGGTGGGGAAGGATGCGGCCAGTTTTGCGGACGCCCTCAAGGTGGCGGTCCGCCAGGACGCCGATGTCGTGCTGGTGGGTGAAATGCGCGACCTGGAGACCATCTCCCTGGCCATCACCGCCGCTGAGATGGGGGCCTTGGTGTTTGGCACCCTGCACACCAACAGCGCCGCCAAGACCATCGATCGCCTGATCGATGCCTTCCCCGCCGAGGAACAGTCCCAGGTGCGTACCACCTTGGCGGAGTCCCTCACCGGCGTCGTCTCCCAACTGCTGCTCAAGACAGCGGACGGCAAAGGGCGCTGCGCCGTGCACGAGATCCTGCTGCGCACCCGTGGCCTGGCCAACATCATCCGCGAAGGCAATACGCCGATGCTGCAATCGATCATCCAAGGCAACCGCGCCATGGGCATGTGCATGATGGATGACTCGCTGCTAGAGATGGTGGAGGCCGGCAAGATCACGGCTGAAGATGCCTACATGAAGGCCGCCGATAAAGGACGTTTTGAGTCCATGTTGCGGCAGGCCGAGGCCTCCGGGAGCGTCCCTCCGTCCTAGCAGTGCCACGCGGATCGAACCAGTGGATCAGGTACACGGCCTGCGGCTTGCGCAATCGGGATCGATTTCGCACCGCGATTGACTTCCATAGGGGGGCATGACACCGAAGTCGCTCATGCCGATCGCGTTCCACACAAGCTCATGAAGAGCCAAGTTACCCAGAATTCCAACCGCCCGCGGAGCCCCAGCCGTTGAGGCTTTATCACCGTAGCACTTCGTCGCCTTGGCTCGTCTCGACAGAGGACTGGCTGGTCTCCGCGATCTACGCCCCTTGGCCGCGGGCGTTGAAGCGGTCGGAATACTGCTGAGGTGTGATGTCACCGTTCATGAGCTCCCTGGCATCTTGATCCAGCATCACCGCAGCGCGGGACTCCTGCCCATCAGGATCGACCCGATTGACCGGATTACCCCCGGTATACCTATACAGATTCCAGCCATCCCGAGCCCCATCCGGAGTCGCAAAGCGCATGAACCGCCGGGCACTTCGAGCGCCGCCATCGCTCATTGCCCAAGCGGGGCGAGGCGACGGGCCGCGAGGCGGCGCAACGGACCGTCGAGGGCGTGTCGTTGCTGGATCTCGCCGTCCCGGTCGAGACGCCACAGCTCATCCCCTCCTTCAACCGTGACCGCCAACCAAGCCCGCCCGGCGACACCGTCGACCGCCAGCTGCGAAGACTTGGCACCGTCGGGCAAGTCGAGGGCGTGGATCAAGCTACCGTCGATTGCGTCCCGCAACTCGACGTCGCTTGCCGTCATCAACCACAGTCGAGAGCTCGTGCCGTCCAGCTCCATGGCCAGCACCGGCACCTCGAGCTCGAGCTGCTGCAAAGCCTGCCCATAGGCGCCGAAGGCTTCGAGATGCTGGCCACGGGCGATCCAGACGGAGCCGTCTACGGGAACCACCCTGGCAAGAATCTCGCCCTCGTTGAGCAGGGGGTCCAACGTCCACTCGGCATCGACGGTGCCGTCGAGGGTAACGGCGGTGACGCTTTCGTAGGTGACGACGAACGGTTTGACAATGAGCGGCGGCGCAGCCGTCCGCTCGAGTGAATTGTTCTGCGGTCTTTACCCCAAAGGGGTTGAACCCATCAGCCCAGGGTAAGCGAAGCGCAACCCTGGGTACGCCGTTGCAAATTCCCGAACCCTGAAAGGGTTCAACAAAGTCCTTG
>JAJCXR010000042.1 GCA_029263315.1 Acidobacteriota bacterium | reverse complement strand
GCTGGTATTCGAGCGCCGATCATCCACGTCCGCGGCGTTACGCTCGCTACAACAGAGCCCCACTATGCCTCGCTCGCAAGCCTTGCGGACGCGGCGCCTCGGTGCTCTCGATACGTCACCGTATTTCCGGAAAGGTGTACTTAGCCTGTCAAGGCTGCAACAACCGAAAATACACGAGCATCGAGGCGGTGGATCCGATCAATGGCATCTCGGTGAAGCTGTTCCACCCCAGGTTGGAGCGTTGGAGTGAGCACTTCAAGCGGAGCGCTGACGCTACTCAGATCGTCGGGGTGACTCCGACTGGTAGAGCAACTTGCCAAAAGCTTCAGCTTAACCGAGCCGGGGTTGTCAACTTGCGCAGGATCTTGCGAGAGGCTGGGCTGCACCCGCCCTCGACTGAATTGGAGTAGCCCATAAGAGGAGCCCCCTTGTAAGGCTCAACGGGGACCCGCTAGAAATCAAAGACCAACGCCACCTTGAGCACACTGTCGAGCTCGTCGAGCTCGGTGAGCACAGTGCCCGTGGAGTTATCCGGACGGATCAGCGGTACGGTGGTCAGGGCCGGTTGGTTGTCATAAGCGAAGGCCAGGGTGAGCTTGAGGGCCAGCCGTTCCGACATGGAGACTTTCAGATGGTTCGCCAGATCGGCCCGCAGGTCGGAGGTGTCATCCAAGTTTTCGTTGATCTCGAGCTCGAAGCTGTACTGGGTGGAGGCGGTGAGCTGACGGAAGAGCTCCCAGTATAGGCGGAGGCCAAGAAAATCGTCGTCATCGACCTCATTGACGACGGCTTTTTCGTGGGTGTAGGTCAAACCTAGGTCGGCGGCGGTACGGAAGGTCTCGGTGTCTCGGAAGGTCTTACCGAACCCGGCGATGGCCGACAAGCGGGTATCGATGCCCGCTAGCTCGTCTTGGGCCCAGCCGGCTCCGGCGAACCAGAACGAGGTCGGAGTGAGGTCTTTGTCAAAGCGGGTCCTTAGGTTGTACTTCTCGGCCACCCGTTCGGTGGTCGAAACTTCGAGGATCGTGAAATTGTCGTCCGTCCCGACAGCGCTTCGCTCGGTGGTGGTGGAATCGGCCTGGAGACCCGTTACCTCGGTCTTCCACTTGCGATTCTGCCAACGACGCAAGAACGTGGCGGCGAAGCCCAAGGTGGTGGTCTCGGCGTTGCCATCGGCAGCGACAAAGCTCAGCTCGGCGCTGTTGTCCCAGCCGGTTTCAGCCTCTTCGGCGAAAATCGGCTGGACGGTGAAGGCCAGCAGCAGGGCGACGACGGCCAGGTGGTAGGGTTGAAGGATGGATGTATCAGTAGGTTGTATGTTGATCGACATGTCAGGGATTCCCTTCGTTGAAATTGCTGGCCAAGACTAAGACAAGTCGCCTTTCAGGTCGAGGGGCTGGACACCACAAGCCATCATCCCGCGATGTCGGGCGGCTGACTTGAGCCGCCGGCTCAACGACGGGGCGGCGGATGTTCTGGTGGTCGGGGGTGGTCCCGCCGGTCTGGCCACGGCCATCGCTTGTCGGCAGGCGGGCCTATCCGTGAGTCTCGTCGACCGTTCTCAACCGATCATCGACAAGGCCTGTGGCGAGGGCCTGATGCCCGATGGCCTGGCCTGTCTCCAGCGCCTGGGTATTGCCGTCGAGAGCTCTTTGGGGCGTCCTTTTTTCGGTATCCGTTATATCGATGGCGAGAGCGTGGCCGAGGGACGCTTTCCCGGACCACCGGGCCAGGGAATTCGGCGTACCCGTCTACATCAGGCCCTGGTCCATCGTGCCGAGGTCAGTGGTGTTGCGCTGAGCTGGCAGAGGCGGGCCACGGGTCTGCGGCAACGGCAAGGCGGCGGCGTCGAATTGGAGCTCCAGGGCGGCGAGGTGATCAGCGCCCGGTGGCTCGTCGGAGCTGACGGCCTGCGATCCCGGGTGCGGCAATGGGCGTCCATGGGCGGGGTCGACATCGCCGGGCCGGGCAGCCGACGCTTCGGCGTACGCCGCCATTACACCTTGGCCCCGTGGTCGGACTGCGTCGAGGTCTACTGGGCTGAAGGTTGCGAGGCTTACGTCACGCCAGTGGCCGCCGATGAGGTCGGGGTGGCGATCCTGTGGAGCGGCGGGGCGGCTGATTTCGACACCCTTTTGCACGCTTTCCCCGGTCTCGTCGAGCGCTTGGGCGATGCGGTCTCCTGTAGCCGCGATCGGGGCGCCGGGCCGCTGCGGCAACCGGTGGGCTCGGTAGCTCGAGGTTCCGTGGCCCTTGTCGGGGACGCCGCAGGCTACCTCGATGCCATCAGCGGTGAGGGACTCTCCCTCGCCTTCCACCAAGCGGAGGCCCTTGCCACGGCCTTGGCGAGCGGTCGATTGAGCGAGTATCGTCGCCGTCATCGGCAGATTTGTCGCCTACCGTCGGCGATGATCCGCCTGTTGCTGTGGATCGAGAAACGCCCGGCCTTGCGGCAGCGTGTGATCAAGGCCCTGGCCCGGGAGCCCCGGCTCTTCAGCCGCTTCTTGGGGCTGCACAGCCGACACCTGCCATGGCATCGACTGGGATGGAGCACGGGTCCGCGCCTGTTGTGGCGTCTCTTGCAGGCATGAAAAGCGCGGCTGCTATCAGCCCCTAGCTCTGCCAGGCCAGTGACCGGCGGGTGGGCCTCTCTGTTGTTTGCCGTGGGTCAGGCCTCGATGTACGGCCGGACGCGGTTGGGCTTCGGCGGTGCCGTGAGCAGGCTGACGACAACAAATACCAGGACATTGGCCAGCAAGCCGAAGATCCCTTCGTGTAGGCCGGGAATGGGAGACAGGTCAGGTCGCTGCAGGAAGAGCACGTTGACCGCGATGCCCGTCACCAGCCCTGCCATGGCGCCGTGGCCGTTGGCCCTTGGCCAGTAGAAAGCCGCAAAGACGAGGGGGAAAATTTGGGCGACTCCGCCATAGGCGGCGAGGAGAAGGGCCACCAAAGAGATGTCGGAAACCACCGCAAAGTAATAGGAGACGAGGGCCAACAATACGACAAAGCAACGGATCGCTAGGCGTTCTTGGCCGTCGTTGAGGCGGCCGGGAAAGATCTTGCTCAGGCCATCCCGCACCGCGATCGAGGCCGAGGAGTGGAGCATCGAGTCCCCCGACGACATGGAAGCCGCCAGGGCTCCGGCACAGACCAACCCGATGATCAACGGTGAAATATCGATCTGCATGAGCAGAAAGGGCAAGATCGAGTCGGCGGGCTCGATTCCCGGGAACGCCAAGATGCCGCTGAAGCCGATGAGCAGAATCGGCACCAGGAAGATCTGAAAGGTGGGGTACATCACCACCGTCAATCGCAAGGCGCGGGCACTCTTGGCGGCGTAGCTCTTCATGAAGAGATGGGGCCACATGGTGAAGCCGATGGACGAAATGAGAACCGCAGAGCTGAAGCCCGCCCAAGTCCACGGGCTGCCACTGCTGGTCAGGCCCGGTGTGGTGAGCATGGTGCCCTTGCCGCTGGCCAGCAGCTGCTCGAACATCGGCCCGACGCCGCCGTGCAGCTGATAGGGCAAATAGAGCCCCAAAAACCAGGCGACGACCATCATGAACAGGCCCTGGAATAGATTGGTCCAGCCGACGCCGAGCACACCGCTCCACAAGACATAGACGACGACAATGCCGTAGGTGACGGCGGCCCCGACGGCCATCGACACCCGGCCTTCGGTGATCGTCTCCAGGATGATGCCCGCCCCTTTCATTTGCAGCGTCAGGTAGGGGATGAAGACGGCGACACTGAGCAGTGAAAGCAAGACCGACAGGTCCCGCCGGTCGTAGCGGTGGGCCAAGAGCTCAGCTTGGGTGACGAAACCAAAACGTACCCCCAGGCGCCGTGTCCGCGGGCCAAAGAAGTAGAGGGGAATGATGCCGACGACGCCGTAGGCGATGATGTAGAAGGCGGCGGCACCCCGCGAATAGGCCCACCCGGGCCCACCCAGGAAGGCGAAGGAGGAGAAGATCGACGCCCCGAGAACGAAGTAGAGGACCGCTGTGCCCATGGCCCGGTCGGCGGCCACATAGCCGGCGATGCTCTTCGAGACCTTGATGCCGGGCAGGATTCCCATCACCAGAGTGACGGCCAGGTAGATACCGCAAACCACCAAAGTCAGAAGCCAAGTCTCCATGATGCTACTCCTCCGCCGGGTCCATGCCGGACGTTCTCAGGGGATCAAACATCGTCTTCGTCCTGGGGCTCGCTGCGATAGAGCCACACCAAGGCGGCAAAGGCTAGTAGCAAAGCAGAGAGGATCCAAACCAACGACATGGGGAGCCCCAGCAACAGGGGCTCGGGGGCTGCAAAGCGGGGATAGATCGGCCACACCGTCATCGCCCCCGCAAATGCACAGATGACGACAAAGATCCAGCGTCGACGGCGCTGCTCGGGGGGTGTGTCGGCGGCGAAAAAGCGCAAGCCCATGCCTATTCTGTTGCTGTCGAGCTTTTCGGAATCCCGCTGCATGGTGGTCCCCTTGTTGGTTGGGTGACCCTTAGACTAACCGACGGTACACCCCAGGGCCATTCGACTTTTTCCGCATCCGGCGCTAGACCCATCGGCGGGCACTCTTTAAACTCCCGCCATATGGCACTGTCATCCATCTATGAAGATCTCGCGGTTGCCCTCGACGACCTGTCGTTCCACTCGCCGGTCGCCTATGTCTACAACCCTTTGATCTACGCAGCTGCGCCGCATCGACGCTATGTCGAACGTTTTGCCGACGCCGGGGCCCGCGTCCTCATGGTGGGAATGAATCCAGGTCCATGGGGAATGGCCCAGACGGGTATTCCTTTTGGTGCCGTCAAACCGGTGACGCAGTGGCTCGGCTTCGGCTCCGAGCCCATCGGCCAGCCGCCGGAGCAGCACCCGAAGCGCTTGGTGGAAGGTTTCGCTTGCCAGCGCAATGAGGTCAGCGGTCAACGTCTGTGGGGCTGGGCAGAGCAGATGTTTGGTACTCCAGAGGCCTTCTTCTCGCGTTTTTTCATCGGCAACTATTGCCCTCTGCTCTTTCTCGAAGCCAGTGGGCGCAACCTGACCCCGGACAAGCTGCGGGCGGCCGACCGAGAACCTATGTTGGCCCTCTGCGACGAGGCTTTGCGACACCAGGTGGAAGCGCTGCAAGCCAGCAGGGTGATCGCTTTCGGGGTTTGGGCCGAAAAACAAGTCCGCAGCGCCTTGGCGAGCCTCGATGTCCGCGTCGACCGTATTCTGCACCCCAGCCCGGCTAGCCCGTTGGCCAACCGGGGTTGGGCGGAGCAAGCGACGGCTCAGCTACGCGACCTCGGTATCGTGGATTGAAGGGCGGGTCGACATGTTGATTCGGCTGGATGGCAAGGACGCTCTCTATTTGCAAGTCTACCGGGCCCTGCGACAGGCCATTCTCGATACCGATTTGGGGCCCGGCAGTCGGCTTCCTCCGACCCGACTGCTGTCGCGGGACCTCGGTGTGTCCCGCAATGTCGTCCTACAGGCCTATGACCAGCTCTATGCCGAGGGATATGTCGAGGGCAAAGTTGGGGCTGGCACCTTCGTAGCCTCGGAGCTGCCTGAGGAGCTGCTGCAGGCAATCCGCACCAGCCACCAGGATGGGCCCCGCGAGACTGTCGAGCGGCGACTCTCCGCCTGGGGGCAGCGAGCCTTGCGCTCGGGGGCTCCCACCCGCACGCCTCCGTATCCGGAGCCGCCGCTGCGCTGGGACTTTCAGTACGGCGAGGTGGCCCCCGATGAGCAATGTCTGAAGCTGTGGCGGCGTCTGTTGGCTCGGCGGGCCGAGAATCTGCACCTCAACTATTCACCGGCGGAGGGCTGGCCGGAGCTGCGTGTCCACCTGTCGGAGTATGTGCGCCGTAGCCGCGGGGCCCTGTGCAGCCCGGAGCAGGTGCTGGTGGTCAACGGCTCGCAGCAGGCCCTGGACTTGTCGGCTCGCTTGTTGATCGAGCCCGGAGATCCGGTGGTCATCGAAGAGCCTCACTACCAAGGGGCCCGGCAGAGCTTTCTCTCTGCCGGTGCGCGCCTGGTGGCGGCGCCGGTGGACGACGAAGGGCTCAACCTCTCGGCGGTCGATACCGAGGGGGCTCGTCTCGCCTACATCACACCATCGCACCAATTCCCGACCGGGGCGGTGATGTCGTTGGCCCGCCGTTTGGAGATGCTCGACTGGGCCGAGAGCCACGATGCGTACCTGCTCGAAGACGACTACGACAGCGAATATCGATACGGCAGCCGACCGGTGGAATCGGTGCAGGGGCTCGACCGCCGGGGACGAACAATCTATATCGGCACCCTGTCAAAGGTGCTTTTTCCGTCCCTACGCCTCGGCTTCATGGTTTTGCCGGAGGACCTGTTGCCGCCTTTTGTGGCGGGCAAGTGGCTGCTCGACCGTCAGTCCCCCACTTTGGAGCAAGCTGTCCTGGCGGACTTCATCTCCGAAGGTCATTTCGAGCGCCATTTGAGACGCATGCGCACCCTCAACGCCGAGCGTCGCCGGGTGCTGCTGGAAGCCCTGGAAGAGCACCTGGGCGACGCCGTCGAGATTCAAGGCACTAACGCCGGTGTTCATCTTCTGGTGTGGTTCCGCCACCTACGGGCTGTTGAGATGGACGATCTGATCCGCCGGGCGGCGGCTCGCGGTGTGGGTATCTACTCCGTCGACCGCTACTTCCTGTCGCCGCCGGAACGGGGCGGGCTCGTCCTCGGATACTCTTCGATGTCGCCGCCGGAGATTCGTCGCGGTGTTGCGGAGCTCGCCAAGGCGATTCGAGACGAATAACTAGGTCCTATCCGCCATCCAAGAAAGCGATGAGGGGGCGGGAGCCCTTCGGCTGTGCGCGGCCTCCGCAAACTCGCCCCAACCCTGGCGTGTCGATCTGAATCTCTTGATATCAAGGTTTAAGCCCGTTCCCATGGCCCTGCGGCTCAGACAGCACTCCGTCCGTGCTCGCTCGAAGGGCCCCCCGCTGGCACCGATCTTGGTACAACAGGACGGGAACTTTTTAGATCGCCAAGTTGTCATCCAGCCAGGGGAAGAAGGCGGGCTCCGGCTCGGCCCGCAACGAGAGGACGGCCAAGGGAAGGTCCAGACGACCGTCAAGCTTGACGCGATCCTTGTCGGTGATCAGCACAACCTCGGCACGGGATGTCGCGAAGGTTTGATGGATCTTGCGTAGGCTGGCGGCGGTGTAACCATGATGGTCCGGAAAGGCGATTTTTCCGACGATCTCGAAACCGCAGCGGCGAGCTCCCTCAACGAAGGTTTCCGGTCGGGCGATGGCCGATACGGCGAGAGCGGGGGCTTGTTTATTCAGGGGCGCCCCTTGCAACGTCGCCTCCGGGCGCAACAGGCGCCGGGCGACATTGAACCCCGGGCCTGAGAAGCCGTGCTCGGCGAGGGCGGCGGCCAGATCTCGACCGGCCTGTGGAGTCTCGCCGCCGCTCAGCAAAACGGCGTCGGCCCGAGCTGCGCTGGCCAGGGGTTCCCGTAGGCGACCACTGGGGAGCAAACGCCCGCCGGCAAAGGGATCGCCGACGGGAAAGACCAAAAGGTCGAGATCGCGGGCCAGTTTGAGATGGGAGAATCCGTCGTCGAGCACAAAGACATCCGGTTTCGGCCTGAGGACTTCGAGGGCGTGACAGCCCGCCGAGTAGCGGTCTGCGTCGACGACCACGGCAACCCCCGGCAACTGGTCCGCCAACAGCAGAGGCTCGTCGCCACCGCGGGCGGCGTCGACACATGCCCCTTGACCACGGCTGACGACACAGACCCCTTTGCCCTTGCGGCCATAACCGCGGGACAGGATCGTCACCTGTAGCCCACGGTCCCGCAGGTGCGTTGCCACGGCGGCGGTGAGTGGCGTTTTGCCACTGCCTCCCCAATGCAGATTGCCGATGCTGATCACCGGTTTGGGCAAACGCCGTTGGCGCTCTTGCCAATATTGATAGCGCCACCGGTGGACCGAGCCATAAAAACGTTGCCAGGGTGATCGTGGAGGCCGTGGGGCCTGCAGTTGAGGAATCATAGGTCGAGAATCGGGCCGATCAGGTCCAGGGTACGGTCGACGGCGCCGCGGTTGGCCAGCAGCAGACGGTGGGCTCGCTGGCCCACTTCCGAGGCCTCTTCCGGATGCTCTAACCAGCGGCTGAAAATCCTCGCCAGATCCGCCCCATCGGCCGCCCGCTGCCACGCCGCGGCCTGGTCGAATTGCTCTGCCATATCGCGGAAGTTCTCCATCGCGGGGCCGACGACGATGGGTTTGGCGAAATGCGCCGGTTCGAGGGGGTTGTGGCCGCCGGTGGGAACCAAGGTGCCGCCGATGAAGGCGATATCGGCCAGGCGATAGAGGGCCGCCAGCTCCCCCAGGGTGTCGAGCACAACGACTTGCTCCGGGGCCTTCCCGGTCGCCCCTGGCGCCGCCCCGGCGGCAAGCGCGCTGCGCAGCACGCTGCGCAATCCCCGGCGGTGCACAAGCTGCAGAACCTCCGGGGCCCGTTCCGGGTGGCGCGGCGCCAGGACGAGCAGGGCCCGCTGCGCGGTAGAGGCCTCGAAAGCATCGACCACGATGGCCTCTTCGCCCTGCATGGTCGATCCCGCCACGACGATCGGGCGCCCGGCGGCCAGTCCAGTCAATAGGGCTTCGAGCTCGGGTTTGGGCTGCGGCAAAGTGCTGTCGAATTTTAGATTGCCGGTCACGTGGATTTGTTGTTTTTTGGCGCCCGAAGCGATCAGTCGTTGCCGATCGCCTGTTGTCTGCACGGCGAAGAGCTGGACCGGCGCGAAGAAGAGTCGGCGGCAGAGGAACGGCCAGCGTTCCTGGCGGGCCGCCGCCCGCACCCCCACCCGGCCGTTGACCACCACCACGGGAAGCCCTCGGCGACGGGCCCCTGCGAGCACCAAGGGCCAGTAGTCCCCTTCGACCAGCACTAGCCCTCTGGGTTGGTGGTGTCGATAGAACCGGCCGACGGCGAACCCCAGATCGAAGGGCAGGTAAGCGACGGAAGCCTGGCGCTGCGCCTTGTCGCCGGTGAAGAGTTTGCGGGCCTGGGCCTGTCCCGTCGGCGTGACCGTCGTCACCAAGAGGGGAAGGTCCGGCGGCAAGGCCCGGCACAGGGTTGCGGCGACGCCGACCTCGCCGACCGACACGGCATGGATCCACAAGGGGCGCTCAGGGTAGCTCGGCGGCGGCTCACCGAATCCCAGCCGAGGTGCCAGGGTAGGCCAGTAGTGCTGCCGACGCCGTAGGATGACCAGGGGCCCCAGCAGCAGCATGAGGCCGCCGAGCACCAGTTGGTAGAGCCACCAGGCGATGCGTTGCATCCAATCCATGGCGTCGGAGTATAGTCGAGGCCCCTCTGAAGTATTGAGCGAACCGGCTCGCAGCGGGCGAATTGCCGTTATGCTAGGGGCTCGACTTTGGCTAGTCGATAGACGCCCTCCGTCGGGGCGACGTATAACCCGACGGAGTGAGATGACATGGCAAGACCTACAGCTATTCTAAAAATGACCGATCCAACCGAAACTCAAGGCCCGACCCTTGCCTATTCGAGCACCCAGCGGCGGGCGTTGTTGCGGGAGGCGACCGACCGAGAGTTGCTCAAAGCGCTCCAGCAGGACGAGGAAATGGCCCTCGATGAGCTCATCGAGCGCAAGACAAATCCCCTCCTGCAAGTCGCCTATCGGATTTTGCAAGATACCGAAGAGGCTCGCGACATCGTCCAGGTGACGTTCTTTCGTCTCTGGGAGAACCGGCAGCGGTTCGACGAACGCTGGAGCCCCAATACCTGGATTTACCGGATCGCCACCAACTTGGCCATTGACCACCTGCGCTCTCGGCGCAGCAAGCAGAAGAGTGCCGAGCCGGTTCGGCTGCATATCCAAGATGGCGCCGACTCCCGCAATCGTCTCGACAAGGCCAGCCTGCACGAAGGGGAGGTGATGGGCATCTTCCAAGAGCTGGCGGACGAGCTGACGGAGAAGCAGCGTATGGTGTTTCTGTTGCGGGAGGTGGAAGGTTTGCCCTCCAAGGAAGTCGCCGAGATCGTAGGGTGTCGCGAATCTACAGTGCGCAATCATTTGTTCAACGCTCGAAAATTGCTGCGCCAACTGCTCATCGCCCGTTATCCCGAGTATGCGCCGAAAGGAGGACACTGAGATGTCATGTCCTGATTGGTTGCGTCTGGTGCGAGTGCAAGAGGAAGACCCCGAATCCTGGCAAGCGGCCCTGCGGCATGCTGAAGACTGCGATGTCTGCTTCGATGACGCCCTGGAGGCCGAGCCTACGCTCCTTTTTCGTCGCTTGCCCGCGGCCCGGGCTTCGCGCCAAGATATCGATGCGATCAAAGATGCGGTGGCCACCATGCGTCGCACTCAAGTGCTGACCCGGCCCGCGGAAACGCGGCGCAAGGTGCGCTGGGGACGGTCCCTGGCCACCGCGGCAACAATCCTCTTGGCAGCGGTGCTGTCCGGGGCCTTGCCGGAAGATCATGGGGTAAGCTCCGTCGCCTTGGTCGAGGCGAGCCATCTGGAAGAGATCTCGACGTCGGCCAGCCCGGATACGCCCTCCGAGGTCGACCAGATGCCGTTGGTGGAGGATGTCGATCCCACCTACGGCTCGGTCGTGCAAGTGATGGATGCTGAAATGTCGTTGGTTTTGGTATTGCCCAACGGAGACCTGTCTTGAGAGAGCGCGTTGCCCGGTGTCTCTTCGTCTGCCTCGCCTTGGGTGGGTTGTCCAACCTACCGGCGACGGCGGCGCCGGACGTTCCACCATCGCAGACCGCTACCGCCAAGGGTGCCCAAGGTGATGCCAAGGGCTCCCGAGGCGATATGTCCGCGGCCCAAGCCCGCCGGGTTCGGGCCGGGCTGCGCGTCCATGCCCACACCTTGAGCTTTCGTTCCGCCAGCGAGGCGCTACCGCTGGTCAGACCGTTCTTGTCACCCACCGGAACGGTGGAAGAGCAGCCCGGCGGCAATACGCTGGTCATCCGCGACACACAGATGGTGATCGGCCGCATCGTGCCGGTGCTGGAACGTTTTGATCAGCCGCCGGAGGATCTCAGGTTCGAGATCCAGATCGTCCGGGCCGGGCCCCGTCGCGGTGGCATATCGCCGCCTCAAGCCGACGACAAGGTCGAGCTGTCGAGCGAGACCATCGATCGCTTGCGGGAGCTGTTGCGCTACGAGGACTATCAGGTTCTAGCGGAAACGGCGGTCACTTCGTCCGAGGGCCAGCGGGTCACCTATTCCCTGGGGCAGAGCTACAGCGTCAGTTTTCGGCTCGGCAACATTCTGGGGGGCTCCAAGGCCAGTGGCGAGCGTCTTCGATTGGAGGATTTCCGCATCCTCAAGCACACCCGTGCGGCGCCCAACAAAGGGCGGCAATTGGAGCCGCAAGAGCTCTTTCGGGCCACCGTGAACCTTTGGGTCGACCGTCCCTTCAATCTTGTCCTGCCCCTGGATACAACGCGGCAAGAGGCTTTGATGGTCGCCATTTCGTGTCACCGCGAGGGTGCGGACGAAGCGCCTGAAGCCACCGATCCGTAGCCGCGGATCTGCTCACCCACCCGCCATCAACGCAGGCTATTTTCGGTAACTCATCATGCAGTTTGTATGTCGATATGGAACCCCTGACGGTCGCGTTCTGACCAAGACCCAAGAAGGTAGTGACGCCCAAGCCGTGTCGAGGGATCTCGAGCGGCAGGGCTTCCATATCTTCGAGATCAAGCCGAAAGGCTTCGGCTTCAAGCTCAAGCTCCCTTTCACCGGTGGCCGCAAGCGCATTCCCGGTGACGAGTTCTTGGTATTCAACCAAGAGATGGCGGCCCTGTTGCGAGCCGGGCTCCCCTTGTTGCAAGCCTTGGAGCTGATGCTCGAGCGCATCGAAGATCCCGTCATGCGGGACGTCATGACACAGATTCGAGACCAGGTGAAGTCGGGGGCCGAGCTGTCCGACGCCTTCGCCAGCTTCGGCGATGTGTTTCCTCCCCTCTACGCCTCGTCCTTGAAGGCCGGTGAGCGCTCGGGGGAGCTCGAGCAGGTCATCCGCCGCTTCATGCGCTACTTACGTTTGGTGATCAGCGCCCGCAAGCGGGTCGTCTCAGCGCTCATTTATCCAGCGGTGCTGGTGGCCCTCTCGTTGTGCATGCTCGGCGTCTTGGCCATCTATGTTGTGCCGAGCTTTTCGCGTTTCTATGCCGATCTCGATGCCGAGCTGCCGGCCATTACACAGATCACCCTGGCGGTTTCCTTCTGGTTGCGCGACAATCTGCTCTTCCTGGTGATCGGGATTGTGGTGGCCGCCATCGCCCTGCGCAACTGGTCTCAAACTCCCAAGGGACGTCTGGCCTTGGATCGGCTGCGCCTCAAAGTACCGATCCTCGGGGAAATCTTTCACTTCTTTGGCTTGGCGGAGTTCACCCGCTCGCTGGGGACATTGCTGGCCGGCGGCATTCCCCTGGTGTCGGCCCTAGAGACCGCGGTGCAAGCCATCGGCAATCGACATATCGCCTTTCGTTTGTCGCCGGTGATCGATGAGGTACGCCAGGGGCAATCCTTTCACGATGCCCTCGACCGCACGGGGGTCTTCCCCCACTTGTCTATCAACATGGTCAAGGTGGGTGAGGCGACGGGCTCCCTGGATGAGATGTTGAACAGCGTTTCGGAGTATTTCGACGAAAGCGTGGAAACTCGAGTGCAGCGCCTCCTGACCCTCGTCGAGCCCGCTCTGTTGATCATCATGGGGGCCTTGGTGGCCCTGCTTCTGGTGTCGATTTATTTGCCGATGTTCGGCGCCCTGAGTCAGGTGGGCAACGGTTGAGGGAATGAGCATAGACGCCAGCTAGGGGCCGACCGTTAGAAGTAGCGAATACCGGGCCACTCCGATACTTGGGTCGATACGAGGTAGGACATGGAAATCACCGACGCACAAGAAATGATCGAAGCCTTGGACGCCGTCAAGGGCGAAGGCGCGATGAGCGGTGCCGAGATGGCGGCGGAGGACGAGGCGGCCCGTCGGCTGGCGGCGAATTACGGCCTCGAATTTGTCGACGTGCGCAATTTCCGCATCCAAAACGACCTCTTCCGCCGTGTCCCCTTCGATTTGATGCTGCGCTATAGCTTCATTCCCGAGAGTGAAGGCGAAGGCCGTATGACGGTGGTGATGGCCGATCCCACGGACGTGCGGCGCATCGACGAGATGGAGATGCTGCTCGGCCTGCCGGTGGAGGTCAAGGTTGGGGTTGCTTCGGGCATCGATGAAATTCTGCAGAAATCGGAGAGCTCGCAGCGAGTCCTCGACGAAGCCACCGAGGATTTTCGCATTCAGCTGGTGCAGGAGGATGGCGAGAGCAGCGAGGTGCTCACCCTCGACACCATCACCTCGGATCAGAGCCCGATCATCAAGCTGGTCGACTCCACCCTGTTCAACGCCATTCAGCGGCGCGCCAGCGATATCCACTTCGAGACCGGCGACACCGAAGTGTTGATCAAGTACCGCATCGATGGCGCCCTCTACCAGGCCATGGAGGCGATCGACAAACGGCATCATCAGACCATCATCAGTCGCATCAAGGTGATGGCGGAGCTCGATATCTCCGAGAAGCGGGTTCCCCAAGACGGGCGTTTCAAGCTCCGCCTCACCGGCCGGACGATCGATTTCCGCGTCTCCATCTTGCCGACCGTCCATGGCGAAGACTGCGTCATCCGGGTGCTCGACAAGGAGTCGATGAACAAGGAGTTCAAGACCCTCTCGCTGGATGTTCTGGGGCTCGACGAAGATACCAAGCGCAAGTTGCGCAAGGCCAGCATGGAGCCTTACGGCATGGTCTTGGTGACCGGCCCCACCGGCTCCGGTAAGACCACGACCCTTTATGCGTGTCTCAATGAGATCCAGTCGCCGGAAGACAAGATCATCACCATCGAAGACCCGGTGGAATACCAACTCAGCGGTATCACCCAGATCCCGGTCAACGAAAAAAAAGGCCTGACCTTTGCCCGTGGTTTGCGCTCCATCCTGCGCCACGACCCGGACAAGATCATGGTGGGTGAGATCCGCGATGAGGAGACGGCCCAGATCGCCATCCAATCGGCCCTCACCGGCCATTTGGTGTTCACCACGGTGCATGCCAACAACGTGGTCGATGTCCTGGGCCGCTTCCTCAACATGAATGTCGATCTCTACAACTTCGTCTCGGCACTGAATTGCATCCTGGCGCAACGGCTGATCCGCAAGATTTGCGAGCATTGCAAGCGCCCGATCAAGGTCTCCCCCGAGTTGCTCGAACAGAGCGCCCTCGACGCCAATACCTACGAAGAGATGACCTTCTACGAAGGTGCAGGCTGCATCGAATGCAACGGTGCGGGCTACCATGGCCGCTTGGCGGTCAGTGAATTGCTCTATCTATCCGATCCCATCCGGGAGCTCATTTTGACCAAACGACCGGCGGCAGAAATCCGCCGGGCCGCTAAGGAAGAAGGTATGAGCTTCCTGCGGGAATCTGCGCTGGAAAAGGTCTTCCAGGGAGTCACGACGCTACGTGAAATCAATAAAGTTACCTTCGTGGACTGAATCCCTGCTGGGTCTCGACCCGGTAGCGGCTCCGCCCCACGTCTTCGCCCTCGATACGATTCCGTCGCGTCTGCGCTACGGTGGTTTCCACCACAGCGGACCGGGTTTCGTCTACGAAAACAGCCTGCAGCTCGAGCTGCCGGATGGGCTGTTGGCCGACGGCCCCCTGGGTGCGCCGTTGCGCGACCCTGCCGCCTTCGGTGATGAGGTGAAGCGCTTCGTCAACAGCATTGAAGGTCCCGTCGAGGCTGCCTCGTTGGTGGTGCCTGACGCTTGGCTGCGGCTTCTCTTCATCGAATCTTCCGAGTTGCCCGCCCGCACCCGCGATCGCCTCGATATCCTGCGCTGGAAACTGAAACGTCTGGTGCCTTTCAGGGTCGAGGACCTTCGTATTTCCGCCACGCAGGTGGAGACCTTTCCCGACCAGGAGGAGCCCCAGCGCCTGTTGGTCGGTTTCGCCATCGAGACGCTGATGGCGCAGATCGAAGATGCTTTCGCCGCCGCCGGGGTGGAGCTTGGTTGCATCATCAACAGTACCCTGGCGATGGTCGCCAGCCTGAAGCACAACGCCGGAGAGCATGGCCTTTCGGGGTTGGTTGCTGTTTATCCGGATGCCTATACCCTGTGCTTCTTCAGGCACCATGAACCGGTGCTGTACCGCTTCAAGTCGTCCGCCGATGGCCATCCGATGCGCCCGGACTCTGTTCTCAGGGACCTGCGCCTGACGACCAATTTTGTGCAGCAGCACTTTGCCGACGCCGGCCTCGAGCATCTCTTCCTGGCGGCCCATCAGGATGACGAAGCCAGGTGGCTCGGCTGGCTGTCCGAGGTCTTCGAGGCTCGGCCTGAGCCCTTGATTTTCGAGCACTTTCGATTGACCCGCACCCAGGTAGGGCCATCCTGGTTGGAAACCGCACCGCTTCTCGGCGCTGCCAGCTTAGAGGTGTGACGATGAAGAGAGTCAATCTTTCACGTCGACCTTTTGTCAATCGGCGGCCCGTCGTACGCTTGGGCGTGGCCCTGTGGGTCCTCGGGGGGCTGTTGGTGCTGGTCAATCTATGGCTCTTCAATACCTACTGGTCCGACTCGCAGGATGTTCGAGCCGAGTTGGAGATGGTGAATGGGGAAGTTGCCGCCGAGCTCGAAGCCTTGCAAGAGTTGGACCGCAAGGTCGATCGCATCAACTTGGCGGCGCAGAATAGCCAGGCAGCGTATTTGAACTCGCTGATCTCCTATCGAACGTTCCCCTGGAGCGCCCTGTTCGACGACCTTGAACGGGTGCTGCCAAGGGATGTGCGTCTAGAGGCCGTCTCTCCGGCGGTGCGCCTGGCCGCCGCCGAGCTAGCGCAGAAGGTTCAAAGGGCGGCGCAGCAAGAACGGTCGGACGCCCGCCGTGGACGCTCACGACGCAACTCCCGCGAGCCTTCCCCTGCTCAAACGGTCGATCAAGAGCTGGGCTCCGACGAGGTGCAGCTGCAGCTGCGGGGTACCGCCAAACAGGAAGATGCTTTGATCGAATTTGTCGACACCCTCTACCGCGACGCCTCCTTTCGCAAGCCCGTGTTGAGCGGTGAGAGCTTCGAGTCGGTGGGCGGCGTTCTGACGTCCAGCTTTGAGATCTCAGTGATCTACCTGACCCGCGGCAGCAAGGGGTCTGAGGCTGCGAGCCCCGAAGAGATTCCCTCCGAGCCGAAAGTCGCTGAAGGAGCGGTGGCGCCAAGGGCGGGCATCTCCAGCGAGGGCTCCGCCGCCGACCCTGGCAGCCCCAGCGGGCCGAAGACCCTGGCGGAGACGGTGGCGGCGTCGACGCCTCCGCCGCCGACGCCCCCGACGGTCCAGGGCAAAAGCTTCGTCGCCCCCAAGCCACCGCCGGTCAGCGTTCCGAGGGCGGAGACCGCCCCGCCCCGGCAGCGGGCCCAGCCGGTGTCGCAACCCAAGAGGGACGAGAACGTTTCCCGTGAGTCGCCAGGCGCCGGCGCCCCGAGCTCGGAGCCCAGCGCCTCGGAGAAGGCCGCGGCGGAGCGTAAGCGGCGTATTGACGAGTTGCGTCAGCGCCGCCGTGAGGCGTTACGGCGCAATCGCGTCGGGGCCGTTGGTGGCCGCCAGGCGAATGCAGGAGCCTCCGAGGACGCCCGCGGCCGCAGCACGGAGCCACAGGACGGCAGCACCGGACCAGACCGCGATACGGCCCGTCGGGAAACCTCCCGGGACGACACTGGCCGCGGTCGTGATGGCAATGGAACCGCCTCCGAGACACCGCGCATCCGTGGGTCGTTGGTTCCGGGGCTACCCGAGATGCTCGAAGGCTGGTTGTCGAGCCCGCCGTCGCCCCTGGCGGAGCCATTGGAGGATCTAGTACACCTTTCCAAAAATACGCTGGTATTCGAGCCCCGAGACATCCACGTCCGCGGCGTTACGCTCGCTGCAACAGAGCCCCCCTATGCCTCACTCGCAAGCCTTGCGGACGCGGCGCCTCGGGGCTCTCGAAACGTCATCGTATTTCCGAAAAGGTGTGCTTAGGATGATCAGTCGATTCGAAGTTTGGCGCCGTACGCTGTGGCTGTGGGTCGTGCCTCTGGCCTTTTGCGCGGTGGGGCTGCTCATCCTGGCGATTTACATGCATTCGTTTTCTGGTCGGGTCGAGCGTCTGCAGAATCAATTGCAAGCCTCACGGCATAGCCTCGAGAGCTACCGAGCGCAGCGGGCCGACGGCGAGAGCTTCCTGCTGCGGGTGGAGCAGCAGCGGAGGCAGGTCGAGGAGCTTTATGTGCGGCAATTCCGCACCGAGGAAGAGCGTTTTACTGCTGTCATCCAAGAGGTCAAGAGGTTGGCCCGGGACGCCGGGCTGGAACCCAGTAATCTGGCCTATCCCTCTTCGGGAAAGAGCGCCTACGATCTGGCGGGACGCGACATCAACTTCAGTGTTAATGGCACCTACCGACAGGTGAGGACTTTCATCAACTTTCTCGAGCTGTCGGATCATTTTCTAACCCTTCGAGAGGTTACCTTGACGGGTGTGTCGGATGAGGTACGTCGAGAGCCTACCCTGGGTATCAACTTGCGTGTCAGCACCTATTTCCACCGCCAGGAACAGCTCCTTTTCGATGGCGAAGATCAAGCTGAGGTTCCCGCCTCATGAATAACCTCGGGAAGCGTGAGAAGTACCTGCTGATCGGCCTGGCGGTTCTGGTGCCGATTCTTCTGTGGCAATACGGCGGTTCCTTCTTGGGCGGTGGTGGAAATAGCCCAGGAGACAGCCGCTCGCCCCAACGCAGCAATCGCGCCTTGGCGCAGCGGCAAGTCGTCACGCCACAACTGGATGCCTTGGAAGTCAGCGGCGGGCGCTATGAGCAAGGGCGAAATATCTTTGCCTATGGCCAACCCCCCCCGCCCCCTCCGCCGCCCCCACCTCCGCCGCCGATACCGGTGCCGGAGGTTATTGAGCGCACACCGCCGCCGCCGGTGATCACAGAACCGCAGCCGCCACCCGTGGACCTCAGTCTGTTGGGGATTTTCGGGCCCAAGTCGCGGCGTATTGCGGTGGTCGAGCAGAACGAGGTATTGCTCAACGTCGTCGAAGGCGAAGTGATCGATGAAAAGTTCATTGTTGATTCTATCGACCTGGAGTCGATAGCACTGAGTTTCGTCGGCTTTCCGGGTGTTGCGCCGGAACGCATTGTCATCGGCGAATAGAACGAGAGGAGAGCTCGAGCGAATGCGTTACCGATATACCGTTACGATTTTGTTGGTTTTGGCCTGTCTGCAGATGGGCTGCTCGGGGCACAGTGTCTACCGACAGGCGCAGCAGGCAGAGCAGCTAGGCAACTGGGACGGGGCCGTGCTCCATTATTTGGAAGCCGTGCGCTCGCATCCCGAGAACATCACCTACCGTGCAGCCCTGATGCGGGCCAAGATCCAGGCCGCCCAAGAGCATGTTCGACGGGGAAAGCAGTACCACGAAGCCGGCGTTCCCGAGCGCGCTCTGGTGGAATACCGGCGCGCCGTCGAGCTCGATCCGTCCAACCAGTACGCCGAGGCGGAGTTGGGCAAGGTCGTGGAGGAGCTTCAGGCCATCGAGCTCAACCTTCCGCAGCGCGGCACCATCGCCCAGATGAAAGACCGCCTGAAGGGCACCAATGCGCAGCCGCCGGTGCTCGATCCGCGCTCGAAGGAGCCCATCAGCCTCAATTTTTCCGAGCCCACGTCGGTCAAGGACATCTATCAGTCCCTCGGCAAAGCCTTCGGCATCAATGTGCTCTTCGACCCCAAGCTGAAGGACGACGAAATTCAGATCGTACTCGACGAGGTGACGGCGCAGAGCGCGCTCGAAATCGTCATGCGCACGGTCGGCCATTTCTACAAGGCCCTCGACGAGCACTCGATCATCGTCGCCGACGACAACCCGCAGAACCGGCGTACCTATGAGGACCAGGTCATCCAGACCTTCTTCCTCGACAACGCGGATGTCAAAGACGTCATGACCATGGTCCGTAGCTTGATCGGCGCCAAGCATGTGGCGGCCAACGAGCAGCTGAACGCCATCGTGCTGCGCGATACGGCCGATACGGTCAAGGTGGCGGAGCAGATCATCATCGCCAACGACAAGGCCAAAGCGGAGGTCGTGGTCGATGTCGAGCTGCTGCAGATCAACTCCAGCAAGCTGCGGGATTTGGGGCTGAGCCTGAGCGAGAACCAAATTCGTTTCGGTCTCGACCTGGGTGGTGACGATGTGCCCTTACGGCTCTCCGATTTCGAGTTCTTGAACCAGAACAACTGGATTCTCACCGTGCCGGACTTCATGGTGGACTTCATCAAGACCAACAGTGAGGCGCAGACCTTGGCCCAGCCCAAGATGCGCATCACCGAAGGCGAGAAGGCCAGCTTGACGATCGGTGATCGTGTTCCCATCCCCACCACCACGTTCAATACCGCCAACCTCAACAGCTCGAATATCGTGCCGGTGACGTCGTTCCAGTATCAGGACGTCGGTATCAAGATCGAGATCGAGCCCCGCGTCCACCACAACGAGGAAGTGACCCTGGTGCTCAAGGTCGAAATCAGCAACATCACCGATTTCATCACCACCGGTGGCGGTCAAGCGCAACCGGTGATCGGTACCCGCTCCATCGAGTCCAGCATCCGCTTGCGAGATGGCGAGACCAATTTCCTGGCCGGTCTGATCCGTACCGACGAGGGGCAGAGCGAGACGGGGATTCCGGGACTTTCGGATATCCCCATCCTCGGTCGCCTGTTCAAGAAGACGACCACCGACGTCAGACGCTCGGACATCGTCCTCACCCTCACCCCCCATGTCATTCGTCGGGCCGATATTGTCGAAGCGGATCTGTTGCCCATTTGGGTGGGCACCGAGACCAACATCACCTTCCGCGGTGGCAGCCCTCGGGTCGAGTCCAATACCGAGGGCCCCTTCGATGGCGACGCGGATGCCCGGGAGCGGGTGCGGGAGCGTTTGCGTGAGCGGCTGCGCTCCTTGCCCCGGGGCTTGCAGGAAGCGGGCGAGGAGTCCTCGCCGGATACGGACGAGAAGGAGCCCCAAGGCGGTGTCGACCTGGCACCCACCGGTGGACCAAATGATCCCTTCAGCCGCAACGAAGACGAGATCGACTGATCGAACCCAGGAGCGGACAACGTTTGCCCGGTCCGCTCCGTAGAAACTCTTGAAGCCGTCGACCGAGGTGGTGGAGAGAACCATGAACCAATTGTTGAATCTCAAACATGCCCGCATCCGCCGCCACTCCAGTGCCACCTGGGGTGGTGTCTCCCGTGGTGGCCGCCAGGCGGGTTATTCGCTGACCGAGCTATTTGTCGTCTGTGTCCTGCTGACCATCTTGGCCGGTGTGGCCCTGCCGGTGGCGCGCTACACCGTCCGTCGTCAGAAGGAAATCGAGCTCAAGTTGGCGTTGCGCAAGATCCGCAACGCCATCGACGAGCACAAGCGGTACAGCGATGCCGGCCTGCTGCCGGTCGAGGTGGGGACGGACGGTTATCCTGCGGAGCTCGAGGATCTGATCGAAGGCATCCAGCTGGTCGGACAGCCTCCGGACAGCGAGAAGAAGTTTCTGCGCCGCATCCCGATCGACCCGATGACCGGAGAGGCGGAATGGGGCTTGCGCAGCTATCAGGACGACTTCGACGCCACCTCGTGGGGAGGGGAGAACGTCTACGACGTGTATTCCCTGAGCCTGGGGGTCGGTCTGAACAAGATCCTCTACGAGGAGTGGTGATGGTACGACGATCGAACAGCGGGCACAACATACGGCGGCGACGCAGCCAACAGGGGGGCTTCACCCTCCTCGAGCTGATCATCGTCATCGCGGTGATCGGCATCCTGGCGGCGATCGCCATGCCCAACCTGACCCAGACCCCACGCCGAGCTCAAGAGGCCGTGCTGCGCACCAATCTCAATACCTTGCGGCAAGTCATCGATCAGTACTACGGCGACAAGGGCTTTTACCCGGCAGATCTCGAAAGCCTGGCCGATGACGGCTACCTGCGGGACGTGCCGACGGACCCGATCACCGGCGAAAAAGAATGGGGATTGGTCTACGAAGGCTCGCCGGACGACATCACCGACCCCGATTCCATCGCCTGGGAAGTGGACCTCGAGCTCGAAGGGGGAGGCATCATCGACGTATTCTCCCTATCGGAAGACCTGAGCCTCGACGGTGAGCCCTACGCGGAGTGGTGAGGTGCGCCCCTTGATGCAACGGCCAGCGCGGCCAGCGCAGTGGAAGCTGTGGCGAGGGGCTTTCGGGCGCCGACCCGGTGCCGAAGAAGGCTATACCCTGGTGACCCTGGTGGTGATGTTCACGGTCATGAATATCCTGGTGGCCATGGCGCTCCCCCTGTGGAGCGGAGTCATCCAGCGCGATAAAGAATACGAGTTCATTTTTCGCGGTCTGCAGTACGCCGAGGCGATCCGGGTCTACCAGCAGCGCTACGGCCAGTGGCCGCAGAAACTCGAAGACCTGGCGGAGGACAAAGGCCGCGGGCGTTGTATTCGTCAGTTGTGGACCAACCCGTTGACCGACGGCGGCAAATGGGATCCCGTCTTCGAGGGGGTCCCCAACACCAATCAGCAACAGCCGGACAACGGTCTCGGCGGCAACGAGAACAACAATCGGCCGGATGTTGACGACTCGCCGCGGGGGCCCTTGGGGCAGAAGCTTCAAGGTTCCGAAGAAGTCCGCATTGGTCCGATCATCGGTGTTTCCAGCAAACAAAAGCCGGAGATCGTCGAGCGCAACATCCCGCAGTGGAGCTTCACCATCCGCCTGTTGCAGACCCGTGCCATCGGCGCCGGGCAAGCCAACGCCAACCGCAATCTTCCGATCAATGCCGACGTCATCGGCTTGCCCTTGCCCGGCGCACCGGCCGGCGCCATGGACGGGGGCGCCGGGGGCACCGACCTCGGCGGCAGCGTCGGCGGTTCCCAATCCATCGGTGGTGGCCCGAGCAGTGGCAACCGGGGTTGAGAGACCCAGCACCATGAAGATACGGGTGCAGCGCCTGGCGGAGGATCTTCCCCTACCCGAAAAAGCATCCGTCGGCAGCTCGGGTCTCGATTTGCAGGCCCACATCACCTCCCCCGTCGTCCTCGAAGCGGGGCGTCGCCAGCTCATTCCCACCGGTCTGAGGCTAGAGATCCCGACGGGTTTCGAAGCCCAAGTACGACCCCGCAGCGGCCTGGCCCTGCGTCATGGTGTCACCGTGCTCAATAGCCCGGGCACCATCGATGCCGACTACCGCGGTGAGGTGGGTGTCGTGCTGATCAACCTGGGGCAAGAGGCCGTCACGGTCGAGCGCGGGCAGCGCATCGCGCAGCTGGTCTTCGCCAAGGTCGAAGCTGTGGAGTGGGATCTCGTCGACGGCTTGCAGGACAGCGATCGGGGTGCCGGCGGCTTCGGCTCGACGGGAGCCTAGCTGGTGTCCATCCCGAGTTACCGAAATCGGTGCTAGCGGGAGGCCCTTGGCGGGCCCCCCTTCGAGCGAGCACGGACGGAGTGCTGTCTGAGCCGCAGGGCCATGGGGACGGGATGAAACCTTAGCTGGGCTCCTAACCCGGCGGCTTCGGACGGCTGGCGAAGGCGAGCATGAACTGGCGCATGATGTCCTTCAGCTCGAGGGTGTAGTTGGCCAGGTCCCGCAGCTTGGCGTCGACCTGATCGGCGGTCGGGGAGACGGTGGTGCCGCGGGGGCGAATCTTGTAGGTCAGCCGCTCGTCGAGCAGCTCGAGCTGTTGGTAGGCTTCTTTCAGCCGCTGTGGATCCATCGATCGTCTCCGTCGTCGCAGTTCGAGATGTCGCTGTTTAAGATGTCGCTGTTGAGATGTCGCTGCTCGGGGTGTCGCAGTCGCGATTCAGCCCACCGGGCGGCGATGCACCAAGGTGGCGGCCGCTTGGTCGCGGGGGCGGACAACGATCTCATCGATGTTGACGTGCGCCGGGCGGCTCGCCGCCCAAGCGATGCATTCCGCGATGTCTTCGGCGAGCAGAGGCTCCATGCCGGCATAGACTCCCTGGGCGCGCTCCGTATCTCCTTCGAAGCGAACGACGCTGAATTCCGTCTCCACCAATCCGGGGGCGATCTCCGTCACCCGCACCGGTTGGCCGAGCAACTCCAAGCGCAGGGTGCGGGTCACCGCCCGTTGACCGTGCTTGGCTGCCGTGTAACCTGCTCCACCTGGATAGGTTTCGAAGCCGGCGATGGAGCCGATGTTGATGATGTGACCGTCGCCGGAGGCGATGAGGTCGGGCAGCAGTGGCCGGGACATGCGCATCGTGCCCAACACGTTGGTACGGTACATGGTCTCCCACTGATCGTCGCGGGCCGATTCCACGCGGTCGAGCCCCAGGGCCCCGCCCGCGTTGTTGACCAGGAGATGAATCGCCAGCTGTCGTTCCTCGGCCAGTTGGCGGCTGTTGGCGAGAAAGGTCTCGATGCTCGCCGGGTCGGTGACGTCCAGGGCTAAGGCGGTGCCGCCCACCGGGTCCGTCACCGCCGATATCCTGTCGACACGCCGGGCTCCCCCCACCACATGGAAGCCTGCCGCTGCCAGATGACCGACGGTGGCGGCGCCGATGCCAGAGCTGGCGCCGGTGACGATGGCAATCTTACGGGGGGTCGGGATCATGACGTGCTCCATCCGGAAAGCGTTGTGAAAGAAGCCTGGGCGGCGGGCGGTGATCCGACGACCGGCGGAGTCAGATGACAAATCCCGTCAGTTGGCGGCTCCGTCACCATCGTTCGAAGTCCAGTGGGGTAGGCGCTCGGGATTGACACCGACGGATTGGCAGGCCAGGCGCCACATCTCCTCCGGCGTTTCGTGAAAGAGCAGCGCTGCGTCCACCGGCGCCACCAACCAATCGTTGCGCAGCAGCTCCTCTTCCAACTGGCCATCCCCCCAACCCGCATATCCCAGCAGCAGCCGGAAGGCGTCTGGAGGTTTCCCGGCCATCGTCTCCAGATCGTCGATATGCTGGGTCAATGCGACGCCCTGGCAGACTTGATGGCGCCCAGGGGGTGAGCTCTCGTCCGGATTGTAGATGAGGGTGCCGACCTGGGGCTCCACCGGGCCACCGAAAAAAGCCATGGTGCCTTGCTCGCCCAGCCAGTGAATATCCAGGTCCTCGAGAATCTCAGAAAGCTTGACGCCGGTCGGCCGGTTGATGATGAAGCCGAGGCTTCCCTCCTCCTGGTGATGTACTAGCAGCACAACACTTTGGTGAAAGAAGGGGTCCAGGACCTGGGGCATGGCCAGAAGCAGCAGAGGGGGTTGTAGATCGACCGGTGCAGACATCCGCCAATCTTAGTACACCTACCCGGTCAAGGCGCGCAGAGTTGACCGTCAAGATGCTCTCAGGTAGGAAATGCCTCTTGACCGGGCTGGTCGACGGCGGTGGAGGTTGAAATCACCGCTGTTGAGGACGAGACCTTGGGGGAACGAACAAAGCCAGTTAAGATAAGCAGCTCAGCACTTTTGAGGCAGATGCCCTGCGGGTTCTTCTTCGCTCCCAATCACCTCCGCCCTACGAGGTTTGCCATGAAAGATAGTTTTAATGCCTTGAGGACCCTCCGGGTCGGCGAGTCCGAGTACCGCTTCGCCAGCCTGCCGGCCCTCGAAGCCCACGGTTTTTCAGTATCTCGCCTTCCCTTCTCGACGCGCATCCTGCTCGAGAACCTCCTGCGCCGCGAGGACGGTCTCAGCGTACCTGCCGAGGATGTCGAAGCCGTCGCCAAGTGGGACCCGAAGGCCTCTTCAAGTCAAGAAATCGCCTTCATGCCGGCCCGTGTCCTGTTACAAGACTTCACCGGTGTACCGGCGGTGGTCGATTTGGCGGCCATGCGCGACGCCATGGTGGCGATGGGTGGAGAACCCGACAAGATCAACCCCTTGCAGCCCGCGGAGTTGGTCATCGATCATTCCGTCCAAGTGGATGAGTACGGGAGCGACGCGGCCCTGTTGCTCAATGTCGAACGGGAGTTCGAGCGCAACTACGAACGTTATGCCTTCCTGCGCTGGGGTCAAGGCGCCTTCGACAACTTCAAAGTCGTGCCGCCGGCCACCGGCATCGTGCACCAAGTGAATCTCGAGTATTTGGCCCGCGTCGCCATGGTAGGAAGCACCAACAATGGCACGGCGCCCTTTGTTTATCCCGACACTCTGGTGGGTACCGACTCCCACACGACAATGATCAACGGGCTCGGTGTGCTCGGCTGGGGCGTTGGAGGGATCGAGGCCGAGGCCGCGATGCTCGGCCAACCCATCTCCATGTTGATCCCACAGGTGGTCGGCTTCCGTCTCGAGGGCAACTTGCCGGAAGGGGCCACCGCCACCGATCTGGTGTTGCGGGTCGTCGAGATGCTGCGGGCCAAGGGGGTGGTCGGGAAGTTCGTCGAGTTCTATGGTCCGGGCCTAGCGGGATTGCCCTTGGCCGACCGTGCCACCATCGCCAATATGGCTCCGGAGTACGGGGCGACCTGTGGCATCTTTCCGGTCGATCAGATGAGCCTGGAGTACTTGGCTTTCACCGGCCGGTCAGACAGTCAAATCGCCCTGGTCGAGGCCTACACCAAGGAACAGGGGCTGTTCCACACGGCCAGCAGCCCGGAAGCGGAATACAGCGACTCTTTGGGGTTGGATCTGTCCACCGTCGAGCCCAGTCTTGCGGGGCCCAAGCGGCCACAGGATCGCATCCCCCTGGGCCGCGTCAAGTCGACGTTCCTCGATGCCTTGGAAGGGCTCAAGGTCTCGAAGAAGAAGAAGGGCTCTCCCTTGGCGGTTCTGTCCGCCGCGGACGCCGCCGCACCGCCGGAGCCCGTCGTCGCCTCCCTCAACGGTGGTGAGGAATTCGAGCTCGATCACGGCTCGGTGGTGATCGCTGCCATCACCAGCTGCACCAATACCTCCAATCCGTCGGTCATGGTGGCGGCTGGATTGCTGGCCAAGAAGGCCCATGAGAAAGGCTTGACAGCCAAACCCTGGGTCAAGACCAGTCTGGCCCCGGGTTCGAAAGTGGTGACCCGCTATCTTGATGAAAGCGGCCTGACACCTCACCTGGAGGCGCTCAACTTTCATACGGTCGGCTACGGCTGCACCACTTGCATCGGCAACAGCGGTCCGTTGCGGGAGCCGATCAGCAAGGCCATCCACGAGAACGATCTGGTGGCCGTCGCGGTGCTGTCGGGTAATCGTAATTTCGAGGGCAGGATCAGCTCCGACGTGCGGGCCAACTACCTGGCTTCGCCGCCGCTGGTGGTGGCCTACGCCCTGGCCGGGCGCATCGACATCGACTTCCAGGTGGAGTCCTTGGGGGACGACCAGAACGGTGATCCAGTCTTCCTGCGGGACCTGTGGCCGAGTCGTCTAGAGATTGCCGAAACCGTCGGTAGGTCTCTCAAGGCCGAGATGTTCGACAGCGAGTACGCGTCCGTCTTCACCGGCGACGCCCAGTGGCAGGCCTTGCCGACACCGGAAGGCTCGACCTTCAGCTGGGCGGAGGATTCCACCTACGTCCGTCTGCCGCCTTATTTTGTCGACATGCCACGCCAGCCACAAGAGCCCGAAGACATCGTCGGCGCCCGCGTCCTGGCGCTGCTCGGTGATACGGTGACGACGGATCACATCTCACCGGCCGGTGCCATCAAGAGGGACAGCCCGGCGGGTAAGTACTTGATGGAGCACGGTGTGGCGCCCAAGGATTTCAACTCCTACGGCTCGCGCCGCGGCAATCACGAAGTCATGATGCGCGGCACCTTCGCCAATGTGCGGTTGCGCAACAAGCTGGTTGAGATCGAAGGTGGCTACACCATGCATTTGCCCAGCGGTGAGCAGATGTCGATCTACGATGCCGCCATGCGCTACATCTCAGAGGGTGTGCCCCTGGTGGTCCTGGCCGGCACCGAGTACGGCACGGGATCGTCCCGCGACTGGGCAGCCAAGGGTTCGTTGCTGCTCGGTATCCGGGCGGTTATCGTCACCAGCTACGAGCGCATCCATCGCAGCAATTTGATCGGCATGGGCGTCCTGCCGTTGGAGCTGATGCCCGGTGAAACCACCGAGAGCCTCGGTCTCAACGGTCATGAGACCTTCGACATCCGAGGTCTGGCGTCGATTGCCGACGCCTCGGACTTCCAGATCGGGCGTACCCTCGATGTGCAGGCTAACGGTGCAGATGGTCAGCAGGTGAGCTTCAAGGTTCGAGTGCGCCTCGATACGCCCCAGGAAGTGCAGTACTACCGACACGGGGGTATCCTGCAGTACGTCCTGCGGCAGCTCCTCTGAGCGCCATTGGACAGGTCTGCTCGGCAGACTCTCTCTCCGCACAGTAAAAAACCCATGTCGGCAGTGGACGGCCGACATGGGTGGGAGAGGAGACCTTGAGGGACCCGGGGTGCGCGCCCAGGGCAATGGGCTTGCATCACGTGTCCCTCGCTTAATGGATAACGATTTTCGCGGCCGATCGGATTCAACCCGGCCCAATAAACCTCAAAAAGACTTCGAGATCCACGGTGCCCCACACGATATCCAAAGATTTTACTTTTGCGGCAGCTCACTTCATTCCGGACCATCCCGGGAAATGCCGCAACATGCACGGCCACAATTATCGAGTGCGGGTCTTTCTACAGGCCGATCAGCTCGATGCCCTTGGAATGGTGGTCGACTTTTCCTATCTCAAAGACCTGATGCACGAAACGGTGGGCATCTATGATCACCGGGTGCTGAATGAGATTCCACCCTTCGACCGCATCAACTCCACCGCCGAGCTGTTTTGTGAGCACATTTATCGCGAGCTGGCACAACGCCTTGCCACCAGCAACGACGGCGAGCGGGTGCGCCTGCGCCGCGTCGATGTCTGGGAGAACGATTCTTCCTGCGCCACCTTCGAGGAATGATTTGTTCCGTTCTCAGGGCTCGGTCGTCGAGAGCTGAGCCGCCCGCACATTGGCTTCGATATGGCTCAGCTCCTGCCGCCACAGCGCTGCGGCGTCGGGCGGTGGCTGATGGCTGAGCAGTAGCTCTCGGGCACGGGCAAAGTCACCATGGCGGTGCAGGATTTGTGCTGCATAGAAAAGGCTCTGCGGATCATCGCTGCGGGCCGCAACCCAACGCTCGAAGAGCGCGCGGATATCGTCGCCATAAAGCAAGGGTTGAGGCTCATCCGCTGCCGCGGTCAGATACTGGCTCACCGCCGCTTCGTCCTGGCCCAGTCGCGCCAGGGCGACCGCTAAGTAGATGCGCGCAGGGCGCAGCTCAGGCAGGGTGGCCAACACGAGATTCAACACACTGACCGCTGCGGCGGCCTTGCCTTGATCGAGCAGGGCTCTGCCGATGAGGAGCTGCGCATCGGCACGGCTCCAGTAGGCGTACAAGGTTTCCCGGCTTGCCGGGTCGCCGTCCAAGGCCACCAGGGCTGCCAGCACAAACGGATCTCCCGGAGTG
The DNA here is from genome assembly GCA_029263315.1 of Acidobacteriota bacterium. Classification (GTDB taxonomy): domain Bacteria; phylum Acidobacteriota; class Thermoanaerobaculia; order Multivoradales; family J023; genus JAJCXR01. The sequence continues at coordinate 277,999 of JAJCXR010000042.1, read as the reverse complement.
CTATTGAGGGCTTGCCTCAAGTATTGCCGAGCCTCGTCGGTGCGACCCAGGGATAGGTGATGCTGGGCCATGAGCAGGCTGGGCTCCGACGACTGCTGGCCGCCACGGTAAACCGGCGGCGAGGTGCGCTCGAGCAGGGGCGCAACGGTGCTAGGGAAATCCTCTGATTTGACCGCAAGCTGTAGGGTGGCCAAATCGAAGCGCCAGGCAGCGTCGAAAGCTGCCGGTACTTGGCGTTGGGCGAGGCCGCTGACAACCCGTTCCTCCAGTGGCCCGGACCGTCGGGGGAAATAGGTTGGGTAGAGATCCTCGAGCCACCAAGGGACCTGGACAAATGCCTCGACGATGAGCTCCTGTCCAGCCGACGTCGTCTGTTGGGACAGCTGCCGTGCCTCGTCGAACAGCCCTTCGGCGAGGCGAAAGCTCTGACGCCGGTAGGCCTCGTCGCGCATGGCGGCGTCGGGAAGCCACAGGCTGAGGGCCAGCAGGAGGGCGAGCCCAAAGCCGAGAATCCCCTGGCGCCGCTGCCCGTAGAAGTGCCGTATCGCCAGCATCGCAAAATAGATCACCGCCGGCAGGATCGCCAGGCGCTGCCGTGCGGAGACATAGAAAACCACCATGACGGCCAGCTGGACCCCGGCCAATAAATAAAAAAGCAGGCTACCTTGCCAGTTCCGGGCCTGAAGCAAGGTGCCGCAGAGGGCCAGGGCAGAGAGCAGCGCAAAGGGCACCGAGGGGAGGGGTAGGGTCGACTCATATTTCCAGGCGGCGGGAACGTCGTGCCAGCGGAAGTTGTGGCAGGCGTAGAGCACCTTGAGGAGCAGACGCTGGCCAAAAACCCCCGGTTCCTGGCGAATGAAGTGCCAGGCCTTGCCCGACCAGTAAGCGTTGACCCGACGGATCGATAGCTCTTCGTCGCCGTACATGGCGCGGGCCAGATGGCGATAGTGGACGTGGCCGCTGTCCGGAATCTGTTGCTGGCTGCGGTGGATCAGCCCGAGGACAACCGGCGGATACATGGCGCTGGTGCCCCTCGACAGGGGGTTGTTGCCCTCGAAGAAGACGGTGCCGGGGTTCATCGAGGGGGTCCGCCAGTCACCCGTGGCGTGATCGGCTCGCCAGGCCAATAGCGCCAGAATGGCGACCACGGGCAAGGCGAAGCCTAGGCTGGCTTGGCGCCAGGATGCGGCTCCGGCCTCCAACTGTGACCGCCGCCACCGATAGTAGAGCGGCACGGCGAGAAAGGCGGGCAAGAAGGTAGGCCGGGTCGCCAAGCACAGGGCGGCCAGTAGTCCCGCCAGCCATGGGGCCCCTCGGCGCGGGCTCTCCAAGAGGACGATGACGGCCAAGAGCAGAACGAGCTGAAAGATCTCTGGCTCGAAGATCCGCTCATAGACCAACAGCAAGGGGTCCAAGGCCAGAAGGGCGGTGCCGAGGGACGCCCAGAGGGGCGGCAAGCGTCGGCTCAGCAGCCGGTGGAAGATTCCCACAGAGATCGCCGCCAAGAGGATCTGCAGTCCTTGAAGCGCCGGGCCCGGATGGGCAAAAAACTGCTCTAGCCACAGGCTCAGCTGGAAATAGAGAGGGCTGAAGTCCATCAGCCGTTCCATCGGCAGCGAGCCCGCCAGATAATGCTGAGCCGCCAGGCCGTATTTGTTGAAGCTGTCGGCCATGGGCAGCCAGAGGGCGAGGCCGGAGTGGACGAGCAGCGTCGCCAGGGCGGCCACCAGGGAACCGCGAACGTCGGCGGTGCGCTCCGGGTCAGGGCTCGATGGCGGTGATGCCAAGTGCCGTGAACTCAACATGGCCGTGACCTCAACATGGCCGTGACCTCAAGCCGTCTCTCCGAGTCCGTCCGAACGGCGGCGACCTAGCCACAGGAAGAGCAGCAGCGCCAACGCCGTGGCGCCAGCGACGCCCAGCGAGGCATGGAAGGCTCGCCGGTCGACCCACAGACGGATCTCATGCTCGCCATCCGGAACATCGATAGCCAAGCGATGGGCGTTGGCAACGCGTAGCCCCACGTCCTCACCGTCGACGCTGGCCCGGTAGATCGGCAAGTAGGCGCGCCGGGTCACCAGCACGCTATCGCCATGGGCCCGCACGGTAGCGTGCAGACCCTCGGTGCTGTTATCGAGGATCTCGACCTCCCCCACGGCGGGAGTCGCCAGGTCAGATAGCGCTGTCGCCGGGGCGGTCGCGGTGGGGTCGAGGGCCGGTAAGACGACCATCGATTGAGCATCAAACGAGTTGTCGGTCAGCACATCGAGGGCTGCGTCCATGTGGGGAGCAAAGTGCACCCGGTGGGTCAGCAGAACCTCCGGCAGTGTTTCCATCAGCTCATAGACATGGAGTCTGTGGCCGGCGCTCGGATAGGTGGCGAGCAGCTGGGCTCGATCCTCGCCGACACCTTCCAGCGGTCGCGGCAGCAGGAGGATATCGATGCCGGAGGCGCGCAGCAGATTGACCCGGGCAGCGTCTTGCATGCGTGGCATCGCCAGGACCATGGAGACGGAGTAGAACGAATCCAGGCCCTCCGGAGAATTGTTGAAGCCGTAGCGTCGGCCCCATGGAATGCCGGAGAAGGGGTGCAGCTCGGCGAAGTGGGCGCGGCTCAGCCAGAAGACGCGGGGGTCGGGGAAAAGATCCAGCGGCGCGCCGATGGTTGGCCCGAAGAGCTCGTGAAACCCTCCGTGGACGATGCGCGCCTGCTCTGGGATCCTCTCTAGGAGGGCCGGAGGGGTGACGTAGTGCTCGCTGTCGTCGGCGTCGAAGAGGATCGACAGGAAGAAGATCTGTAAGGCGACGTGGATGGTCAACAACAGACTGCCACCCAAGGAAGGACGGCGTCGCATCCACCACAGGGCGGCGGCCAGCAGCGCCAGCTCGATCACCGACACCAAGCAAGTGCCCCGCCACTTGGCCAGCTCCCAACCGAAGACCGGCTCCGCCAAACGCTGGGCGTCGAGGTGGCGCAGCCAAGTCTCCAATCCCTGGGGCAGGATGATCAGGGCGATCCATGCCAAACCCAAGATCGAAGCCAGGGCTGCCGCCGCCCAAAGGGCCCGTCGGCGTCCTCCCGCTGCGTGACGTTCGTCCAGGTTCTGGTAGCCGATGCCGCAAAGCAGGGCGCCTCCCACCGCAACCAGCAGCCACATCTTGACCGGATAGCGCAACACGGCGGCCCCGGGGATTTGGTAGAGCGCTACCAGCAGCGGATTGTGGATGCCACTGGCCAGGAAGAGACCGCCCCCCACCAGCCACCACGGCCACCACCCTGCGCTGCCTTTAGGGCGCCCGGACGCTGCCACCAGGAGCCAGCAAAGCAGACCCGGATAGAGGGAATAGAGCAGCGGGGGGTTGCCGCCGAAAAACGACTTGCCCCAGAAAGCAAGGTCCGGGGCGCCAAAAACGAAGGGCAGAAACCATTCGAGCGCCGTCCTCGGATCCCAGCTCTGGGAGAGGGCGGCTTGCGGTGAGTACTGCCAATAGCCCCGGAACGACAGCGGCAAGATACGCAGAAACTCCACCCATTGAGGGGCCGCCAACAGGGTTCCCGCCAGCACCGCCAGGCCCAAGGGCCAGGAGACCGCCACTGTCCGGCGCCATCCGGTGTTGGCGCGCCTGGCGGAAGCCTCCGCAGGCCCCTCGTCGCCTCGGTTCGGCGCCGCTGAGTGACCACCGGCCAGCACCGCAGTCCATGCCATGAGGCCACCCAGCAGCGCAAAAAGCGGGTCCCCCGCCAGGATCAGCAGCGCCCATAGACCGGCCACCGCCAGCCAAACCCAGCGGCGTTGCGGTTGCCGAGCCAGGCATAGGGAGGCGGCGATGAAGGCGGGCACGAGGGCGGCCCCGGCTATCAAGTTGTAGAGATTGAACAGGGAGAAGAAGAAGCCGCTGGTGGCGTAACACAGCCCCGCCGCCCAGGCCGCTTGGCGGCTCAGCCCCCAGCATCGGGCCAACCAAAAAACCGCCCACGGAGCCAATAGAAGATGGATCCAGAAATGGGCGTTGAGGGCCCACAGGGGCGAGGCGGACAGGTACAGGAGATTGTCCGGGTAAAGGGGCACCGCATTCAGGTTGCCCACCAGGGGTTGGCCGGCGCTGCGGTACGGGTCGATCAGGGGCAGCTCGCCGTCCTGCATCAACGAAGCCTGGGCCGCCTTCATAGGCCAGTGACTGCTCAAGACGTCGCGATGGTAGAGGGTGCCCTGGCCGACGATCAAAGGGGCCATGGCGAGCGCCAATAGGAGGAGCGGCGGAGCGACAAATAAAAGAGAAAAGCGCCTCATCGATGAAGGATCGAGCCCCGAGGGTTGCGGTGTCAGGTCGTCGCCCAGACTCAGATCGGCGGATGGAGACTTGGAATCCACAGAGTCGACCTTATACTATGCTCCCATGCTTTGGCCCCTGATTCGTGCTCTCCGTCCCACCCAATGGGTGAAGAACGTCTTCGTCTTGGCGCCCATCGTCTTTGCCGAGCGCTTGACGGATATGTTCGTTTTACACCGTGCTCTGTTGGCCTTCGCTGCCTTCTGCCTGGCCGCCAGCACGATCTACCTGTTCAACGATCTGCGGGATCGCAACGAAGATCGCAAACACCCGCTCAAGAAGCATCGACCGATCGCCTCCGGTGCCTTACCCTTGCCGGTGGCCATCGTCACCTGCATCCTCTTCGGCGCCGGGGCCTTTGTCGTTTCCGCCGACCTGGGGGCTGAATTCGCCACTCTGCTCGCCGTCTACATCGGCATCAACGTGGTCTACTCCGGCTTCTTGAAGCGGGTGGTGATTCTCGACGTCATGGCGGTGTCCAGCGGCTACGTTCTCCGGGTGATGGCTGGCGCGGCGGCGATTTCCGTCGATGTCTCCAATTGGCTGCTGCTCTGCACGACGTTTCTCGCCCTCTTCCTGATCTTTTCGAAACGGCGCCATGAGCTGGTGCTCCTGGCCGACGATGCCGCGAGCCACCGGGCGGTGCTAGGCCACTACAGCAAGGCGTTTCTCGACCAGATGATCAACGTGGTGACCGCCTCGACGGTGGTCGCCTACGCTCTCTATGCCGTCGACCCGTCCACCGTCGAGCGCTTTGGTACCGATCGCCTCGTCTACACCATTCCCCTGGTGCTCTACGGGGTCTTTCGCTATCTCTACTTGATCTACCAGCGTCCCGACGAACCGCGCAATCCCACCGAGGCCATCCTCACCGACTGGCCGTCCTTGATCAATGTCATGTTGTGGGGGCTGTTGGTGCTGTGGATCGTGTACGGAGCGTAGGCTGACGGATATCGCTAAGATCCGGGGCCGGGGTAACCCAGGGTGGGTGCCTCCCCTTGGTCCTCGGCCTGAAGGATCACCTTCGCCAGATCCGGAGGATAGCGATAGATGGCCAAGACGGTGCCGCCGTCCTGTTGCCAGCTGACCTCCGGTTGTAGGTAAAGCAAGCAATCGGCCATCAAGCGATTGAGCCATTCCCGCCGGTCCACGAACATGACGTAGAGGGGACGCTCGAGGGCTGCCTGGCGGGTCAAATACAACCGCTCAGGTGGAATGCGGGGCGAAAAGGGTGTGGTGATAGGCAACAGGGTGATGTCCGGTCGCAGTTGCTCGGGGGCCACCAGCCGTACGGCGTGCTCCATCACCGGCACGGCGAGCAGCGCCCCTTCGGGCGCCCTCTCGTTCAGCCATCTCAACCCAAGACGATAGCTCAACCCCCAATAGTCGCTGGCTTGTGGCATCTCCTTGGCCTGCGCACCCTTCAAACCTCCGGCCAAGCCATTCCAATAGGTCAGCTGGAAGGGGTGGCTTAGCAATATTGCCCAGAGACTTGGTATCCAGGCGATGCCAACCAAGGCGGCCTTCCAGCGCAGTCTCTCTACCGGCGAGGCGTTGCGCAGGGCCACCAAGCGGTGCACCAACGTCGCCAAACCGATGCCGGCGATGGCCGCCATGGGCGGGAAAATTTCGAGTAAGTGGCGGACCCCGTCGTAGTTGATCGCCTGCGGCAAAAGGTAGCGCCCGAGGACAACGGCAATCCAAACCAGGAGAAGAATGGCCGTCCGATCCCGTCGGCGGGCGCGCGCCAGTGTCGGCCACAGACCCAAGGCGAAGAGAGCGAGGAAGGTCGGCGGCGTGGTGTACAGAAGGGCTTGGAAGACCGGTGCCACCGACCGTGGGTCCGTCGATGCCTTACGCCCCGCCAAGAACTCCCAATGCTGCTGTAAATGGCCTAGGGGATCGGCCCATAGGTAAGGCCAAGTGGCGACCAGCACCGCCAAGGCCAGGCCTCCAGCGCCGATCAAGGTCCACGCCAGATGCCGCCGTCGTTGCTGCCAAGCTTCCGGCAGACCCGCCAAGGGCAAGACCAGGAGGACGATGGGGGCGACGAATAGCGCGTTGGCTTTGGTGCCCAACGCCAGGCCCCAAAGCGCTCCAGCCGCCAGCAGGCCACGGCTCGATCCCTTTTCCAGGGCCCCGACAAAGGCCAACAGGGTCAAGGTGATGGCCGCCATGGAAGGGAAGTCCTTGATGTTGGCCATCAGATGGCTGAATACGCGGGGTGAGGTCAACAGCAAGACGCAGGCCGTCGCCGCCGCAATGACGCCATAGCGGCGACGCAGAAAGTCATAGAGCCAAAGGATCAAACCGCCCGCCAACAGCAAGTTGAAGGCGTGGTAGCCGTCGAACGGATCGAGCCATCCCAAGACCTCGAACAGGAGCACCGAGGTGGCCGCCGCCAAGGTGTTGGCCACGGGGTAGTACTCCCATGGGCGGTGCTTGAAGGGCGAGGCGCTGAGGTCGGGCCGGTGCTCCGGCGGGTAAGGATGGGCCGTGAAATCGAGGTACTCCGGGTCCAACGAGGTGAAGTACGAGAAGTAACGTTGGCCGAAGTAGAAGTCGCCCAGCGCTTCGTCCCAGTTGACGCCGTATTGGTCGAGGGCCGGAAAACCGAACGTCCACAGGGCAAGGACGATCAATAGGCCACCCCAAGGTGCCAGCCGGCGGGTTTCGGCCCCAGGAGAGGATAGAGGCTGACCGCTGTCTTGTGAGGAGGGGAGGTCCATAGTGGGGATTATCGCAGAGTGATGGGGCGGGGGATTATTGCAGGGTGAATATGAGGAAACGACCGTCCGGCGATTGGGCCGCCGGGTGTACCAGGTTGGGGTCTCGCAACAGGCTGAGCAGTGTCGCAGGGTAGGTGACAGGCCGAGGTTGACGGTCGAGGAGAATGTGACTGATACCCCGTTGGCGCAGGGCTCCTCGAACCTCCCGTGGAGTGGCGAACGGGGTCAGCCAATGGGAGATCTGTGAGGCTTCGAAGAAGCTGTCCGCCAGGTACTCGCGTCGGCTGAAGAAGCCTTGGTTGGTGTTGAGAAGGAGGAGGCGGGCGTCGGCGGGGAGACGGTCGATCAGAGCGAAGATGGGAGGCTCCGCCGACGCGGCGATGGTCGCCGAGGGGGTTTCCAGGAGGCGCCGCGCCGCTTTCCAGCCGCTGGTCAGCGGGCTCTTGGCCAAGGGCACGCCATGGCTGACCAAGAGCCCGACCAGCGATGCCGTCAAGATGAGTCGCCGCCAACCTCTACGATCTGCCGCCGTCCGCCAACCGGCCAAGATCTCCACCACGGCGCGTCCCCCGGCCATCGCAAAGAGGGGCAGGGCAGGGATGAGCAGCCGCAGCTGCTGCGAGGTGAAGACCCAAGAGACAAAGAAGAGGGTCGCCACCGCCAGGGGTTGACGCACCACCGCCGAGCGTCGGCATCTCCACAGGGCCAGGGGTAGGATCAGCAGCCAGACGAGGCTGAGAGAACCGTCAAATCGCTCATAACCCGAGCCGCCGTGGACGATGATCCGCCAAGGTAGCAACAGGTAGTCCAAGGGCTGGCGTCCCATGCCGATGCCTTGCTGCCAGGTGCTGAGCTGTGTCGCCAGCTGCGGGCTCCAATCGGGACCACCGAAGATGCCATAGAGGGCGGGATAGAGCGGGTTTCCGGTATAGGCGATGCTCTTCACCAGCCACGGTGACCAGAGCAAGAGAATGGGCGAGGCGAAGGCCACCAGGGCGCCGTTGGCGGCCTTCCAGCCGCGCTCTCTCCACAGCCTCGAGACGGTGGGCATCAGGAGCCAGGCCAGGGCGAAGATGCCGACGAAGCCATTGAGCTTGCTACCGGCCATCAAGCCGCAGCTGATCCCCGCCAAGACGAGCGCCCCAAGATGTTGCGGTGTTCGCTGCCAGCGGCGAAGAAAAAGAAACGCCGCGAGCAGATAGAAGCCGACGGCCAGATCGACGTAGGCGACGCGCATTTCGAAAACCACCACACCATTGGCCAGGACAAAGGCCATCGCCAGGGCGCCGCCGAGGGTGCGGTCCGAAGCTTCGAGCGGATCACAATCGACGCTGCGAAGCCCCAGGAAGACGGCATAGAGCAACGCCAGGCCGAAGGCAAAGTGCATCAACTTGGGAAGCACGTGATCTTGCAGCAGCAAGCCCATGGCGTAGAGCATCTCGGTTCCCAAGGGCCAGTTGGAGTAGACGTTGAGCTCCACGGGGCGGAAACCACCGTGCTCCAAGTAGAGACGTGGCACGGTCAGATGATAGGCCGCTGCGTCCCAGGAGATGGTCGGTGCGAGGGCGAGGGCGGCGATGGGGGCCAAAACGAGCCCGCAGAGAGCTGCGAGCCAGGCGATATCCTGACGGCCGAGGGGGGCGGAAGGCGCCGCGGTATCGGATGGCGCCGTGACCTGGTGGGCCGCCGAGGGCTCGGATCGCTGCGACCGGCGGAGCCTCCAAAGTCCGGCCAGTGCCCCAAGTGCCAGGCAGCCGAGAACGGCGCCGGCCGACAGCAGCTGCAGGGCTGCCAAGGTCACCGGGATGAGGGTCCACAGGGCGAGCCCGAGACACAGGCTGGTGAGGTGGCGTAACCGTGTGTCGAGGGGCCCGAAGAAGCGGCGGCGCAAGAGCTCACCGCTGCCGTAGGCGATGCCGATCAGGAGAAGCAACCCCAGGAGGTGGGTGCCGATCCAGATCATGCCGCTGACCCGGTCATTGCGGCGGCTCTCGACCCTCTGAGACGCTTTCGTTGGGCCCCAAGTCTTCCTCCAGCCGTCGCACTTTCTCCAAGGTCATCTCCATGAGCTGTCGATTGAAGGCGATGAGGTCCGCCAACAAACCGATGAGGAAGGCCATGAAACCCATGATCAGCAAGACGCCGCCGATGACCAGCGATTGGATGTGCCCGTCGCCGGCGCCGCGGGCCGCATAGTAGAGGAAGCGTAAGATCGGCCAGGCGCCGACGGCCATCAAGGCTGAGCCGACCATGAGCAAAATCTTCAACGGATGGTACATGGCGTAGATGCGCAGCAGGATCGCCACCGACCGTTGGATGAACTCAAAGGCCCTGGAATAGAGACGGGAGCGCCGGGTCATCGGGTTGACACGGATTGGAACCGAGCGCACCGTCATGCGTTTCTTGCCCGCCTGCAACAACATCTCGATGGTGTAGCTGAAGGAGGACAGGATGTTGATCTGCCGCGCCGCGCTGCGCGACAGGGCGCGGAAGCCGCTCACCGCGTCGGGCACGTCGACCTGCGAGAAATGGCGCACCACCCAACTGCCGAGCTTTTGCAGCTTTTTCTTGACGAAGGAGAAGTGGGGCACCGTATCGGTTTGGCGGTCCCCGATGACCAGGTCGGCGCTGCCTTCGAGAATCGGTTGGATCAACCTCGGGATGTCGGCCCCCGAGTACTGGTTGTCAGCGTCGGTATTGACGATGATGTCCGCCCCCAGCTGAAGGCAGGCGTCGAGACCGCTGCGAAAAGCGCTGGCCAAGCCTCGGTTTCCGGCGTGGCGCACGATGTGGTCGACACCGTGGTCCCGCGCCACCTGCACCGTGTTGTCGACGGAGCCATCGTCGATGATCAGGATCTCCACCTCGTCGACCCCGTCGATGCTGCGCGGCAGCTCGGCCAAGGTCTGGGGGAGGGCCTTCTCCTCGTTGAAACAGGGAATCTGGATAATGACTTTCATAACGTCCACTTCAGGTCAGTGTGCCAGCCTCGGTGTCAATCGGTGGGCAGTTGTGATTTCTTGGGTCGAAAGGTAGCATCCCAAAGCTAGTTTGTGTCCATCCGAGAAAACGATTCGGAGCGGGAGCCCTACGGCTGTGCGCGGCCTCCGCAAACTCGCCCCAACGCTGACGTGTCGATCTAAACCCATTTATATCAAGGTTTCATCCCGTTTCCATGACCCTGCGGCTCAGACAGCACTGCGTCTGTGCTCGCTCGAAGGGAGGCCCGCCAAGGGCCTTCCGCTGGCACCGCTTTCGGTACAACGGGACGGGAGCCAGCTTGGGTCCATCGGGGTTTGCCGAAAACGGTGTTGGGGGTGGTCGGACGCATCGGGCTGCTAGTCGGCTTCGAAACTCACCGGGACGTCATTGAGTCTCCTAAACTACTATTGGGCAAAGGTTTATCAAGTTGCAGCACAAGCCTTTGACCCACCCTCGGATTTCAACGAAGGCGAGGCGACCTTTCCTGATGCGGCTAGCATTCGAGCCTACTATACGATTCAGCATCTGGGGGCCATGAGACCGTGCCCCGTGTAAGTGTCATCATTCCAGCTTATGGTCGCTGTCCCTATCTTGCCGAGTGCCTGCAAGGCTTGCAGAGTGGCACGCGGCCACCGGACGAGATCATCGTTGCCCACAGCGGCTCAGACGATCCCACCGAGGCCCTGGGTGCCCAGCGGGGGGAGATCAAAGTGCTTCATTTCCCGCAGCGGCTTTATGCGGGGGCAGCGCGTAATCGTGGGGCAGAGATCGCCACGGGCGACTGGTTGGCGTTCATCGACGCCGATGTCCGCCCTTCCCCCGAGTGGCTGGCGGCGCTCATCGGACGCGGGGAGGGTGGGTCGCGGCGTCTCGTCGTCGGCTCGGTGGGTACTGCGACCTCCGGCGGCTACTGGGGAATGGTCAACTGGATCTGCGAGTTCAGCGAACAAGCCCCCTGGCACCCTGTCCGACGACAGGTCGGAGGCGCCTCGTGCAGCATGGCCGTGCGGGCGGCCGATTTTCATCGGGCCGGGGGATTTGAGGAAGCCTTTCAGCCGGCCGAGGACACGCTGCTGTTCGCCCACCTGCGTGCGGCTGGGTGTGAGCAATGGTTCGAGCCCCGTGCCAGGGTCGACCACCACAACGCCAGCGGCTTCTCGGCCTTTCGTCATCACCAGGACCGGCTCGGACACCACAGTGCATTGATCCGTCAGCGCGTCCGATTGCCGGGCAGCGCCGCCACCAAGATTTGGCCGGTGGCCTTGGGATTGTGGCTACCGCGATGGTTACTGGGGGTGCGTCGGCTTCTCCAGGGCGGTCCTCGCTGGTGGTTGCGAGCGCCCCTCTATTTGCCTGGCATGGCGCTCGGTGCGTTGATCTGGAATCGTGCCTTCCTATTCCAGGTGCTGTCGCCGTCGCGGCCGAAGGGCGAATAGAGGCTCTCTGATCACCGTTCAGGGCGAAAAATCTCTAAGGGGTCGGTGCTCGGTGCGGGCACGGTGAGCCAAGACGGCTTTGATCAAGAGGATGGCGCCGCTGGCGATCACCAGGCCGACGGGAACCGCGAGTCTTGGGTCCAGCAGCGACACCATGCCCACCGCAGCAACAAAGATGACCAGTCCGACCACCTGGCTGACGACGATCTGCCAGTCGAGCCCCTTGGAATACAGGGCATAGTGGGGTGCATTGCTACCCCCGAGCAAGGCGTAGGCAAAGACCAGGATGCTCAATAGATCGAGGTTCTCTGCGTAGACCGGGTTCGATAGAGCTCGGCTAGCCAGGAAACCGACGCTCCAGGCCGCTGCGGCGACCCCGATGGGCGCAAACCAACAGATCCGGTTGAGCTTCCGTTGGGCCCGCCGGACGGCAGCTCGGTCGCCGCGTTTCTGCGCCTCGAGCAACGGCGGCCAAAAATATGGCAGGACCCCAGACTCGAAGAGTCCGTGGAACGAGAGGCAGAGCCCGGTGTAGAAGACGTAGGCGCCAAGGGTGTCGGGCAGGACCAAGACGGCTAAGATCATGCGATCGACGGAAAAGAATGCGCGCAGCGACAAGGTTCCGGGAAGCATGCGCAAGCCGGTCTGGAGTCCCAGCCGCAACCGTTGCCAGTCGACATGGTTGTCGGCGCACTTCGGGGTCGCCCGCCCAAGGTCCCAGAGCGAGTATGCGATGCAGGCCACGGAACCGAGGAGCCAGAATCCAAGAATCGCCTCCAGGTCGATGGTGCCGGTGATCCACCAGTGGAGCAAGCAGAGGGGTATCCACCCCGCATCTCGGACAAAAAAAGCGAGGCTCGCCGCTATCACTCGGTGCAGGCGAACGAGGATTCGATAGAGCTCTAAGGTGGCGTGCTGCAAGATGGCGACAAGGATCACCAAGAGTGAGACGTTTCGACTCTGTCCCATCGTCGGCAACAGGTGCCAAAGCACGCCAGCGGCGGCGACGTAGAGTAGACCGTGGAGGAGGAACTGGTCGCGGAGCTTACATCTCACCCCAGAAACGTCCGCCAAGGAAATATCCCGCACCACAAAGGTGTAGAAGTCCAGGCCAAAGATGTAGTTGGTCATCGAGACGATAGCGGTGATCAGGCCGAAATATCCCAGCTCTTTGGGTTCCAACCACGCCGCCAGGGCGATAACTAGCAACGAACGGGTGCCGATGGTGAGACCGCGCAGCACGACGTTGCCGAGGGGTCCGACCGCCTGGCGCCCGAGGCGAAGAAGGTGGTTGAAAAATGGCAGCCTCATGTTCCAAAAGGTGTCTGCGGGGGCCTCAACGGCCGCCGCGCTTCCAGCGCACCCGCAAGTCACGGAGGGTCGAAAGGGGGAAATTCAGGTCCCTGCCATCAAAGGAGCCGGAGATGAACCCCCGCGGCCGATAGGTCCGATATGGAATGCCATGCACGGCCAGGAAATTGAGGTACTTGAGGGCATCGGTGCGATCGAATCCATGCTGGCTGTCCATGGCGGCGCGGAGATCCAGCCTTGATTTCACTCGCCGCATCGAAGCACACCCCTCAAAAATATTGCGCCCCGTATAGAAAGCCGGTTTGCCGCTCGCTGCCGCTTCCAGGCCCGCCGTCGAATTGTGGGTCAACACCACATCGGCGGAATCCATCAAGGCATAGGTGTCGACCTGGCTCTGGGGTGTGCAGACGATGTCAGCGGCTTGGTGGGCGGCGGCCGTCAAATGCTGTTCCCCTTGTGGGGTGTTGGGATGGAATCGCACGACGAGCTCGTGCCCAGCGTCCCGGCAAGCCTGTCCCAACTCGCGGAGTGCCACGGCTTGAACGCACAGGGGGGAGTCGGGCGCAAACTCATCGCCGATGGCGGCCATTTCGTCTTCCGAAGAGGTGAAGAAGACCACTCGGCGTCGAGAATCCCGTGGTGGGAGCGCGCCCGCTTGCTGTTTGCGCGTGAAGACGAACCAGTTGGTTTGGACTCCGGCGCGGCGGTTTTGCAGAAATGTTGCGGCCCGCTGCTCGCCATCAGCGGACCAGCCCCACCAATCGTCGACCCAAGCTCGATAACTGGAGGGCTGGTGAGGCGTCGAGCATTCGTAAATGGCGAACTTGTCGAGCCTTGCGCCCCGTTCGTGGACCCACCATCGAATGCCTTTGGCCTCACTGGCGCGCCGAATCCCTCGAACGGAGGCAAGCCGGCCATTGAATAAGACGACCAAGTCGATCCGCAACCGCTCTATCAACCGCAGGGTCAGCTCATAGAGCACCAGGGCATCGAGGGCCAGGCGGCGGGTGAAAGGGTCCTCTGGGTCCGCCACCCAGTCGGTGTTGCGAGTCAAGGAAATCATCGAGGAGCGCAAACTCTGGCCGAGGTCGAAATTTTCATAGATGGCGGTAGAGAGGTTCTCGCCGACATCCCGTAGGAAGGTGTGGAATCGATCCCGGGGTAGGTCTTGGATCAGCGTCCGCAACTTCTCAGGTGGGACCTGGAAGGCGGCGGCGGAGAGATAGCGGCTGACCCGCCGCTTTCTGCTCAGTCGGTTGAGCACCCGGCCGGTGAAAAGGTAGCTTTCGTCGGTGACGCACGCCAAGCGATCGGGGCCCAAGTAGAAGACGGTGTTTTGACGGGCTAGGATTTTGGCGATCTCCAGCCCGGTTTCGACCGCCGGTGTCTGGAAGTAGGGCTCGATCACCAGGCAGCGCTGGCCCGAGAGCTGTTGCAGAGTCGCTTCGTTGATCGACATCACAGGTAACCTCGAATTGGGTCGAGACCGATGTGGGTCGACGGTTAGGCGACCCCTATTCGACCTAGCAAGCGCTGGGGTGCGGTGCCGTAGACAGGTTTTCGAGTTTAGGCCGGATGTGTCGTTGCGCGCAACCGGATGGGGCGGAGCCCAGGGCATCGGTTGCCGGGCTCCTCCAAGATCTGGCATCATGCCAACCGGATGAGTCGAACCCCTCGAGGGTCGCCCTTGAGCGTCTTGGTGGTGAGCACTACCTATCCGCGCTACGTTGGCGATCACACGCCTCGCTTCGTCGCCGATCTCTGCGAGCATCTGGTGGCGGACCACGGTATGCAAGTTACCGTCGTGGCGCCCCATGGCCCTGGGCTTGAAACTTCGCAAATGTTGCGCGGCGTGCGGGTCGAGCGCTTCCGCTATACCTTGAACAGCGACCGTCAAGCGATCGCTTACGGCGCCGGTGTCACGGACAACCTGCGAGAGACGCCGGGGGCTCGCTGGCAACTGCCCGGCTTCGTCGGCGCCATGGCAGCCGCGATCTGGCGCCATCTACCAGGCCATGATCTGGTCCATGCCCATTGGGCACCGCCGGGCGCCGTCGTGGGCATGGCCAATGTTATCCACCGGCGACCGTCGGTATTGACCCTGCACCGCGTCAGCGTGCCGTTGAGCCGTCTGGAAAAATTTGCCATACGGCGAGCCGATCGAGTGCTGTTCAACAGCCACTTCACAATGCGACAGACACAGCGTCAGATGAGTCGCTTGGCGGGGCAGTGTGCCGGCGAGGTCGTTTATCAGGGATTCGATCCCAGGGCATTTCAACCGTCGGCGGTGGCGGGCGCGACGATGCGGCAGCGGCTGTGTATCCCAAACCAGGCGCCGATCATCGCCGCCGTCGCCAGGTTGGTACGTTTCAAGGGATTCCATGTGCTGTTGGAGGCGGCCGAAGAGGTCCTGGCCCGATTTCCCCGGGCACATCTGGTGATCGCCGGCCAAGGTCCGGAGGGCGAAGGGCTCAGGAAGCGGGCGTCGGCGTCGAGATTCTCGGCCCGCATCCACCTGCCCGGTCCCCTGGAGCGCCAGGAGGTGGCGCAGTTGTTTGCGGCCGCGGACCTTTTTGTCAATCCGAGCATCGACGCCGCCGACGGTTTTGTCGAAACTCTGGGTATTGCGGCGCTCGAGGCGGCGGCGATGGGGGTCCCGGGTGTCGGGACCCGGGTCGGTGGGATCCCAGAGACCATTGTCGACGGTGAGACGGGGCTCTTGGTGCCGCCCTCGGATCCCCATGCGTTGGCGACCGCCTTGGGGAGCCTGTTGGCCGATCCACGGTGCCGCCAAACGTTCGGCGAGGCCGCCCGCCGTCGGGTGCAAGAGCGATTCTCCTGGCGTCATCTGGCGGCTCAGGTGCACGAGATCTATGGCCAAGTCACAGCGCCGGCTCGGATCCCGCAGTAACCCTCTGCCTACGATTTTTCCTCGTGGTACTCCTCCTCGGTATTCACCGACCAGAGGTTCGATTTGTCGGTGCGACCCTGCAGGATGTTCTCCACCGCCAACATGGCGGTGAGCATGGAGTGATCTTGATTGTTGTACTTGTGCATGCCGTTGCGGCCCACCAGGAAGAGGTTGTCGAAACGATCCAGGTGTTGACGCAGGGTATCGAAGCGGTCGTAGGTGCCGAAATAGGCCGGGTAGGTCTTGGGTACCCGTAGCACGGTGCCAGTGATCACCTTGTTGCGGTCGATGATGTCGATGTGGTCGAGCTCTTCCTTGGCCAGCTCGATCATCTCTTCGTCACTCATCTGCCACAGCGCGTCGGTGTCGTTGCAAAAATATTCAAGACCCAGCCACACGGTGCCGGGGTCGGCCACCATGTAGGGGCTCCAATTGTTGAAAATCTGTAGGCGCCCCACCTGAACATCCGGCTCTTGGATATAAATCCAATTGTCGCGGATCAAACCGCCGTTGTCGTTGCCGTGTCGTTCTTTGATCTCCAGCTCCTCGAGCAGCAGGCCGACGGTGATGAAGTCGCGGTAGACGAGGCCACGGCTGATCTCGGCGGCTGCCTCGGGCAGGGGCGGCTCGAGACCCTCCACCAATTGCTGCACCGGCATGGTGGAGAAGAAGAAGTCCCCCTCGATGCGCTCCGTCTCGCCGCTCGCCAAGTCCACCGCTTCGACGGCCACGATGCGCTCGCCGTCGCTGAACAGGCGTCGCACCTCTATGCCGGTGTGGATGGTGCCTCCCCCCTGGCGGACCTCATCCGCCACCACGTCCCACATCTGGCCGGGGCCGAGCTTGGGATACAGGAACTGCTCGATGAGCGAGGTCTCGGTGTCTTTCTGATCGATGCTGCGGTCGCGTTTGAACAGCGATTTGAAAAAGTGGGTGACCGCCTTGAGGATCGACAGTCCCTTGATGCGCTGGGCTCCCCATTCGGCGCTGATGTCCTTGCACGGGGTGCCCCAGACCTTCTCGGTGTAATCCTTGAAGAAGGTCAAGTAGAGCTCTTTGCCGAACCGTTGGATGAAGAACTCTTCGAGATTCTCGGGCTCACCGCCGGGCAGCAGCATGCTCTTGCCGTAGCTCAAGCCGATGCGCAAGGTGCGCATCAAACCGAGCTTGCGCAGGGTGTCGGGGCTGAGGCTGATCGGGTAATCGAAGAACTGTCGCAGATAGTAGATGCGGGATTTGCGCTGGCGCAGCAGCATCACCCGATCTTCCGTCGCGGGATCGGGGCCCTGGCCGTCGACCTCGAGATCCCGGGAACGACGGTGGTAGGTGATCTGGGTCGCCCCCTCCGGCAGGGCTTCGAGGGGCATGAAGCCCATCCACCACTGCATCACCCGATCGGACTTCGAAAAGAAGCGATGGCCGCCGATATCGATGCGGTTACCCTGGTGCTCGACCGTACAGGAGATACCGCCCATACGCCGGCTCTTCTCCAATACCAGGGGCACGATGTCGGACTTGGCCGTCAGCTCGTAGGCCGCGGTGAGACCGGCCGGACCGGCACCGATGATGACGGCCTTGCGGGATGGGCGTTGCTCCGCCTTGACGTTTGCCGCGGCCTCTTGGGCCGCGCTCCTCTGATCTGACATCCGTTTTCTCACACCTTTCTTGGTGGTATGGAACACTGCTTTGCAGCGTGAATTGCAGCGACGTTGTTCCGATGGGAGCCAGCTCGAGCCCATCCAGAAACAGGGCTCGAGGGGGGAGGCCCCATCGGGCTGCTCCTGGGCTGCGCAACTCGCCGGGAAGCCAGGGGGCACCCTAAAATGCTGTTGAGCAAAGGTTGATCAAGTACCCAGCTCTGTTCCAGCTCAGACATACTCGCCCTTCCGCAGCTCCGATGGACCTCCCTTGGCACCGATCTTGGCAAAGCTGGATGCGATCTGGCTCGACGGCACGTGGCCGAGCACCGGTGCTTCAACGTCCCACCTCGTCGATACCGCTGACCCGGGCGTCGGGTACCGATCCTGGGGGCAGCTGCTCGAGGGGTATGTAACGGACGTTGCAGCCGCGGTCCCAGCCCATGACGAAACCCGCCCGGTCGGGGAAGTGTTGCATGAGCAGGCGGTTCTTTTCGAGGCTCAAATGGTTCACCCAGAGAATGTCGTCGTCCATCCGTGGCCCGTTGTTGGGGCGCACGAACACCCAGCCGCGGGTTGGCGGATGGCTACAGTAGTTGACAAAAGGGTCCGCAGCGAAGATCACGGCGTGGTGGATCTCGGCTTCCTCCAGGGCGTCGAAGGGCTTGCCGATGTCCTCGACGATGCGGGATACGGCGCCGAAGCGTAGCGGCAGATAGCTGACCATGGCCACCAGCACCAGGGCGGCGAGGAGGCTGGCGGGTAGGGCTTGCCAACGCCAGCCGGTCGCCTGGCCCAGGGCGACGTCGAGACGCTTGGCGTGGATCTCCGAGGTGGCCAATCCACAGGCGCTGAGCAGCAGCAACGGCCAAGCGACCTCGAAATAGTGCATCGGCGCAAAGCTGTCGATGCCGACGTTGGAGGTCAAGGCATGCAGCACAAAGTAAGAGAGCACGGAGAGGCGCAGGGTGGTGCGCAGGGTACCTCGGCCGGCGAAGAAGGCGAAGAACAACGAGCAAGGCCAACCGAACAGAGCCACATTCAGGCGCAGGATAGCCGATCCGGCGACGGCCAAGAGAAACGGCCAGGAGATCCACTGCATCTCCTTGAAGTGGTCGTCCTGCCCCGCCCACAGGGAAAAGCGGAAATCGTTCTCTTGGGCGTAAGCGTAGGCCCGTTGATAGGAGGTCTCCAGCGGCGAGCCGTTCTGCAGCCAGTTGACGTAGAGGAAGAGCACCGCCAGCAGGACGGCCGGGGCGGCAAAGGCGAGCATTGGGGCCAGCTTGCCGCGGCGTTGTCGCAAGACGCCCACCAACCACCACAGAAGCAAGGGTAGACCGATTCCCAAGGCCGAGCTGGGACGGATGAAGAAGGCGACGGAGAAGGCGGCGGCGGTGGCGGCGTGGACCCCGAGCCCGGCGTCGTCGTCCCGCGAGCGCAGGCAAAACCAGGTGAACCAGGCCAAGGCGGCGATGCAGCTGGTATGCGACAACTCGGTGGCGGCGGCCAGCATCAGCATCGGCGAGCTGAGAAAGAGCAGCAGGCTGGCCTTGGCCCAGCGTTGGCCCGCCAATCGGCGGACGATGCGGTAGAGGGCGGGCACCGTCAGCGCCGAGTAGAACGTATTCATCCAGCCGCCGATTCCCAGCCAGATTCCGGGCACCATGAGGGCCGGCCAGCCTAGGAAATAATGGGCGTAGACCTTGCCGTCGTTGATCAAGAAGCGGTTGTCGAAGAACAGCTTGAGGGGCTGAGAATCGGCGACGACCTGACCTTGCGCCAGCAGCTGTGCCATGAAGCGGTACGCCGCCTCGTCGTCGGTGATGGGTAGCCCGTGCAGCAGCCAAGTGCGCAGTGCCGCGGGAATGACAAAGGCCAGCAAGCTGCCGTAGAGCAGCCACTTGCCTTCGGCGGATTGGTCCCAAATGTGTCCCCAGGGGACCGTCGGCCGGCGCCAGGCGAGGAAGCGCATGGCAGCGACGACGAAACAAACCGTGGCCAGGGAAGCGAAGAGGGAGGCGTAGGCCAGGTATCGGCCGAAACCCGGCGTAGGCGGATTCAAGGAGCGGCCGAAGTCGAGCAGGTTGGCGCTCAGATGCTGTTGACCGACCGCCGCCAGAAGACACAAGAACGTCGCACCGCCCAGCAACGGGGCGGCGATTTTCAACAGTGGGTGCTTGCTGAGCGGCATGGAAATCTCGTCGAAAAGGGTGGCGCAAAGACGCACTACACTAGCACGCCGTCCGGCGACTCAAGGGGAGGGCTCGTCGACTTGGCGCAGCGGATGCTGTGTCCACGGCGTGCTGTAGATGGCCAGACGTGGGCCCGCCATGGTGACGTTCTGCTCCACCTCGAACCGTTGCACTTCTTGGAAGCCGGGAATCCCGCCGGTGAGCATCGGATAGGTGTTGGGGAAGACCACGAGATAGTCGGGTCGGCGGCCGGCGAGGTAGTCGTAGAGCCTCTTTTCCCAATAGGTCTCTCCTTGGCCACGTCCGGCCGCCAGGATGGGTTGCACCTCGGGCGTTACGATGCCCGCCAAGTCGATCACTCGATTGGGGAGCAAGAATTTGAGAGCGCCGATGTCCTGCACCGCCAACACCGCATCCTCCGGCAGCCGGGGGGCGAGCCAGCGGGCTGCCGCCACGTCGCTATCTTCGACGTTGCTCAGGGTTTGCAGGTACCGCGGCACACCCTGCAGAGCGCCCCAGACCTGGGGTGCCACGAGCAGCACGATCAAGATGGCTCGCAG
This sequence comes from Acidobacteriota bacterium, assembly GCA_029263315.1. GTDB lineage: Bacteria > Acidobacteriota > Thermoanaerobaculia > Multivoradales > J023 > JAJCXR01. The sequence continues at coordinate 257,909 of JAJCXR010000042.1, read as the reverse complement.
GGGCAAGTGCAGTGAGCCCCGCCCGACGGCGAGGGTCAGGCTCTGGCCCAGGGACCACAGCGGCCGCAAGCCGAGGGCCCCCAAGATGGCGACGAGTGGCAGGAGAGGAAAGTAGTAGCGCCCGAAATTGCCCAGGGCGGACGGCGACAGGACGGCATTGGCGATGGGTAAGGCGAGCAGCCAGAGGGCGGGCAGGAGACCGGAGTCGCGATCGCTACCCAGGCGTTTGACCAGGCAGAGACAGCCGGCGCCGACAAACAAGAGCAGCATGGGCTGCGCGGTGAAGAGAATGGTCAGGACTCTGCGCAGGTGAGCGCCGTCGGGTAGGAAACCGCCGCCACCTCCCTTCACCGCCAGAGTGGTGGCGAACGGCGAGCCGCTGCTCAAGTAGTTGAAAGCCATGTTGGGAAGCAGCACGATGGCAGCGATGGCCAGTCCGTGGGCCAGGTGGCTGCCTTGGGCGGCCCAGCGCAAGGTCAATGGCCCCGTTGGCCCGCCCTGCCGTTGCCATTGGACGGCGCGGTCACCGCAGGCCAAGAGGAGGAGCAGCATGCCTTCGGGACGCAGCAGGCAGGCCACCGCCAGCAGGACGATCGAGCTTCCCGGTGCCGAATGCCCACCGAACCGGCGGCGCTCCCGCAAGTGCCAGACCATGGCCCAGGTGCTGACGCTGAGGAAGAGGCAGATCTCCATGCCCGACAGGGACGACCACAGCAGCCATTGGCAACTCGCCACGCTCAGCGTCGCCACCAGACGGAGGGACGGCCCGAGATACAACTCGCCGGCCAAGCGGTCCGTGGCCAGCACCGATGCCAGGAAGGCGCCGAGGCCCAGTAGCTTGGCCCACAGCAAAGTTCCCAAGGGCAGCAGGAAGCCGATGCTCAATAAAGCCGTCCACAGGGGAGAGGTAGAACCCGGAATCCACTGGTCACCGTTGTAGGTCAAGCCTTGGCCCGCCGCCAGTTGAGCGGCGAACTGCAAGTGAATCCAGCTGTCGTCGAGGGGGAAGGCGAGGTGGCCGAAAACGAAGATCTCACTGATCAGATAGACGAGGCAGAGGGCCAGGGCGACACCCGAGGCGAGCCACCGGCACGCCGGTTGGCCGGTCTCGGCTCCGCTCTTGAGGGCAGGTGGTGCGGCTTCGATAGGGATGCTCATTTAGAGATCTGGTTCCCAGGGTCTGATGCGAGTGGATCTGATGCGAGGCAACAGGATGGTATAGCATCTGGCCGACATGCTAGATCGAGCCCTCATTCAAAAGAACAAGCTCCGTGCCCGACTGCTGCTCTATGGTACTCCCGTGGTGTTGCTCATCACGATGCTGGCCATCGTTTACTGGGGCAACGCCTGGATGCAGCGACTCGACATGTCGTGGGTGGGTAAAGATCTCACGGACGAGCGATCCGTCGTCCTGCTGCAAGAGTATCTTCGCATCGACACCACCCACGCCACCGGTAGTGAAATCCCCGGCGCCGAATTCCTGGCTCGGCAATTGGAAGCTGCCGGCATCGAAGTCCATATGGAACGCCTGGGACGACGCAACGCCAACCTTTGGGCCTTCTTGGAAGGCGATGATCCTCAGGCCATCACGCTGTTGAACCACATCGATGTCGAGCCCATAAAAGACCCCGCGAAGTGGAAGCACCCGCCGTTCGAAGGGACCATCGAGTTGCCGTTCATTTATGGCCGCGGGACCTTTGACATGAAGAGTCTGGCCATCGCCCAGCTCGAGTCGATGCTGCGGCTCAAGGAGAAAGGGATGCCCTTGCGGCGTTCCCTGATGTTCTTGGCCACCGGCGACGAGGAGGTCGACAGCAGCCTGGGCATTCGCTGGTGGCTGGACCACCACAGTGATGTGGCGGCGCGAATTTCCGCGGTGCTGACGGAGGGTGGAGCCGTCGAAGCGGTGAGTCTCGAAGAAGTCAAATTTTGGGGCACCGAGTTCGGTCAAAAGCGGTTTGTCGACCTTTGGGTTTGTGACAGCAACTTCGACAAGCTCAAGGCCTTGGAGACGGAGCTGCGGGCACAACCCGGAGGCGTGCTGCGTCCGCCGACTCCGGAAGTGGCGGAGTACTTGCGCCTCTATGGTCCAAGCCGTGACAACACCCTATTCCGAGCCCAGCTTCGATCACCGGAGACATTACACCTGAAGGTCGACGAATTCATGTCTCCGCGCATCATGTCGCTGCTGCGCAACGAGCTGGCGGTGTTTCCGGTCGAGTCGTCGCCCGAAGGGGGGTATGTCCTGCGGGTCATCTTCCATCTACTGCCCGACACCACCCTCGAAGAGGGTTGGCAAGAGCTCATCCCCGATCGCCTAGCGGGCTTCACCTATGTGGTCGATGAGCAACACGGCGCGACACCCTCGAGCCCCCTGGACCACGAAGTCTTTCGGGAAATCGATGCTTTCATGGGGCAGCGATTCCCCGACGCCCCCCATGGACCGCTGTTTATCCCCTGGTCGGCCACCGACTCACGTTTTTTCCGTGTTCGGGGCATTCCGGCCTACGGTTTTTCACCGTTCTGGTTCCTCTCCGGCGACGCCGCCAAGATGAAAGGGGCGAATGAGCGGATGCCCTTGCCGCAGCTGGTACAGGGGGTCGAGGTCTACTCCGAGCTGGTCGAAAGCTTGGTATCGCGGTGAGACGAGGCGCCTGCCCTCCGGGGTGACACTCTTTGTCACTTGGGCTGACAACAAGTGTTGCTGTGCCGAAGTGATACACGAGAATCCAGTGTTCTACGGGCTGGCATGCCTCTTGCTATTAACCATTGACGAGACGCCTTTTTGTCAAATTGAAGCAAGGAGATCGAAATGCTAAGACGTAACAGACAGGGTGGTTTTACCCTCATCGAGCTGCTCATCGTGGTTGCCATTATCGGCATCATCGCGGCGATCCTGATCCCGAATCTCTTGGACGCCCTGCAGAAGGCCAAGCAAAAGCGGACCGTCGCTGATATCCGCAACACGGGTACTGCCTGGATGTCCTGGTTGACCGACCAGGTGGGTGCTGCCTCCGCTGGCGCCGGGAAGGTCTACAACGCGAGCAACCATGCCGATGTCGACTACCCGACCTTGTTCGACTTCCTGCACCCGTCGGAAACCTTCTTTTACATGCAAGAAGTTCCCGAAGTCGACGGTTGGCGCTACAAGATGTACTATGGCAAGAGCGCCAGCCTGCTCGACGCTAATACCATCATCATCTGCTCCGGTGGTCGTGACGCGGTTGAAGGTTTCACCGCCAGCGATTGCCAGAAGGAGTGGAATGTGGGTCCGTTCATCGCCACCGACTACGACCAGGATATCGCCTGGGCCGATGGTTACTTCGTGAGCTGGCCGGGTCAGGTCAACTGATTCAGCGCTTGACCGCCATCGGGTAGGTTTTGCGATGGCCGTCGCAGAAGGGCACCTTTCGGGGTGCCCTTTTTGCGTCAAGCACCGCTTTATGAGTCAAGCTGAGTGAGCCCCGTCGTTTTGTATATGTCGTTTTGTATATAGCTGAGCCCCGGCTGGCTGCCAGGCCACCGTCTACGCATAGAATGGCGTCATCGTGTCGATCCAATTTTTTTTGAGTCTCTATTTTGCTGTCCTCGGCTTGATCCTGGGCTCCTACCTGAACGTTGTCATCTATCGCTTGCCGCGCCGGCTGTCGACCATCACACCGCGCTCCCGCTGCCCAAGGTGCCGGGTGGCGATTCCTCCCTGGGACAACATTCCACTGTTGAGCTACCTCTGGCTGGGCGGCAAATGTCGTCGTTGCGGCTTTAGGATTCCTTGGCGCTACCCGGCCATTGAAGCGGCGACCGGGATCGGTTTCGTCGGCGTCTACCAGGCTTTTGGTTGGAGCTCGGACAGCGTGGTCGCGGCGCTCTTTCTAGCCGCCATGATCGTGCTGGCGCTGATCGATGCGGAACATTACATCCTGCCGGACGTCATCACTCTGCCGGGCATTGTTCTCGGTCTAGTGCTCCAGCCTTGGATTCATTGGACGACCTTCCAGGCTGCCGTCATCGGTGCCGCGGCCGGCGCCGGGGTCTTGTATGGCGTCGCTTGGCTCTGGTACTGGTGGAAAGGGATCTGGGGCATGGGCCTCGGTGACGTCAAGATGCTGGCCATGGTCGGTGCGTTTCTGGGCTGGAAGGGGGTCATCGTCACCCTGTTTCTGGCTTCGGTCAGTGGCTCTCTGGCGGGGGCGATGCTGATCGTTCTCGGACGGCTACACTTGCAGTCCAAGCTTCCTTTTGGTGTCTTCCTAGCTATGGGGGCTGTATTGGCCCTGTTCTTTGGCCAAACCCTGATCGACAGTTACGTGCAGATGACCGTCCAGATCCTGGGGGGCTGAAGGCGCGGCCGCCGGACGATGCGACGATGAAACGCCCTCGAACAGCCATCGGACAACGGCGTGAGGTCTCGATTCTCATGCCCGTCGCCCTGCTGGTCATGGCCTTGGTCTCGACCTTTGCGCTGCTCGCCTATCGCAATACTCTGCAACTGCTGATCGAAGAGCGGGTCACCGAAGCGGAGCGCCTGGGGCGACAGCTCAGCGGCGAGCTGTCGCTGGGCCGGATTCGCGATGTCGAGCGTTTACGTCATCGCCTGCCGCCCGCCAGTAGCATCTCCGTGGTCGACTCCCATGGCCGCTTGGTGGCGGGTGACGGCGCCAGTGAAGGCATCCGCGTCGAGGTTTCCGATCAGCCGCTCCCTTGGTGGAGTGGGGGGGCAGGGGGTAGCTCGGTGGTGGGGACGACGCCGTTCAAGGTGGATGGGCAGTCCTACACCCTGCGCATCGCGCTGCCGGCCCACATTCTTCGCAATCGGGAGCAGGGCCTGCGCCTTCTGACGCCGCTCATCCTGGCGATCAACGGCGGCATTACGGTCATCGTGCTGCTCTTCCTGCGCCGCTTTCTCAGGCCCTTCGACCGCATGGTCGAGCACGCCCGACGAGCCGGTCAACAAGCCAGCGGTTCCCAGGACGAGGTTGGATTCCTCGTCGAGACCTTCGAAAAAGCACTCACCGCCCTGGCCGACAGCACCAAGGCCGGGCCCATGGAGTCGATTGAAGGCACCCTGGTGCGCAGTCTGGAGAGCGGTGTTCTACTGTGCGACGCTGCCGGTGTCGTCTTGGGCCTCAATGACGTTGGGGCGCGGCTATTGGATGTGCCGATGCCGAGGATGGGGGCCCCTCTGGCCGAGGCGCTGGCCTCGCGACAGGAGATGTTGCGGGTTGTGGAACGAGCCATCCGGCACGGCGAGGCGGTGCAGCGACAGGAGTGCTCGGTGGCCGCGGAAGACGGAGAAAGCAGGACCCTCGGGGTCACGGTCCATGCCCTGCGCCGTGAGAACACGGAGATCCGAGGTTTCTTGACGATCTTTGCCGACTTGACGGAAGTACAAGAAAAGCAGCGCGAGAAATGGTTGGCCGACAGCCTGTCGCAGCTCGGTGAGCTGACCGCCGGAGCCGCCCATGAGCTACGCAACAGCCTGGCGACTCTGCGCGGCTATTTGAGCCTGATCGAGCGAGATCCCGATGGCAAGATGCTGGGCGAGTATTTGACCGAGGTCCGCCATGAGAGCGACCACCTGAAACGGGTATTGGAAGACTTTCTCACCTTTGCCCGGCCCGGCACATTGCGGCCACGGGAGGTCGATCTGATGGGATTGGTCCACCGTGCGGTGGCGGACCCTGCCCTTGGCGGGGCCCCGTTGCAGGTCTCGGGTTCTGGGCCCGAGGGCGACCATGGGGAGTGGGTTGTGCAGGGGGACCCGCAGCTCCTGGAGCGGGCGGTACGCAATCTCCTGAGCAATGCCGTCGAAGCACAGCGGGACGCAGCCTGCTACGACCCGGTGATCGTCCACTTGAGGTCTCGCAGCGGCGGCGTGGAGGTGGTGGTCGAGGATCGGGGGACAGGCTTACCCGCCGACCACCAGCGCATATTCGATCCGTTCTTCAGTCAGCGGAGCGGTGGTGTCGGCATGGGGCTGGCGCTGACCCGTCGAATCGCGCTTCTCCACATGGGCCACGTTGAGCTCGAAGACCGGAAGAGCCGGGGAGTGAAGGCCACGTTGTGGCTGCCTTTTGGAAAAACCGTTACCTAAAGTAGCAACCGAGTATGGAGCTGCCTTTCTCCGGTGACCCCGTGAGCGTAGTAAGCTACTGAAAACAAAAGATGTGATTGCGAAGCAAGACAAGCTTGCCATGCTGGCATCCAAATTGCTCCCATAGGAGAATGTCATGCGGAAAATTGAAGGCAAGTCCTCCGCCCTCGGGCGACGGAAACAGGTGTCCAGTGCCGGTTTTACCCTCATCGAGTTGATGGTGGTGGTGGTGTTGATTCTGTTGATTGCCCTGATCTCCTTTCCATTTGTGATGGGGCAGATCCGCCGCGCCCAAGTGCAAGGGGCCGCTGATCAAACGGTGGGATTAATCCAGAAGACCCGTTTGCAGGCGATCCGCGTCAACCAGGATCAAGACATCACCGCCAGCAGCACGGAGATTACCGGTGCCGGGCTGGTGTCGCTTCAAGAGCTCAGCATCGAGCTGTGGACCGACAACCGATGCTACGACCTCGACGGCGATGGCACAGCCGACTATCAGAAGGACACGATGTCCTTCGACCCCCAAGGCAAGGCGTCGGCGAAAACGGCATTTTGCGTCCACGACAGCAAGGGCAACATCTTTCAGATCGCTGTGGATTCATTGCAGGGGACGCCGAGAATTCGCAAATTCCTGCAACCGGGGGATTCGCCGACCGGCAGCGCCGGTTTTTTTCTTGACGGATGGGCCTGGTATTGAGATGCGGTGTAGGCAATTACTGAGGATTCAAGACATGGGACATAGACACAACAAGCTCTTCTGCAAGCTTTTCTCGGCGCGCTGGCACCGGATGGCCCGCCAAGGTGGATTCTCGTTGCTCGAGACACTCTTTGCCGCGGTGCTTCTGTTCGTGGTTTCGGTCAGTATCTTGCCGCTGTTCACCCGCGCTCTGCAGAGCAACACGGCGGGGGGTTGGTCGAATATCATGTCGAATTTCGTGGGCGAGGACATCGAAGCATCCAACCAGATGATCCTCGATCACGAGAACCTCGACCTGCCGATCGGCGGCACCCTGGACCTGGGTTCCCAGTACTGGAGCTCCGGTACGACCGATACCGGCGAGGCCAACCGTATCTTGGGCGATGGTAAATGGCAGGAATCCCCCGACGGCCCCGGATTGGTCCTTTGGATGCGGCGATCGACGGTGCGCAAATACTCATTTGCCGACATCGGTGAGGGAACGATCAGCGCCGACGGATCGTCCACCTTGGTCACCTTGGGTCATCCGGAGCTTTTTGATAGCCCGTTGACCAACGACGATGGTGCCGATGGTTACAAAGCCCATCTGACGGAGCTTCGGGTCACTGTCCAGCCTTGCCGAAATTGCGACGGTACGGAGCCGGAGCAATTTCTCAACATCGGGCAGCGGATGACGGTCAGCCACTTTCGGGCCTATTGAGCGGAACCAAGAGAGATACATCATGCAACGACCCTACACACGGAGAGACGGCGAGGCGGGTTTCTCGCTTGTCGAGATTCTGATCACGCTGTTGATCTTCAGCGTCGTCACAGCTGGCCTGCTCGTCGTCTTCAGTAACTCCAGTCGTCTGGCGAAATCTCAGACCCAACTGGCGATGATTCAGCAGGGCCAGCGCGTCGGTCATTCCGAGCTGGTGCGCTATACCCGCATGGCAGGGATTGGCGGCCTACCCATCACCCGCCTCAACGTCACCGACGACCAAATCTCCAACCAAGAATACGATCTTACCGGGGTCCTCCCCCATGGCGTTGCCTTGGCGGTGTTCAACAACGTGGCATCGGACACCTCCATCGCCCAAGTGGTCGACGGCACAGCCGCCGATGACGCCGACAATGACGGTGATGACGAGCCTCTCGTATTACCGGGTTCAGATGTGCTGATTGTTCGCGGGGTCTTTTCGACACCGGTCTACTACACGCCGGGCATGCCGCCCACCAACTTGAATTGCACGACGGAGATCAGCACCTGGCTGGCGCCGGACGGCAAGAGCGCTGCGGGATGTATCACCATTCCTGGTCGCAGCCGTGTGGTCGGCGAGAAGTACGAAGACCTGCACCAGGACGTGAAGCTGCTTTCCGACCAACTGAAGGCCATTTACAACAGGCCCAACAGCGAATTCAAGGACGAAGCTTTCCTGCTGCGCGACCTGGTCAATCCCAATGCCTACGCCATCATGGCCTTCGATTGGGCCTCCGTGGCCAATGAATCGGCCCTCGATCCCTACATCTGTCCGGTGCCGACCGATGCAGGGCCCGGGGTTACGGCGGCTGACATGCCCCTGTGCTTGAATCTGCCGCTGAAGATCGATCTAGAAGACGGTCCGGGCTTGGTGTACGCCGACTTGACCCGAGGCACCTCGTTGGTCGGGGGCGGTGGCATGACCCTGGAGCCCGACACCACAAAGCCGGAGCTCAATGTCGAGCTGCCGACCAACATCAGCTCGTTGGGTTTCTTAGAGGAGCTGCGCTTCTTCATCCGTGTCGAGCGAGAGATTCCCGGTGACGACTCGTCGCGGCTGACTCCAGTCCTTTCAAGGGCGCGCTTCGGCCCGGGGACCAACAATCTGGTGGACGTCATCGATGTGGCGGACAATGTCATCGATCTTCAGTTGGCCCTGGGTGCCGATACGGACGAGCTCGGAACCGGTCCGGGGTATGGCGTGATCTTTGAGGATGGCTCCGATTCCGACGAGGTGCTGTTCAACGCTCCGGGGGATTTCCTGGGGGCCGACGCAGATCCTCCCTATGCCGATCCACCCGGAGGTGATCCACCGGATGGTCATCAGGTCTGGTTCAATCCGGATATCGAGTATCACTTCTTGCGCATCAATACGGTGGTCATGGCAGACCGGCGGGACCTCGACTACCAGGCGCCGGAGCTGATCAACATCGAAGACTTCAACCGAGGAGATTCTTTCTCCCTCGGTGGAGATAACTACAGCTACAACGATTTGGATGCGCGGCGATTCCGTCGCCGCTGGCTGCAAACGGTTGTCGAGTTGAGGAACCTGCTATGAAACGTCACGTACGCTATTTGAACAAAGAAGAAGGTAGCACCTTGATGCTGGCCTTGATGGGTTTGGTCTTCTTGACGGTTGTCGGGTTGTCCCTGGCGGTGGTCACCGAGACGGAGATGCTCATTGGAAACAACGAGCAGGTTGCCAACGAGACCTTCTATGCCGCTGAGATCGGCGTATCGACGGCGGTGACTCAACTCTTGGTCGAGAACAACTTGGACCGTCGAGCCCTTGCTGTGCCCGCCAAGAATGGTGACGACGATCGTTTCATCGGCGACAAGACCCTCGGCTACAGCGTGGATTTCTCGCCTGTCTATCCGGTGCACTACAGCAACGCTGCCTACTCCACGGCCAACGTCGGCGGGGGCAGCGAAATGCTGTCGGTGTTCTTCAAGACCTCGGCCCGGGCCCGCCGCCTGGCTTGGGACACTTCTCAGCAAGTACCCGACTGCGCCGGCCAGGTTGCCGGCGAAGGTGCGGTCGATGAGTTCGCCGAGATTCAAGCCGAGAAAGTTGTCGACTACGGCTTCTTTGTCACTCCGATCACCAGCATTGAAATCGGAGCCTTGGAGGCTGGACACAAGAGGGTCGACCAATTCGGTTGCGAAGAAGAAAAAGAAGACAGCGTCTACGGTCAGTCAGTGCCGATCGAAGATCCTTAAGCGACATCAAGCCAGCCTTGATGCACGATGATCTAAGGGATTTTGTTTTTTTGGGGAATTGCTTCTGGCTCATGGGAGCCAAGCCGAAGGTGGGGCGGCCGGTTCTCACCAGAGGCCATCTAGGGGAGTTTACGTCATGGGATTCAAATCACATCCAAGACCTTTCGCACACAGCGTGCGCATCATCTGCATTGGCTTGCTTATCGCCTCGGCCTACTGGGTCTCGGCCGACGACCGCGATCTGTTGCGCAATTCCAGCGGCGATCCATTCGTGGAAATTCTTCTCGATACCTCTGGGTCGATGCACTGGACGCCCCCTTGTAACGCGATCGATGCCTGTCTGGACATCGATCCGTGGGACGGAATGTGTACGACGGAGTGCCCCCTGGGCGACGAGCTCTGCCAACAAGTATGCCCCAATGAAGGGTGCGTCGAGTACGACTTCGCTCCCGAGGAACCGTACACCCATGAAATCAAAATGGATACCGAGGATGGTGTTGGCATCGAGATCGAAGGCGATTGGCTCAGCTCGAGCACCTTCTCTCCCTACAAGAAGACCGGCTATCTTCACAATGGCAACAGCGGCCAAGGTGACAAGAGTGTCACCTTCAAACCAACGATCCCGGCGTCCGGCGTCTATCAGGTCTACCTCTTCTGGAATGCCAACGAGTTTCGGGCTTCCAATGTGCCGGTGCGCATCGTGCACGCCAACGGCGAGGACACGATTTTGGTCGACCAGGGCGAAACGACCTTGGCGGCCGAGCATGCGCAAGGCATCTACGACTACAACTGGATCGGGACTTTTGAGTTCGACAAGGATGCTGATGACACCAGTATCACCATCGCCACCGACGACACGGATGCCTTTGTCGTCGCCGACGGCCTCCGTATGTTCGGTGTCGCCAAGCCGGAGGACGGCAGCGTCACCTGCCTGCGCGAGGGCTACCGCTGTCAGCAACCCTTGTGCATTCGGGGAGATTGCCAGGCGCCCCTCAATGGTGACGATCCGACATCGAAGCTCTTCCTGGCCAAGTCGGCCCTCTATGAAGTGCTGGGAGAAGCGCCGAACGTGCATTTTGGTTTTGCCACCTATGAGCAAGACAACGCTCGTCTCAAAGCCAAGCATTGGCTCTATGAGGTGATGGAAACCCAGCCCGACGGAGATGCCCAGGATTTGTCGTTCCCCACCATCTTCGGCTACACCTTCCCGGCGACCGTCGACGAGTTTCCGGCCATCGGAAGCCGATATGTGTTCGGTAACGGCGCACCCTACGATAGCGACGGTTTGGGAGATGGCTGGAACTGTGCCAACTACGACAACCCGTCGGACCCGAGCAGCGGAACCGTGGACTATCCGGGCAAGGAAGACGGCGCCGGGAACCTCATCGACTCCCGAGGTGACGCCGCCTTGGTATCTTGTTTTTACTCCGAGCCGGCGGATCTCGACGACGACTGGGAGCTCGAGAGGGCCCGGCGGTTGCCCAAGTTGGGTTTGCAAGGCGACGAGCCGACCTCCGTGTGGTACCGCGACAGCGACAGCACCACCGCCAGCCAGCCGGACGGCCGTATTATCAGGGTGGACTTCCTCCCGGTAGCCGGCTACGCCTACGGCGACGATGTCCTCGCCGTCGATGTCGAGGCCCATCGCTGCTTCGGCGCCGCATGCTCCGGTGGCCTCCCGATGTTGGGGGGCAGCGGTTTTTCGATCGCCACCAACCGGGTGTACTTCAGGTTGGTCAGCGACTTCGTCTCCTGGGAAGACAAGATCGGTCGCACAGCCGACAAGGGTTTGGGCTACTTCCATGACCTGCGCAATGTCGAGGTCAATTCCAACATGGACTGTGAAGGGCTCGAGCTCAATGATGATCGCTGCCGATTCACCGACTGTGACGAAGACAATCCCGATCTCGACATCTCCGAAGACGACTATTGGTATCTCTTCACCTTCAAGCGGCCGACAACTCAAGATCCACGTGGTGATGAGATCACCTTGACCTTGGAGGATGGTACAGAGTCGCGGGCCCCTTGGTTCGATATCGGCGACTTCCTGCCGATGGACTGGGACGAGAAACATCGCGACCTGGTCAAAGAGCGGCTCGCCCCGAATATGGTAGGCGCCGGGTCGGGTACGGCGCCGGATTTTCGGACGGCGGTCTATTGGGATGACACCCACATCGACGGCGATGAAGCAGACGAAGGGGACCCCCTGAGCCCGACGAATCGGCGCCTGGCCATCTCCGACGACTCCCAGCTACCCCTACTGCCGATTGGCCAGACCCCGATCGCTGCCTCCCTAGAGGACTTTCGCGTTTGGTTTGCCGGCGATGAGGGGGTCAACCTCAACGGTTGGAGTGGCGTCGCAGTGGAACGCGATATCGACTGGTCTTGTCGCGAAAAATTTGTGCTCTTCCTGACCGACGGTAACGAGACGTGCGGTGGCGACCCCTGCGAGGCGGCGAGGCAGCTCTTCGACGCCGGTGTCAGCACTTACGTGATCGGTTTTGGGCTCGATAACTCGCAGAGCACCCTCGGTTGTATCGCCGAGAAGGGGGGCACCGGCGAGCCGCTGTTCCCGCGCAACAAGGATGATCTGGTGGCCGCCCTGCGGAGCATCTTGTCCGACCTCAAATCCGAGTCCCGCTCCTTTGCTTCGGCTTCGATTCCGGCCATTCAAAGCACGGCTGCCGACAAGATCTTCCTGTCGAGCTTCATTCCCTTGCCCGGTACCTCGGTTTGGCCAGGTGAGATCGATGCCTTCCGGAAGCCTCTCCCTTTGGACGATCAGAAGCGGCCGGACACTAGCCGCAAGTGCTCCGAGGACCAGCAGGCAGCGTGTCATTTGTGGGAAGTCGGCGAGATCATGTTGGAGCAGACACCTACCAATGAAGAGCTGCGCAACGGCGACTACCACATCGGTCCCGGTAGCGATGAGCGCCGCGTTTTCTATCCCCAGTCCAACCCCAACGGCAAGCGACCCAGTGAGCTGGTGCTCTTTCGGCCTCCCTACACCGGTGGCGACGGCTCCGATACGGCCGATCTGGAGGATTTAGCAGAGGTCTTGGTGGATGAAGATGTGTTGGCTCAGTACATCGAAGACCAGGCATTCATCGCCGCCAATCCTGGCCTCACCGAAGAGGAGATCGAGGCTCTGGTGACGGCGGAAGACTTGATGGAAGACGTCACCCGTGTCGTCAGCGGGACCTTGAGACGCAAATCGCTCGGCACCTTGGCGGAGGCAGATCGCACGCACTACATCATGGGCGACATCTTCCACTCCAACCCGGCCGTCATCGCCGGGCCGAGTGATCTGGCCTACTTTTCCGGCGATCTGTGCGGCAAATTGCAGTCAGGCGAGACGCCCAACAATTGCGTCGACGGCGTCGACCGAGGCTATCGACGGTTCGCCCGTGAGCACATCTGGCGGCGTCGCCTCTTGGTGGCCGCGACCAATGACGGGCAGCTACATTTCATCGACGGCGGCACCCGCGTTGAAGCGGAGATCGAGGGAACATCGGACAGCGTTGAGGTTTTCACCGATGGTACGGGTCGGGAGCTGTTCTCCTATATCCCTCGGCTGACCCTGCCAATCGTTCGCGATCAGGCGCTGGGCGATACCCACATCTTCTCCCTCGACGGCAACTTGGTGGTACGGGACGTGTTCATCGATCCCGAAGACGCCACGGGCAGCGCCAACCCGGCGGATCGTCAATGGCGGACCGTCTTGATGGCGGGGTTGAGGGAAGGTGGAGACCTCTATGAGAACGCCGACGACGTGCCGGACTTCGTGAGCGGTTACTTCGCCCTCGATATTACCCAGCCTGACATCTTGGTACAGCGGGAGACGGATCGAGATACCAACGGGACGTTCAACGATCCCCCCCAAGAAAGCCTGGTGCCGGTCAATTCGTCCCTGACCCAAGGAACTTCCGACCTGCCCTCGTGTCTCGATTTCGACTACGACACCGATGGGCATCAGAAGGATGTGGTCCTCGGCGGTACCTTCGGTTGCCGAGGAGCCTTTCCCTCAGAGCTGTGGTCCTTCACCGATACGGCGGAGCAGGGGCGCTACTTCCTCGACGAAGAAGACAACGGTGACGGTACCTACGGCAACGGTGTGCCGGACTTGGGCGATACGTGGTCGACTCCGGTCATCGGGCAAATCGCAGTCTGCGGCGCTGCCGGTGGAGATTGCAATCCGGCCGCAAACGACGACGACTTGACGTCGCGGCACGTTGCCATATTTGGCGGCGGCATGGATGCCAAGTACAAGGCGTCGACCCAACGCGGTTACTGGATCTACATGGTCGACATGGAAACCGGAGAGGCCATCTTCAAGCGTCGCCTGGACGGCGCCGCACCGGCGGACCCGGCGGTCCTCGACACTGACAGCAACGGTCTGCTGGACACCATCTACATCGGTACCACCAACGGTACGTTGTACAAGGTGGACCTGACCGCCCTCGATAATAACGGCGATGTGCCGCATCTGGATGCCATCGATATGCGCGGCAAGACCCTGCCGACCACCGACACCACCGATGCCGTCTTCACCGTGCAAAGGGTGGTCGATGATGGAGCTTGGGACCCCTTCCCTATCCTCGAGACCTACAACAACACACCGATTTACTTTCCGCCATCGGCCTTTTTCATTCCACAGCTGAATCGCTACGGGTTGACCCTCGGCACCGGCGATCGGGAAGATCTCTGGGTACCGACCGACAAGCAAGGGCGCGTTTACACGCTGGTGGACGAAGGGTTCACCTCGGGAGACCTCACCGCCGACACGGCCCTGTGCGATGTGCGTTTGCCGATCGTCGACGAGTGCTTGGAGAGCCTGGCTTGGGATGCAGACCCGCCGTTGGTGGACGAGGACAGCGAAGAGATCGACAACTCGATCAACTATTTGCTGGAGCCTGATCCCACCCTGAGGCGTGGTTATGTGGTGACCTTCCCCGAGCGCTTCCGGCTCACCGCCCAGCCGTTTGTGCTGACCGGCATCTTGATCTTCCCGATCTTCGAGCCCATCGCTTTTATCCCAGACGTTGACGAAATCGAGAAGGTCGTTTGCGGCCGCACGGGTGTGACGAGGTCCTTTGTGGTGCTGGCCCAGAACTTCAATCCAGTGGCAAGACTCTCGGGTGTGGACCAGGGTGAAGACCCAGATGTCGACGGCGAGATCATCGGAGGTGATGGAACGGTGCTTGGCGCCCCTGCCGCGACAACGGGTTCGTTGAAGTCGCCCGACCGCTATCACCGGATCGCCGAGTTCACGACGGCGCCCTTTGTCGACAACGTGGCCACCAAGAACGACCCCAACGCCACCGGGCCAACGGTCAGTGATCTGGTGGAAGAAGAAGTCGAGAGGGGCGTACGGGAGGCGATCATGAGTTACTTCCCACGGGGTAGCCGGTTCAATGACGCCTATCGCGTGGCTATTACCGCCATGCGCGTGACCACCGGCCTGAACGTCTACGCCACCATTCCACAAGCCATTTATCCGGCCGATTGGAGAGATCAGTGAGCAAGAGCTTCGACCGGAACATGAGTTGGCTGGCCGCCCTACTGGCTCTGATCGCTGTGGGGGCGCCGCCGGCTGGCGCAGATTGGTTGGTGACCCGCGATGGAGCGCGCATCGAGACCAAGGGAGCTTGGGAGGTCAAGGGGAGTCAAGTGATCTTCACCCTGCCCAATGGGACCCTGTCGGCGCTACGCAAGTCGGAAGTGGATCTCGATGTCAGTGTCACGGTGACGGCCGACAGCCGGAAGCCCGCCCCGTCCCAGGACACCAGCCCTGTGCACCGCCAGTCGGTGTTGGTATTGACCAACAAAGATATTCGCCAGGCGAACGGTGCCAACGCCGAAAGGCTGACCGAAGAAGCGACCGGTGAGGACGCGGCGTCGGCGGCACCGGAAAGAGCCTCCCCGGCCGTCACCCGGCGGGGTGTCGAGATGGTTTCTTGGACCAGCCGCGACAGCGGCAGCGTCGACGGCTTGGAGATTGTGGGAACCATCAAGAACACGGGTTCCGATATCGCTGCCAACGTCGGCGTCAAAGTGACGGTGATCGACCAGGACGGCGCTCCGCTCCTCGACACCTCGGCATTCCTGCGATCGACGGGTTTGGCCCCAGGTAAGAGCACCACCTTCCGCGCCCTGTTACCGGGCGTCTTCAGCCTCTTCCAGGAGCCAAAGTTCGAGATCAGCTCGGGCAGCGTTTCGGTCGGCGGCCCGGCCACCCCCGAACCGGAAGATGATCAAGATTCAACGGATGATGTAGACCCGTCGGAAATCTACGAGGACGCAGGGGGATGAGGCCACCTAGGCTTTTGATGCCCGTCCCGCATTGCGAGGACTGGAGCCCGTTCAGCTACTGACCGCACGGGTCAGCCGGGGGGGGCTGAGGGGCAAAGGTTTGTGGGGACATATTGGCAAATAGTAATGAGTGTTTCGTAATATTGTTTGGAGCTCGGAATCGGCAAGCTGAGGAAAGCAACGAGTAGGCATCGCCAAGTGATGAGAGATCGGGATTGTTCGTTTGTCATAGGACACGCCACGTCCGGTCGCCGCTCGTCGGAGCGGGTGAACCAATGGGCAGCAAAGAGGAACCTCATCCTTAATGACCGCGGATGGGGTAAGGAGTTGAAGATGTACAGGCTAAATCTTTCGAAACAAGCTGCAGGGCTGGCTTTCATTGGGTTGGTGGCGCTTTGCGTCGTTCTCCCCACGGCTGCCGACGATCGAGACCTGCTACGGAACGCCACCAGCGATCCGTTCATGTTCATCGTGATGGACACCTCAGGATCGATGCATTGGACACCTGGATGTAGTGAAGAGGATGCCATGCTGGACATCGATCCATGGGACGGCATGTGTACCCAGGAGTGTACGCTCGGCGATACTCTTTGTGGGCAGCTGTGCCCCGATCAAGGGTGTGTCGAATACGATTTTGGTATCGGCGGGCCCCCTGAGGAGCCTGGGGACGTGCCGGGGCAGATCGAGATTGTCGTCGATACCGAAGACGCCATCGGCGCGACCATCGTCGGCGATTGGTTCGTCGGAGGCATCCCGCCCTGGAAAGGGGGAAACTACCTGCACAACAACCGTCAGGGTCAAGGGTCGAAGAGCATCGAGCTGGCCCCAACCATCGTGCAGGAAGGTTTCTACCACGTCTATCTCTTTTGGTCCTCGAACAGCTCTCGGGCCACCAACGTGCCGGTGGAAGTGAAACACAAGAACGGTACGTCGCGGATCGTGCTCGACCAGACCCAGGGACACGGGGAATACAACTACGTCGGCACCTACGAGATGGCCGTCGGCTCGACCAACAGCGTGCTGATCGGCACCGAGAACACCACGGGGTATGTGGCCGTCGATGCGGCGCGATTCTTTTCCGTCGTCGATCCGGACATCACTCGAACCTGCGACCGCACTGGCTACCGTTGCCAGCAGGATCTTTGTCCCAAGGGCGACTGCTTCGCTTCCTTGGCCGGCGACGATCCAACCTCCAAGTTATTCCAGGCCAAACAAGCCCTCTATGAAGTGATCGATCGTTCCGAGAAGGTCCACTTCGGGCTGGGGTCCTACGAACAAGACAACGCACGCTTGAAGGCCAAGCACTGGCTCTACCGCGTTGACGAATCGGAAACAGACTTGTATTGGTCGTCCTCGAGTAGTCCCTTTCCGCAGCCGGGGGCCGAGTTCGTTTTCGGCAATGGCGCCCCCTACAACACCAACAATGGCCGGGGAGACGGCTGGAATTGTGCCAGCTACAACAACTACCGCGGCAAGCTGGACAACAACAACAACTTGATCGACCCCGAAGGAGACGCCGGGCACGTCGGGTGTTTCTACTCGGAGCCGGCCGACAATACCAGCCCTTGGGAGCTCGAGCGGCTACAACGCATTCCCAAACTGGGCCTCAATGGCAATGTCGTGACGCCGGTTTGGTACCGTAGAAACAACCGGGACGACCGTATCTACCGCTTTGACTTCGAGCCGGTGAGCGGTTCCTACGGGGATGCTACGATCACCGTCGATATCGAGCGTCGGCGCTGTAGTAATTCGTCTTGCAGCGGTGCTTCAGTGAATTCGAAACGCGTCACCTTTGAGCTGATCAGCGATTTCGCGGCCTGGGAAGGCGGTTTGGGACGTCCTCCCATGCAGGCCAACGGCTTTTTCGAATGGCAGGCCAATGTCTCGGCGGGAAATACCTGCAACGGTCTCGAACCCAACGACGACAGCGACGCCAACGTCGATTCGAGCATCGGCTTTGCCAATGACGACACTTTTTGGGACTACACCTACAAGTGGCCGACGACGGAAGATTCCCGTGGCGATTCGGTCGAGGACGCCAGTGGCACTATCATCGATCCGCGAGTGGATTGGTTCGACACCGGCGACTTTGTGCCCTTGGACTGGGTCAAGACCAACAAGGAGCTGCTCAAAGGGCGCATGGCCCCCAATACGGCGGGCGGCGATACCATCCCGGACTTCCGGACAGCCACCTACTGGGCTTCCGCGTATCTGTCGACCTCGGACCCCAACAGTCCGTCCAACCGGCGGTTACGCCTCGCCGACGAAGCCGAGCGGCCCTTGATGGCGTCGGGCTCGACGCCCATCGCCGCCTCGCTCAACGATTTTTCCGACTGGTTTGCCGGCGATACCGACAGCAGCCTGGTGAGTTGGTCCGGAGTCGCCGCTTCGCGGGACATCGATTGGGCCTGTCGTCAGAAGTACGTGCTTTTCCTGACCGACGGCAACGAGACGTGTAACGGTGATCCGTGCGCCGCCGCCAAGGAGCTCAGCGACTTGGGAGTCAGCACCTACGTGGTGGGCTTCGGTATTCCCGAAGACAATGCCAGCAGCCTGAACTGTATCGCCGAGAAAGGTGGCACAGAGAAGCCGATTCTGCCGCGCAACAAGAACGAGCTGGTGGAAGCTCTCGAAGCTATCCTGTTGGAGATCAAGGCGGAATCCAAGTCCTTTGCCTCAGCGTCGATCCCGGCCATTCAGAGCACCGCGGCCGACAAGATCTATCTCTCCAGCTTCATTCCATTGCCCAACCAGTCGGTGTGGCCGGGCGAGATCGATGTCTTCCGAAAGCCGCTGCCCCTGAAGGAAGGGCGCCCCGATGTCGAGCGCGTGTGTGTCGATCCCAACGATACCTCGCTGGTCCGCCAATCCGCCTGCCATCTCTATGAGGTAGGTGACTTGCTGGTCAAGCGCCAAACTCCAAGTGTCGATGACCTGAACAGCGACCCGCCGGAGCTCCGGATCGGCGACGCCCTCTCAGACCGGCGCATCATCTATTCCCAGGAAAACGTGACCGGCAAACGTCCCTCGGAGCTGGTGCTCTTGCAGGCGCCATATCGCGGCGAGGACGGTCTGGATACCACCGATCTGGAGGACTTGGGGCAGATGCTCGTCGATGAAGCCACCATGGCCCAGTTCTATCTCGATGGAGCCTTGCCTGAGGAGCTTCCCTTGGATCTCGGCTTGGTGACCGGAGACGACCTCGAAAAGGAGATCTTGGATGTCATCAAGCGCACCCTGTTGCCCCGCGAGTTGGGGAGCGCCTCGGAGCCGGGACGCGAAGAGTACATCCTCGGCGATATCTTCCACGCCAACCCATTGATCGTCGCCGGCCCCAGTGACTTCCAGTACTTCGCCGCCGACCTGTGCGGCAGGCTGGAGTCGGATGTGGTGCCCGACAATTGTGTGACCGGCGAGGATCGTGGCTATCGGCGATTCGCCCGTGAGCACGTGTGGCGTCGTCGAATGTTGGTTTCCGCAACCAACGACGGCCAGCTCCACTTCTTTGATGGCGGCACGCGGGTCGAGGCCAGCGTCGAGGGGGATACCGAAAAGGTGGAGGTCTTCACCGACGGCACCGGAACGGAAATCTTCTCCTACATCCCGCGTCTCACCTTGCCGGCCGTCCGGGAGCAAGCTAAAGGTGACCGCCATGTATTTTCTTTGGATGGAGAGATGGCGATTCGGGATGTGTTCATCGACCCGTCAGATCCGACGGGCGACGCCCAATCGGATGAGCGCGAATGGCGGACAGTGCTGATCGCCGGGCTTCGTGAGGGGGGGGACTTCTACGAGAAGACCGATAATGTCGAAGACTTTGTCAGCGGCTACTTCGCCCTCGACATCACGCAGCCGGATGCCCTCAAACAGCGCAGCACGGACGTCAACGCGGGCGGCTCTTTCAACGATCCACCCCAGGAGTCGTTGCTGCCGCTCAATGCCTCCGGCGAAGACGGCAAGGCGGACCTGCCCTCGTGCTTTAATTTCGACTATGACGGCGACGGACATCAAGTGGAGCCGCCGACGGCGACCCCGACCAACGGTTTGTTTCCTTGCGAGCACAAATTCCCCGCCGAGCTCTGGCTTTTTACCGACTCGATAGAAAACGGGCGCTACCGTCTCGACGAGGAGGCCAATTTCGATGGTACCTATGGCAATGGCGTTGCTGACCTGGGAGATACCTGGTCCCGGCCGGTCATCGGCAAGATCGCCATCTGTGACGGCTCAGCCTGTGATCCCGAGGTGGACGGCAGCGATCTGACCTCCGTCGATGTCGCTGTCTTCGGTGGCGGCATGGATCCCCAGTACAAGGACAACCCGCAGAAGGGGTACTGGATTTACATGGTCAAGGTCGAGACCGGTGAAGCCATTTACAAGAGGCGGGTGGACGGTGCGGTGCCGTCGGATCCAGCGGTTCTCGACACCGACCAGGACGGTCTTTTCGACCAGATCTACATCGGTACCACCAACGGCACCCTCTACAAGATCGATCTCAATGGTCGCGATGCATTTGGTGACATTCCGGGCCTGGAAGAAGTCGACGTGCGAGACCGGCTGCTTCCTGCCCTGGGGCCGGGTCTACCGATCTTGGTGCCTCGGATCGACGACGACGGCGGCTGGGATCCCTTCCCGATTCTGCAGGCCCATGACAACGTGCCGATCTACTTTCCGCCGTCGGCTTTTTATATCCCAGAGCTCAACACCTATGGCTTGGCCCTGGGCACGGGAGACCGTGAGGATCTCTGGGTGCCGACTTCGAAAGAAGGACGTTTCTACGTCTTTGTCGACGAGTTTTTTACCAAGCAAGACTACGAAGACTCTTTGCCCTCGGACGCCTGTGTTGACCGTTTGCCCATCGTCGACGAGTGTCTGGAGAACATCGCCTGGGACGCCGATCCGCCCCTCCTAGTGGGTTCCGACGATGAGATCGACAACAGCATCGATTACCTGTTGGACCCGTTTGTGCCGGAAGATGGCGACTTGACGAACGTGCCCTTGCGTCCCGGCTACGTCATGACCTTCCCGACGGCGCATAGGATGACGAGCCAACCCTTTGTGGCCTCCGGGATTCTCATCTACTCGGTGTTTCAGCCGGTTGCCTTCGTCGCTGCGGGCACTAGCGATGACGTCGTCTGCGCCCGCACGGGCACCACGCGCGCCTTTGTGGTTCTTGCCCGCAACGCCAATCCCGTCGCTCGGCTGTCGGGTGTTGAGCAGGGTGACGACCCGGTAATCGACGGCACGGTGATCGACGATCCCACAGGTACCGGTGTCCCTCCCGTCGACGATGGGGTGACGACCGGCGCCCTTGGCTCGCGGGATCGCTACCACAAGATCGGCGAGTTCACGACGGCGCCTTTCATCGACCGTTCGGCCTCGAAGGCGGATTCGGGGGACAATACCGGGACGACGGTGAACAGCGTGCTCGAGTCCGAGATCTCGGCGGCGGTGCAGAAAGCGATTGCCGATACCTTCCCGCGGGGAAGCCGCTTCAATGCGGCCTTCTCGCTGACCATTGCCGCCCTGCGAAACTCGACGGGCGTCAACGTCTATGCCACGATCCCCATCGCCGTCTATCCGGCGGACTGGAAGGAAGAGTGAGTGAGGTGATGGCCGTCAACGGCCGATGCCGCCGATGGCCGGGTATTGTGCCGGGACTCGTCACGGCATAGTCAACGGCAGGGTGATACGTACCAGAAAGACCGGGCTTGCCCGGTCTTTCTGGCGTCTGGCGAAAGCTGCGGGCCGGCTCGGTGGCGGTACTTTCCGTGGCAGTAATTTCAGTGGCAGTGACTTCAGTGGAGGTACTTCAGCGGCGGTACTTGGGGAACCCTTCGAGGTCGAAACGGCGCACCCGTCGCTGCAGGGTGCTGTAGCTCCAACCGAGGGCGCGGGCGGCCTGGCGCTTGTCGCCACCGCTGCTCAGCAGGGCCTCGCGGACTTGCGACTCTTCGCCGCCGGTTGGCGTGGTGTCGTTCTGCTCCGATGTCTCGACGAACGATTGCAGGTCGGCGGCCGTCAGCTCGCCCCCCTCACAGAGGATGATGCCCCGTTCGAGAAGGTTGGCCAATTGGCGGACATTGCCTGGCCACCCTTGGGCGGTCAATAGCTCACCAGCTGAAGTGGTCAGCGTGGGTACCGGAAGCTTCAGTCGAGCCGCAATGCTTTGCAGCAAGTGATTCGCCAGCAAGGGGATGTCGGTGGCCCGCTGGCGCAGCGGCGGCAGCTCGATGGGAAAAACATCCAGCCGGTAGAAGAGATCCTGGCGAAACTCGCCGCCTCGAACCATGCCTCGCAGGTCACGATTGGTCGCCGCGACGATGCGGACATCGGCCTTCAAGGGGCGGCCGCCGCCTACCCGTTCGTAGGTCCGATCCTCCAAGACGCGTAGCACCTTCCCTTGAACGGCAAGATCCAGCTCGCCAATCTCGTCGAGGAAAATGGTGCCCCCCTGGGCCAACCCGAAGCGCCCTTGCTGGCGTCGGGTGGCACCGGTGAAGGCGCCCTTTTCATGACCGAAGAGCTCGTTCTCCATCAGGGTTTCAGGGATCGCCGCACAGTTGACGGCCACAAAAGGCTGATCACGTCGGGGGGATATGGCGTGTAGGCATTGGGCGAACAGGCCCTTGCCGGTGCCACTCTCGCCGGTCAGCAAGACCGTGCTCTCGGTGGTGGCTACCTTCTTGAGAAGGCGTAAAGCCGCCATCAACTGCGGGTGGCGACCCACCACCGGGGGAGCCCCTTCCGGTTGAAAAAGAGGCGGTAGATCCCGATGTTGGGCCAAGGCCTCGACCATGGTGAAGAGATCTTCGAGCTCGACCGGCTTTTCGAGAAAATCTACCGCCCCGAGCTTCATCGCTTCAACCGCCGTCGTGATGGTGCCAAAAGCCGTCAGCATGACGACCGGCACCTCCGGCAGGACCTGTCGACACAATGCCAAGACGTCGAGACCGGAGCCATCGGGCAACTTCAAATCGCTGAAGACGAGATCGAAGTCGGGGGCCGCCAGGCATCGTTTGGCCTCGCTGACGTCGGCCGCCGCCGTGACGCGATAGCCTTCCCCGCTCAGGGCCCGGTGCATCAGCCGACGCAGCGCGTCGCGATCTTCGACGATCAGGATGTGTGCTTTAGGGGTCATAGCATCTCGACGACGGCACGGTGGCTACGGCACCACGGGAAATATCCAAGCGATGAGAGCTTGGACCCGAGGCGGTGGGCTTCCGTATAATCAAATGCGCTCCTAGATACGAGGCGGCGTTGTGACGCCCTCTAGGTTGCTGGTTCTTTGGGTTCCTTGGTCTCTGGGTTCCTGGTCTTTGGGAATCTATTCTAAGGGAAGTCAGCGGCTCTGCACGGCGCCATTGCCGCGTAGCCGCACGCAGCACAGGGTAGTAACGACGCAGAGAGGTCAGGACGTGGCGGACAGACTAGATCCATTTGCCCGGGCGGCGCTAGAGCGCGTTCGCAAGCAGCGGGAAAAGAATGCATCGGAAGACCCGGCAAAGAAGTTCGACCAGGAAGCTCGACGACTCGGCGACATGATCCGGCGTTTTCGCATCGACTCGCAACGTTTTCTCAACGGCGACTTGCTTCTGCCACCGGAGGAGCAGCGGGAGAAAATCCAGAGCGAAGTTCGCCGTTTGCGCTCCAAGAACATGAAAGGCGCCGCAGCCAATTTTCGGCTCAATAGCTTGGAGGCGCAGTTCAATAGCCACAACGATCTTCTTGGGCGACGGGTTCGCGCCAAGGAGAAAGGAGAGCTAAGGCGGCATCAAGAGGCAAAAGCCAAGATCGATCTCGATCCGAGCCGCGGCGTAGTGATCGGCAAGCAGCTCGAGCCAACCGCCGTCAAGGCGCTATATGGGGGCTTGCAGAGCACGACGATGGATTTCGACCGCTTCCGCTCGTACCTCGACAAACAAGCCCAACTCATCCGCTCCAAGACCGGATGTCAAGAGATTCAGTTTCGAGTCGCAGTCGAGAACGGCAAGATGCGACTCAAAGCAAAACCGATTCGTGATTGAGACGACTCGCCGACGGCCTGGCCTAGAACAATCGACCACAAGCTTTGCCCCCATGTCGGGGGCTGACACCCTTCGCCCCCATGTCGGGGGCTGACACTGTGAACAAGGAGTCGACGTGACCAAATCTGCATTCTGGATCTCGAGCGTGCTTTTCCTCGGAGCACTTTCGACCCTCGCTGGACCTCCCAATATCGACAAGGCACTGGAAGCTCAGCAAGCGCTGGTCGTCGAACGTCCCTATGACGCCCAAGTGCACAACGACATGGGCAATCTCCTGACCTTGATCGAACGTTGGGACGACGCCGAGACCTCCTACCGCCGAGCCATCGAGCTGGCTCCAACGGACCCCTCGTCGCGTTTCAATCTAGCCCTGCTCGATTACCAACAGGGGCGCTTTTCCGAGGCCGGCGACGAGCTCAAGAAGGTATTGGAGCTGTCCCCCCGCCATGGGCGGGCCCACTATCAATTGGGCATCATCTATGCCGCCAAGGGGGAGAGGAGCAAGGCCGTGGAGCAATACGCCAGGGCTTTTGCCGCCGATCCCACCCTGACGTTCGCCAGCAACAACCCTCACATCATCGAAAACGAGCTGCGTACCGAAGCCATCCTGATGGCCGGGCGCTACGAGACCTCGGCGAGGACGCAGCAACCCCGCGTCTATGGGGAGCCGGAGCGCATCCGCGACTTGATGATCCTCGACGATGGCACAGCGGCCGAAGCGGAGCAGACAGCTGATCTGGGCCCAGCCCTGGAAGACGATGACGACGACATGGGCCGTCCCGCTGCCCGTTTCGAGGACGATGACGACTCCGGGGTCGACGAAGCGGCGCCGCGGGTCTTGTCCCGGGAGACCCTCGGCGACGGTGCCGGTCGCTCCCGAACGCGCCAGCGGCCCACCGCCGTGGGCTCCGGCTACCGGCCGCCGAGCGCCGCTGGCGACAGTGGCCGAACGGGAGATGATGGCCAGGTAGGTAGCGTGACCCGTATCGGCCGCGGCTCCGAAAGCCGGGACGCGGCCGGCGGTGAGGCCCAAGGGGCCCAAACGGCCCCCACGAGTGAGCCGCGGGAGACGGTCGGTTCCCAGGGCACCTCGACCCGGCGACGGCCGTCCAATCGTCCCGGCCGGATCGGCGCCGGTGGCTACCGGGCCGGCGTCAACAGCACCGGCAGCCTAGACTTGCAGCTGCGTCCGGCCACCCCTCGGTCGATGGCCGGGGAAGCTGATGTCACCGTCGCAGCCCGGCGTTGAGCTGAAGGCAGCGAGGACCTAGGGAGCCCGAATCCTGGCCCGTGCAAGGCTGCGCCGCGATGCCGCAGGGTGGCTCAGGCGCGGCTACGCAGCTCCAACCCACGCAGACGAATCGTCGGTGAGCCGATCAGACCGACGCTGGCCATGAAAAAGGTCAAATCCCGGGCCTTGGCTTGGATGCCGCTCAACAGGGCCGGCAGGGTGCCGGTGAGCTCGGCACGGCTGATCGAGCCGGTAGGTTGGCCGTCGGCGATGGCGAACCCGCTCACCGGTAGGCGGAATCGCCGTTTCTCAAAATCGATCTGCGGCACACCGTCGCAGGAGAGCAAATAGTAGCCCCGGCTCAAGCCGCTCAACAGGGACGCCACACTGGTGGTCTCATCGGGCTTCAGATAGAGGTGGCTGGGTCCCTGCACGGGCAGGTCGCGCCAACTGGGGCGATGGCAACAACCGCTGGCCAGGGCAGGACGCGAAGGCGTTTGTGACCAACTCAACAGTGGCTGCTGATAGACACCTTCCTCGATGATGACGGTGCGACGGGTCGGTTGCCCCTCGCCATCGGTGGGCGCCTCGAGGATGCCGCCGGGCAGACGCCCATCGTCGATCAAGGTCAGGGCTCGGCTGCCGAGGCGACCCGCCAGATCAGCCACCGCCGCCGCTCGTTGGTCGGCTTTTGGGCCGATCCACAGGGGGGTCAGGGCCGACAGCAACGGCACAAAGACATCGGGCGCCAAGAGGAATTCCCCGCGATCCCTGTGGGGAGCTTGGCCCCTCTGGGCGATCAGCAGCCGGTCAGCCAACCGACGAGCGATCGCCTTGGGGTTCAGCTGCCTGGCGTCCTTGGCGACCATCGTCAAGGTCTGGCTGAGGGGCCCATGGCGCTGCTGACGGCCGCCCGGGGCCGTTGCCTCGACCATCAGCGCTGCGACCCGATGGCGATAGATGGCCACGGCCTCCCGGCGACTCACCAGCTGGCTTTCACTGGAGCCATCGTCGAGGTGGCCGGCCAACAGGCGAGCCCCGGGAAATTCATGGTCGAGCTCCCGTGCTAGCCCCTCAAAGAGCGCTTGAGCTTCGCTTTCCCCCACCAAAGGTGCATCGAGGCTCGAAGGGACATTCCATTGCGGGATCGGCCGGGCGGTTGCCAAGCGCAGGCCCTTGCCATCAGCCTCGGGCCATAGGGTGTCGGGGACCGGGGTGCCGTGGGCGGCGTAAAAGAACGACTTGCGGCCGTCTCCGGCGCGAGCTGCCCAACCCTCCTCTTGCCGCAGGGAAGTCACCGGATGCGACAGCGAGAAGTGGAGGGTGCGCGAGCGACCTTTCTTGGCGAAGACCTCCGCCTCCTCCCAGCCATCCCGAGCCAGGGCATCCAAGGTGTCGAAGAGTACCGGATCGATCTTCAAGGGGTGACCTCCAGGCCTTCCAGCCGCAATTCCGGTGCCGTCGCCCAAACCGGAAGCTTGACCCCGCCTTTGGCGCACCAACCTGCCCCGGCCGCATGCACTTCGGCGCCAACCCCGCGGACCTTGTCCAGCAAGTCGCTGACCTGCGCCTGGAGCCGACAAGGACCGACCGGCTCCTCAGGGACACGGTTGCGAATCCGCCGGCCATAGGGAAAATGCAGCGTGAAACGCCCGCTCAGGGGGTCGAGATAACCGCGATCGGCTTCTGGAAGATAGAGGCCGCCTTCGGCATCGCTCACCAGGTCTTGGGAGGTCGTGTCGCCGGGGGCGAGCTCGAGATGAAAGGAGCGCGGCGTCGGTGCCCAATGACGGCTACCGCGGCGTCCGGCACCGGCGCTGAGACGTTCTGAGCAACGAGCGAAGATGGTGTCACACAGGGGCTGCTCGACGACGCCGGCCCTCAACAGGCAGCGCCGAATGACCGGAAATCCTTCGTCGTCGGAGGTGCGACGCACCCCTTTGGGTGCGCTCGCAGGATCGTCGAAGATGTTGAGCAGCGGGCTGCCCATTTGGACTCCGATCGCCGCCTCCGGGTGGCCGCTGCGGGACAGGATATCGGCCTCCAAGGCGTGGGCGACCGCTTCGTGGAGCAGCACGGCGGTCGCCGCATGGCCGAGCACAAGAACGCCCTGGTAGGGCTCGGGGGGAGCCGCATCCCGAGCCAGATGGGAGCGCACCAGATTCGAGGCCAAGGTCTCGGCGCTGCGTTCTCGTAAATCCGGGACCAAGGCCCCGTGGCGCCCCCAGGGAAGGGTGCTGACGATGCTGTAGAACGTCTCTGCTTCACATCCCGAGGCGAGCCGCGTGCCGATTGTTCGCACCCAACGGCGGTGGCGTCGCACCGTCAGCTCAAATGGAAAGCTGACCCGGTGTGCCTTCACCGCCCTGACCACGGCGGAAGGGAAAGCTTGGATCTCCGAGGCCTCGGGCCGCGAGGTCCAGGGCTCGACGTTCAAGGGCGGCGTCGATACGGCCGTTCGGGGCATGGCCCTGGCCACCCGTCTCAAGGCTTGCTGGAAGACCTCCGGAGAGATGCCATCCCGCGCCGCCAACCAGGTGGTGTCTTGGCGCATCAGCCGGATGGCAAAACCTTCTTCGCGCCACACCCGCATGCCAGGGCTGCCGTCGGCTTGCAGCTCGATGTCCTCGCGGCGTTCGAAGAAAGAGTCGGCAACATCCGTCGCCTCGTCGGCGACCTGGGCGAGGGTACGGCTGATGGCGGAGCTGTCGAGTCGGGAAAAGGGCACGGATTGGCTTCCAGGGATGGACTGCAAATGGAGAGTCGAATGAGGGCCTCAGCCCAGGCTCCATTGTATGCTCCCCGAGGCATTCGGCGACAGAGGTGAACGCAAACTCTAGGTTCCAGAACCAGGTTGATGACTTGGTAGCCGCGGTCTCGGATACAATGGCGCCTGCGAGCCACCTAGCGAAAAGATCAACCTTGCAGTGGGAGACCAGAGATGAGTCGAAGTGACGCCGGTACCGCGGCGGACGTCGAGAATACGGCCCTCGAAGAGCTGGAAACCAGGCTGGCGGCGGCTCGCTTGGGTGGCGGTGCGGACCGTATCGAACGCCAGCACGCGGCGGGCAAGCTCACCGCTCGGGAGCGTATCGATCTGCTCCTCGACGGCGACTCCTTCGTCGAAATCGACGCCTTGGTGACGCACCGTTGCACCGACTTTGGCATGCAAGAGCAACGCATACCCGGCGATGGCGTGGTCTGTGGTTATGGCACGGTGGAAGGACGCTTGGTCTACGTCTTCGCCCAGGACTTCACCGTCTTCGGCGGCTCGCTGTCAGAGACCAATGCGCGCAAGATTTGCAAGGTCATGGATCTGGCCGTCGAGAATGGGGCTCCGGTCATTGGGCTCAACGATTCCGGGGGAGCGCGAATTCAAGAAGGGGTAGCCTCCCTCGGGGGCTACGCCGATATTTTTCTGCGCAATACCCTGGCCTCGGGGGTCGTGCCTCAAATCAGCGCCATCATGGGACCTTGTGCCGGCGGTGCCGTCTACTCTCCGGCCATTACCGACTTCATTTTCATGGTCGAGAACACCAGCTACATGTTCATCACCGGGCCCGATGTGATCAAGACGGTGACCCATGAAGAGGTGACGAAGGAAGATCTCGGCGGCGCCCGGACTCACTCCACAAAAAGTGGTGTCACCCACTTTACGGCCCCCAACGATGCCGCCTGCCTGCTGGCCATTCGTGACCTCCTCTCCTATTTGCCGAGCAACAACCTAGAAGATCCTCCTGCCGCCCACAGCGACGACGATCCCAATCGCCAGGCGGAGAAGCTCGACCACTTGATCCCCGCCGACCCGAACAAGCCGTATGACATCAAAGAACTGATCGAAGCGGTGGTCGACGACGGGCGCTTCCTGGAAGTGCAAAGTGCCTATGCGAGGAACCTGGTGGTCGGCTTTGCGCGGCTGGCCAATCACAGCGTCGGCATCGTCGCCAATCAGCCGGCTTATCTGGCGGGTGTCCTCGATATCGATGCTTCCCTCAAGGGGGCGCGCTTCGTGCGTTTCTGCGACGCCTTCAATATCCCGTTGATCACCTTCGAAGATGTGCCCGGGTTCTTGCCGGGAACTCAACAGGAATTCAATGGCATCATCAAACATGGTGCCAAGCTGCTATACGCATTCGCCGAAGCGACGGTGCCCAAGATCACGGTGATCACACGCAAATCCTACGGTGGGGCCTATTGCGTCATGGCGAGCAAGCACTTGCGCACCGATGCCAACTTTGCGTATCCGATGGCCGAGATTGCTGTCATGGGACCAGAGGGTGCCGTCAACATTCTCTTCCGCCGCGAGCTGGCCGCGGCGGCCGACGAATCAGAAAGGGCCGCCCTCAGGGCGCAGAAAACGCAGGAGTACCGGGAGAAGTTCTCCAATCCCTATGTCGCTGCGGAACGCGGTTTTATCGATGCCATCATCGAGCCGCGTCAGACCCGTTTGCACTTGATCCGGGCCCTGCGACAATTGGGCAGCAAGCGGGCCACGATTCCGCCGAAGAAACACGGTTGCATTCCCCTTTGAGACGGTGCAGCTGGCCTGCTCCTTGACAGGGGCGCTGAGGTGGTTCAAGCTGTCGGACTCAGTGTACAAATCTTTCCCGAGCACGGGAAAAGACCAGCGCAACAAACCATCCCCCGAGGTAATAGCATGCGAGAGAAAGACCGCTCCCTGCGACGTCGGCGTCAACGCCGGAAGCAACGACTGAAGAAGCGCGCCCAGGAAGCGAAGGCGCAAGGCCAGAAGGCAAAAGCCGCCAGCAAGCGGGCCACCGTCAAGAAGAAGGCGCCGGCGAAGACGCCTGCCAAGGCCAAGAAAGAAGCTCCGGCAGCGAAACCCGCCGCCGAGACCGCTTCTGATTGAGGCTCGGGACCATGCGTGTCGCCATCGGTGCCGACCATGCCGGCTTTGAGCTCAAGCAATTCCTTGCCCATCGGCTCACAGCGGACGGATACGACGTTGTGGACTTGGGCACCCACGGCCCCGAGAGCGTCGACTATCCTGAGTACGGAGCCGCTGTCGCTGGGAAAGTGGTGGCCGGCGATGCCGACCTCGGTGTCCTGGTTTGCGGTACCGGCATCGGCATTGGCATTGCTGCCAACAAGGTCCCCGGTGCCCGCGTGGCGACGTGCAACGATCTGTTCACCGCCCGCCTGAGTCGAGAGCACAACGATGCCAACGTCGTTGCCCTGGGCTCTCGGGTTGTCGGTCAAGGGGTGGCTGAGGAGATCGTGCGCATCTTTTTGCAGGCGGAGTTCCAGGCCGGACGCCACCAACGCAGGGTCGAGAAAATCCACGCCCTGGAGGCTCCGGACGCGGTCCCTGCCTGACCCAGCCTGAATCGACCTATACCCCTGATTCGATCAAGTCAGTCCTGACCAACCCTCGAGACGTGTCGGGTTCCCTAGGGAGCCCGATTTTGGGCTAGCCAGAAAGAGACCACCCTACGCCATGTCGAGCTTCCCTTTTCTCGCCGCCGCCGATCCTGAAATCCATGCCGCCGTCGTCGCCGAGCGCCGTCGCCAAGCCGAAGGGCTCGAGCTCATAGCCTCTGAGAACTTCGTCTCGATGGCAATCCTCGAAACCGCCGGCAGTGTGCTGACCAATAAATATGCCGAGGGCTATCCCGGTCGCCGTTATTACGGCGGTTGTGAGGTGGTCGACGAGGTGGAGCGCTTGGCCATCGAGCGGGCGAAAGAGCTTTTTGGCGCTGAAACTGCCATCGTTCAGCCCCATTCGGGAACCACCGCCAACATGGCCGTCTATTTTGCCATGCTGCGGCCCGGTGACAAGTTGATGGGGCTCGATCTGGCCTGTGGCGGGCACCTTACCCACGGCCACCCGCTGTCCTATTCGGGACGTGATTTTGAGGTTGTGAGCTACGGCGTCGATCGTCAGACCGAGCTCCTAGACTACGACGAGATCGAGCGCCAAGCCCAGAGCGAGCGGCCGAAGTTGATCATCTGTGGGGCCAGCGCCTACAGCCGTCAGATCGATTTCGCCCGCTTTCGGCAGATCGCCGATTCCGTCGGTGCCCTGCTGATGGCCGACATCGCGCACATCGCCGGCCTCGTGGCTGCCGGGTTGCACCCGTCGCCGGTGCCCCATTGCGACGTGGTGACGACCACCACCCATAAGACCCTGCGGGGGCCCCGCGGCGGGTTGATCCTATGCCGCAAGGAGCACGCCAAGGTGCTCAAACGATCTCTCTTCCCGGGCCTCCAGGGTGGACCGTTGATGCATATCATCGCCGCCAAGGCGGTGGCTTTCAAGGAGGCCGCCGGGGAGTCGTTCAAGACCTATCAGCAGCAGACACTGGCCAACGCCAAACGTCTGGCCAAATGCCTTGAAGGCCACGGCCTGCGCATCGTCTCCGGGGGCACCGACAACCATCTCTTCTTGGTCGATGTGACCTCCGTCGGCATCACCGGCAAGATCGCCGAGGAGGCCCTGGGTGCGGCTGCCATTACGGTCAACAAGAATACGATTCCCTACGATGAAAACCCTCCGCTGGTGGCCTCGGGAGTCCGCCTTGGCACCCCGGCTTTGACCACCCGGGGCATGGATGAAGCGGCCATGGACGAAGTGGGCGATCTGATCGCCGAGGCCCTGCGCTCGCCGGACAACGCCGACACCCTGGCCGCCATCAAAGGCCGTGTCGAGGCGCTGTGTGGCCGCTTTCCCCTCTACCAAGAGCTCGCTTAGACCTGTCGCCAGATCCCACTGTGCCCGCAGGCCCACTCGAGCGCTGGTTGGAGGATTTGGCGAGCCTGCGCCGCTACCGTGCGGCGCCGGATCTTGCAGCCCTGGGACGCCTCTTGGCTAAGCTGCCCGCTGCCCCGTGGCTACAACGGCTCGATGCCATCAAGGTCACAGGCAGTAACGGCAAAGGCAGTGTAGCTG
This sequence comes from Acidobacteriota bacterium, assembly GCA_029263315.1. GTDB lineage: Bacteria > Acidobacteriota > Thermoanaerobaculia > Multivoradales > J023 > JAJCXR01. The sequence continues at coordinate 225,682 of JAJCXR010000042.1, read as the reverse complement.
CGGCGACGGCGGCCATCCTCAGTGCCGCGGGGGTGCGCACCGGGCTTTTTGTCTCGCCCCATCTTCAGCATTTCAGAGAGCGCATGTCGCTGGACGGCCATCCCCTGTCGGACGCCGACCTCGCCGCTGCGGGCCAGCGCCTTGGGCAAGCCCGCGCCTCGAGCCCAGCGGCGGACCAGCTCATCGCTTTCGAGGCCATCACCGCCTTGGCGGTGGAGGCCTTTGCCGCCGCCGAGGTGGAGACGGTCGTCGCCGAGGCCGGCATTGGGGGGCGCCATGATGCAACACGCCTCTTGCCGGGCCGGCTGTGTGGCTTGGTCTCCCTCGACCTGGAGCACCGGAGTCTCCTGGGTGACAGCTTGTTGGAGATCGGGCGCAACAAGGCGGAGCTTGCCGCGGCTGGCGGTACCCTGATGCTCGGCGACCTGCCGCTTTCCGAGATTCTAGATTTGCTGGCCCACGGCCGTCGGGCGGGGGTCGAGGTGGTTCCTTTGGTGCCCGGCGTCGAAGTTGGGACCTTGGCGATCGGCGCTACGGAAATGGAGCTGGAGCTGCGCGTCGACGGCACTCATTTTCCCAACCTACGGAGCGGCCTGTTGGGCGAGCATCAGGCCACCAATTGTGGTCTGGCCATTCGTCTGGCCCGTGGCTGGTTACGCCGCCACCGACCGGCCTCGGCGGAAGACGAGCCGTTCCGCAGCTCGGTCAGCCGGGCCCTGCGGCGGCTTCGCCTGCCGGGGCGTGCCGAATGGCTGGGCGACGACCCGGCGGTGCTCATCGACACGGCCCATACCCCAGCCGCCCTGCTGGGGTTGCGTCAGCTCTTGCCCAAGATCCTGGCGCATCGCCCTTGGATGCTGGTGTGTGGTGTCTCGGAGGATAAATCACCCGCCGACGTGCTGTCCCCGCTCTTGATGCCGCCACCATCGGCGCCGCCGCTGGCGGCCCCCCAAGGCGTGATCATCAGCCGCGCTGAGCAGCGGGGTGGTGATCCCCAGAGGATCGTCGACTGGCTGCCGCCAAACCGGCACAACTACCCCCGCGAGGTGGTCGTACCGCTGGAACGAGCCTTAGAAAAAGCCCTTGACCTGGCCCGGCGTCGAGGCTGGGTCGTGGTCGTGGCGGGAGGTCTGTTTCTGGCGGCCGAAGCGCGGCAGATTCTCTTGCCGGAATCCTACGGAGGGGCCTGGAGCTATTACTGAGCCCAAGCCTTGGCCCTCAGGGGACGTCGAAGAGTCCTTCGACGATGCGTGTTTCCGCCGCCAGCGCTTCCTCGTAAAAGCCGCGACGGGACATCTGTACCAGGCTCGGTGAAGCGTTGACCTCGAGCACCGTCGCCTCGCCGGGCCCACCCTCAAAGCTCGGAGCCTTGAAGTCGATTCCGAAATGTCGAAGTCCCAGGGCGTGGCCGATCTCCAGACCCGCTTGCAGCCAATCCTCCGGGCAGGATCGGACGATCTCGGCGAGACAGAGCCGATTGAGATTCAAGATGACGGTGTCGAATTGCAGCGCTTGGTCTTGGCTGACAATACTGTCGAGGTGCACATCTTGGCGCCGGCAACCCTCCACCCAAATGGGGTCCTCCTCCAATTGCTGCCAGAAGGCCTCGCCGGTGAATCGCCGGTCGGCCGCCGTCAGCAGTTGGCGAAGGGACGAGGTACCGTCTCCTCGAAGGCTCACCGGGCGACGCAAATAACCGAAGAGGAAATCGTCCCCCAGGTAATCGAGCCGCACATCGATGCCGTGGGCGACTTCTTGCACTAACGCCAAATAGTCGTAGGTCCACACCCGCTCGATGGCGGCCACCATGGCTTCGGAGTCGTCGACCACTTGCACGTGACGGCCGCGGGCCCCTCGATTGGGTTTGACGACCAGCGGAAAGCCGTGCTCGGCGGCAAAGGAGTGGGCCGGCTCGATGCCGAGGTGCTGCTGGAAGTCCTCTTGCTCGAAGCGCCCAGGGCGCAGGCAACGGGCGACCTCCGGTACACGGTAGCCGAGGCGCCGGACGAGGGTCGCGGTGTGGAATTTGTCCTCCGCCAGGCGCGCCGCGATGGCGGAGTTGTGGGGTGAAAAGGCGCCCATCAGAATGCGCTTTTGGTCGCCCTTGCGAACCTCCCAGAGATAGCCGCTTTCAGGGTCCAGATTCTCGATCTCGAAACCGAGACGGCGCACCGCTTCGGCACGTAATTGGGCGGTGGGGGACAACGTGGGTTGGCCGTTCATTGCAACCTCGCTACTAAAGATAGGGGATCAAAGCGATCGAAGAGAAGCGACCGCACATCGCCAACGAGCCGTAAAGAGCCGCTGACCACCAACAAGGCCGCGGTTTGCTCCATGGCCCGTTCGAGCCCTGCGGCGGGATCTTGGGGGATCTCGATATGCCACCGATGCCGGATCGAGACGGGTACCTCATAGGCCTCGGGATTCCAAGCCCGGGGGCTGGAAGGACGGACTAGCCATAGGCGTCCCTTGCGTTCCGGCGAGTTGCGGCTGGCGGGCTGAAGCTCCTTCGCACTCAGGATCTTCAGCATGGCATCGATGTTTTTGTCGGCCAGGGCCCCAAAAAAAAGATCGAAAGGTAGATCGAGGCTCAGCAAGTGGTTGGCCAGGGCGCTTGCCCCTTGTTCGTTGTGGGCCGCGTCGAGGAGAACCGTGCGCTCACCGACCCGCAGGGTTTCCAGGCGTCCCGGCCAGCGGCATGCGGCGACCCCCTGCTGAATCGCTGACCTGTCCAGGCGCCGCCAACCCAGGCGTCTCAGCTCCTCGGCGGCCCGGACGGCGGTTGCCAAGTTGTCGAGTTGGTGGGATCCGGCCAGGGCCAGCGACATGCTGTAGGCATCCGTCGGGGTGCGCAGATGCACCTGTTGCCAGCCGTCCCCCATGGGTTGTGTCTCGAGGTGCCCCACCTCCTGCCGCACCCGTCCGGCGTTGGCTCCCAGGCGTTGGGCCTCCGCGAGTAGGAGTTGCTCGTTTTCAATCGGCTCGGTGCGGGCGATGAGGGCCGGTCGGCCGGGACGAAAGATCCCCGCCTTATGGACCGCGATCTCGGCCGGCGTATCCCCCAAAAAGGTGGCGTGATCCCATCCCAGCGAGGTGACGATGGAGAGTTGGGGCTCGAGCACGTTGGTGCTGTCGTCGCGGCCCCCCATGCCAACCTCACAGATGGCTAGATCGACCTTCTGTTGCCAGAAGTGGACGATGGCCGCCGCGGTGAGCACCTCGAAGTCGGTGATCTCTCCGGGGCATATACGCTCTGCCGCGTCCTGGACCCGGCACCACAGCTCGAGCAGTTGCTCCGCGTCGATGATCTCGTCGGCGATCCGGACCTGCTCTTCGTAGCGCTGCAGATGGGGGGAAGTGAAGAGACCGACGCGGTATCCAGCCGCGCTGGCCATCGAGGCCAGAAGATTGGCCGTCGACCCTTTGCCGTTGGTACCGCCGATCAGGACGGTGGGCAAGTCACGGTAGGGTAGATCCAATGCGTCCAAGGTTCGGCGCATGGTTTGCAGGCCCGGCCGGATACCTCGATCGGCCAGAGCGCGTCGCCGGTGCTCGAGAATCGTCGAAGCGTGCACGTCGATGAAAACGAGGCCAATGGAGAGCGAGTGTCAGGCGGCCAGGTGGCGTAGGCAGCGAGCCACGGTGCTCTTCATCTCAGTGCGTGGTACGACCATGTCCAGGAATCCCTTGGCGAGCAAGAACTCACTGCGCTGGAAACCCTCAGGAAGGCTCTGGCGGATGGTCTGCTCGATCACCCTCGGTCCAGCGAAACCGATGAGCGCTCCCGGCTCGGCGATATTGAGGTCGCCGAGCATGGCGAACGAGGCGGTGACTCCGCCGGTGGTGGGGTCGGTCAGGATCGAGATGTAGGGCAAATGGGCTCGTCGTAGCTTGGCCAGGGCGGCTGAAATCTTGCCCATCTGCATCAGGGAGAGGATTCCTTCCTGCATACGAGCTCCACCGGAGGCGGATACGATAATCAAGGGGCGTTGTTGCTCAAGGGCTGCCTCCGCCGCCAGGGTAATCTTCTCGCCCACCACCGAACCCATAGATCCACCCATGAACTGGTAGTTCATCACGGCCAGAATGACGGGGGACTTCTCGACGCTCCCTTTGAGCACAAATAGACCATCGTAGAGGTCGAGCTTACGTTGATAAGCCTTGAGCCGATCACGGTAAGCCTTGGTGTCCTTGAAGGCGAGGGGGTCGGCCGGCCGGATGTCGTCGTAGAGCTCTTCATAGCCTTCGTCGAGGAGCGAGCTGATCCTCTCCATGGCGTCAATGCGGAAGTGGTAGCCGCATTTAGGACAAATCTTGGCGCTGCGCTCGAGCTCCTTGGAGTAGATGACCTCCTTACAGCCCTCACATTTGACCCACAGGCCCTCCGGCACCTTGCTCCGAGGGCGCTCACTTCGGACGGGCTTAGGTTTTTTTGTCTTCTTGAACCAAGGCACGGGCAGCCTCCAGCGGTTGAGCGAATGAACGGCGACGAGTCGAAAAACCGGCAGCTATCGGACGGTCAGGAGTCGTCGTCTTCTTCTTCCTCTTCGAGATCGTTGGCGATCCCGAGCCGCATGCAAGCGGCGTCATACATCTGACGGGCCGCCTTCTTCGAGTTCTGCAGCTCGGCCAGGGTGTCTTTGACCTTGGCAAGCTCCTCTTCGATGGCGCGGTCGAGATGCTGGATCGTCTGCCGCTCCATTTTGAGAATTTCTTCGTAGTGTGTCCGTTGTGCGTCAGTAAGGCTCATGTTGCTCCTCCAAATACCTCAACTTGGGTTATAGAACCCGTGCGACCCGTGGGTCGTGGACGATCCGCCCGAAAGGATTCGACCGTTTGTGCTCGGTGAGGATACTCGGCTTCTGTCGGGCTGACAAGCATGCCCGGGCTGGAATGGTCGATCAGGGTTGGCAATCCCGAGAGCTCAATTGTCATCGGGCGGTGGGTCCGCATCTTCGGCTTGCCTTTTGGACTCGGCGAGCTTGTCTTCAAGGGCTTTTTTCTTGGCTTCGTATTCACTCTCCAAGCGCTCTTTCATCTCCGACTGTTGGGCATCGAGGCCTTGCTTGACCAAGGCTTCGATGTCGAGCTCGTCAGGATCTAGAGTGTCGTTGGGAGCAGCGGCCGCCGTCCCGTCGTCCGCTGCTGGTCCTGTTGAAGAGTCCATTCCTTCAGCCGTGCCGCTGACCCCGGTGGCTGCCCCGGCCGCCGGCGCGCTGACTGCCGACGGGCCGCTAACTGCCGACGGGCCAGCAACCGGAGCCGCTACCGGAGCCGCGGACGTCGCAGCCGACTCGGCGGGGGATCGGGTCGCGAAGTAGCCAGCGACCACCAAAGAAGCGAGCAAGAGAATAACGGCCGCCACCAGCAGCGGTTTCTTGAGACTGCCGCCGCCGGGATCGGTGCCCGCCGCGGGCGCCCCATCAACGCCGACCACCGGCGGTGTGGACGAGGGGTCGATGCCGAGCCCATCGGCCGATTTTTCCACCGCCGCAGGCGGTGCCACCGGAGGAGGTACATAGACGGCGGAAGCATCGCTCATCGGCTCGAAGGTCGGCGCTTCGAGATGGGGTCCAAAAAGAGCCGCCATATAGGCCGCCAGCTCTTTGGCGTCATCGCTGGCATGCATCTGGCGAAGGACATCTTGAATGTCCTGCTCCATATCTCCCGCCGTTTGGTAGCGGTCCGCCGGATCCTTCTCCAAGGCCTTGCGGACAATGCGATCGATGGCCGGGGGGAGATCGGGAAGCATCTCCTGCAGCGAACGGACGCGGCACTCTCGGACGGCGTCGAGCACTCCAATTTCGCTGTCGCCGATGAACAGCTTCTCACCGGTGAGGAGCTCGAAAAGTACCGAGCCCAGCGAGAAGATGTCGGAACGGGCGTCGACGGACTTGCCCCAGGCTTGCTCGGGGGACATGTATTGCAGCTTGCCCTTGAGGGCGCCCATCTGGGTCGTGCTGGCTTTGGCGACGGCCTTGACGATGCCGAAGTCGCACAGCTTGATCTCCCCCTCATGGCCGATCAACACATTCTGGGGCGACACGTCCCGATGGACCAAGCCCAAGGCCCGGTCGTCGAAGCCCTTCTTGCGATGGGCGTAGTCGAGGGCCCTGGCGAGGGCCGCGACGATCATCAACGCCAAGTGCATGGGCAACGGAATGCCCTTCTGATGGCTCTTCTTGAGAATCGTGCGAAGGTCTTTGCCGTCGACCAGCTCCATGGCGATGAAAAAATCTTCGCCGACTTTGCCGAGGTCGTAGATCTGAATGATGTTGTTGTGGGTCAGCTGCGCCGCCAGCTTGGCTTCGTCGATGAACATGTTGACGAAGTCGGGGCTGTCCGTCAGATGGGACAAGATCTTCTTGATGGCGACGTTCTTCTGGAAGCCCTCGACACCGCTTCGGCGAGCCCGCCAAACCTCGGCCATGCCGCCGACGGCGATACGCTCGAGCAACGTATAGTCGCCGAAGGGCTGGCCAGTGCTGGTCTGCTGCGTCGCCGAGGACTTGGGGTCGCCTCGCAGCTCCAGGACACCCTGCAGGGCCGCTTCAGGGCTTGCCGTGGTGCCGCTGCGTGGCGGCGCCTCCGTCGCCGTCGCCTGGGGAGCAAACGACGAAGCGGCATAGGGGCTGAGATCGTCGGCAGCCGCCCCGGCAGCGTCGGCGGTGTCCACCTCATCGAGAAAGGAGCGGAAACGGTCCAGGGGATCCCCGTGGGGTGGAGCCGGGGGCGGCTCTTGCACCGGGGGTGGCGCCGGTGGGGGAGCGTTTGTAGCTTGGGACGCTATGTCTTGGGACGCTGTGTCTTGGGACGCGCCGCTGCTCAGGTCCAGGGCTGTCGGCAGAGGGGTGAAATCCGAGCCGGTCGAGTCGACGAAGCTGTGTGGAAAGAGGTCTTCAGGGGGCTCGATCGTCTGCCAAGGATTCGCCGTCGCCTCCGTCCCTTGGGGCGGGGCTTCTTGCGAATGGGCCCCGGAGCCCGCCTCGCCGGCAGGGGGCCCCTGCTCTTGGCCTGGGGCAGCGGCCTGGCCGAAAGCCGCCGGACTGTCGAGATCGCGGAGCTCGCTCCAGGGATCACCACCTTCGATGGCAAAAGCGTCAGTGCCCGATGGTGTCGGAAGGCCCGAAGCCGAGGCCTGAGGTGGTTCCCAATCCTGAGTCGCCTCGAAGGTCGACAGTGCCGGTTCAAGCAGTGTCGGTTCAGGCAGGTCAGGGAATGCGCTCGACGCCGTGCCGTGGTCGTTGCCGAGGGTGCCTGTTGAGGGCCCATCCGTCTTGGGCGAAGCCCCGGGGGCGGGGGGGAGATCGAAGCCGGTGGGCATCTCCAAGACCGGCGGCGCTTCGAAGCTCGGCGGCGCTTCGAAGCTCGGCGGCCCTTCGAAGACCGGTGGCGAATCCAGGGTCGGCAGCGGAGCGCCGGTGTTACGGGCCTCCAGCGGCTCGGCGGCCGGCGTCGAGGCCCTGTTTGGAGGCGTGGCCGGTGCTTGGGTCACCGGCCGGCTGTGTAGCTGCGGGTGAGAGCCGGTGGCGATCCGCTGCGTGGCCAGCGATTCTGGCTCGTTTGCAGGCGGTTCGGTGAGAGAGCGATGTGCTTTGGTTTTGGGCGTGTCCACGCCGGGCGTCTCCACGCCGGACGTCTCCACGCCGGGCGTCTCCACGCCGGGCAGAAAGCTCAGCCGCTTCCGGCGGCTGACCAGCAAGCGCAGGATCTCGCTGCTGATCTCGTCCTCTACCACGATCTGCTTGGCGCGTAGGCTGCGAGGCAAGCTCAGTAGGCGGTTGCGGGCGCTTAAGTCCAAGAGGTGCCGTCGGGCCTCTGCGAGGGCCTGGTGGACGGTTGACATATGTTTTGAATCCTTCCGCCGACCGTGCTCTCTCCTGGGCGGAGGGAGCTGGGGGGCTTGTCGTGGTCCCGTGAGCTTACATCAGTGCAGAAAGATTACCCCGAAGACGGCGCGAGCAGCTCGCAGGGTGGGTCCCCCTGGGCGGCGTTGTGGCCTGGGCGGCGCTTCCCGAGCCGCGCTGCGACGCCCCTGGCGCTTGGATTTTGCCCCGTCGCGGAGTGCTTTTCCATGGCGAGGCGACACCGCAGGGATGATCGCCACAAATTGCGCCGCTGAAGCGCCCAAGCCGTTGTATGATGCTGAGCCCATCAAAGAAGTACCCATCAACGGATCTGGAGGTCACGAATGAAACGTATTTTCTTGTCAATTCTCTTGCTGGGCTCGGCCCTTGTGCTGCCGGCGATGGCTCAGAACGGCGGTCAGACCTTGGCAAACGGCGTTTTTGTGAGCGATCCGGTGTACCCCTGGGAGCTCAATCTCGACTTGCGCTCCTTGACTCCGGCGCCGATTTGGCAGCCCGGTGACCCCGTTCAAGTGGTGCCCGAAGGTTTCGCCTCCGACGGCCCGACGGAACGTATCGAAGGCTGGGTCGACAGCGCTCTACAGTTGGGTGGAACGACCACCCCCGCCGAGGTGCTCTTCACCTTCGAGGCCCATCCGCCCGGCAACTCGAATCCGCCGGATACCGTGGGCGCCGTGGGTCTCAATCACTACATCAGCATGGTCAATGCATCGCGTTTCGCCATTTGGGACAAGGCGGGCAACAATTTGGTGCCACCGACGACGCTCAATAACCTCTGGGGCGGTGCCGGAGGCTCGCCATGCACCGACGGTGACGGCGATCCGATCGTCGTCTACGACACCATGGCGGACCGTTGGTTGATGCAGGAGTTCGACATCACCGGCAATACCTTCTGCATGTATGTGTCCCAGGGGCCGAACCCGGTGACCGACGGTTGGTATTCCTATTCTTTCTCGGCCCCGTCGTTTCCCGACTATCCGCAGTATGGAGTGTGGCCCGATGCCTACTACGTGTCGAGCTTCGAGTCTCCGAATCTTGGTGTCTACGCCTTTGAGCGCACGGCCATGCTGGCCGGTGATCCGGCGACCTTTCAGCGTTTTGCGATTCCTGCGCTCAATGGCACGGCGCCCCGTGTGACGCGCATTCTCCCCGCCGATTTCGACGGCACCGTAGCGCCACCGGGACTCGCCCCGCCAAATCCGTTTGTGCGCACCGTGCATTCGACCCAGGACAACAGCGATCCGACGACCCGGCTCGAGCTCTTTGAGTTTGCCGTCGACTGGGATACCCCAGCCAACTCGACTTTCACTTTGGCTCAGACCTTGATCCCGAATGCCTTCGCCCTCTTGCCCTGTGCTCCGAGCATTCGCGATTGCGTGCCACAGCCGGGCACCAGCAATCGTATCGATGCCCTGTTCAATCGTGCATTACGCCAACTGCACTACCGGGCCACGGAGGCCACCGAATCGATGGTTCTCAATCAGGTCGTCGATGCCGGCGGCGGAATCGGTGGCATCCGTTGGTGGGAGCTGTTCAGGGACAACGCCGTCGAAGGGGTCAGTTGGACCTTGCGCCAAGATTCCACCTACAGCCCTGACACCACCTATCGTTTCATGGGCGCCATGGCGATCAATGGGGATGGCGACATGGCCCTCGGTTATAGCGCCAGCTCAGCCACCGAATTTCCCTCCATCCGGGTCACCGCCCGCTCCGGCAGCGATCCACTCAATCAAATGACCATGGAGGAGACGACGCTGGTTGAGGGTTCCGCCATCTTGACGGCAAATCAACGGTGGGGCGACTACACCTCGATGGATGTGGATCCGGCCGACGAGTCGGTGTTTTGGTACGTCAATCAGGTGATGAGCGCCACCAACCAACGCAGTGTGTGGGTCGGAGCCTTCCGCCTGGGCCTAGATCTTTTCGCCGATGGTTTCGAAGGCGGCGATGTCACCTCTTGGAGCAATGCGTCTCCTTAAGGGCCTCGTTTTCAACGCCCTATTGGACCTGATAGATCTAGGAGAAAACACATGGTGAAGTGGCCCTGGCAAGGGGCGTCGGTGGTGCTGGCGATGGCACTGCTGTCGACGCTTCCTGCCGTTGCACAGGGGGAGCCAGCCCCCGAGGAAGCGGAATGGTTGCTCAATACGATGAAGGAGGCACTGACCGTCGCGGACGGTGACGTGCTCTCTTTGCAGCACGTTCTAGGTGATGTGCGGATCAAGACGGCGGACACGGACCAGGTTCAGGTGACTGCGATCGCTCAGTACCGCGCCGACGATCCGCGCCTTCCGAAGATTCGTTTCGTGGACGGACAAGCCGGTGGCGAAGGCACCCACCACAGGTTGGAGGTCGATTTCCTCGCTCTCGAGATTGCTGAGAACGAGGCATGGTCCAAACGTCGTATCGACGTTGGCCTGCTGGTTCCCAAGGGCCTCGAGCTCGAGATCGTCACCGGCCGTGGGCTCATCGAGGCCAAGAAGATCGAAGCGCGGGCCAAGCTCGAGAGCGACCGCGGTGACATCACTTACGACGGCAGCGGTGATCTCGAGGCACATTCCGAGCAAGGGTCTGTGCATGCCCAATTCAGCAGCACCGGTGCTCCCCATCGAGTTGCCTTGTCGACGCTGAAAAGCGACATCCGGTGCATCTTTCGGCACGGGGCGAGCGCCCAAGTCGAGATCTCGACCCGGGGTCCCTTGACCACCGACTATTCCGTCGAGCTGGATGACGCGGTCAGCCTGCCACTCAAGAAGGGGCGGGTGGTGATCGGTGACGGTGGATCGAAAATCCGCCTCGAAAGTCATAGCGGTGGAATCAGGTTGCAGGGGTTGCTCCCGCCGGAGGAAGCCAAGGAATAGCTTGGTTTAGTACACCCTTCCGGAAATACGGCGCTCGGGGCTACCCCAACCCCGCAATCCCTAAAGCCCGCGATCCCCCAACCCCGCGGGCAAGCGCGGGGCGTTGACCTCCTAGATGGTAAAATGTGTCCGATGATGGCAACGCCGTCGCCGTTTGCCGTCATCGCATCGCCGCTCGCCGCAGGAGGACTCCGTTGCAGCGCAGTGTCTCGATTTTCAGGCGGCCGATTTTTTGGCTCGGCCTGACCCTCCTTGTTTTGGCGTCCCCATCGACGCTTGATCTAGTGGCCGACGAAGACCGCGGGCAGCGTCTATGGCGTCATCGCAATCTGGGCCAGGCCCATTTCGAGACGCCGGGGCATATCGAGCAGGCGGTAGAGGAGCTGCGGGCGGCCCTCGCCTTAGACCCAGGATCCGCCATCGAGCACTACAACCTGGGCCTCGCCTTGTTGGCCGCCGATCGGGCGGACGAGGGTATCGAGCAGCTCCAGGCCGCTCAACGAGCCGATCCGTCGTTGCCCCATCCTTGGTTCCGCCTCGGCCTGGCCCTGGAGCAGCAAGGGCGATTGGCGGAGGCCATCGACCAGTTCTCCAGCCTGCTGTCCCGTCGTCGAGACGAGCCGGCGGCGCATCTGCGGCTCGGCTTACTGCGTCAGGCCAGGGGCGAGCTCGATATGGCCAGGGACCACCTGGAGGCGGCCACCCTGCTGGATCCGTTGTGGGCGGCGCCGCATTTTCATCTGGCGGGATTGCACCAGGCGGCGGAGCGTGCCGAAGCGGCAGCCTCGGAGATGGATATCTTCCGCAGCCTCGAAGAACAGGGGCATGGGGCGCAGGTGGATGGTGCCCCCTTGGAGCATGGGCTGGCGAGTTTTTACGAAGAGATCGACGCCCGGTACGCCATCGTCGATGCCGCCGCCATGGATCGCCTGGCCTTCGAGCCGCAAACCCTGGCCCGTGACCTGCACACGGCCACCGCTTTGTTGCGTTTGATGGACGTCGACGGCGACGCTGGCAGTGATCTGTGGGCGGTGACGGCCTATAGCGTCGCCCTCTTTGCCGACGGTGCGACGCCCCGGGCCACGGCGGTGGATGGCCTGATCGGCATCCGGGATCTGGCGCCCGGCGATTTCGACGGTGACGGTCGGCTGGATCTCTGCCTGATCGGAGGCGAGTCCAGCGGCCTGTGGCGCAATACGGGAGGCGATTTCGAGAAACTGGACCAAGCCTTGCCGGCCGGAGACTACGATCGATGTTTGTGGCTTGACGACGATCACGATGGCCACCTCGACCTGATGCTCTTGGGCAAGGATTCCGCCCTGTTGCACAACCGCGGAGACGGCAGCTTGGTCGACCGCACCCCCGGTTTCCCATTTGTGCAAGGCTGGGGGCAGTCGGCGGCGGTGTTGGGTCGACCCTTCGACGGCCAGGGGACCGATCTGGTGGTGACCTACCGCGAGCGCCGCGGCGTCCTCTACCGCGACTTGGGGGCTGGCACCTTCGAACCCAGAGCCTTGCTCAACGTGCCCTTGGCTTTGGGTTCGGTGCAGGTGGCCGACATGAACAATGACGGCTACTTTGATCTGGCGGCGGGCAATCCGTCCATGGCGGTGCTATTTCTCAACGACCTGGTGGCCGGTTTCCGCCGCGCCACGACGCCCCCGGGTGCCAGGGGGCCGGTGATCTTCGCCGACTTGGCGGGCCGCGGGGTCGTCGACTTGGTGGCCGGCGGTCTAGTCTTCCCCAACCGCGGCTTGGGGCGCCTGGGCAAGGGCCGCGCCCTCGACGGTTGGCCCCGCCTGCTCCACGCCGCCGTCACCACCGATTTCGACGCCGACGGTCGACTCGATGTGGCCGCCATCGGCGAAGGCGGGCGGTTGGTCCGCTTGCGCAATGTATCGCCCCAAGGCAAGGCCATCCGCGTCCACTTGACGGCGTCCCGGAGCCTGGTCGGAACGGTGGTGGAAGCCAGGGTGGGGGCGCACCACCAACAGCACATGTACCATGCGATACCCCTGGTCATCGCCCTGGGGGGAGCCGAGCGGGCCGACTGGGTACGGATTCGCTGGCCGGACGGCAGCCGGGTCTATGCCGTCGACGTGGAAGCGGGCACGGAGCTGCACCTCGAAGGCCCGGCATTGCCGTAGCCCGAGGCATCGTCTGGCGAATCGGCGCCTTTCCCAGTGCCAGCCAAAGATTCTTGGCCGGAGGGGAGACGCTCTCCAACTGAGACATTCGCCGCAACAGCGACAGACTTGTGCTGTAGGTCAGCGACCTTGCCGCGTCGCGACCCGCCATGGTGGCCAGAGAACCGCGGCAAGAACACGGAGGTCGACAGCCTATGGGCCGGGTCAAGCATAAACGTGTGTCGAAGGCAGCCATCCATCGATCGTTCGCCAAACACTATGACCGGGCTCCCGGTGTTAGTTGGTTGGGCAAGACAACCCAAGAGGTCAAGATTCGAGCACCGCGGATCTATGTCACCGACGAGCGTTTGAGGCAGTTCGCTGGCCACTTGGCCTCAGCCTTGAAGTGGAATCTCAATGCAAGAAAAGGCATGAACGAGGTGGAGGTCCAAGTGGCGATCATCGACGGTCGCCGGTTTTTGATCAGCGCCAACGACGACGAGACGGTCGAACAATTCGCCACCCAACTCATCAAGGATGCCAAGAAAAGGACGGTGTCGGATGTTCTGATGGGTGTGATTTCAGAAAACAGAAGAAGCCTGGCGAAGTCGAAGGCTGCAGCGTCTAGGCGTTTTGGCAGGCACGGCACCAAGGTAGAATATGTGCTGACAGGCATTCGCTTGGTAGACGACCTCGACACGTTGCAAGACGCTTTTGGCCAGGTCAGTCACCAAGCCTGCGTCGAATTTGACGCCCTCGACGATAGAAAGAAAGATCTCGAACATTTTATCCGAGGACAATCCAGCACCCAAACCATCGGCCTCTTGAAAGCCGATGGCGAGAACTGGCACGCCGAGCAGAAGATCCTCTACGCCCTTGTCCGTAGCGGGGTTACCGACTTGGAGATCAATATCTCAGGCACCTTTCGGCCCTGTGCAGGATGCCTCAGATCGTTGAATCTTGTGAAGAAATATTTCAATAAAAACCTTCACTTCAATGACAACGCTGGGCATTTCTGGGCCACGACGACGGATTGTCACATCGCCCTATTGAAGCTCCTGTTGAAGGAGGGATATATCAACGCGAAGACCTACTCCTCGGAAGGAAATTTGGCAATTCCCAGCTCGCGAAGGACTTTTCATTCCAAGATCAAGACCTTCAGCGGTGAGGAAGAGATGGAAAACTATGGGACGGATTCCGAGTCGGAGGCCGAGGAAGAGGAAGAGGACGAAGAACTCGACTGAGCCTACGCCCGAGCCATGCTTCGCCCGGGCCATCTTTGGCGGACCGGCGGCCTTCCCGGAGCCAGCCACAGATTCTCGGCGGGCGGGAAGCGATTGTTCGCCAAGATAGTCCAGGCACTTATGGACATCCCACCGGTTCTCCAGCCAGCATTCTTGGATACAATGGGCTCAAGGAGACCCCGATATGCTTTCAGCTCGCAGTCGATGCAACCCGATTTTTCTCTTGGTCCTTTGGGCGTTGCTCAGCCTAGCCTTGGCGCCTCCGACGAGGGCTCAACTAGGCCAGACGAGTTTTCCCAACTCGGGCAACGCGGAAGCCCAGACCCCCTTTCTAGAAGGTCTGCTGCTGCTGCACAGCTTTGAGTACGAGGACGCCCGCACCTCCTTCCGTAGGGCAAGGGAGCTCGACCCGGGCTTCGCCATGGCCCATTGGGGCGAAGCCATGACCCACAATCATCCGCTGTGGCTGCAAGAGGACCTTTCCGCCGCCCGTGAAGTTTTGCAGGATCTCGGTCCGACGCCGCAAAGCCGTCTCGGCCGGGCTGCGACGCCGCGGGAGAAGGCTTACCTGGGGGCGGTGGAGATTCTCTATGGGGAGGGCGAAAAGCTCCAACGGGACCTCGCCTACGCCGAGGCGATGCGCGGTGTCATGGAGGCCTTCCCGGACGACCTCGACGCGGCGAGTTTCTATGCCCTGGCGTTGCTCGGCACATCTCACGACGACCGCGACACGGCGATCTACATGCGCGCTGCGGCGGTGGCGGAAGAGGTTTTTGCGAAGAATCCACAGCACCCCGGCGCCGCCCACTATCTGATTCACTCCTACGACGACCCGGTGCACGCCCCCTTGGGTCTCCGGGCCGCCAAGGTCTATGCCGGCATCGCCCCCGCCGCGGTGCACGCGCTGCACATGCCCTCGCACATTTTCCTGGCGATGGGCATGTGGGAGGAGGTCGTGGCCTCGAACATCGCCTCCTTTGTTGCCAGCCAGCAGCGCCGGGACCGCCTCGAAAGGCCCAGATATCAACACGACTACCACAGCCTCAGCTGGCTCCATTACGCTCTGCTGCAGCAAGGTCGTTTTGACGAAGCTAAGAGCAAGCTGGATATCTTCCTTGCCGACGCCGCCGACTTTTCGGAGAAGGATACCCATTCCGCCGCCGCCAACATGTGGGCAACCTACGTCGTCGAGACCGGTGCCTCCGACATCCCGCCACCGGAGATCGATCGGTCTCACCTGGCGACCAATACACTGGCGACGTTCCTTTTTGCCCAAGGCCGCCTGGCGCTCCAAGACGGCGACTTAGCGGCGGCCTCCGCCATATTGGCCGACCTCGATCGGAGCCTCGCGACGGGGACCACGGTGGAAAGTGAGACCCACTGCGCCAGCGCCAGTTACGCCAAGGTGGATACGACGATCGCCCGCATCCTTCAGGCCGAGCTGACGGCCCTCGTCGCCCTGGCTGAGGGCGACACCGACGCCGCAGTCGCCCACCTCGAGATCGCCACCCAACTCGAGGAAACCCTACCCTTCGGCTCTGGACCGGCCCATCCGATCAAGCCGTCCTACGAGCTGTATGGCGAGGTCTTGCTGCAGCTTGATCGGCCCGAAGCGGCACGACAGCAGCTCGAAGCGGCCCTAGAGCGCAGCCCGCGGCGCGCCCATGCGCTGGCCAGTCTGGCCGAGGTGGATCAAAGGCTGAAGGGTCCTGCGGCGGAGCGCCTGTCACGCTGATATAGGTCGCTGAGGGGTGCCAGGCACCTGCGGAGGGTGCCTGGCACTTGTCAACGGGCACTTATCAACGTCGACTTAGTTGGCGGCGTTACTGTTCATCGACGAGTTGCGGCTGCTATCCGTCGTCTGTGGCGGATCCGCCATGCCGCTGGTGTGACACCAACCGGTCCGGTGGCCCCGGTTGACGCCGCTCGACAGCTGCCCCTTGGCTTTTTCGGTGGTGCCGTCGTCGGGATCGTTGAGCAGCAGGTCGGTCACCAAGTGGCAGTAGTCATAGCTCCACCAGTTGTCCTTGAAGGATGTGGTGTAGTAATTGACGGCATTGCGGGCCCAAGAGGGCACGCCGGACAGCCAACTGGACGCCCCGCTGTAGGTGAGGTCGGTATTGGTGCCGCAGCCGACGCCGAAGATCTGCCCGAGGACCGCCGCGTTACCGGCCAGGGAGGTGCCCTGGTAGGGGGTGCCCACGGACTGGATCAGCCGGCCGCCGGTGGCGTAGTCGAGACCACTCCAATAATAGGTGTAGAGGTGCAGGGCGGCGGCGCCCCCTTGGCTGTGGGCCACGATGCCATAGGAAGAATAGGAGCTACCGAAGCTGCCGATCAGGTTGGCGAAGGCATCGTGGGAGCGGTTCTTGTTGGTATCCAAAAAGACGGAATCGTTGCTGAATTGTCCACTGACCGGGCCCCAGACGTTGCCGGAGCAGTAGCCGTGTACCAGCAGCAATCGGCCCCCGGCCTTGTCGGCCGAGGCGCGGGCCGGCCGTGGACCGACGAACATCTCGGCGTCCATCGATTTGGGTACGGCGCGGGCCATGGCCGGCAGGCTCGGCGTTTGCAAGGGCATGGAAGCCGCCTTGGCGACGGTGATGAAGGTGTCGGGATCTTCAATCCGCAGGTTGCGCAGCTCGAAGTCGTGGCTGGCCTCGGAAAGGCCGAGCCAGCGCAGGTCGAGGCCGAGGCTGAGCTGGCCATTGTCGACGTAGGACATGCCGCCGATCCAGTTGACCGGTTGCATCTTGCCGTTGGCATCGGCGCCCCAGACCTCGGCGAAGAGACGGTACTTTTCGGGCGCTTCGGCGTGGTTGTCGATGGCCAGGGAGACTTGCAGGCGGCGGTCGTCGATCACCTGGGCTGAGGCCACTTCGCGAGCCAGGCTGAGGCGGGGGGCGATGACCGGCACCACATGCTCGGCGGTGCGCTGGAAGGGGTGGCCTTCCGGCGTCGTGCCGTCAGCTATGACCTGTGCATGGTACTCACCCTCCTGGCTGGCCACGAAGGAACCGCCGAAGATACCGTCGGCGGCCTCCCCGTCACCATGTAATCCGTCGTCGAACATCGGTTGCACCAGCTGCTCACCGGTGGGTGTGGTAAGGCGTAACCGGGCGGCGGTGACCATGCCCAGGTTGGCCTCGATCCGAGGCCCTTCGTTGACCTTGCGGTAGCCGTAGCTGACGAAGCCGATCTCGTGGCCCACCAACTGCTCGAAGGTGGTCTTGTAGGAGAGCAGGCGGTAGTCGCTATCACTGGAGTAGAGCAGGTAGCCCTTGCCGGTGAGGGGAGCCTCGGCTTCGACGGCGACGGTCCACTCGCCGGGCTCGGTCTGGGACAGCTTGTAGTAGTCCCCTTCGAAAACATTGTTGCCCATTTCCAGGCTGGAGCGCTGTATCTCGGCGGCCAGCTTGTGGGCGGGGGTCAGACGTTTGCCGTCGGGATGCAGGAGGCTCAGATCCCAGCTCTCTTGACCGGCGAAGAGCACCATTTTGAGCGTCGACTGGTCGACGGCGAGGCGGCCCTGCCAGCGCCAAGTGCCGTCCTTGGACGGCGCCAGGTCGACCGGGATCATGGCGCTCTTGGAGTGGATGGCGGTGGCGATGGGATCGACTCGCGCCATCACGCCGCTGCGCATGTCGTCGATCGGACCGGACAGTTGTTTGGTGGCCAGGCGGTCCTGGGCCGCCAAGCTGCTGGTGAGCACCAGGCAGAGAGGCATCATGGCAAGGTTTTTGAGCTTCAACTTCTTCTCCAAATGGGCAGAGAGCGATGAATGGGTACGCCAAGGCGCAGCCTCCAGGGATTCCTGGGTGGCCAGTACGGATTGCATCTGAACGTCTGAATGGACAGATTAGCGCAGGGGAAACGTCTTGTAAAGTGTCGCCGGTTCCTGGCGCAAGCGCCTCGGGGGTGGCTCAGCTGCCCGCGTTGGCCACGGCTTGCAGCGAGGCGAGGAGATCGGGATGCTCAGCGGGCAGGAGACGGCGCCGGATCTCGAGGGCTTGCCGGTGGAGCGTCAAGGCTTCGCTTGGGCGATGCCGCTGGTTCTCGAGCTCACCGAGTTGATACAGAGTCTCGGCCCGCAGGGTATCCTCGGGGGCGGCCAGGCGGCCTCGCATGGCGAGGGATTGTCGCAAATGCAGCTCAGCTTCGTCGAAGTTCCCTTCTAACCTGGCTGTGACGCCGAGATGATGCAGTGTCTGGGCGATCTCGCGATGCTCGGCCCCGAGCAGGGTTTGCTGGGCCTCGAGCACCCAGATCAGGGTTTCCCTCGCCTGGCGCAAGCGGCCGGTATCCCGCCACACGTAGGCGAGGTTGCGACGGCTGCGCAGTAGGCTGAGCTGGTCGTTCGGCTGCAGCCGTCGGCGTCGATCGAGGGCATCTTGAAGCATGCTCTCGGCTTCCGCAAAATGCCCTTGACGCCAGAGCAGGAGGCCGAGGTTGCTCTGTGTCTTGATCGTTTCCCCATGCTCCTCGCCGAGGATTCGGCGTCGCAGGGCGAGGGACTGTCGATAGCCTTCTTCGGCCTGCCCCAGCTTGCCGAGGTCGGCGGTTGCCATCGCCAGGTTGTGCAGAGCCGCTGCGGTGTCGGGATGCTCCACACCGAGCACCTCTCGGCGGATCGCCAGCACTTTGCTTTGAATGTCCGTCGATGCTCGGAGATTCCCGAGCCGTTGCTCGACGATGCCCAGGTTGCCGAGGGCGTCGACGAAGCGGGGGTGTTTGGGGCCGAGACGCTCCTCGAAAATGGCCGCGGCCTGGCGCAGGTGAGGCTCGGCTTCCCGATAGCGGCCGCTCGAGAAGTAGAGCGCCCCCAAGTTGTTGTGGCTGGCCGCCACCTCCTGCGCCTCCGGGCCGAGGTGCTGCCGCCGCAGCGCGAGGGCTTTGAGATGCAGGTCTTCCGCCTCCTGCAGACGCTGCTGACGCCAACGCAGGTTCCCCAAACCATTCAACGCGTCGGCCAAGGGCAGGGCCTCCCCCGTGGCCTCCGCCGCCTGCAAGAGACGCTCGAGCAGAGGCTCGGCACGATCCAGATTGCCGAGCCGGCGCTCGACGTTGGCCAGTAACTCAATACCTTGGAGCACCTGAGATGCATCGGCCGCCAGCTCCTGCTGTCGAATTTGCAGGCTTTCGGAGGCCAGCTCGAGGGCTTGGGGATAAAAGCCCAAGCGCAGGTGGACCTCGGCCAAGGAGAATAGAATTTGTGCCCGCGGCAAGGGCTCGAGCTGCGTGTGAGCGATCTTCTGCACGCCGAGCTCGAGCAGCTTGACGGCGTCGACCGGCTCCCCTTGGGCCCGTTCGGGGCTGGCGGCTTCGAAGAGATCGACCAGAAAGTCGAGGGATTGGCGGGAGATCTGAGCCTCGTAGCGGCTGCGTTGCTCAGCCTCCTGAGCGCGCATCAGGGCGATGGAAGTGAAGAGGGTGGCCAAGATCAAACCACCCGCCGTCAGCCCCACCAGGGTGGCGGCCAGTCGCTGCCGTTGCGCCCACTTGCCCATGCGGTACGACCAACTCGGCGCCTGGGCGAGAATGGGCTCTCGGGCGAGGACGCTTTCGAGGTCGTCGGCGAGGGTGGCCACGGAGTCGTAGCGCGCCTCGCGGTCCTTGGCCATCGCTTTGGCGACGATGCAGTCGAGATCTCCTCGCAACGTCGCCCGCAGGCGCGGGGGAGACAGGCCGCGAAGCGCCGCCAGGGACTCCTGCTGTCGGTCCTCGAGGGCCGCGAAGCGTTGGCTCGGGCAACTTGGCTCGAGACTCAAGATCTCGTGCATCAAACGCGTTAGATCGTGGGTCGGGGTGCTGAACGGCAGGACGCCCACCAACAACTCGTAGAGCACGACGCCGAGGGAGTAGACATCACTGCGGGTATCCGGATCGTCCGTCGCAGAGCGCCCGAGGGCCTCGGGGCTCATGTATTGGGGTGTGCCGAGCAGACGGTCACCGGTCAACATAGCCTCGCTCATCGCAGGGTCGCCGAAGGGGGTTTGCTCGAGACTCTTGGCGATGCCGAAATCGATGATCTTGGCCACCGGCTCGCCGTCTACTTCGGTGACCAGGATGTTGGACGGCTTCAAGTCGCGGTGCAAGATTTGCTTCTGATGGGCGTGCTGGGCGCCTCGGCAGACACTGATGAAGAGGCGCAGGCGGGCGTCGATGGATAACCGCAGTCGGTCACAGAAGGTGGTGATCGGTGGACCCTCGACCAGCTCCATGGCAACGAAGGGTCGGCCTTGGGGCGTCGAGCCGGCTTCATACAGGCGAGCAATATTGGGATGGCTGAGCCGCCCTAAAGTGACTCTTTCGTGGCGGAAACGGGCCGCAGCCTCCTGGCCTAGCCTGGCATGGACCAGCTTGAGGGCCACCTGCCGTTCGACGGGCTCCGTCTGTTCGGCCAGAAAGACGCGGCCCATGCCGCCTTCCCCGAGGCTGTGCAACAACCGATAGGGACCGATCGCTGCGGGCTCGGATGGCAAGGTCCCATCGTGCTCGTCCAGCAAGGCCTCGACGAAACCACCTTCCAAGGGCGGCAAAGCGGGGCGCAACAAGAAATCGCCGAAGTGGGCCTCACGTTCGATCAGATCCTCCACCTGTTGTCTGATCTCCGGCCCGCTGGCGTGGGCTTGGAGGAAGGCACGGCGAGCCGCGACATCGAGGTCCAAGGTGGCTTCGAGCAAAAGCCGTAGCTCGGTCTCGGAGCTGGTGGTACCGGCTGAGGTGGATTCTTCGACGCTCATCTTGCGGTCGCGCCGGTGACCGGAGGCGGTCATCGCGGCAGGGCAGCGGGGTCGACGGTCGCCGAGACGATCGGCTCGCAAGACATGGTGCGTGAGAGCAGCAGGCGAGCCACCCGCCAATCGCGAGCCACGGTGATGCGGGAGACGCCGAGGACGCGGGCGATCTCGTCCTCCTTGAGGCCGCCGAAGTAGCGCATTTCGACGACATCCGCCTGCCGCGGATGGTCGCGGCGCAATTTGTCGAGGGCTTGGTCGAGGGCCAGGATCTCGGTGGCCGGGGCCTCGATGCGGTCCCATGAGGCATCCGCCTCGAGAGCCACCCGATCCTTGGGGGAGGCACGCCTGGCGGTTTGGTAACGCCGTGCGTGCTCGACCAGAATGCGGCGCATGGCCTGGGCCGCGACAGCGAAGAAATGTATCCGGTTCTCCACCCGCGCGCCTGCCAGGTTGGAGCCGACAAGGCGCAAATAGGCCTCATGCACCAAGCCCGTCGGGGTCAGGGTGTGTCCCGAACGCTCTCGGTTGAGATACCGCCCGGCGAGGCCGCGGAGCTCGTCGTAAACCCTTGGTAGCAAACTGTCGATGGCCCGCTGCTCGCCAGCGACCCAGCGCTCCAGCAGAAGAGTAATCTCGCCTTGGGACTTGTCCTGGGAGGTTTCATTCGCCAATTTGGTCAGCCCCGGTTGGTCTCTCATCCGTTTGATGAAGGACAGCGGAGATTCCATCACAGGGCGAGGCGGAAGGCAAAAGCCCAGGGGTGAGTTTTTGCCTGGCCCGGCGCAAGATCTGGCTCGCCCGAGCTGCTCACCAGCATGTCCAGCGGCCCGTCCTGCGGTCAGAACGGGCCGCCACTTGGGGCACATCAAGGGGCCCACTGAGAGTCACTCGCCGACCGGACGTACCAACCAGGCAACTCCCTTGAAGGGGGGTTGAGCTCGTTGACCTAGGGTGAGCGTGAAGCCGAGCTCATCCTGGGCCAAGACATTGGTCGTGTAGGTGCGCCGCTTGTCGCCGGTCTTGGCGGTGGCCATCACGACATAGCCGGTACCCGGAGGATACGGGGTCACGAAGTCTACCCGCACCGTCGCCGGATCTCCGAAAAATGCCGAAGGAGCGATCATGCCGGCCTTGATGCTATCGACGGTGAGGCCCAAGTTGGCGCGGGCCGTGGCGGCGTCGGTGGCGCCGGTGCCGCCCTCGGCCACGGGAACCGGCAAGGCGGAGGGGAGGTTGCCGTGGTTGAACGCCGTTTCGTGCTCGCCCACCGCAGCGGCGGACTGACTGGCAGCCTCTGCTACGGCCGTGCCCGCGGCATCGGCACCCACCTGCGCGGCGGTGACCTGATGGGGGTTGTCCCGGTCGCCGAGGTGGCCGTCGAGGCTCGCCTGGCTAGCGCCACCGAGGGCGGCGAGGGCTGCGGCGCCATCGTTGGCACCGGTGCCCCCTTCGCTGATCGGCACCGGTAGAGCGGAAGGGAGGTTGTCGTGGTTGAACGTCGTTTGGTGCTCGCTCACCGCGGCGGCGGACTGGCTGGCCGCCTCGCTGGCGGCCGTACCCGCTGAATCGGCGCCGACTTGCGCCGCGGTGACTTGATGCGGATTGGCGAGATCGCCGAGATGGCCGTCGAAGGCTGCGCCGTCGGCACTGACATCGCGACCGTCCACCAGCCCGGCCAGGGCGATGTCGCCGTCGACATCGAGCTTGGCGCTGGGCGAGTTGGTGCCGAGGCCGGTATTGCCCGCGGCATCGATATACAACGAGTAGTGGGAGGCGCCGGCTTTGATCGTAAATGGGTGGTTAGAGCTGTTTGTTTCATCGCGGATAAAGAACTGCACTTCATTGGCGCCAATGTCCCAAACCTGCGGTGTGTAGCCCTCCGAGCCGTTTTGGTCGAGGCGCAAGATCGGTGAGTTGCCGTCGACGACATGAATTTCGACTTCGGGCACGCTGGTGCCCAGGCCGAGATCGCCTTCGGCATCGATCAGCATGGCGTTCTGGGGCGCGTCCCCCATGATGGTAAAGTTTCGAGAGCAGCTGGTGTCGTTGCATTGCACAATGGTGAAGAGATCCGCTCCGCCATTGTTGGTTTCATTGGCCCTCAGCTCCCAGTCAAGGCGAGGGAAAGCCAAAGCATCGCTGGTATCTTCGAAGCGAATCTGTGTATTGTTCTCTTTCAGGATCAGCGTGTGGAAGCCGAAAAGCTCACCATCCTCGCAATCACCTCCGATGCAAGCGCTGCCGTCGACGATGAGATTGTCGGTGATCGTTTGGTCCTTGTGGGTATCTTCGCCGAGCTCAGCCGATAGCGGCGAGACGATGGAACGCTCTCGGACCGAGAAGAACCCGGAGTCCAGGAGCGTGCTCTCACCCGTCTCGAGGGTGCCCCGCAGCTCGTAGGCATAGATGCCGTCCGCGCGGAAGCCGCCAGAGTCGTCGAGCAACTCGAACGATAGGCCACCGGGCCCTTCGAGGCTGAGGTGGGTGACCTTGCCCCCGGGCTCACCGACGGTGAGGTCGAGGGCTTCGAAGGCGAGGTCCGAAGCAAAGTAGAGTGAATCTTCGAAATAGGTAATGTCTACACGTTCGTCGGGGTGCGGCGTGGTGACGGGCGAGGCAGACGTCGACAGGGTCAGGGTGAGCAAGGCGGTGACGAGCAAGATGAAGGTCAGAGAGAGTTGTGAAAAGGTTTTCCATTGAGGCTTCATGATCTGAGTCCTTTCTGATTCCGAGGTAGTTGGGGTGTCTCTACCTTATCTATGCGTAAGAACCAGAGGCGGGCGCTCATATTTTTTAGATCATTACTTAGTCATATAAGAAAAAAACTTTGTTGAGTTTATAATGATACCTATCTTGTTTTTTCGCGCTAGTACGGGGGCAGCGGGAGGGCCTCTATGCAGGCGGCGTATCGCCACGGTAGCGAGCAGCAAGGCCAGAAAGATACCACCCCAGGTATTCAAGGTCGGCACATCGACCACCGGCGCTCCGACGCCGAAGCCGCGGATCATCCAATTGCCGGCGATCAAGTCATCGACCAAGAACAGGCTCTCGTCGGAGGGTAAGTGCGGTGGGTCGGGGGGATCGGTGGTCCAAGTGGCGACCCAGGCCCGTTGTTGCGAGCCCGTGGTGTCGAGGGCCGCCGGCTGGCTCGACGGGCTGACGCCGCTGGTGACAAAACGATTGACCACGCCGAGCAAGAGGTTGCCACCGCCGCGGAATTCAAGCCGTTCGGCCAATGGATAGATCGAGAAGGTTTGACCATCGGCCACTTGCACGACTGCGTCGACGGCTCGCAGCAGTGTTGCGCCACTGCTCGGGTCCGTATCTTCGTCCTGGTAGATGACCAGCTGTACCGGAGACCCCGGCGTGATGGCCGGATCGCTGGGAAAGAGGACCCAGACTTCTTTGAGGTCAAAGTCGGCGGGCGCTGCGAAGACCTGGAACCACAGAAATTGCTGTGCCGCGATGGTGCCCACACCCAACGCCCCTTCGGTCGTGCCGTCGTCGAGCACCAGCTCGATGTCGTTGGCTTCGAGACCATCGAGGGCCGGGGAGGTGGTTAGCGGCTCCAAAGCTCGAAACTGCCATGGCGCCGGCACGGAGCTCGGCTCGGCGAGCAGGGCCGGGGCGCATCCCAGGAGAATCAGTCCCAGCACCAGCGGTCTGAGATGGCGAACATTGTCCGTAATCCGAGTCATGGTGTCTCCGTGGACCAAGCCGTGGCGTCGCCGGACTCGAATCCATCCTCAAAAAGTGCCGGGTCAGTGCTCAGGCTCAAGTGATCGATAAAGGCTTCGAAGCTGCCCGCCGTGATGTCGACCAGCTTGATCGAGCAGGCCGCCGATTGGCTGCCCGGGGGCGGCGCGATGGGTTCGTAGAAGCTCAACCACAGATCGATATCGCCTCCGGCGAGCAACGTTGCGCCTCCGGAGAATGGTGAAGCGACGCCGCCACAAGCCGGCCCATCGTAGAAGTAGCAGCCCAGCTCGACACCGACTCCGGCGGTATCGACCCGCACATTGCCACTGATCTCGAGCTGGTCACCCTCGACTCGGACGCATTGGGCCAGCACAAAATCCGTGCCCTCCGACAAGGTGACGATGCGGGCCGAGCCCGAGTCATCGGAAGCGTCGTGGTCCGTCGCGCTGTGGGTGATTTCGGCGGCATCGTCGCTGCTCAGAACCCAGTCGGCCAAGTCGCAGTCGAAGTGGCCGTTGGCCAGGCCGTTGCGTGGATCGGTCCGCAGGCGACGGCTGAAATCGTCGCCAGCAAGACCATCGCCGTCACCGTCGAGGGGCGTACCGCCGCGATCGACGAGGGCGTTGGAGCCACAGGCCATGAGGCGATGCAGCGCCGGAAGGAGGGGCCCCTCGAGCTCGAGGATCGCTACCCGGGTCGGCTCGTCATAGAAGACTCCGGTGATCGGCACGCTGACATCGTCGCCGACCGGCTCGCCGCAGGCTGTCGTTTGCAGCTCGACGTCCGGCCCGGCGGCGATCAACGACCAATTTGCCGGGTTGGTGACGTCGTTGGGGTCGCTGTTGCCCGCCGGGTCGAACATCGGCTCGTCGAAGGTCACGGCAAAGCGCTCCACCGGTTGCGCGTGCACCGTCTCGCAGGCGGTGAGCTCGCCGTCGGCGGTGGCCGGATCGACACTGACCAGGGCCACCTCCGGCGGATCGGCATCGAGGGTCGTCGTCTGGCTGGCTTCGTTGTCACCGTGGTCGAGGTCGACCTCGGTGGCCGAGACGCTGGCCCTATTGGTGATCGAGCTGGGCGGCTTGAGATCGATCGACACCTCGAGGCTGAAGCTGACACTGGCGCCCACCGCCAGATCCCCGAGGGAGCATTGCGGCGTGCCGACAGGGTCCTCCGCACAGCCGACGGTCTCGAGCCGTTGGGTGCCAGTCGGCAGATTGTCCGTCACGACAACGTTTGTTGCAATGCCCGGACCGAGGTTCTGCACCGTGATGGTGTAGGTCAAGGTTTCGCCGCCGGGTAGCGGATCGACGTCGTCGATCTTGTCGATGGCCAGGTTGATTTGGGGCTGGTAGCCGAAGTCCACGGTCATCAGATGGTCGCCGGAAACTACGGTCACTTCCGCTTGGTGAGGTGTCGCCGTGCCGTCGGCGTCGAAGCTGGGCACAACACCAGCGGGCAGCGTCGAGGTTACGATGGTGACGGTGTAGGGCCCTGGAGGCACCTCAAAAAAGGAGTAGTCACCGTCGCCGGCGGTGACGGTGCTTTGCGAGAAGCTGCCGCCATCCTGTAGCACCACGGTGACGCCGTTGAGCCCCGGCTCGCCGGCATCCTGGCTGCCGTCGCCGTCGACATCGCGCCACAGGCGATTGCCGAGGGCACCCTGCAAGGTGAAGGTGGCGACCACGGTGCGGCCGGCAGCGACGGTGACCTCGCAGGTATCGTCCGTCGTCGTGGTGGTCGACATGGCGTCGCAGCTCGCCCAGCCGTCGAATTGGTTGGAAGCCTCGGCCACGGCAACTAGCTCGACGACCTCACCGTCGAGGTAGGTCTCGGTGCAGTCGCCGCTAGCGCTTCCGGCGCTGAGGGTGCAGGCGATGCCCGGACCGCTCACCGTGCCTTCGCCGGTGCCGGCCCCGCCGATACGCAGCACCCGCCGGACCGAGAGACCAGTCCAAAAGCCCGATTGAACGATGTAGGACGTGGAGCTGGTGGCACCCACGGTGGCCGGCTGGGACAACGACGCATCCACCACATAGGACGCCGAGGTGATGGTGTCGCCCGCGGCGTTCACCGTGTCCTGGTGCAGCACGAAGCTGCTGGACTGGGGCGTTTGGCCACCGGCTGTCGAGGTCGAGAGAGCGATCAGGGGCAAGAGAAGAAACAGCCACCAGCCACCGGGGCCGCTGCGTTGCCGACGGTCAGGGGGCCCCGAGGCGAGGCGCGTTTGGAAATGCATGCTGCTCAGCCCCTCATTTCGCGATGTCGGTTTCGAGGCAGGTCACCATGGCGTCGGTGCCGGTGCCGTCGATGCACGGGATGTCGCCGAGGGTGCGCAGATTGAAGGCGCGACATTCGTTGTCGCCGATGTCCTCGGTACCGTCGTTGCAGGCGACGAAGCCGTTGCCGGTGGTCGACGGAATGTCATAGACACACGACACGCCGATGAGCTCCACCTCGACGCTCAAGCCACGCAGGTTCTCGATGACATTGCAGGCCTCCTTCATCGACATGTCGGCGCATGAGCCGTTGCAATCGATGTGCAGGATGTAGATGTTGTCCTGGATATCGTTGCCGCCGATGGCGTCGTTTTCGATGTGCTCGGTGTCGATGCAGGCGGCGCTGCTGGCATCGCACTCGAAGGAATCGTCGATGGTCAGCTTGTCGATGTCGACGTCGTCGAGGTTGTAGATGTCGCGGTTATTGGCGTTGGCGCCGTTGGACAGGACGCTGTTGATGTCCTGATTGTCGGTGTTGTCCTTGAAGGCGCTAAGGCTGACGGTATTGCCGTTCGAAATGACGAGGTTGTTGCCGGAGACGGTCAAGGTTTGGCTGTCGGTATTGTCGAGGTAGGCCGCCAGGTCGATGGCCGAGCCGCTTTCGGAGATGGTGAGGGTATCGCCCGTCAGGTTGAGGGTCTGGGCATCGGTATTGTCGAGGTAGGCCGCTAGATCGACGGTCGAGCCGCTGCCCGAGACGGTGAGTGTATCGGCCGTCAGGTCGAGGGTCTGCTGGTCGGTGTTGTCGAGAAAGCTCGCCAGGCTGACGCTGTCGGTGCCGTCGTCGGAGGTCAGCAGCAGTGAGCTCCCGGATAGGGACAGCACTTGATTGTCGAGGGTGGTGTCGTCGAGGAAGGCCGAGAGATCGATCACGTCGGTGCCATTGTCCGAGGTCAGCCGCAGCTCATCGCCCACCAAGGACAACATTTGATCGTCGACGCCGATCGCCACCTGCTCGAAGCAGTAGAGGCGGCCGGTGGCGGAGCAATCATCGGCCTCGATGGCGGCGGTCCAGGAACTGTCGTCGGCGGTTGCAGTACCGCTCTGTCCGCTTTCGCCGAGGCCGTTCCAATCGCTGCAGAGATCGCTGGCGGCGCTACAGTCGATCTCTGTGCCGGTCCACACGCGGGCCGCACCGACAACTTCATTGCCGGCTTCATCGGCAGCGATGGCATTGCTCAGGGTGCCATCGGTGAGGGCGGCCCAGCTGTCGGCCACCGGGGCGCCGTTCACCAACTCGAAGAAACCGAGACGGTCGAGGCGGCCGTTGACGTCGGTCGTGGAGTCGCTCAACCAAGCGCGGAAACGGCCGTTGAGGCCCTCGGCATCGGCCAGGGCCTGGCACTTGGCGTCGGCGCCGGAGAGGCCGCCGAGGCTATTGCCGACATAGGTTTGGGAGCTGACGAAGACGCGACGGGTGAGGGCCGCTTCGACGGCGGTCAAGCGGCTCGACAGGGAGGAGAATTCCACCGCGTCGCCGAGGTCCACCGACGAGTCGCTGCCCGAGATGGTCAAGGTATCGCCGGAGAGGGACAAGCTCTGCCCGTCGGTATTGTCGAGGTAAGGCGCCAGGTCCACCGGCGTGCCGTCGTTGGTCAGCGCTAGGCTATTGCCCGCCAACGACAGGTCTTGGGCATCGGTGTTGTCGAGGTAGGGGGCCAAGTCGACGTGGCTCGGATCGTTGCTCAGGGCCAGGGTGTTGCCCGATAGGGAAAGATCCTGCTCGTCGGTGTTGTCGAGATAGGGAGCGAGATCGACGGTGGTCGGATCGTTGGTCAAGCTCAGGGTATTGGCCGTCAGCTCGAGGTCTTGCTCGTCCGTGTCGTCGATGTAAGGAGAGAGGTCGACGGGGGTGGGGTCGCCGGACAGGCTCAAGCTATTGCCCGCCAGATCGAGATCCTGATCGTAGGCCGAAAGATCGACGCTGACGCCTGATTGAGTCAGCTCTAGCGTATCTTCCGTCAGGGACAAGTCCTGCAATTCGTTGTCTGGATCGTCGACGAAGGCGAACGGTGTCGAGCCCAGCTGTTGGCGGGGGGTGAGGGTTTCGCCGTCGACCTCGAGCTGCAAGTAGAGACTGGAGTCGTCCTGGAATTCCTGCGGCTCGATCGGCGTGCCGTTGCTGCCCAACATGACGCTGAAGATGCCGTTCGAGACGCTGACGCCGGTCCACATCTCGCTCCAGATCTGCTCTGCCTTCAGGTCGTCCGAGGGGCCGGTCCAAATCGAAAACAGGATGTCGACGCTGCCATTGACCGCGTCTTGGTCCGTCGTATTTTGCAGCAGGCGACCTTGGTAGTTGAGAGTGGTGGGAACTTGCCCAGCAGCTGAAGCCGCCATCGCCAAAGGCAAGAGGCACAAGCTCAGCATGCGGAGAGGCCGCCACAGGCTGAGGTGCAGGCTGTGGCGCAAGCTGTGGGGTAGGGCGCGAGCGAAGGGAGAAATGGATCTGAGGACTCGGTTCGGCTTCTTCATGACGGGCTCCGATACAGGCGGTGACACGGCTGTCGCCTAGGAAAGACTCCGACGCTGTGACGCATCGTGGTCGTGGAATCAGGATGGATTGGAGCTCAACGGACAGCTCGCTGGCACCGCGATCTACTGACTAGCGGGCTACTGACTAGCAGGCTACTGACTAGCGGACTACTGACTAGCGGACTACTGACTCGACTACTGACTAGCGGTCTACTCACTAGCAACTAGCGATCGGATCACCAGGGACATATCATTGACATGATGGGTCAGGGACAATGCCTAGGAAAAAGAGCGGGCTTCGGATGCCCAGCCGTCTTTGCCGAGGCACGTCGCGGGAGGGTCGAGGGTCTGAGGGAAGACCATCACGGACTGAATCGATCAAAAAAATAAACGACACATTCTTGAGGGTTCCTGCGCCTTGTTGGGTAACGCACCTTCGAGAGCTTCGGTTCTGAGTTGAACCGGAGACGACATTGCGGAATGCAAGATAAAGTCGACTCTCGAATCGATACCTATCACGTTTTTATGTTCTTTCACCGGCTCAGTCGATCCATCGCAAAGTTGGTATCTGAGCTTTTGAAAGAACAGGAGTCAATCCATGAGCGATCATCAAATCATCGTCGTCCCCGGTCTCTTCGGCAGCATCATTGAAGCGCGGGAGTCTACCTCGGACCCCTATGTTCAGGCGTGGCCAGGAACGTTTTCCGCCAACGGGAATGCCGGTCTCCTGGCAATGAGTGTTGACACCAGCAAAGGTACGGCGACCGCAAAGTACGATTCCCAAGTGACGGGCATTGTCACGGATACTTCTGCCTTGGGGAGTGACGGTTCGACGGGTTACTTGGGGAGCAACGGCTACTCGGCCCTCGTCGACATGCTGAACCAGCAGTTTGGGTCTGAGAACGTGCATCAACTGTACTTTGACTGGAGGTACGATCTCGACGAGACGGTGAACGGTTCGTCTCAAATCTCCAAGCAGAGCTCTCTGGCAAGTCGCATCAGTGCCGTGGTCGAAGCCAATGACCTAGTCAGTGTCGTATGCCACAGCATGGGTTGTCTGGCGATGATGATCTACCTTTCCGCCAGTCCCTACAATTTCGACAATTTCGACAAAGTCGTCTTCATGGCGCCGCCTTTCTATGGTACCGTCGAGGCTTACTACAGGCTTGTTTTTGGCGAAAGCCCGGTGTCGAGTGATGCGACAGATGAAGAGAAGGAGGAGTGGAAAGGAATCTTGACCACCATGCCGGGAATCTATCAAATCTGCCCTTCTTCCATGTTGAGCCCTGATCCTGACACCGCCGATACCGGAGGCACCAGTGCATTTCTGAATATCAACAATTCTCTGCAGACGTGGACTCAAGCTTACTACCTCGACGGTAGCGGTGAGATCAGCATGGATTCGTGCGTGCAAACTTCTATCCTGGCGACGGTTGGGGCTTGGAATACTGCTTTGGCTGCGCTGACGACAAAAAATGATTCCTTTCTTATTGGTCTTTATGAGATCGGCTACCTCGGCTATGGCTCCGGCGAAGAAACCTACGATTTTGTCGTCGCCACCTACAGCGGCGACGAGGTATTGCCCAGCGATGGCTCGAAGACCACCACCGATGGCGACGGCAATGTCTTGACCAAGTTGATCAGTGACTTGGCGATGCAGGAGAGCAAATTGTTCCCCAGCACGACGCACATGGAGCTCGTCCAAAACAGTGATCCTCTGAAGTGGATTTGCCAAACGTTGGGTGGAAGCGATTGCACGAAGATCACTTCCTGACAGCGGTCTGACCTGCCGCGTCCGATGATTTTTTGCGGCGGGTGGCTGTCGGAAGGCAGTCCAGAGGTCAGCCTAGGATCTTCTGGATCTGGTCTTTTCCCAGCGTCCAAGGCCCGGTAGTATTCAAGGCCGACGCGGTGGGGTCGGCAAGGTACCGATTGCCGACCCCAATTTCTATGCCACCGGACCCGGAAAGTGAGCCTCGATGACGGATTCAGCCAGCCATACGCCCCAGGACACATCGAACCCGAGCGCCGCCCCGGCGGTTCGCAGACCCCGCCGTCGCCGCTATGTGCCGGCGGTGGGGCCGAAGCTGTCGAAGCTGTTGATGGCCGTTTTTGGGCTTTTTGCGCTCTTGGCCATCAATGCGGCGTACTTGCTCGGGGTGTCGCTGCTCGAATGGTCCACCGGACAGACCTACCAGAACTGGTTCTACATGAACATGTTTCTGGTGCATCTGGGGCTGGGCATCCTGATCATCTTGCCGGTGATCATCTTCGGTCTGGTGCACATGAAAAACTCCTACACGCGGCCCAATCGGCGGGCCGTCAAAGTGGGTTATGCCCTCTTTGCCACCGCCCTGGTGCTGCTGGCCAGCGGAGTGGTGCTGACCCGTCTCGAAGGGGTCATCGTGGTGAAGGACCCGACGGTGCGCTCGGTGGCCTATTGGTTACACGTCATCACCCCACTGGTGGCGGCCTGGTTGTTTGTCATCCACCGCCTGGCGGGCAAACGCATCAACTGGCGGGTGGGGCGTCGCTGGGCGGTGGTCGCTCTGCTCTTCGCCGCCGTCGGGGTGGTCTGGCAGTCCCAGGATCCCCGCCGTTGGAACGTCGCCGGCCCGGCCTCGGGTGAGCAGTACTTCTTCCCGTCCCTGGCCCGCACCGCCACCGGCGATTTCATTCCCGAGAAGGTGCTCGACAACACCCAGTACTGCCAGGAATGTCACCAGGACAGCCACGATTCATGGGCCGTCAGCATGCATCGCTTCGCCTCCTTCAACAACCCGGCCTACCTGGCCTCGGTGCGCGAGACCCGTGAGGTCTCCCTGCAGCGGGACGGCGATGTCAGGGCGGCCCGCTTCTGTGCCGGCTGCCACGATCCGGTGGTTTTTTTCAGCGGCAAATTCGACGATCCCGACTTCGACATGGACTCCGATCCGGCGGGGCAGGCGGGCATTACCTGCACCAGCTGCCACAGCATCACCCATGTGAATTCCAACCGCGGCAACAGCGACTTCACCATCGAGGAACCGGTCCACTATCCCTTCGCCTTCAGCGAGAATCCGACCCTGAAGTTCCTCAATCGGCAGCTGATCAAAGCCAAGCCGGAGTTCCACAAGAAGACCTTCCTCAAGCCGTTGCACCGCTCCGCCGAGTACTGCGGCTCGTGCCATAAGGTGCACTTGCCCGAAGAGCTCAACAAATACAAGTGGTTGCGGGGGCAGAACCACTACGACACCTACCTATTGAGCGGTGTCTCCGGCCACGGAGTCAGCAGTTTTTACTATCCACCGGTGGCCCAGGAAAATTGCAACGGTTGCCATATGGCGCTGGCGCCGTCGGATCAGTTCGGGGCGGCGGACTTCGACGGCGAGCCCGGTCTCGAGGTACACGACCACCAATTTCCCAGCGCCAATACCGCCATTCCCCAGATGCTGGGCATGCCGCCGCAGGTCAACGAGGCCCACCGGGCGTTCAACGAAGGGGTCATGCGGGTCGATCTCTTCGCTCTGCGCCGTGGCGGCACCACCGACGGCGAGCTCCTGGCACCCTTGCGTCCCGAGGTGCCCGCCTTGGAACCCGGTGAGACCTACCTCCTGGAGACGGTGATCCGGACCTTGAAATTGGGGCATCCTTTCACCCAGGGCACCAGCGACTCGAATCAAGTCTGGCTGGACCTACAGCTGATCGAGGAGGCGCCGGACGGTCCACGGCTCCTCGGTCGCAGCGGTGGCATGAAGGAAGGGGGATGGGTCGATCCGTGGTCGCACTTCGTCAATTCCTACGTCCTCGACCGCCAGGGGCGGCGTATCGATCGGCGTAATCCTCAGGACATTTTCATCCCGCTGTACAGCCATCAGATCCCGCCCGGTGCCGCCGATAGCATCCATTATCAGTTGCGGGTACCGGAGAATGTTCAGGGGCCGCTGAGGGTCGAGGTGCGTTTGCAGTACCGCAAGTTCGACACCACCTACATGCGTTTTGTCGAGGACGCAGACTACGACAATCAGTTGCCGATCATGACCTTGGCGTCGGATCGCGTGACTTTCCCGGTGCGCGGTGTGGCCGAGGGTGTGGTGAATCCACCGTCGCCCATCGAGCCGGTGTGGCAGCGCTGGAACGACTACGGCATCGGCCTGCTGCGCAAGGGCGGCAAGACGAAGGGTGAGCTGGCCCAGGCGGAGGCGGCGTTCCAGCAAGTGGAGGCCATGGGACGCCCCGACGGGCCGCTCAACTTGGCGCGGGTTTATTTGGCCCAAGGCACGGTGGAGGACAAGGCCGTCGATGCCCTCGAACGGGCCGCCGCCTTCGATCCACCGGCCCCCCGCTGGACGGTGCAGTGGTTCACCGGCCTGGTCAACAAGCAGAACGGCTTCCTCGACCAGGCGATTGCCAACTTTGAGAGCATCCTGGCCCTCGACGACGAGGAAACGCGGCGTCGTGGTTTCGATTTCAACCTCGACTATCGGGTGCTCAACGAGCTCGGTCAAACCCTCTTCGAACGGGCCAAGCAAGAGCGCGGCGAAGCTCGTCGGCCGCGCCGCGACGAGCTCATGCGGCGAGCCGAAGATCTCTTTCTGCGCACTCTGAAGATCGATTCCGAGAACACCGCCGCCCACTACAATCTCAATTTGATCTACAAGCAGCTCGGGGACGAAGCTGGAGCGAAGCTGCATTTCGATCTGTACCGCACCTACAAGGTGGACGACAACGCCCGCGACAAGGCGGTGGCGGTGGCACGGGCCAACGATCCGGCCGCCAACCACGCGGCGGAGGCCATCGTGATCTACGATTTGCAGCGCCCTGGGGCCTACGAGATGGACGGAGTGGAGCGCCGGGCGGCGGCGTTTGAGCTACAACCGTGGGTGGACGATGGCGAGGACAGGTCCTCCACCGAGCCGTCATCCACTGAGCCGTCCTCCACCGAGCCGGCCGGCAGCCAAGCGACCTTCAATCCCGCAGCAGGCGAGCCATCGGTTGCAGCCGCCGGCGGACGGCCGTGAGCGCTTTCTGGTCGATGACGGCGGTGTCGGCTGCGGAGTCGGCTGCGGCGAGCCAAGCCTGGGCCTGTTGTGCCAGCTGACGATCCCACGGCAAGCGCACCGCCAAATCTTGCCAGACGATATGCCAGTGCCGGTGGCGGGGATGCCGACGCAACCAGCGGCGTCCCAGGCTGAGCAGCCCGTCGTCCTCCGCCGGGCTATCCCACAGGCAATGCCAAGCCTGGGGCCAGGCATCGTTGTCGGGATGTCGGCGCAGCCAGGATCGACCGTCGGCCAGCAGCCCGTCCTCGGGCCGGTGACGCACGACACGACACCATACGATGGCCCAACCCCGATGGCCCCGCTGGTCGGTGAGCCACTGCCGGGCCAGGGACCAGAGCTCTGGATCGTCTTTCCGGTAGGTAACCATCTGGCGCCAAATATGCGGCCATTGGTCGCCGTCCGGTCGCTGTCGCAGGCGCTCCGTGGCTCGATCGAGCAGCCGGGCCCGCTCGGCGTCGGCGACCGCAGGATGGGCCAGTAGGGTGCGCCAGACATAGCTCCATTGGCTGCGTCCTTCACCGTCCTCCAGCCAGCCTCGAGCCAGGGCAATGAAGTCGCCAGGGCTTGAATGCCCGGCCACCAGCCGCTGCCAAACATGCGACCAAGCGGGGTGCTGGTGGCGTCCCTGCAACCACATGGCGCCGATCTCGAGGATCTCCAGGTCGCCGGGGTGCAGGTCCACCAACTGCTGCCAGACGAAGGCCCAGGACGCATGCTCGGGGTCGTGGTCGAGCCAAGTTCGGGCCAAGTTGAGGAGCGTGGAGTCGTCGGGCCGACGGTCGATCATCATCCGCCACAGGTAGTGCCACTCGGAGCGCTCCGGATTTTCCGTCAACCACTCGATCACCAGGGGCGCCAGGCTGTCGAAGGGCAGCTGCCACAGCCGGGGCTGTTGTAGTAGGTGGGCCCACATCGGCACCTGACGGTGACGCCGCAGGCAGTCGATGAACCCCGCGTCGATCTCGGAAGGGTCGCCGAGGGCCTTGCGCCGTCGCCAGAGGAAACCGAGACCGTCCTTTTGCAGGTGGGGGAAGGGGCAGCGGGCCAGGCGATGGAGCAGGGCATCGACGAAAGCCCAGGGCTGCGGTCCCAGGCGCCAGACGTGGTTCCAAAGGTGGGGGTCAGCCGCCGAGACGGGGCAGTGTCGCAAGCCTTCCACGGCGAGCTGCCGGAGTGTGTCGTCCGGCGTCGCACCCTGGCAGAGGGCCCGAAAGACGTGACTCCAGCCGGCTTGCCGCGGTTGCTCGGCCAGCCAGGTGAGGGCCAAGTGGCGCAGGCTGTCGTCGTTGCGGTGCCGCCAGAGGGCCTGCCACACGTAGTTCCATTCGGCGAGATAGCCGTTCGAGCTGAGCCAAGGCCTGGCCATGGCGGCCAAGGCCGGTTGCTCCGCTGGCGACGCCAGTGTCCAGGCCGCCTGCCACAGCTGGCCCCAGGCCGCCGGGTCGAGGTTTGGCTGGCGCAGCCACTGCATCAACCGCCGCTCCATCCTGGACGATACCCGCAGCGTGTGATCTCGGGCCGCCAGCAGCCAGAGGCGGACGTGGGTGCCGTCGACCTGCTCTGACACCGTGCCGTGAAGCAGCTCCCCGAGATCCTCCAGGGCCCGACGGCGCACCGCCGGGTCGAGGTCCGGGTCGCCATCGAGGCTATGCAAGCGGCGCAGCAGCTCCGCCCCTTGTGGCTCCCGGCGTAGTAGCCCAAAACAGCGGACGATGTGATGGGCCCGTTCGTGGAGCCGCTCCTGCGGCACCAGCAAATCGTAGAGATTGCGCGCCAGCAAGGGATGCATCATGCGCAGGGACGGCGGCTCACCGGCCCGGCGCAAGATACCTTCGTCGAGCAGCAACTGCACGAAGTCGCCGCGCGGCGAGAAGGCTTCCGGAGGCACGCGGACCGCCAGAATCTCGGCCGCCAGCAGGGCCAACATGTCGTCGTAGAGGTCGTGGCTGTGGAAGCGATCCGCCAAGCGCTGGGCGAATTGTCCCAGGTTGGGGGCTTGGCCATGGTGGCTCAAATGCAGCAGAAAAGCAGCGGTGACGAAGTTGCGTTCGTCGACGTCGGGGGGCGCCACGCCGTGGCGCTGGCCGTACCAGCGGCCATAGGCGAGCCGCTCGGCGTCGTCGAGACCACCGATGACGACGCTTTCGAGCCGCAACATGCCGCTCCGACGGGCCTGTCGCTCGAAGGCTTGCCGATAGTCGGAGGGGCCGCAGGTCAAGATCAGCGGCAGGTGGCTCCAACCCCCGCTGAAGATGGCCTGATCCACCCGCTGCCAGGCTTCCGGCTGCCGCTGATCCGGCGCGTAGAGATCGTCGACGGCGAGGATCACCGGTCGCGGTTCCTTCTTCCACAGCTCGAGGGCCGTGGCCAAGCAATCCGCCGACGGCGCCAGGGCATGGACCAGCCCCTCGTATTCGACTACCAACTGCTCCACCACTTGCAGCAGCAGCACACTCTTGCCGACGCCGGGGGCGCCATCGATCCAAACCACCGGTAGCCGACGCCGCGCCGGCGGTGGCGATGTCTCCTTCCACAAACCCTGGATCAGGGTCATCACCTCGGCCAGACGGTGGGGCCGTGGCATGAACTGACCCCGTGGCAGGTCCTCCAAAAACGGACGGTTGCCCACCGTCGTGGGCTCCCTCTGGGGCTCTGCGGGCAGGAAATGGAGGGCGGTCAGCAGACGTCCCGGGGGTGGTTTTTTCGCCTTCCGCTGCTGGGACCACAGCTCGAGGAGCGCTTCGGCGATCTGTGGGCTCTCGGTGCCGCGGGCCAACAGTCGGAGCAGTCGGGTGAGCAGGGCTTCGAAGGTGAGAAAGGCGTTGTCCAGCCGATCGAAGTGGCGCACCACCAAGCTGAGAAAGGGATCGGGCCGCACCTCCACCGGGGCGACCCGCGCCGCCAGCCGCCGCCAGCGCTCCGCCGCTTCGGCGTCGAGCCCGAGCTCCTCGGCGGTCAGTTGGGCGAGCTGGGCCTGGGTTTCGAGACGACGGCACCAGACGGCGAAGCGCACCCTCGGACGCAAGGGCTCGAAGCGCTCTTCGAGGAAACGGTCGATGGCCAACATTTCGTCGACGGCGGAGCGCAGGGAGCTACGGCGTAGGGTGGTCTTGACCTGAACCAGGTAGGTGGTGTCAGCGTGCCGTTGGGCCAGGTCACCGAGGCCTTCAAAGGCGGTTTCAATGGGGCCCTGACCCTGCTCCAGGGCAGCGAAGAAACGTTGCAGGGAAAGGGCCAGCTGATAATGGAAACCATCCAGGGCACGGCGCCCACCGACGGCGCGGTGGCGTCCCAAGGGGTGCTCTTTCCAAGCTGCTTCGACCTCGAAGAGGGATACGGGCTCGGCCATGTGTGCGGTGACGGTCCCCCCGGGGCGCGGCACCCAATTCCCTCCAGATCTACAGACTTCCCAGAACTACGGTCTTTCCAGATCTACAGTCTTTCCAGATATACGATCTTCCCAGAACTACAGTTTTTCCAGCTATACGGCGGCCCTTGCTGCCATCCCAGCGCTTGCTGCCTTGTCAGGCATGCGGCGTTCGCTTGACGATCTTCGACCCGCTGAGTATAACCATAAGCATGGCACCGCGTGATCCCGTCGAAGAACGTCTCAACGCCCTGGCGGAGCTGGTGCAGGAAGGCGATCCGCAGGTCATCCTGCGGCAGCTGGAGTCCGCCCTGACCCAGAAACGCTCCGGACTGGTGGTGGCCAGGGCCGCCAAGCTGACGGTGGAGCTCGGCCAAAGGTTCGATCTACGGACGTTGGTGCCGAGCCTGGAAGGGGCCTTCCGGCGTCTGTTGGTGGAACCCCTCAAGCGGGACAAGGGCTGTTTCGGCAAGATCGAGCTGGCCAAAGCGCTGGTCGAGCTGGAGCAGCCATCGACGGAGATTTTCCTCAGCGGCTTGTATTTCGTGCAACTGGAACCGGTGTGGGGTGGCAGCGTCGACGCGGCGGCGCCGGTGCGCGGCTGGTGCGCCCATGGTCTGGTGCGCAGCCGTCACCCGGAAGCCGTGCTCAAGGTCGCCCCGCTGTTGGTCGACGGCGAGCGTCCCACCCGGCTGGCGGCGGCGGAAGCCCTCGGCGACAGCGGGCAAATGGCCGCCGAGGCCGTCCTGCGGCTCAAAGTGACCAGCGGCGACGACGAGCCGGAGGTGGTGGGGGAATGTTGCCAATCCCTGCTGCGTCTCGACGGGCAACGCTCCTGGCCCTTCGTCGCCGGGTTGCTGGACCATGCCGAGCTCAGCAACGTCGAAGCGGCCGCCCTGGCCCTCGGCGAGAGCCGGTTGCAAGACGCCATCGAGCCCCTGGCACGGTGCCTGGACACCCAGGTCGATGAGGATCTGCAGCGCTCCCTATACCTGGCCTTGGCCTTGACCCGGCGCCAACCGGCCCTCGATCTGCTGGAAGAGGAAGTGGACGACGGGCCGATCGGTCGGGCCCGCCTCGCCTTGGCTGCCCTGGCCCTGCATCGCCACGACGAGGCGTTGCGATCGCGGCTGGGAGTATACGTCGAGCGTCGACGGGATGAAGAGCTGCGGCGCATCTGGCGGCAGGAGTTTTGCTAGCGTTTGGAACGCCTATTCCCGGTTGGCGGAATCCCCGGTTTGCAGGCGACCGGGGTAGTGAATCCCAGCGTGGCGTCGCTTCGCTCCTGACCCTGGGCTCATAGGGAGTACCCCTGCGGGGTCGGTGTAGAAGAAGGGTTTCTGTGGCCCCGGAGGGCCCGGTGTCCGTAGCCTGGGCCGCCCGACTTGTGAGTCCGCGAGCAGGGAGGGTGCTCCAGGCGGTGTTGCTCCAGGCGGACGGCCCCGGCGAGATGCCCGAGGTGGTAGGGGAATCCTACCGCTTCTTAGGCCGTCGATCCTGCGGAAAGGCTGCCTCGAACTCCGCCACCGCCCTGGGGCCACTGCGGTCCAGACCTTCATAGAAACGCCCACGATCGTGGTCCCGGTAGTCGAGACGCTCGATCCGGAAGGGTGCCAAGCGCTCACCGCTACGTCGTCTTGCGGCCACCTCGAGGAGGTAGTCGAGGCTGTTGCCGACGCTGTGGGCGTCGGTCCAGTCGCTTTTATAGACCGGGACGCCGCCGCGGCTGAATATCCAGGTCATATTGGGCATGCCGCCCAGGGCGCGGTGCAGGGCGCCGTTGAGGGCATCGAGATAGATCGGACGCGTCACCCCGAGCTCGTCGCGCAGGGCCTTGGCATGGCGGTATTTGTCGTCCATGGTCCGGTGGTGGGGAAAACGCTCCCCGGGGTGAGCTTCGTGGGTGTAGACGAAGATGGAGCCGATATCGTGCTCGGCGAAGCGTTGGGCCACTGCGTTCATGGATGGCGCCGCCATCCCACAGTACGGTCACGTGAAGCTGCCGAGCTCCACCACGGTGTAGAGATGCTCCTTGAGCAGGGCGGACAATTGATCCTCCCGGCGATCTGTCGCCCGCCAGAGGGGAAAGCTTGGCAGCTTGCTTCCCAGAGCAGGGCTGGATTCGAAGCGCATCATCGGTTCGAAGGCTTCGGGCACGAAGTGGGGATAGTTATAGGTGGCTGCTGAAACGTCGTCGGTGTGGTGCATGTTGGCTCCCTGGGGTCGGCGAGGAGTGGACCGGATGAGGACTCTCCTTGCGTGATCATTGCTTGCGGGGTATTTTGTCATCTACCGACCGTCGTCAGGTCGGCGCAGTCTTTGGGTTGGTACGGGCGCAGGTTGGCGCCGGCGGACGTCGCTGCGGTGGTCCGTTGAAGACCTGGTCCGTTGAAGACATTGAGAGGCCGGTGGCCGGGTGGGCCGTCACCGGAGCCGGATTCATTCCCGTAAGAGGTAGAGCCATGGCCAAGGCCAAGAGTAAAGCACAAGCGAAGTCCGAGCAGGCAGCCGTCGACGAAAAGTTACCGCAATCCATGCAACCCTCCCGCTATGTCGAGAAGGTTTCTTTGGTCACCGGCGAGGTGCTCGACGATCCGATCCAGCCGCAGCATCTGCTGGTCGAGAATCATCGCGACTATCACCTGGCGGATGTGCAAGCGGGGCGTTTCATGAGCAAGCTCATGGAGACCACCCGCGACGAGGGCAAGGTGCGGGAGCGCATGAAGGAAGTGCGCGAGAAGGGCAAGCGGGCCGCCGAGCGCATTGCCAAGATGCTGGGCAAGGATCCCGAAAAGGTCTCCAAGGCCCTCTTCGGGCTGAAGCGCAAGGAATATTATTTCCGTTACAAGAAGTATCCGGCGACGGAAGAGCGCATCGCCGCCTACATCGAGCGCAAGAAGAAAGAAGCGCGGGAGTTGTTCGACCGAGCCCACGACGAAGGTCTCGGTATCCGCTTTCTGCTCACCGGCGGCACCGGCTTCGTCGGTCAGGAAATCCTCTGGCAAGCGGCCCACAACGACGCCTTCCGCGAGGTCGTGGTGCTGATCCGTCCGAAGGAGATCCGCGACCGCAAAACCGGCGAGTTGCAACGGACGATCACGCCCGGCGAGCGGGGCGAAGCCTTGCTCGATCGCTTGTGGCTGCGCAAACCGGAGCAGCGGGCCAAATTCCGCTTTGTGGCGGGGGATGTGGAGCAACCGCGGCTTGGCATTTCCGACGAAGACTTCGAGACCCTGCGCGGCACCATGACCCACGTCATCCACTGCGCCGCCAGCGTCGCCTTCGACGATCCCTACGCCAAGTCGTTCCTGGCCAACGTCACCGGCACCCTCAACGCCCTCACTTTTTCCGACGGCTTGCAGAAAGATGACAAGAGCCCCTTCGTCGCCCACCTGGGCATCGAGACGTCGTATATCCATGGGCGGCAAGTCAATGACCTAGCCCGCGAAGACGAAGTGGTGTTCCCGCGCAATTTCTACAACAACTATTACGAGCTCACCAAGGCCATGGCCTCCATCGAGACGGAGAATTTCATGCTGCGGGAGGGCCTGCGGGTGACCCAGCTGTGCCCGGCCATCGTCATCGGGGAGTCGCGGGCCGGCAACAACCGGGGCGACACCAAAGTGGTCAACGCGCCGGTCAACGTTTTCGGGCGGGCCCACGAGGCCCTGAACCAGAAGAAGGGCAATTGGAGTGACCGCTCCAAGGCCTCGGTGTTGGCCCGCATGGCCTGTGTTTTCCCCGGCGATCCCTCGGCCCAGATCAACCTCATCCCGGTGGACTGGGTGGCCTGCGGCATCCTCGCCGCCCTCGAGCGGCCCGAGGCGGTGGGGGAGCGCATCCACTTGGCTACCGACAACCGTCTCAAGTCGGAAGACATGTTGCAGACCGTCGAGCAAGAGGTGGGGGTCAAGGTGCGCCTAGCGGACCCGACGATGCACCGCAACGTCACCCTGCCGGTGCTCACCACGGTGCTCGCCAAGCTCGGGCAGGAGCGCCTGGGCAATGCCCTGGAGAAGCTGGGAACCATCTTTGGTGGTTATAGCGAATGGGGACAACCGATCCACGAGGTGGGCAAGGACGTGCGGGTCCTCGGCATGCCGGAGAACCGTCCCAATACCCTGCACGCCTTCCGCATGCTGTGCCGTCACAACCGCTATGTGCAGGAATTCGGCAAGGTGCGCGACGACGACGAGATCTCCCGCCGCGAGGAGATTTGGTGGAATTTCATTCTCGACTTGGAGAAACAAACCGCCACCACCGCCGGAGCCAT
Source organism: Acidobacteriota bacterium (assembly GCA_029263315.1). GTDB lineage: Bacteria > Acidobacteriota > Thermoanaerobaculia > Multivoradales > J023 > JAJCXR01. Next base: position 183,708 of record JAJCXR010000042.1, on the reverse strand, counting down.
CGAAGCCGGCGAGTTCCGGCGGCGCCTGGAGCGCCACCTGGATCTCGAGACGTTCACCCCACGTTCGGTGGCGAGTTGATACCTCTGGGATGCCACTGACCCTGCTGCAGGCGGCCATCGGCCTGAGCCTGCTGTTCTATGGCGGCGATTGGCTGGTGCGAGGAGCCTCGTCCTTGGCCTCCCGATTGGGAATCTCGCCCTTGGCCATCGGCTTGACGGTGGTCGCCTTCGGTACCAGTGCGCCGGAGCTGGTGGTTTCGTTACATGCCGCCTTGGCGGGCTCTAGCGACATCTCGGTGGGCAACGTGGTGGGATCGAATATCGCCAATATCGCCTTGATCCTCGGTGTGGCGGCCTGCATCCGGCCCATTGTTGCCCATGCCCAGATCGTGCGCTACGACGCGCCACTCATGCTGTTGGTGTCGTTGGCCTTGGTTGGCCTGTTGACCGACGGCCGCGCCAGCCGGCTAGAGGGTGCCTTGTTGGTCCTCGGCTTGCTGACCTACCTCATGGTCACTTTCTGGCGATCTCGCCGGGAGTCACGGGGAGTCCGGGAAGAGCTCGGATCGGCGGCCCCCGATGCGCCCCTGGGTGTGCCAAAGAGCCTCTTGTTGCTGATCGCCGGCCTGGCATCGTTGGTTGCAGGCGGCCATGTATTGGTCACCGCGGCGGTCCAGCTGGCCTCCAGCCTGGGGCTCAGTCAAGCGGTCATCGGCCTCACCATCGTGGCCTTGGGGACCAGCCTGCCGGAGCTGGCAACCTCCGTCGTCGCGGCGCTGAGGGGTCAGGGCGACATCGCCATCGGTAATGTCGTCGGTAGCAACATGTTCAACATCCTCGGCATCCTGGGTGTCACCGCCGCCATACGGCCTCTGCAATTGGGGGCCATCAGTCAGATCGACCTGGCGGTGATGGTCGGTTTGGCAGCCCTGTTGGCCCTGTGGATCCTCATCCGGCCGCGGCTGGGTCGAGGTTTTGGCCTATTTTTGGTGCTGGTCTATGGCCTGTACACCGCCTGGTTGTTGATCCGCTGACTAGCGGCGGTGCCGTGGTCCCGCGGATAACCTCGCCGGTCTGAGCACACTTCAGTCAAAACCCATTTCAGTCAAAACCCATCGCAAAGGAGAAGTCCATGTTGTCCAGGCCTGCCGCCAAACCGATGCTCTTCGTCGCCACCGCGGACCCCGATCGCAGCCGGAGCTTTTACCAAGATGTCCTGGGGCTGACCTTTGTGGCCGACGAGCCCTACGCCTTGGTTTTTGCCATCGACGACCTTTCCCTGCGCATCCAGAAATTGCCAGAGTTGACTCCGGCCAACCATACGGTCCTGGGCTGGGCGGTCGACGATATCCGTCGCGCCATGGCCGATCTGGTGGCCCGTGGGGTGCACTTCGAGCGTTACCCCCAGCTGCCCCAGGACGACGATGGCGTCTGGGAGCTGCCGGGGGGTGTCAAGGTGGCGTGGTTCAAGGATCCGGATGGCAATACGCTGTCGTTGACGGAGGAGCCGTGACTGCGAAACGGTGACCGACGACTCAGGGTATGGTTGCGGGTCCGTCGGCCTGGGACGCGGTCGGGTCCTCTTCGCCCGGAAAGCCTCGCTCGACCAGCACTTCGACCTCCGGTTGCTTATCGACCTCAACGGTCAGCGCCCATTCGTCGAGACGGGAGGCGAGCTCGATCATCCGCAGGGTCGAAGGATCGTAGGTGATGCGGTAGGCGGACCTGAACTTGAGAATGGCCTTTTCAGGTTGGTTGTCGCAGAGCAGCGATACGCCCATGTTGTGTAAGTAGTTGGCGACATCGACATCCAACATGTCATGGAGCTCGGTTTGGCTCTCGACCAGAAGCTCCACCGCCCTGTCGCAATGCCCTAACTTGACGAAGCGGATGCTCTTGCCGTAGCTCCAAGATGGGCTCGTCCACATGGTGACGTCTTCCCATGCCGGGCGGGAGAAGAACTTGTCGGCAAAGCCGTTGGCAAGATCTTCCGCCGCCTTGAAAGCGGGCCAATTGACCGGTAGCTCGGGTTTCTTCTTCTTTTTCTTGCCGTCCTTGTTGTCTTCGTCGTCATGGTCTCCCCCGTCTTGATCCTCGTCCCCGTCTGCATAGGCTGCGGGTCTAGATTGGGTGGGTGGGCCTGTCGTTCTCATCCCATCCACCGTACCGTTGCGGAAGTTGGCCCAGGTCTTGCCCAAGGCTCCACCAAATCGACCTAGGGCGGATGAGGGTGCCTGCGGCGGCTCTTCCTGCTCGACCACCGTCGCACCGACTTGCTCTTCGTGGGTGGAAACCATCAGGCGCACGGAGTCGGGCACGTACCTGCCTTCCGCCGAGCTGGAGATCAGAACCTTACCGGTCCGGACGTCCAGGATCTGAAGGACGGCCAGGATGCTGTAGATATCGGAGCCGTCATGGCGGGCCCGGGTACCGTTGGGAGGGCCGCAGTAGGCGATTCGGCCGACCACGAAGACGGAAGCGCCCAACAGGTCACCGAGCCGAGCTGCGGTTCTCGAATCGAACTTGCCGGCCCAACCTTGCTCGGATTCGGACATGATCTGATCGAGAAAGTCGCGGGTCACGACTTGATAGTCGGTGTTGTCCACCAGACGCCGCATCAGGGCGTCGCGGACCTCGGTGGCACAGTCACCGTCCATGTTGGTCAGCACGATGCGGGAGTCCGGTTTCAAGGTGCGATCTTTATCCGGGGTAACGACGACCCGAACCTTGACCAGCTCGGCTTGAGGCGTGGGTGGTATGACGGTCACTTGAGCGGGGGGCTCTTGCAAGGTGGCGCAGCCACCGAGAGCGCTCACCATGAGAATCATCGCGAGGCAGAAGGTTGTTCTTCCGAGGCTCATTCGTCGGTCTCCTTTTTGAGAAATTGGAGGATGTCCTCGAGGCATCGCTCAGCGGCCTGAGCGAGAGCTTGGTTGGCGGATGCACCGATGCCTGTTTGTGTCGAGGCAGCCCGTCGGATCGCCGAGCCGGTCACCGCATCGATGACCTGGGCTTGCATCGAAAGACTGAAGCTCTTCAAGTGGGCCGCACCCTGGGGAAGCGATCTGCGGCTGGCGCTGGCCACCAACAGGCGTTCACTGCCCCACGGGGTCTTGCCATGGCCGGGCAAGACACTGCTATCGCCGTCGAGCAACCTGCGCACGGTCGAGGCATCGACTTTGGGAGCCGAGGGCGCCAGGCTCGGCAGCTCATTGATCAGCACCGACTCGATGGCGCGGGCCAGCTCTTGATCGACCGTGCCCGATGTGTCGTCGAGGACCAGGACGACCAGCTTGCCTTTCTGGGGCGCGGCGATGGGGAAGGGCCACTGGGGTTTGGTGGGCGGCGGTGTTGTCGCAGGGGGCGGTGGGGTGGTCGATTCCTGAGCTTTCGACCTGGCGGGAGTCGTGGTCTCGTCCGGCGTCGAAGAGGTCTCGCCGTCCGGCGGAGGGATGATGCCGTGGACCGTGGGATCGTCCGGTGTGTGGTCGCGGAACATCGGGCTGACGGCCCAGAAGACCACCACCAGCAGCAGGGCCGCCACCGCCCCGGGTACCGCCCAACGGCGCTGCGGGGGCGTCGTCTGGGCGGCTTGTATTGGGGTTCGAGCCTTGTTCAGCGATCCAGCCGGCGGGGTGGATCCGACCTGCGGTCGGGCGGTGGGCGGCCCGTGCGGCGGGCGCTGGGTCTGCGCAGGCGGCGGCAGGAGTCGAGGTGGCGGCAGCGGCGGCAAGGGACGGTCGGCCTGGCCATCGCCGATGAGAATCTGCCCGTTGGGGTGACCGTAGAGGCTGTAAGCCAGCAGGGACATGAGGTCGCCGCCCTCGGCGTGCACCCGTCGGCGGGCTTCCAGCACCGATCGCCCCAAGGACGCCCCGGCCGCCAGGTGGTAGTAGAAGACTTCGGAGAAACGACGCGCAGTAAAGTCGTCCACTGACCACAACGGGGCCAGGTAACCGGTGCAACCTCGCCGTTGCACCCAGCGTGCAGGCCAGCCGTCGACCTGGGTCAGGGTGTCGCTGAGACGACCCACTTGGCAGTTGTTGAAAAAAACGAAGGGGCGATGCACCGCCGCCGCCAGCTGGACAGTGCCCGAAAGGTGGTGCGCCCGGTAGGGCCGATCTGTCAGTTGGATGGCGCTGTCGGAGGGCGTGTGATCCTCCTCCTGCGTGCCATGGCCCACCAGGTGGATCAGGTCGAGATGGTGGGACTCCAGGAGGTCGGAGAGGTCTTGAAACGAGGCGCCGGTTTGAAACGAGCCCTCGACACCGCCGATGGCTCCGAAGAACCTCTCCATTTGCTCGACTTCGTCGACCGCTTCGACCAGCTCCGCCGTCGTCGCCACAGCTTGTAGGCGCCGCACCCGCAAACCTTTGACCAGGGGCGCTCGCCCGGCCAACCAACGGCTGAGCTCGAAGCGCAGGCACAGAAAGTCATCGCCGTCGTGGCCATAGGGACGGACGATCTCCCATGGAATCCAGGACTCGTCCGAGACGATCAAGATCGAGGTCAGGTCGTCGCGGTATTTGCGGTAGATGGTTTGCAGCTCGGGCGGAAAGAGCTGATCGTAGAGGTCGTGACCGATGGCCTCCAACTCCCGAGGCAAGTCCTCCCTCAAGAGGACCCCACCATCCGCATCGAAACCACCTTGCAAGGCTTCGATCTTGGTGAACAGCTGGCGACGGAAAACTTCCGGCGAGCCGACACGGGGACCATGGATCGCCCGGTGGACGCAGTCGACGGCGCCGGAGGGTGAGTTGAGGGTGTAATCGATCCGCTGATCCCCCGCGCCCCAAGGTGTGGTGACGCGAATTTCGAGATCGACCTCACGAACGACGATGGGTTCGATGGGGCTCACATTGGTTTCCTTTTCACAAGATAGAGCGCGGAAGGGGCTGAATAGGGCTCAAGAATCTGCCCGATCGGTTTTCCGATGGAGGGCCGCACCGGCCGATGTCGACCGCTTGACGGGCTCGACACAAAGGAGGATGATCAGTATGTGAGTCCCAAACCAACGGGTCCCGAGTCTGCGGCCGGGACGTGAAATATTTAGTTCGGCGTAAGGGAATCCAGTCATGAGTACGGTATTCACGGAATTCGTGCGGCAGATGGACGAGGGGCCAGGGGGTCCAGACAACGAGCTCTGTGAGCATCTGTGGCAGGCCCTGCGGGGCGTCCTGGCGGTGGAAATGAAACGCCGCAGCGCTTGGCAGACGCGACCCAGTTTTCTCGGCATCATCGGACACCGGGCGTGGGCCGAGCCAGGGGACAGCAGCGACGGGCTCGACGAGCTGGTTTCGGAGTGCTTCGAGCACATTTTTGTCGTGCGGCTCAACAGTTTGCGCCGTCAGGCGAAGAAGAAGTCGAGCATCGACGGTCTGGTCTTGTTGGGGGTGCGACAGTTCTTGCTGGCCACCCAGAGCCGCAACGACCCTTTGGGCTTTCGGGTCTTCGAGATTCTGCAAGGGGCCGTGCAAGGGGCCGTGGCCGCAGGGCAGCTGGTGGTCGTGCAAGGGGGCGCCAAGATCCGCAACAGCACCCATCTTGCCCTCGCTGCCCGCACATCACCCGAGGCGGTGCGGGATGTCGACCTCTCGCCCTTGGTCCAGCAGTGGGCGGACCGACGGCTGGATGCCTTGGTCAATGCCTCGCACCAGCGGTTGGCCAAGTTGAAAGAGGGGCTGATGCTCGATGTGCTCGATTATCTCGGGCCCAAACGTCCGGGTTTCCGCTTCGGCGATTTGGCGGCGCCGCTCAAGGAGAAGGTGCGACGTGAGTGGGCGGCCCGCTTCTTGAACATGCCGGGTTTCATGGCCTGGCGCGACGAGGACACCCCCGTCGAGTCGGCCGCCGAAGCGTTGGTCCTGCGTCAATATGTGGCGGCGGTGGTGCGTTGCCTCGACCGCAGCGAGGAACGGGACTTGGACGCCAAGACCCGGCAGTACTTGAGCTGGCTCTGGGGTTACCTGAAGGGTTTTGCCTTCGAGGATCTGAAGCGATTTGTCGCCGGTCTGGTGAGACGCGCCGGGGCGCCGGGGGATCCAGATCCCGATATTTTTCCCACCGGACGCCAGCTCGAAGCCCTGCTCGGCATTCCCAGGGCGCGGTTGCCGAAACTCTTCGAGCGCTTGCGGCAACAGTGGCAACGCTGCTCGGAGCGGGTGGGGTACCCGAAACAGAATCTAGGGACGGAGGGGCAGGCGATGGCGACGAGCTCGCGGGGTAGCAAAGCGTTTCCCGATGCCAGAGCTCGGGCCATGGCCGCCTTGGAAAGAGCTTTGCAAACCTCCGCCGCGGGGTCGGAGGATGGTGACGCGGAAGCTTCGACGATGGAATCCACATCTCTTACCGCCGGCGATCTGTTCAGCGTGCCGTGGGCGGAGGTCGATGGTGTCGAGTGGCTGGTGCTGCAGGTGGATGCCGACGGGTCGACGGTACGATGCTGCCCGACGGATCAGTTCCCCTTGACGGCGGCGTCCGATTTGGACCTCGCCTTCGAGGTCGCTGAGGCGGAGCCGCGAGTGGTGCGCCTGGGCCTTGAAACGGCCCTGACGGTGGCGAATCTTGGGCCCGTCGAGCCCCATGGGCGGCTATCGTCGCAGGCCCTGGAGGCGGTGCTGGGACGGCGCAGCGGAGAGGGCCCCTTGACGGCCGACCTGGTCTCCGAGCTACCGACCTACCGCGAATGGCTGGACGATGGACCCAAACGGGCCCAAACCTTGGCGCTGGCCGGGCGTCCAGGGGCCTCCGGCTCCGCAGAAACGGTGCCTACGACCACAGCTCCAGGCTTGAAACCGCAGCCTCAACCCAGCCACTGGCTACGCTGGGCCAACGCCGCATCATTGTTGCTCTTTGTTGGGCTGTCGGTGGGCCTCGGCTGGAAAGTCATCGACTTGGGGCGCCAGGTGGCAGGGCTCGATGCACCCATCGTCGATATGCCCTACCAAGAGATCATGATCGGCGGCGGCGTGAGGGGCACCACGGAGGTGAAGGTTCCTGAGGGTGCCCGTCGACTACAATTGGTCTTTCCGCTCGGCGAGCTGGCTGATTACCCCGAGTACCGTCTCGACCTCGTCGGGGCAACGGGGGAATTGTTGTTCCAGACCCCGCCCTTCACCTATGCGGTCGAGAAAAGCGTTACCGTCTCGGTCCGCATGTTGGACGAGGGGCCCATCGAGGTGCGCTTGATCGGTCTGCGTGACGGTCAGGAATTCGAATTGGATACAGAGACCTTCGTCAGAGCACCGACGGCCGGCGGATTTGATCCCTGATCAGCATCTTTGACGCTTAATAGAGTGAAGATACGACCGAACAACCGATGAAGCCGCACCGGATGTTGCCGCCTGGTAGCCGCCGGAATCGTCCGGTCGGCTTGCATGCCGCGCTCCTGTGTTGGCTCATTTTAGCCACCTGCGGGGGACCGGAATCACCCCCTGGGGAGGGCTCGGTGAAGCCGCGACAGAACCTTCAGCAGAGCCGTTCCGGGGTCGGAGCAGATCAGCTCATCGATGCGGCAAGAGCCCTGTTGCAGGAAGCCTCGATCGACCCCGCGGCGCTCGCAGCGACCCTCGAGAGACTTCGCGGGGAGCTCGCCAGCTGGCGCCGGCTGGGCAATGCGGATCGCCAAATCGAGGTCTTGGAGCTCCTCTGCAAAGCTCACCAGAGGGCCGGCCAGGCAGACTTGGCTCTGGCCTATGGGGAAGAGGCGGTGGAGCTGTCGAGACTGGCAAAAGACGATTATGGAATGGCGGTCACCTCGCTGCGCCTGGCGGCGATTCGCCAAGGACTAGGCCAGCAGCGACGGGCGACCCAGATACTGGAGGAAGCCCTGGAGGGCTCTCGGGCCGCCGACTCAGCCCAGTTGGAGGTGTTGACGTTGATCCGCTTGGCGGGGGCGCAGCAGCGCCTCGGGGAGCTCGGCTTGGCCTTGCGGAGCTTCGAGCAAGGTCTTTCGCTGCTCGGCGAGCCGGAGGTCGAAATCGGCGATGAGGCCGAGATGCGATTCGGCTACGGCGGGCTGCTGATCGCCCTGCAGCGCCCCCTGGAATCTGGGCATCAGTTCGAGCAAGCCGCGGAGCTCTATCGCCGAGCTCCCGACGGGCAACAGCAGCTGGCTTCGGTGCTCAATCGTCTGGCCCACGTTGCCTACCGCCTCGGAGATCGAAAGCGGGTGGAGGAATTGTTGGCCGAAAGCCGTGCCCTGCTAATGGCCATGGGTGAGAAGGCTCCGGGGGCGCAGGATGAGCTGGCCTTGAGCCATCTGTTTCAAGCTCGCCTCGAGCTCGACGAGAAGAACCTGCCGCGGGCAGAGGAGGCGGCGCGGCGGGCGCTGGAGATGGCCCGCCGCTCGGCAGCTCGCAAGCTCGAGGGCATGGCCTTGCTGGATCTCGGCCGCATTCGACGGCGCCTGCCCGATGCGGCCTCGAGCCTGCAATACTGCCGGCAAGCTTTGGAAATCTTCGAGGACCTCGAAGAGCCCGCCAGTCAGGCCCTGGCCGGAATCCGGGTTGCCGAGGCCCTGTTGGATCTGGGTCGTCCGCAAGAGGCTTGGCAATACATAGAGCCGGGATTGCAGATCGCTGAAGCACAACGCATCGCCTCCCATCGCTCCGATGTCCGAGCCGACTACTTCGCCTTTCGGCAAGATTTTTTCGAGATAGCCATCGATGTGCTGATGGCCAAGCACCGGATCGATGCCGACGGCGGTTTCCATCTCGAGGCGCTGGAAGTCCACGAACGGCGCCGGGCGCGCAACCTGCTCGACACCCTGTCGGCGGCCCAAGGGGCGGAGCCCGTGGAGGAGGACCCGCAGCTACTGGCCGAAGAGGGGGCGCTGGAAGCGGAGCTGCGTCGCCTCACCCGCGATGTTGCGGTGCCGGACATCGAGGATCAGTTGGTCGGGCTATTGCACGGTTTGCAACGGGTGCGGGGGGAGCTGCGTCGGCGTCGGCATCCCGAAGCGGCGGCGGCTCCGGTCGATCTAGAACGCATGCTTTCGACCTTGGAGGCTGACGACAGCTTGGTCTTGGTGTACTCCCTGGGTGAACGGGGCGGCTATCTGTGGTCGATCCTCGGGGGCCACGTCGAGGCCTATCCGTTGCAGAATTTGTGGGCAATCGAGGCCAACATCGACCAACTCGCCGAGCATCTACCACGGACAGCGGAGCGGAGCCTGATGGCAACCCGGCGCGCCGGCAAGGCTCTGGGTGAGTTGTTGTTGGGGCCGGTGGCGAAGAAGCTCGGTGATCGACGACTTGTGGTGGTGGCACCGGGAAAGCTGCAGCACATTCCCTTCGGCGCCTTGATGCGGCCGGGCTCCACATCCGAGGACAACTACCTCATTCGACGCCACGAAGTGGTGATGCTGCCGTCCGTCGCCTCCCTGGTGCTGATGCGGCAGCAGGAGGCCGGGCGGCCGATCCCCGGGGGCGGAATCTTCGCCTTGGCCGACCCGGTGTTCGGGCTCGACGATCCTCGCTTGCGGGCGCCGACCCGCGACGCCGCGCCGTTGCCCGGCCCGGCGACTGAGGTCAAGCGGAACCCGGTTGCTGCGCCGCAGGCAGCACCGGACCCGACTTACCTGAAGGAGGCCCTGGAAGCTCAGCAGCGGTCGATCGAGCTCTTGTCGGATCGTATGGAATTCAAGGTCAACAGCCGGCTGCCCGGCTCCGGCAAGGAAGTCGCAGGCATCATCGACTTGGCCGATGAGCTGGGTGTGAAGGTAGTTTCTCATCTGGGATTCGAAGCCAGCCGTGAGGTCTTGGTCGGGGCGGATCTGGGAGAGCTCAGTGTTCTCCACATCGCCTCCCACGCTTTCCAAGATCAAGCCCTACCCGAGCTCTCCGGTTTGATTCTTTCGCTGGTGGACGAACAGGGCAGACCCCGCAACGGCTTCCTTCGAGCCTTTGAGATCTCGCGTCTGCAGCTGCCCCTGGAGCTGGTGGTATTGAGCGCCTGCGAAACCGGTCGCGGTAGGGCGCAGGCGGGGGAAGGGGTGCTGGGTTTGAGCCGCGCCTTCCTCGATGCCGGCGCCACACGCTTGGTCACCAGCCTGTGGAAGGTGGACGACGGTTCCACGGCCGAGCTGATGCGACACTTCTACGCTTTCTATTTGCGGACCGGCCTATCGCCGTCGGCGGCGCTGCGGCAAGCACAGCTGGTTCTCCTCGACGATACTTCGACCCGGGCGCCGTACCACTGGGCCGGATTTGTCTTTCAGGGGGAGTGGAGGGCCGCCCCGAAAGATCTCTCGGAATAGTTGATTTACTATCCTTTAGAAACGACAGGGAGTCATCACATGCCCAATCTCGGACATCAACACCCAACCCTACGTGGCGCTCCGGACGTCGATCCGGTGAAACCTCCAGAACCCGTCGCCGATGAGACACCGAGTGCCCCGCTCAGCAAGGTGGAGCAGCAGAGGAACGCCGCGGCCAGGGAGGCGGCATTGCGGCGGATGCAACAGGAGGAAGGCTGAGGCGAAGCGAACGGACAACGGGAACTAAGACTTGGCCAACCCGGCTAGCGCACTTGCCTCGACAGGACCCTGTGGACCCATGTTTCGAGATCCGCTTGGGTGCGGCCGAGCTGTCGTTCGATCCGTTTCACCAGCTCCGGGTCGAGGCGAACGGTCGTCTCGACCTGGCGTTTTCCCAGCAGGTAGACCGCCGGGTCGCCGAGCACGATCAGATTGCGGGCGTCGTTGACAGCCGTCCAGTCGAACCCCAACTGGGCCAGATCGAGATTGTTTTCGAAGCCGTTCCTCATGCGTTCGAAGGTGTGCGACAGGCGGGTCGCCAGCTGGGAATACCGCCGATTCAAAGGCCGCATGGCATGGCCCAACCGATGGCCCCGCACCAACAGACTAAGGCTATCTTCCAGGCTGGCGGTGGTATTGAGGTCGTTCTTGCCGAAGGACCAAACAAACGACGTCGTCCAGCCGCGGTCGATGTGACCGACCACCGCCAGGGTACCGCGGCGCAGCATCTCCACCGGCAACCGGGAGAGGAACGGCCGTTCGGCCAGGAGGTCGGGGTCGGCGCGCAGGGCCGTTTCCGGCTGTGCGCCCTCCTTCGCCTGGGGGAAGTTGTCGAAAGTGGGTGTGCCAATTCCATGGCAGGAGAAGAAGAAGCTGATCAGGCCGTGCAGATTTGGTGTTTCGGTATCTAAATCGTCAGCCGTCAAGATCTCCGCTTCGTTGTGCTCCGACGGATGACAAAGCAAGGCGCCCCGGAGCTTCCGCTGTTCCTCGAAGGCTAGGTCCGAGTAACTCTTGCCATGGCAGGCGACGAGCAGCAGGCCAGGGGTCTGGCTTCCCCCGAGCAGACTCTGTAGACGGCGTTTACTGGCCGCTCGGCCTCGATAGGTCATGGTTTGCCAAGTTGGGAAGTTTTCTTTCAGCACCAGATGCAGTGGGTTCACCAGCTCTTTGCCGAGGATGGTGGTCGTCTCGTCGTGCTCGGTGGAGAAGAATCTCGCCTGGCGGGGGCGCTCGACGCCTTCGGTCTCTGCTTTGCGCACCGCTTCGGCATAGCTCTTGAAATCTCCGAGCTCGGGAAACCAAATGCGGCCGACGGCACGGCTCAAGCTGAGCTGGTATTGAAACTCGAAGGGAATGTCGTAGGGATCGGCGACGATCAGCAGGTAGTAGGGCAGCTTCTGGGGCCGGATGGTCCCCAGGGTTTCACCATACTTTTTGAGAAAGTTGATGCCGCTTTGCCCGGAGGGCCGCACGTAGGTGGGCACCTCTTCGCCGAGTTGTTGCCGGCGCAGGGCGATCAGCGGTTGTAGGTAGGGCAGAATCTGGGATTGGGCGCCGGACGAGGCAAAAATCAAACCCCAGCGGGCCTTTGACAGATCATGGGGGCTGATGCTGGAGGGTAGCTCTCGCAGGCTCTGCGTGATGGTCCTCAGGGCCCGTTCCTTCTGTCTCTTCGCCAGGTCCAGATCGTCGTTGATCCCCAAACCGAGGTCTTCCAGGTGATCCCTGACCCAGGCCCCCACCTGCTCGGGGGTCCAAGGAACCCGGGCATTGGCCGGCGCAAAATCTTCTTCAGAGGTCGGGCGCGTCGTGTCGTCGTGGTGCATAGTATTCATATCCCATGATGCTAGCAGCTTCACGGCCCTCGGTTGCGCCGTCACCAGCTCCTGCAGGGCTCCCTACAATAGAATACGCCCCGCCCGTTGGCCGGGCGGGGCGCAATCGACCATCGCAGGTGGGCTCAGGGGCCGGAGACCTCGCCCCGAAGCTCGATGCCGTAGGCGCCGACGCTGCCATCGAAGCCTTCCACCCGCACCAGGTAGGTGCCCGGCAGGAGATGCGCTGCCAGCTCGACGGTGCTCACCTCACCGTCCTTGGCCTCCAAGCTGCCTTGGCTCAAGGGGCGGCCGTCGTCGAGCAGCAGGGTGGCCCGCAGGGGCAGCTCACTGGCCAGCGACACTAATACCCGGCCGCTGTGCTGCACGGTGAAGGTGAAGTAGTCGCGGTCGGCCTGGCGCAGCTCGCCGAGGTTCTCGACCTGCGGCCGGTTGGCCAGCAGCGGCGTGGCGCAGAGACCAAAATCGTTGAAGGGCTCGCCACCGCCGACACAGCCGGCCCAGGGATCGGTGGTGAAGGGCAGCTGCACCGGCACGATCTCGGCGCCACCGGTTTCCGTATCGTCCTCCGGGTCGCCGTCCTTGTCGGTCGGCAAGCCGGTGCGGCCTCCCATGCCCCTGGGTACGATCTCGGCGCCGCCGGTTTCCGTGTCGTCCTCAGGGGCGCCGTCCTTCCACCAGTCGGAGTCGGGGACGAAGTGGGTCCGCAGGCGGATGGAGCGCCCCTCCCCGGCCTTGACGGCGCCGAAACGCAGGCCGATCTCTCCGGCCTGCAGGCGCAGCAATCCTTGGTCGAAACCACGGTCTAGGATGTTTTGGGTATCGCCCTGGGCGCAGGGCGAGGTGATCACTTCGTACCAAGCTGCGGACATCGCCGCCGCTTCCACCTCGAGCAACAACCAGCCATCTTCGCTCACCTCCAGGGAGTGCTCTTGGCCGGAGATGGCCTGCAGCCCCGCGCCATCGTCGAGGGGGCACGGGGAGGTGGGGATGGCATGGACGGCGACGGCGAGGAAAGGAATCAACAGACAACAGAGAACCGATGAGGTGCGAATCAACTGGGACGGAACGAACATTGGGAATCCTCCTTGGGGCAAGGCCCCGAATGGTTTGCGGGCCGACCGCGGAGGGCGATCGGACCGAGGGCGGAGGAGGGGTTGGCGCGCCGTCTCAGCCTCCAATCAAGAGCTAACGGCGTTTTGGGCCGAGTGGCTCGTTGCAAGGAAACTTTCTGTGCCGGAAGGGGTTTTTGTACGGTGAAGCCCACCGTCGGCGAAAAGTACGACGGCGGAAGGGACCGATCCTTGGGCTATACTGGGGAAAGAATGGATCCCACAGATCACAAGATCACCTCGCTGCTGCAAGCTTGGAGCGCCGGGGATCCCAAGGCCTTGGACGACTTGATGCCGCTAGTCTTCGAGGACTTACGCCGTATGGCACGGTTCTTTTTCCACCGCGAATCGGAGACCCACACCCTGCAGGCCACGGCCTTGGTGAGCGAGCTCTATTTCCAGTTGCGCAAGCAGCGCAAGGCCACTTGGGACAACCGCAAAGCATTCTTCGCCTTTGCTGCCGAGGTGATGCGTCACATCCTGGTGGATTACACCCGCCGTCGCAGCACCCAGAAACGGGGCGCCCTGGTGACCCACGTCGCCATCGAGTCGATCGCCACCTTGATCGGCCGCGAGAGCAACATCGAATTGGTGCTCGATCTGCAATCGGCCCTCGAAGAGCTGGAAGCCCTCGATCCGTTGCAGGCGCGGGTGGTGGAGTTGCGATTTCTGCTCGGTCTCAAGCTCGACGAAACGGCCGAGGCCCTAGAGGTTTCGCAACCCACCATCAAGCGAAAGTGGCGCAACGCCAAATTGTGGTTGATGCAGCGACTGAGCGAAGAAGCGCCCAAGGCGGACGATTCGTCCTCCCCGTGATCCCATCGGCGCGGTGGCATCGCTTATCTAAGTAGGAGGTGTTCAGCAAAACGACTGGACACTCTGAACTATGAGCAAGACCCCTACGCAACATCGTTGGCTGCGCATCCAGTCCATCCTCGACCTAGTGATCGATCTTCCCTCGACAGAGCGGGCCGCCCAGCTGGACGCCCACTGCGGTGACGACAAAGCTCTGCGCCGCGAGGTGGAGGGTTATCTGCAATTCGAGGATCGGGCGGAGGAATTCCTCGAGCGGCCGCTGCTCGACCTGATCTCCGGGCCTAGCGGTGAGAACCGGCACGGCGAGCAGCTGGGACCCTATTGTCTTCAGGATCCGATCGCCGAAGGCGGCATGGGCACCGTCTACCGGGCCCTGAGGACGGACGGCGTCTTCGAGCGCCAGGTGGCGGTGAAGATCCTGCGGCGAGGTTTCGATACCGGCGCCATCGTGCGGGGATTCCGCCGGGAGCGCCAGATCTTGGCCGGTTTCGCCCATGAGTCCATCGTCCGACTCATCGATGGCGGGGTTACCGAGGATGGCCTGCCCTATCTGGTGATGGAAGACGTCGAGGGCACCCGCCTCGACGACTACTGCGATGGTGGCGGGCTCAGCGTCGACCAGCGGTTGGCCCTCTTCTGCAAGCTCTGTGAGGCGGTGCAGGCGGCCCACACCAGCCTGGTGGTGCACTGCGATCTCAAACCGTCGAATATCTTGGTGTCCGATACCGGCGAGCTCAAGCTGCTCGACTTCGGTATCGCCAAGATGTTGGAGTCGGAGGATCGCGACGCCACCGGCACCCTACATCTGGGCTTGGGAACGCCGCCCTATGCCAGCCCCGAGCAACACCGGGGCGAGCCCATTTCAACGGCCACCGATGTTTACGCCCTGGGCGGCATCCTCTATCGACTGCTGGCCCAACGGCCGCCGGTGCGGGCCGATCGCCGCCTGCGGGAAGACGTCCCCCTGCGCCCCTCCCAGGGTTACCGGGAGAAAGTGGAAATCGGCGGCGGCGCGGCCGGGCTCGATCGGCGCTACCACCGGCAGCTGACCGGCGACCTCGACCTCATCGTGCAGAAGGCGACGGCCACCCAACCGTCCAGGCGTTATCGCTCCGCCGCTGAGCTGGGGGACGACGTACGCCGCTTCTTGGAGCATCGGCCGATCCTGGCCCACGGCGAGTCACCCCTCTATGCCCTGCGACGTTTCGCCCGCCGGCATCGCCTGGCGGTCAGCCTGGCGGCTCTGCTGCTGGCCAGCATCGTCGGCGGTGGGGTGGGGCTATTTTTCCAGTTACAGGAAACCGAGGCACAGCGCGACCGCGCCGTGGCGATGCAAGGAACGCTCTTTGAATTCCTGGAGTTGGCGGACCCCAGCCGTGGAGAGAATCCCAGCGAGGCCCTGCGCAGCGCCTTGGCCAAAGTCGAGCCCAGCGTCCAGGGGCTGCCCGAAAATGACAGGGCAGACGCCCTCGATCGCATGGGCCGCTTTCTGTTTCGCTATGAGTATCTTTCGGAAGCCCGTGCCCTGTTGACGCAAGCCTTGGTTTTGAGACGATCTGAGGCGATCTCTGACCCTCGCCTGCTGGCGGCTAGCTTGAACAACCTGGCGCTGGTAGAGATCGAGCTGGGGGACTCGGCCCGCGCCGTCGAGCACCTGAATGAGGCGATGGACCTACAACGCAGCCAGGGCATTGTCTCGCAGGTTGGCCTGTTGGATCAGCTGAATAACCTGGCATTGGCCATCGAAGGGCAAGATCCCGCGGCGGCGGCGGCGGTCTACCGGCGCGCCCTCGATGGGTGGGTTCGAGTGCACGGTCGCCAGGGGCCTAAGGTCGCTCAAGTGATCAACAACTTAGGCCAAAATCTGGTGGCGCGAGGAGAATTCGAGGAAGGTCTACCTTTGCTCGAAGAAGCCTATGCGATGCAGGCAGACCTGTTGGGAGAGGATCACCACAAAACGCTGAAGAGCTTGTCGAATTTAGCTGTCGCCTACGATACTGGGGGCCAAAGGGGCAAGGCCCTGGCCCGGGCCCGCGAGGTGCTGGCGAAGCGACTCGAGACCCTCGGCGAGGCGCACCCAAGTGTGGCCAGGGCGCGCAATCTGGTGGCCTTTCTGCTGCTTGAGGCCAGCGATCCAGAGGTCCTGGCAGAAGCTGAATCCCACCTGCGGCAAGCCATCGAGGTCTACCGAGCCGACGGCGAGGGCAAGCTCGGTTATCTTCTCGTCTTTGAGCGCAACCTGGTGGCTGCCTTGCTCGCCCGCGGCGAGATGGCTGCGGCCGGGACGATGTTGAAAGATCTACTACCTCGGGCTGGAGACTTCTATCCCCAAAAACATTGGCGTCTGGCCGATCTCGAAGGTCTCGAGGGCGAAATCCTGCTCGCTGCGGGTGACGTCGCTGGCGCCCAGCGACGCATTGAGCCGGGGCTGCCGGTGATCCTGGCTGCCAAAGGCGAGCAATCGGCCTACGGTCGCGCTGCCCGGCGGCGGATGGCCGCCTTGCAGGCGCGACTGGCCGACTGAGCGATGGGCGGATCGCCGTCTACTTTTCGATACCCAACAGATCCAGCATGAAGGCGTAGACCAACGCCGTCTGCTCGTGGCGCTTGAAACGGCCGGAGGCGCCGCCGTGCCCGGCGTCCATATTGGTCTTCAGCAGCAGGCGATTGTTGTCGGTTTTCATGGCCCGCAGCTTGGCGACGTATTTGGCCGGCTCCCAGTACTGGACTTGTGAATCGTGCAAGCCGGTGGTGATCAGCAGGTTGGGATAGTCCTTGGCTTCGATGTTGTCGTAGGGGGAATACGACAACATGTAGTCGTAGTACTCCTTCTCGCGGGGATCGCCCCACTCGTCCCACTCGCCGCTGGTCAGTGGGATGTCGACGTCGAGCATGGTGGTCACCACATCGACGAAGGGCACATGGCTGACGACACCGTGGAAGAGGTCCGGCCGCAGATTGGTGATGACGCCCATCAAGAGTCCGCCGGCGCTACCGCCCTGGGCGAAGAGCTTGGACGGCTGGGTGTAGCCCTCGGCGACGAGAAACTCGGCGCTGTCGATGAAATCGGTGAAGGTATTCATCTTGTGCAGCAGCTTGCCGTCCTCGTACCAAGGGCGGCCCATCTCCTGGCCACCGCGGATATGGGCGATGGCGTAGGCGAAGCCCCGGTCCAGCAAGCTCAAGCGATCGGAACGGAAGGTGGCGTCCATGCTGGCGCCATAGGAGCCGTAAGCGTAGAGCAGCAAGGGCCGTTGGCCGTCCTTGACAAAATCCTTGCGGTAGACAATCGAAACCGGAATCTGAGCGCCATCACGGGCCGGCGCATAGAGACGCTCGGTCACATAGTTGGCGGGATCGAAATCCCCCAGCACCGGCTGTTGTTTGAGCAGCGTTTTGGTGCGTTGCTCCATGTCGTAGTCGTAGGTGGTCTGCGGCGTGGTCATGGAGGTGTAGACGAAGCGCAGGATGGTGGTGTCGATTTCCGGGTTATCGCTGGGATAAGCCAGATAAGCGGGTTCGTCGAACTCGAGATAGTGGGGCTCGCTGCCGTCCCAGGGGCGGATCTGCAATTGCAACAGGCCCTTTTGGCGCTCCGCCACCACCATGTGCTGGCGGAACATCTCGACCCCTTCCAGCAGGACATCTTGGCGCTGGCCGATGACTTCGGTCCAGCTGTCGCGGGCCGTGTCGTCGACCGGTGTCCTCATCAAGCGGAAGTTCCGCGCCTGGTCGTTGGTCAGGATGTAGAAGTGGTCGCCGAAGTGATCCACCGAGTATTCGTGGTCCCGTTGCCGTGGCAGGAAGATCTCGAAGTCCCCGCGGGGGTGATCGGCGTCGAGCAAGCGGACCTCGCTGCTCAAGGTCTGGTTGGAGACAATGCTGATGTAGCGATCAGATTTGGTCTTGGCGACGTAGGCGCTGAAGGTTTCGTCCGTTTCTTCGAAAACCAGCGGATCGGTTTCGGGATCGTCCCCCAAGGTGTGGCGATAGACGCGATCCCAACGCAGGGTTTGAGGGTCCTGCTTGGTGTAGAAAATGGTGGAGTTGTCGTTGGCCCAGGCGGTGTTGGCGGTCGCTCCGGGGATCGCGTCGTCGAGCATCTTGCCGCTCGACAAATCCTTGAATTGCAGGGTGTAGATGCGACGCCCCACCTGGTCGCTGGCAAAGGCCAGCAAGCGATGATCGGGGCTCACCTTGACGCCGCGGACGGCGAAGTAGGCATGGTCGCCGGCCAGCTCGTTGACATCCAAGAGCACCTCTTCGACGCTCTCCAGGGAACCCCGCTTGCGGCAGTAGATGGGGTACTCGCCCCCTTCTTCGACCCGGCTGTAATACCAGTAATCATCCAGCTGATAAGGCACCGAAGTATCGTCCTGGGCGATGCGGCCGACGATCTCTTGGTACAGGGACTCCTGCAGCTCCGCGGTGGAGGCCATCACTTGATCGGTGTAGGTGTTCTCTGCCTCCAGGTAGGCAAGGGTCTGCGGGTTGTCGCGCTCCCGCAGCCAGTAGTAGTTGTCGACCCGAACGTCGCCGTGTTGCTCCAGCTCGGTGGCTTGGATCTGGGCGATCGGCGCCTTGGGAGTTTCGGCGGGCTGTCCGTTGCTGCAGCCTTGGGCGGTGAGCAGCAGGATGAAGACGAGGCAGGGGGTCTTGAGGATGTGAAGCATGGATGTCTCCTGGCGGCCGGATCGACGCTTAGAGCCGGTGGCGTGCAATGGTGTTGAGCAATGGTCTAGGTGTATACGGCAAGGGCCGGTCAGGGGTTCGCCGCGGCGAGGCGGCTACGGTCCTCGGCGAGGCGCATCTGTTCAGTGATTGTGGCCCGCATGGGGGTCGGTGAGGACCTCGGGTCGGAACGGCGGCAAAACGGAGAAGGCGGGGTGGTCAGCATCGCCACCGGCGAGGATCATAGCGTAGAGGAACGGTCCAAAGGCGTTGCCTTGGCGGCCGTTGACCAGCACCAAGGGGGTGCCGCTGGGCTCGAAGAGCCAAGCGAATTCCACATCGGAGGCCAACGCCTCCTCCGTCCGCGGGCTTGCGACACAGCTGGCCAGGCTCTCACGGCTGGTGAACGGAGAGGCCAGGTCGTAGACCATCTGCTCGGTGAGCAGCCGTTGGTTTTGGTAGAGGGCGCCGGAGTACTCCGTGTCGTGTCCCTGCTCCGCCAAACAAATGCGCGCCTTCGCCGCCACGCAGCGGACACTCTCCGCACCGCGGATCTCGAGATGGGGATTGCAGTTGCCGTCGAGGGGGAAGTGGCGGGCGTCGACGCTGAAGAGATGACCCGGCAAGGTGGCTTCGAGATAGGCCAGATTACCGTGCAAGGTGGCGCAGTGGCTGCAGAGCGTATCGGTGAACTCGGTGATCAGCACCGGCGCCGAGGCGTTGCCGTGCACCAGATTGCGGGGGCCCGGTTGGCCCTCGACCGGAGGAGCGGCTCGGTACATGGCCAAGGTGTCACTCAACCCCTGTTTGAGGTTGTCATCGAGTCCCGCAATGAATTCCTCGAGGCTTGGTACCTCGCCCTCGCCGGCGGGATTGGACGACGCCGTCAGAGCGTTCTGCCCCGCCCGCTCCAGGTTCTTGGGGGTCGAACGGCCCGGCCACAGGAGGGCCAGCCAGGCGATGCCCAGGGCACCGGCGGTCCATAACCAAGCCTTGGCCTGGGAGGACTTCGGTAGACCGAAGATGGCGCCCCCGGCGTAGGCCAAGCTGAGCACGTAGGTGACGCTACAGCTGACGCAGAAGAGACCCGCCTGAGCGCTGACCACCAGCAGGCCGACCACTCCCAAAACGGCTGCCCAGCCCATCAGGCGGCAGGCTTGCAGCCACGGGGCCCGGGCTTGCGGCCGGGCGGTGAGGGCAAAGAGGGGCAGGAGGGTGGCTGCCACGCCCCACGCGACGCCCCAGCCGGCCACCGGCAAACCCGTCAGGTCGTGCACCCGGGCGGCGAATTCGGCGTCCCAAAGGGCGGCGCAGTCGCCGCTGTCGCCGAAACCGCAGAAGGGTTTGGCGCCGGAGCGGGCCACCATCAGTTGATACCAAAGGAAGATGGCCCAGCCGGACGCCAGGGCGCCGACGGTGGCCAAGCCATAGAGCAACGTGTTTTCGGAGGTGGTGGCGGCGGGTTGGGGGGATGACTGCTTGGCACGGCTCACGGCGGTTCCTCATGGCTAGTGGTCGGTGGTTTCAGCGGATTCTGGAGCCCGGCGCGGCGGGGACCGTCCGCCGGGATGGCCCGTTCGGACGATCACGGCTCGCCGCGCCGGCCGGGCGATGCCTCGACCTTGCATGGATATCAGATTCTGCGTCGGCTGTCGCCCCCCGCCTGGAGGCGCTGGGCGAGGATCGATGATTCTACCCCTTTGCCGGGGGCGTAGGGCGGCGGCGCAATCTTTTCACCGCGGACGATGGAAATCATTGCTAGCAGCCGGCATAGTGAGTGAAGATGCTCTTGAGGCCGAGCCGGGCCTCAGAGGCGGCAGCGATACGGACTTCCATGACCGGCGGTCGGCCGGTTGCCAGGGCCTTCGGCGGCTCGCCGGGGTCGCCGTAGGGTCCGGCAAAGCAAGACAGAAAAGGATATTGTCTTGAGCCCACGTATTGTCTTGGTGATCGAGCAGGCCAGCCATTGGCCGCTGGAGTTGGAAGGCGTGGAGGTGGTGTCGGCCCGCGACTACTTGACCTCCCCATCCTATAGTGAACGGCGAGCTCGACGGGTTTTCAACCTGTGTCGCTCCTATCGCTATCAAAGTCTGGGATATTACGTTTCGTTGTTGGCCGAAGCTCGCGACCATCGGCCCCTTCCGGACGTGGCGACGATTCAGGATTTGAAGTCACCGTCCCACGTGCGCCGCCTGTCGGAGGAGGTGGACGCCATCTTGCAGCGCAGCCTGGCTCCCATCTCGTCGGACCGCTTCACCCTTTCGGTGTACTTCGGTCGGAACTTGGCGTCCCGCCACGATCGATTGGCCCGGGCTCTCTTCGGTCTCTTTCCCGCCCCTCTGCTGCGGGCTGAGCTGCGCCGGGAGTCGGAGACCGTCGAAGGTGGCGAGGTCGGAGCCGGCCCGACGGACCGCGATCCCGAGGGCACCGTACATCGCCGTTGGCAGCTGACCAGCTTGCGCCCCATCGCCCTCAACGAGGTGCCCGAAGCCCACCGCCCTTTCTTGGAGGAGGCGGCGCAGAAGCATTTTCGAATCCGTCGGCAACGGCGAGCGCAACCTAAGAGCTACCGCTACGACCTGGCCCTGTTGGTGGACCCCAAAGCGGAGCTGGGGCCGTCCAACGAGCGGGCCTTGAGAAAAATCGAGCGCCATGGGGAGCGGCTGGGGATCGGAGTAGAGCGCATTGGCAAAGATGATTTCTCCCGGCTTTTGGAATTCGACGCCTTGCTCATCCGCGAGACCACGGCCGTCGACCACTACACTTATCGTTTTGCTCGCCGGGCGGCGGCCTCCGGCATGGTCGTTTTGGACGATCCGGACTCTATCCTGCGGTGCACCAACAAGGTGTATTTGACCGAGCTGCTCAACCGTCACGGCGTTCCCATACCGCGGACTTTGGTCGTGCACCGGGACAACGTCGACGCCATTGCCGAAACCGTGGGCTTGCCGGCGGTGCTCAAGTTGCCCGACGGCTCCTTTTCCAAAGCCGTCGTCAAGGCTACGGAAGCTGAGACGTGCCGCCAGGAAGCACGCCGCTTCCTGGAGCAGTCGGATCTCCTGGTGGCCCAGGAGTATCTGCCCACCGACTTCGACTGGCGCCTCGGAGTGCTCGATCGCCAACCGCTGTTCGCCGCCCGCTATCGCATGGCTCGCGGCCATTGGCAGATCGCCCGGCACTCGACGGCCGGTCCGGTACGCTACGGCGGAGTGGATGCCATCCCCTTGACGGAAGTTCCGGCGGCGATTCTCGAAACCGGTCTACGGGCGGCAAATCTCATCGGTGACGGCTTCTATGGCGTCGATCTCAAGGAGATCGACGGCCGTGCGGTGGTCATCGAAGTCAATGACAATCCGAATCTGGATGCGGGGGAGGAAGATACCGCCGAAGGCGAGGTGATCTACCAAAAGCTTCTCGGCTATTTCCTGAGCCGCCTGGAAAAACTGAAACGGGGTGAATCCTGATGGCTGGATGGCATCTTTTCGAGGTCACGGGCATCGAGCTGGAGTACATGATCGTCGATCGCCGTAGCTTGGCCGTGCGCCCCATCGCCGACCGCCTGTTGGCGGCGGTGAACGGCGGCGTCATCGCTTCGGAGGTCGCACGCGGTTTGGTGTCGTGGTCCAATGAGCTGGTGTCGCACGTCATCGAAATCAAGACCACGTCGCCGGTGGCAGCCATCGACGGAAAGGTGCTCGAGGCCTTGCAAAGGGATCTGGCGGAGATGAATCGGCTGTTGGCGGAGCATGGGGCACGGCTGTTGCCCACCGCCATGCATCCGTTGATGGAGCCGCTTCACGAGACCGTCCTCTGGCCGCACGACTATAGCCCCGTCTACCAGGCCTACGATCGCATCTTCGGATGTCAAGGACACGGCTGGTCGAATCTGCAAAGCTTGCACCTCAATTATCCGTTCCAGGGGGACGACGAATTCGGCCGTTTGCACGCCGCCATCCGGCTGATATTGCCCATCCTGCCGGCCTTGGCTGCCAGCTCACCGATGGTGGAAGGCCATTGGACCCCGTCGTTGGACAATCGTTTGGAGTATTACCGGACCAACTCCCGGGCCATTCCGTCGGTGGCCGGAGACATCGTGCCCGAACCGGTTTTTGATCGAGCCTCCTACCAAGAGCAGATTTTCGATCGGGTCTACAGGGATGTCGCGCCCCATGATCCGGAGGGCGTATTGCGGGACGAGTTCCTCAACTCCCGCGGCGCCATCGCCCGATTTGAGCGCGGCTCGATCGAGATTCGTCTGCTCGATGTGCAGGAATGTCCCCGTGCCGATCTGGCCATCGCCGCCGCCGTCACGGCTGTTTTGCAACTGCTGGTGGAGGAGCGGCTGAGCGCTGGTGCCGACCAGCGAGCCTGGCCGACGGCCCCCTTGGCCACCGTGCTCCGCGGCACCATGCGTCAGGCCGCGGCCTTCGAGATCACCGACGCTGCCTATTTGCGGACCCTGGGGCTCGATGCGGGGTCGGCGTCCGCCGGCGAGCTGTGGCGTCACTTGGTCGACCGGGCGGCCGACGCCGGCCTGGTGCAGGAGCCGTGGGGCAGTACCCTCGAGGAGCTGCTACAGCTCGACACCCTGGCGGTCCGGCTGCGCCGTCTGCTCGGCGAGGCCCCCAGCCGCGACGACATCCTCGCCGTCTACGGACGGTTGGCCAGCTGTCTGACCAGCGACCAGTTGCTGCGCCCCTGAGCCCTCCTTGGGCTGAGATCAGCGCACAAAGAGACGTTTATACCAAGGCACCCCTTCCGCCTTGAGCTGTTGGCGCTTCTCGTTCAGCAAGCGAGCGTCCTCCTGCTTGGCTAGGCGGTCGAGAAAGGCCTGGCCCTCGCTCTGATGGCAGTCCTTGTATTTCTTGCCGCTAGCACAGGGGCAAGGTTCGTTGCGTCCCACCTTGACGGCGTGGCGCGGTCCGGTGACGACGGACTTGCGTTTGGGGAGTTGGCTGCTGAGGCGACGTGTCTTTCGGCCCATGGCATCCTCTGGGGGGTATTCGGTCCGTTGGAAGTTGCAGACTCGGCGATGGCTCGACTGTGGAGCGGCAGAAGGCCATTGTAAGGGGGAGGCGCTCAGGGACGCCAAAGATCGCGCCGTTTCAGGTCCGGCGTTATGTCGATGCCGTGCTTGGCAAAGAGGTGTCGGGTGGGCTGAATCAGGCTTTCCAGCAAACGACCCAAGGGCTCGGGGGTGGCCAGGGGCAGCTGGCGCAACAGACGGCAGGCGTCGCGATAGCCCTCGACCACGTGGTAGCAACCAAAACTGATGGCGCCGCAGCGCACCAGGATGGCCTGCGCCTCCTCGAGGGCGTCGCGGTCGGCGATGTCTTCCATCAAGGCAACCAGCCGCTGGCGTTCCGGATGCTCTGCGACCTCGGCGTAGAGAATGACCAGGTTGGTCCAGCCCCTCTGCCAGTCGGGCTTGGCAGGACGGGCCAGGGCGTCCGACATATCGTCGCCGCATTGGATGATCTTGCCGATGGGTTGGGCCAAGGTGGTGAGGGTCTGTGCCGTTTCCGGGTCGGCTCCACCACATAAGGCGCCGAGGAAGAAGGCGGCGGCGAAGAGGGGTGGCGTCTTGGTGGCGGTGATTTGCCAGTAGGTGGCTTCGGCGTCCTCAGGACGCTGTGGACGGCTGTCGAGATGTTGACCCCAGGCGGTCTCCAGGGTGGCCGTGGCGACTTGCCTCTGGGCCGCCTCACGGATCTTCGGGGGCAGTGCGGCGTCGGCCATCAGCTGGCCGGCGACGGCGTGGAAGGCGGCGGCCAAGTTGGCGGTGGTGCCGACCCCTAGCCGATGCTGGAGACCGTCGGCGTCCTCATCCAACAGATCGTCCAACAGGTGAATGCCGTTCAGCAAGCAAACGATCGCCGCCATGGCGGGAAGGGCCCGTGACGCCTCGCCCCCCACGGCTTCGCAGGCCAGCTCCGGATAGTGCCAGCAGGGAATACTGTCCGTCGAGGGGGTGCCGCCACCACCTATCATGGCCGCCATCTCCGGCCAACCTGCCACCCTGTCGGAGGACAGGATCAGCTCTTTGATTTCGTCGTTATTGGCCAAGGTCGTTGCACCGTATTGCCCAGGTTTCTACAGTCTACGACCCGAGTTGGGATCTCGTCCACCGTCAGCCGACAGCTTAGTACACCTTTCCGGAAATACGGTGACGAATCGAGAGCACCGAGGCGCCGCGTCCGCAAGGCTTGCGAGCGATGCATAGTGGGGCTCTGTTGCAGCGAGCGTAACGCCGCGGACGGGGATGCATCGGCGCTCGAATACCAGCGTATTTTTGAAAAGGTGTACTTAGCACTGCGGCGGGGGCTGTGAATCAGCATCGCGACGGTGTCGGCGTCCCTTGGGCTATAATCCTTCGCACGTTGTCGAGACGCGGCGCGGGAGTCAACAGGTCGAGGTCGAAGCCTCGCTAGGGTCAGAGCTCGAGGGGAGAGGGCGTGAGCCAGAAGGCGGTGTCAAGCGGAGAGGGGGAGGGGGAAGTCAAGAAGGCTTGGCTTCGCCCCTTCAAGCTTCGTCATATCCTTTTTATGCTGCTTCTGGCCTCGGGCATCATCCCCTTGGTGATCAGCGCCTATCAGTTGATCAGCACCAACAAAGAGATTATCAAAACCCAGCAGATCGAGCTTCTGACCCAAGGGGCGCAGAGCTTTGCTGGCCTGCTGAGCGACGATCTGAAGCGCCATCGCGATCAGTTGCACCAATTCGGCCGTGGTTTGCTGGCGCCCCCCGAGCGCGGCAGCGTGGCGGATCGTTTGCACCGCCCTTGGGTGGTGCCGTACCTGGAAGACTTCGGCAGCAATCACCGCGGCCTGTTGGCGCTGCACGTTCTGGACGGCAGCGGTAGCGGCCTGCGCTCCAATCAGGAGCCCTTCAACGAGACGGTCGAAGTGGCGCTGGCCGCTGCCTTCGCCGAGGCTCGGACGACGCAACAGGTGACCTACCGTTTCGCCGTGGCGCAGTTGCCCAACGTCGGCACCCGACCGACGGTGGCGGTGGCGGTGCCCATGCTCGGCGCCAGCGCGGAGGACCTGTTGGTGGTGGAAGCCCTGGTGCTCCTGCCGCTGCGCTCTTCCACCGGCATGGATCTGCAGGAGAGTTTCCTGGTGGACGGTGACGGTCAGATCCTGTGGACGGCGGGGGAGAACCCGGCCCTCGACCAGGCGTTGCTGGAATCCGACCTGGTGCAGAATTTCCTCAAGACTCCGTTCAGCATCGCCCGCGAAGCCGAGCTCGAGGCAGGGGGCCAAACCTACCGCATCCTGGCCCGTGTGGTGCCGGTGGACGAAACCGGCTGGGGTGTGGTGGCCCACCGCACCGCCGACGAAGCCTTCAACCAAGTGCAGGCGATGATCACCGCCACCTTGATCACCTCCTTGGTGGTGGTCGCTTTGGCCTTTTTCTTCGCCTACCTGGCGACCCTGTGGTTGAGTCATCCGATTCAACAGCTGGCCGACATCAGCCATCAGATCGCCGCCGGCAATTTCGACCGGCGGGTACCGCCCGGTGGGTTGACCTACGAAGTGGTCGAGCTGGGCGAAGACTTCAACCGCATGAGCGAGTACGTGGAACGCTATGTCGACCAGCTGAAACAGGCGGCCAAGGCCAATCGCCAGCTGTTCATCAGCTCGATCCGTGCTTTCGCCGCCGCCATCGACGCCAAGGATCCCTACACCCGTGGTCACTCCGAGCGGGTCGCCCGCTTCAGCCGGGCCATTTCCCACTACCTCGGGCAACCCAAGGACATGCAGGAAAAGGTCTGGATCAGCGCCGTTTTGCACGACATCGGTAAGATTGGCGTCGAGGATCGAGTCCTGCTCAAGATGGGGCAGCTGACCGACGAAGAGTTCGGTCTGATGAAACAGCATCCGGTCATCGGAGCTGACATCGTCGAGCCCATCTCGGCGCTGCGTGAGATGTTGCCGGGCATTCGCTGGCATCACGAGGCGTGGAACGGCAGCGGCTATCCGGATCAGCTGAAGGGCGAGCAGATCCCCCTGATGGCGCGCATTATCGGGGTCGCCGACACCTTCGACGCCATCACCACCAATCGTCCCTACCAGAAGGCGTCGTCGCCGGACTACGCCATTCAGATCATCAAAAAGTTGACGGGCAGCAAATTCGACGCCAGGATTGTCACCGCCTTCCTATTGGCCTATGAAGCGGGGCACATCGCCCTCGACCTCGATCCCCATGCCGGAAAAGCCCGCCCGGACCCACAATCTCCGGCGGCCCCCAAGAGTCTCCTCAGCAACTGAGTCGCCATGCCGTTTCACTACACCCTGGTCAATCTGTTGGCCGCCAACGAACGGGCCATCGCCGCACTCTTTCTCGACGGCACGGGCGAAACCGTGGACTTGGCGGTGGCGGATCACACGCCCTTCGATATGAAGGTCACCGGCGCCTATCTGGGCATCTACCTGCGGCAGCTCGATTTGATCGAGAGCGAGACGACCCTGGGGGTGACGGAATTCCTGCATATCGAAAAAGATGATCTTCATCTCTATGCGATACCGCTGCCGGACGGCTACTATCTAGCTCTGGTCCAGCGCAGCCCCTGTTTGGTGGGCAAGGCGCGGGTGACCCTGAAGCAAGCCCGGGACGAGATCAAGCGCGAAGTCTTCAGCTGAGCGGCTCCATCCCACGACGCCGAGCCGGCACCGTCGTCAAGACGAGGTGCGACGGCGGTGGGTTCATTCCTACAAAGAGACCATCATGAGCACTACACAGGATACCGATGCCCGGCTCGATTTGGCGCCGGAGCCGGAGGCCCCCAAGGGGGAGCAGAAGAAGGGGTTTTGGAAGAAGCTGAAACGCGGCCTCTTCATGACCCACACGGAGATCATCGAACGCATGGAGGCGGCCCTCGACGGCCGTGCGGTGCTCGATGGCGAGACCCTCGAATACCTCGAAGAGTCACTGATCTCTTCCGATCTTGGCGTCGACACCGCCGTCGAGCTGGTGGAACGGGTGAAGGCGCAGGTCAAACCCACGGATCAAAAGGATGTCGAACGGGTGCGTCGCATCCTGGCCACCGAGGTGGCGGATCTGATGTCCAAGGCTCCCCAGCCCGAACCCCTGACGGCGCAACCGGCGGTGATTCTGGTGGTCGGGGTCAACGGTGTCGGCAAGACCACCTCGATCGCCAAGCTGGGCAAGTTTTTCCTCAACCGAGGGGAGAAGGTCTTGCTGGCGGCCGGCGATACGTTCCGCGCCGCCGCCATCGAGCAGATCGCCCTGTGGGGAGAGCGATTGGGGGTTGACGTGGTCCGTCAGAAAGCCGGCGGCGATCCGGCGGCGGTGGTTTTCGACAGTCTACAAGCGGCCCGGGCCCGCGGCGTGCAGCGCGTCATCGTCGATACGGCGGGTCGCTTGCATACCAAGGATCACCTGATGGCGGAGCTCGGCAAGATTCGGCGGGTGATCGATCGCGAAACCCCCGATTGGCAGCTTCGTACCCTGTTGGTCCTAGATGCCACGACGGGTCAGAATGCGGTCATCCAAGCGCGGGAATTTTCCAAAGTAGTACCGCTGGACGGCGTCATCTTGACCAAGCTCGATGGCACCGCCAAGGGCGGCGTGGCGGTGGCGGTGGCCCGCGACCTACAGCTGCCGGTGGTCTTTCTCGGGGTCGGCGAAGGGGCCGACGATCTGATCGCTTTCGATCCTCAGGAGTTCGCCGCTGCCCTCCTCGGCCCCTGAGCTGCGCCCCCTGCGCCGAGCCTTGAGGCTGGCCGCCCGGGGACGCTACCGGACCTCGCCCAACCCCATGGTCGGGGCCGTCCTGGTACGGCACGGAGAGGTGGTGGGCGAGGGCTACCATCGTCGGGTGGGTGGACCCCATGCCGAGATCGAAGCCCTGCGTCAGGCCGGCGAGCGGGCCCGCGACAGCACCCTGTATGTGACCCTGGAGCCCTGCAGCCACCATGGCCGAACCCCGCCCTGTAGCGAGGCGGTGATCGCGGCGGGGATCCGTCGGGTGGTGGCTTGTCACCGCGATCCCAATCCCCTGGTCGGCGGCGGTGGTTTCGCCCGGCTGCGGCAGGCCGGAGTGCAGGTGGACGACGGCTTCCTAGTGCCGCAGGCGGTGCGGCTGAATTGGCGTTTCCTCGCCGCCCTGCGCTATGGGCGTCCGGCCGTCTCTCTGAAGTGGGCGATGAGCCTCGACGGTCGGATCGCCACGGTGAACGGGGAGAGCCAGTGGATTTCCTCCCCCCAAGGACGGCGCTGGGGCCTGAATCAGCGGGAAGAGCACGACGGGATTCTGGTGGGTAGCGGCACGGCCCTGGCGGACGATCCGCGTCTCGACCGCCGCTTGGGCAAAGCCGAGGGGCCGAACTTGAGAGTGGTGATGGATCGCCGCCTACGAATTGGTGTCTCGGCGCGGATGCTCGACATTCCCGGGGAGGTCGTGGTGTACACTGAGGAGGAGCCGGGCTTGGCGTCCCGTCGGCTGAGCGACCGAGGTGCGAGCGTCGTGCACTTGCCCGCCGTGACACCTCAGACCGTGCTCGCCGATCTACAAGCTCGGGGAACACAGAGCCTCTTGGTGGAAGGTGGGGCCGAGGTCGCTGCCGCCTTTGTCACCGCCGGCACCTTCGAGCGGGTCGGGGTCGACTGTGCGCCACTATTGATCGGTGGCCAGAGCGCCTTGGGCCCTTTGGCAGGAGTCGGTAGCTCTCCGTTGTCCGCCGCCCCTCGACTCCGTGACCTGCGGGTCCAACGTCGGGGAGACGATGTGATTTTAATCGGATTCAGGGAACAGTGTTTACAGGACTTGTACGCGAGCGTGGCCGGCTGATCGAAGAGCCCACAAAATCCCCTGAGGGCGGGGTGTGTCTCAGCATTGGTCACAGCGAGGGTCTGAGCGCCGTGTTGGACATCGGTGCTAGCCTGGCCGTCTCCGGTGTGTGCCTCACGTTGGTGGAGCACCGGCCGGGCCGGTCGAGGGTGGAGCTTTCTCCGGAGACCTTGGCCCGTACCACCCTCGGAAGCCTGCAAGGGGGCTCCCTGGTCAATCTCGAGCCGGCCCTGCGCATGGGTGACCCCCTCGGGGGGCACTGGGTGCAGGGGCATGTCGACACCACCTTGAAGGTGTTGCGACGCCAAGAGCACAAAAAACACCGGGAGGTCTTCTTCGAGCTGCCGGAGGACTACCGGTACGTGGTGGTAGAGAAGGGTTCCGTCACCCTGGACGGAGTGAGCTTGACCGTCTCCCGCTTGCAAGAGGATGCCTTTTCGGTGGCCTTGATTCCCCACACCTTGGCTGCCACCACCCTCGATCTGTTGGAGGTGGGAGACCGGGTCAACTTCGAAGTCGATATTCTGGCTAAATACGTGCAGCGTTTGTTGCAGGGCCGAGGAGCCGTTTAGGCGTGAAAACACCCAAGGAAGTGCCGGTGCCGTCGGAGCCGCCGCGCACCCGAGCCATTCGTCAGATCCCCGAACCGAGCCGTTTTTGGATCGCCCATGCACCGCGTACCTGGCGTTGCAGCAGCGGTCTGTGGACCGATCTCGCCACCGGCCAACTGGGCGGGCTGCGCCAAGGCGGTGAGCTGAACATGCCGCAGCTGGAAGCCAGCGACCTGGACGATCTCCTCTATTTGCCGCCGGTGGCGAAGCAGCAGCGTTCGGCGCGCAATCGCCTGGTGGCGACCTGTGTCGAATCACAGACGCCGGTGCTGGTGCAGCTGCGCCCCGGCGAAAACGACAAGTCCCTCAAGGGGGCCTACATCGTCTACGACCTCTTGACGCCGGTACTCAAGGGGGATCTGGAGGGCCTGCGCAAGTTGCCAGCGGCCAGCGCCGCTGTCTGGCCGTTGATACCGGGTATCGGAGATCACAGCGATTTTTGGGAAGAGGCGCTGGTGATGATGTCCATGGCCGGCGTCAAGGTGGTGCAGCCGGTGCTGCTCGAGCTCTCGGCGTTGGCCCGGCGACGGCTGGCGGAGAACCGCGGCGATGAGGTCTTCGATGCCCTTTTCCACGGTCGGCCGCCCTCGGAGGTGAGCTTTGCCCGTCTAGCCCACGAGCACGGCATCGAGGTTTTCTGGCCGCGACCGGCCAGTGGCACGTCGCCTCGACAGCGCAATAATCGTCGCATCGCCGCCGACCTGGCCTTGGTGGGGGAGCTGTGGGGGCGCTTGGGCCGTTCCGTCGCCGTCGGCCAGGCTTTGCTGCGCGCCGCCCGCGGGGCCGAGAATACGCCGCAGGATCTCGGTGCGTTGGTGCGCGAGGAGAATCTCGGCGTCATGACCTGGCTCGACGCCCGCGGTATGGAGATCGTCGAGGAAATCGTCAAGTCCGGGCGATCGTCCCTGCTGGACGAGCTGATGGCAGCCTACCTGGGGTTGGTCAAGCTGCCCGATGACGATCCCGCCGAGGACGAAGCGCTCGACGACTCGGACGACGACGACGATCTCTGATCGCGGTGGCCGGGCCGTCGACGATGGCCCTTCGACTCAACTCATACCGGCTAGCCCTTCACCGCTGGTGGCGGGCCACCAAATCGATTTCCACCAGGGCGCCCATGGGCAGCGCTGCCACCTGCACCGTCGAACGGGCCGGACGGTGCGAGCCGAGGAACTCTCCGTAGAGCGCATTGAGGACGGGGAAGTCCTTCATGTTGGTCAGGTAGATGGTGGCCCTGAGGATGTCGCGCGGGGTGCTGCCCGCCGAGCTGAGGACGTTTTTCAAGTTGCTCAAGACCTGGCGAGCCTGGGCTTCGAATCCTCCTGCGACGATCTTTCCGCTTTCCGGAGACAGACCGATCTGCCCCGAGGTGAAGAGAAGACCGTCATTGAAGATGGCCTGGGAATAGGGGCCGATGGCGGCCGGTGCGTGCTCGGTGTGGATGGTGTGCATGGGGGGCCTCGAGATGGCGGCGGGCGGTCGACGCCCGACGACTGGGTTCAATCTTCGTAGATTCCGATGTAGGGCAAGTTGCGGTAGCGCTCGGCCAGATCGAGGCCATAGCCGATGACAAAGTGGTCCTCGATGGAAAAACCGAGGTAGTCGATGGGTACTTCCACCTGACGCCGCGAGGGTTTTTCCAGCAGGGCGCAGAGCTTGACGCTACGGGCGCCGCGAAAGCGCAGCAGGTCGAGGATGGTGCGCAAGGTGTAGCCGGTGTCGACGATGTCTTCGATCAACAGTACGTCGGCACCACGCACCGATAGGTCGATGTCCTTGCGGATGCGCACCTCACCGGGCTCGGTGCTGTTGCCGTAGCTGGAGGTCTGAAAGAAATCCACCGCCACCGGCACGGTGATCTGCTTCAGGAGGTCCACCATGAAGAATACCGAGCCCTTGAGCACGCCGACGGCTATCAAGCGATCGCTGTCGGCGAAGTCACGGTCGATCTCGGTGGCCAGCTGGTGAATTCTCTGTTGCAGGGTGGCTTCGTCGATCAGCACCCTGGGGTTTGCCTTGGCCGGAGCACCGGTGGGCGACGGGGTTGGGTCGGAGAAGGAACTTGGGGTTGAGCTCATAGCCTACAATTAATAAGGTGGTTGTCTTAGGATGGCAATGGGGCCGACGTAAGTTCGTGCTGCCTACTTGCCGACGAGTGCATCGGATGTTGCGATGTGCCTTCGGTAATTCGCCGCGCCGGGCTCCGGCGTGGCCATTGTGGTCTTTCTCGCTGTCCGTCTTTCGAGCTCAGAACCGTGCGCGGGCCCTGCCCTCAGGAATCCGTTTGCCTTTTCTTCAGAGGTGAGGATGTCAGTTCAGGACCTCAATCGCGTCCACCGACGCTATATCCGCGTTTCCAACTTTTTCAAGGCAGCTTGGACCTTCAGGCAGTTTATCCAAGGGCTGCAGAAGGTTTTCACGGACTTGACCCCCTTCCACGAAGAGCCGGAAGACTTCCAGGCCATTTACGGGGCCTTGAAGCTAGTATCGCAGAACCTCTCGGAGAGTGCTGCCGAGGCGGCTTCTGGCATGCTGGACGATGTCGAGCGCAAGATGGTGCCTCTGGTCCAAGGGCTGTTGGCTGTCGACGAGCAAGTGTCGCCCGGGCTCCTGCGGCTCTTCTTCCAGCGGGTCAAGAACTACGATGACAACATTCTAACCCAGCTCATCAAGTTCTATCTTTATTCCATGGATGGAGATACTTGGCGGGCTGACCGGCTGGACAAAAGCGATTTCCTGGCCACCCGGCTGGCCGAGGAGTACAACGACAGCCGCGATACCTTCGTATTGCGGGACCCAGCCTATCTGCGGGAGGTGGCGCAGGCGTTTTTTACCGCCCTCGGGTCACCGACAACGCCGGAAGCCGAGATCGTCGTGGTGCGGGACGAAATCCTCG
This sequence comes from Acidobacteriota bacterium, assembly GCA_029263315.1. Taxonomy (GTDB): domain Bacteria; phylum Acidobacteriota; class Thermoanaerobaculia; order Multivoradales; family J023; genus JAJCXR01. The sequence continues at coordinate 150,690 of JAJCXR010000042.1, read as the reverse complement.
CCTTGGGACGTCGCATCGAGGAGGTCGAGTCGATGGACGAGCTGCACGAGCGACGCCTCATCGCCCTCTACCGGGATCGCAAGCACGGCCTGGCCGAGCGCTTCTTTCATCCCAAAATCCTGCACGCCATCTGGACCACCAACCTGAAGCTCAAGAATCGGGTCCACCAGCTCTATCGGCAGGAAGAGCAGCGCATCGTCGCCGAGTACCAACAGGTCTTCGAGCTCGAGCGTGACGTGCCGATCGATGTCCAGCTGGGCCAGGAGCTGTCCCAGTTCCGCGTCTCGGTGGAGCGTTTCGAAGAGCAGCTGCAGGGCGAAAACCTACGCCTCGAAGACTTGGCCCAGTTGCGTCGCAAGGTGCGGGAGCTGGTGCCACGGCTGCAACGGGATGTCGCCAGCACGGGACCTTTTGTGCAGCCGGTGGAGGTGCGGGAGTTCCTCTCCGAAACCTCCATGGAAGATATCGCCACTGTCCATAGGCCCCCGGCCGGAGCCGACCTCGACTACGTGCAAACTCAATTCGATGCCATCGTCGCCACCCTCGACGACACCAACCCGACCACCGATCCCCGCAAGGTGGTGTTGCAACCGGAGGTCTTCTCCCTGGGGATCGGGGCGCGGGAAATCCTCGCCTACCGTCGACTCTACGGCGGCGTCACCTGCGACCATGATCTGGAGCAGTTCATCCTCGAAGCCGCCGCCCTGAGGGCTCGCATCGAAACAGAGGTGGACCAGATCAAGGGCATCCTCGACGACTCGGCCGTCGCCCAGGACGCGCCGATCTTCTCCAAAGCCCGGCGCACCGCACGCCGTGGTGATCTCTATTTGAAACGCTTCTCCCACCGCATCGAGCAAGCGGTCCTCGACAGCGACGGTGTCGAGGCCAAACAGCTGCAACTGCTCAAGATGCGCATGATGCGTGCCTACTCGGGCCTGTGGCTGATGGTACACCGCAACTAGCTGCGCCGTAGCCCCGTCGGATCCCCGCGGCCGGTGCTCAAAGCATCTCCCGCCAGGTCTTGGGCAGCATGGCCAGGAGGGTCCACTGCGGGGTGTCCCGTCGGCAGTTGCCCAGACCCAGGATCATGCCCCGATGGCGTACCAGCAGATGGCCGGGGCCGCTGACCAGGGGGTGATCCTGGGGGTCCAACGGGATCACTTGTAGGTCGACAAAGCGGCGGACGGTATCGACATCTTCCAGATCGATGATGTGACGGCTGGCCAGGTGACCGAAGCGGATCGCCGCCGCCGTGGTGAAGCGGGGGAAGCGCATATCGGGGTAGAGAAACGGCATGCCCAAACCCATGACGGCGGGGCGCTGGGGTAACTGGAGATCGCGGTTGACCAAGGCCAGCCACTTGCTGTTGGGACGAAACACCACGCAGTCGTCGAAGCTGTTGGCGGCGATGCCGAAGCGTTCTTCGATGTGCGACAGCTCGTCGCTGACGTCGACCTCCTGCACCCAGTCGAGGACGCTGGTGGTCGCCTCTTCATCCGGTGACAGCAGCGACCATGCGATGTCTTGGCCGAGGCTCATCGTCCACCGACCTTCGGCAACTCGGCCGCCTTGTGCAGCAAGGCGACAAAAAAGCCGCCGGTATCCTGGTGATGGGGGTAGACCCGCAGGCACTGCTGTAGGGAGCTGTCGAAATCCTGACCTTGCCAGCTGCTGAGCCCTGGCCTGCCGACCAGGCCCGGTAATCGCGCCGGCAACAGGCGCAGGGCGCCGTCCGCTTCGCTGAGGATTTGATCGACCACAGCTTCGTTCTCCTCCGGCGCATAGGTGCAGGTGGAGTAGGCGACGCGTCCCCCCACCCGGCAGCGCTGCACCGCCTTGCGCAGAATCGAGGTCTGACCTCTCTGGCGCGCTCCGGGACGGAAGCCGAGGCGTAGCACTTCGGGGTTCTTGCGCGAGGTACCTTGGCAGGAGCAGGGCACATCCGCCAGGACCCGGTCGAAGCGCCCGAGGCGTTTCGGCAGGTTGCTGGCATCGGCCTGCAGGATGGCGATGTTGGTGACCCCCAGCCGTTCGATGTTGCGGCGCATGATGCCCAGGCGGTGCTTACTCTTGTCGTTGGCGATCACCGTGCCGCGATTGTGCATGTGGACGGCGGCCTGCAGGGTTTTGTTACCCGGCGCAGCGCAGAGGTCCAGCAGACGATCACCGGGCTGCGGATCGAGCAGCACGACGGGCAGCTGGGAGACCTCCTCCTGCAAATGAAAGCAGCCGGTGAGGAAGGGCAAGGTCTTGCCCGCCCGCACCCCCGGCGGCAACTTGAAGGCTTTGGGATACCAGGGAATCGGCTGCGGATCGAAGCCGTCCCGCCGTAGAAGCTGTGCCAAGTGCTCGCTGCTCAAGCGCAGGGTATTGCACCACAGGACGCTGGGAAGCGGCCGAGCCAGGGCAGCGCTGAAGGCCGACCAATCATCGATGATCGGCCGGTAGCGTTCGAACAGGGAAAGGTCGGGGCCGGGCACCGGGGTGCCCGGCTCGTCGGTCGGCGGGTCTACTGCTGCCAACTGAGGATGTCGTCGATGGTGTTGGTGGACACCGAGTGGTAACCGGGGCGCGCTTTGGCATAGATGGACTTGGCCATGGCCAGGGTGTCGTCACTGTCCGCCATCCGCTGGTAGAGGGGTTGCAGGAACTTGCGACGCCCCATGCCGGTGAGGAAGGCCTCCAGGGCGGCATAACCTTCGCTGTAGCGGTTGGCGATGACGTGGTGTAGCCAGGCGTGCAGGACCTCCGAGTTGCCGCTGGCACTGAGCCCAAAGGCGGCGTCGAGCTCGGCCATCTGCTCCTGGCTCAGCTCTTCGGGCAAGCCGCGCAGGAAGTGGAGCCATTCGTGGGAGCTCCAGTTGGCGGTGTCGAGGGCCTCGGCCGGGGTGCCGGCCAGCCAAGCGGCGACCTGCGCCTCGACGGCGGTGAAGGCGGAGGACTCGACCCGGGTGGCGTTGTCCGGCAGGCCGGGGCCGTAAATCCAGGCATCGAGGTCGAGCTCGGCTGCCAGCTCTTCGTCCCCTTGGATCAGCTCGGACTCGACGTAGTCGATGAAGCCGGTGGTGGTCTGAGACTTGAAAGCGTTGCTCTCGAACCACGACAGGAGGAAGGCGTCAAAGGTCGGGCGACCCACCGTCTCTTCCATCATGCGCAGCAGATCGTAGCCCTTCTCATAGGCGATTTCGGTCATGCCGTCGTCGGGATCGCGACCGGCGAGATCGAGGAAGAGATGGGTGTCCGGGTCCTGCGGGCCAATGGAAGCGATGCCCGACTCGAGGTCTTGGCGTCCCAGCAGGGCCAGCATGGCGGCGTAGTCGGGACCCTTGATGGCTTCCATGATGCGCCGCTCCAGGTAAACGGTGAACCCTTCGTTGAGCCAGAAATCGTTCCAAGTGGCGTTGGTCACCAAATTGCCGGACCAGGAGTGGGCCAGCTCGTGGGCGATGAGGGCCACCAAGGAGCGGTCCCCCGCCAAGATGGTGGGGGTGGCAAAGGTCAAGCGGGGATTCTCCATGCCGCCGAAGGGGAAGCTGGGGGGCAGCACCAGAATGTCGTAGCGCTCCCAGCGATAGGGGCCGTAGAGCTCCTCCGCGGCATCGATCATGGCCGGGGTTTCGGCAAATTCCCAGGCCGCCTTCTCGACCACCGAGGGCTCGGCATAGACGCCGCTGCGGTCGTCGAGGGCCCGGAATTCCAAGTCACCCACCGCCAAGGCCAACAAATACGACGGGATGGGCTGGGGCATCTCGAAGCTGTAGACGCCGTCGTCGGTTTTGGTTTCGCCGTTGCTGGCGCTCATCACCGCCATCAGCTCGCTGGGCACCCGCACCGTGGCACTGTAGGTGAAGCGCACGCCGGGGCTGTCCTGGCAAGGAACCCAAGTACGCGCCAAGATGGCCTGGCTCTGGGTGAACAGAAAAGGATGCTCGCCGCCGGCCGTCTGCGCCGGCTCCAACCACTGCACCGCCGCCGCTTGCGGACGGCTCTCGTAGAAGACGTTGACCCGCTGGGTGGTGGGCTGGATGGCGATGGTCAGCTCGCTGCCCAGGCGCGGATCTTCCGGCCCGAGCTCGAAAGTGGTCTCTTCGCCGTCGTCCAGGGTGACGGCGCGAATGTCCAGCTGACGGGTGTCCAAGTGCAGGGAGGTGGCATCGCTGTGATGCTTCAGGGTGAGGGAGGCCCGGCCGATGAGGCGTTGCTGCTCGAAATCGACGCTGAGGTCGAGGTCGATGTGATCGACCGCCACCTCGTCGGGTCGGGCATAGGAATGGACATCGCGCATGGCACCTCCTCGGGCGGTTTGCTCGGCCGTCGTTGCGCTGTTGGGGTCGCCGGGGGAGCCGCAGGCCACCAAGCCGAGACCCACCAAGGCGAGGGCCAGGAGACCGGTGATGAGAGCGCTGAGGCTTTGGTTCTTGGAGTTTGGGGCGCCGTCCTGCGGAGCGGCAAGCGTTGTCGGGGAGTGGTCTGGATGCATCGTTACCTCATCGTAGCTCGCCGCCATCGCAGCGGCGAAGTGGGGAGGGGTCAACGGCGCGGTCGCTCGGGGTGGCATCGAGCCACTGCGTCGCTCCACGTCGGGCCTAAGCAAGAGAAAGATAGCGCGATCCCGGCGGCGGATCGCTGACCTCACCATATCAGGCCAGGTGGTCGACCCCGAACGCCGAATCGTCCGTCGACGCCAAGGACGTCGATGCCAAGGACGATGGCATACGACCGTGGCTTACGACGCTGGCATACTCGGTCATCCGGGCCCCCGTCAGCATTGACCGACGCAGCGATGGCGGGATCTGGTACACTCCCGCCGTCGCGTGGAACGAGCGAAATCCCGACGGCAACACACTATCCTGACGACAACCTAGGACCTTTTAGCGATGGCGCGAGCAGTGCACGCAAAAGAATCCATCGGCATGATCAGCCTTGGCTGCCCGAAAAATCGGGTGGACAGCGAAATCATGCTCGGTGAGCTTGGCCAACAAGGCCACAACATCGTCCAGGACCTCGACGAGGCCCAGACGGTGATCATCAATACCTGTGGTTTCATCGATGAAGCCAAGGAAGAGTCCATCGAGGCGATCCTCGAGCAGACCGGGCGTAAAGCCCGGGGCGAAGGGGTCGGCAAAGTGTTGGTGGCCGGTTGCATGGTCAACCGCTTCGGCGAGGAGCTGCAGCAGGAGATCCCGGAGATCGACGGCTTCATCTCCCTCGATCAGCTGCGGGATGTCGGCCGCTTGGTGCAGCTGGGTGGCGATGCGGCGACGGCCCCCAGCCCCGCCCACGTGGTCTTCGACCATACGGCGCCCCGTCTGCTCACCACCCGCGGCTTTGCGTACCTCAAGGTGGCCGAGGGTTGCAACAATCCCTGCACCTTCTGCGCCATTCCCAAATGGCGGGGTCGTTTCCGTTCCCGCACCATCGACAGCTTGGTGCAGGAGGCCCAGCAGCTGGCCTCCCGGGGTATCCAAGAGCTCTGCCTGGTGGCCCAGGACACCACCCGCTACGGTGAGGACATCGAGCTTGGCAAACATGGCCTGGTGCGTTTGGTGGAGGCCCTGCTGGCGTCCACCGACATCCCATGGATCCGTTTCCTCTATGCCTATCCCACCACCCTCGACGAAGACCTCCTGCGTCTCATGGGCACCGAAGAGCGGTTCACCTCCTACATCGACATGCCGCTGCAACACAGCCACCCGGACATCCTCAAGGCGATGCGACGGGGTGGCCGGGCGGAGCGCTATCTGCGTCTCTTGGACAAAGCCCGGGAGCTGGCGCCGGATATCTTCCTGCGCACCACCTTCATCGTCGGCTTTCCGGGGGAGAAGGAAGAGCACTTTCGCCACCTGGTGGATTTTGTCGAGACGGCCCGTTTCGATCACCTCGGTGCCTTCGTCTACAGCCCGGAAGACGGTACCCCCGGCGCCGAGCTGGCGCAAAGGGTGCCCGCCGGCAAAGCCCAGCGACGTTATGAGCACCTGCTGGAGGTGCAACAGCCCATCGCCCTCGAACGGCGTCAAGCGCTGCTCGGCCGTCGCATGAAAGTGCTGGTGGAGGGGGTCTGCGAAGAGACGGAGCACCTGCTGCAAGGTCGTCACCACGGCATGGCCCCCGACATCGACGGCCGCCTGTTGATCAACGACGGCCAAGCACCGGCGGGGTCCATGGCGGAGGTGGAGATCACCGATGCCTATGCCGACGACCTGGTGGGCCGCATTGTCGGCCCCGAAGGGCAACCGGGCATCGTCGTCGCCGACAGCAGCCTCTACGAACCCGCCATGGTGGACTGAGCATGCAGGTCATTCAGGACGCGCTGCAATGCGCTGACTTGCCCTACGGGGTCGTCGCCACCATCGGAAATTACGACGGTATCCATCTCGGGCAACAAGCCATCCTGCGACAGGTGGTCGAGAGGGCTCGGGAGCGGCAAGTCCATGCCGTGGCCATCACCTTCGAGCCCCATCCGGTGTCCGTCCTGCGTCCGGAAAGGGCCCCTAAGCTGCTCACCACCGCCGAGCAGCGGCAAGAGCTGATGGCTGACACCGGCCTCGACGCCATGCTCATCGTGCAGTTCAACAGCGAGTTTGCACGCACCGAAGCCGAAGACTTTGTCCGCCATTTCCTGGTCGAGCAACTGGACCTCAAAGAGCTCTATGTCGGCTCGGATTTTGTCTTTGGCAAGGACCGCAAGGGGGACATCGACCTGTTGCAACGGCTGGGTGGTCAGCTGGCTTTCGAGGCCGTGGGGGTGGAGGAGCTTCGCCACCGAGGACAAGTCATTTCCAGCACCCGTATTCGGCAAGCGGTGGAGGAGGGGCGGGTCGATTTGGCGGCGGAGCTACTCGGCAGATTTTACAGCCTGCGGGGCAAAGTATCGCGGGGCGACCGCATGGGGGCACGGCTCGGCTGGCCCACCATCAATTTAATGCCCGAAAACGAGCTCCTGCCGCAGAACGGGGTGTACACCGGCCGGGTGACCTTCGCCGCCTTCCCCGGCACCTTCGAATGTGTCACCAATGTAGGCACACGGCCCACCGTTTACGAGAACTATCAACGGGTGATGGAGAGCCACATCCTGGGTTTCAATGCCGATGTGTACGGCGAAGCGGTCGAAGTGGAGCTGTGCAAACGTTTGCGCGAAGAGAAGATGTTCTCCACCGTCATGGACCTGTCGGCGCAGATTCGGCGGGATGTGGAAGCGACGCGAGAATATTTTGCTGTCCAACGACGTTTGCGAGAAGAGGGTGAGGCGTCGGAAGCCACATCCCCCGGCAGTGAAGCACCGCTGTAGACGGCCATTAGAGGAGCATGAGGTGATACCGTTTCTGCCATCCTCGCACCCCGGCTGTAACCTTTCGATGCGCCACCGCATCCCATCCATGGAACGTCCGCTCCCCGGCGGAGCGCGACGGGACGTCACCTAGAGCCGCCCCACCGGGTTCTCTAGCATCCAACAAGGAGTGTTCAATATGGCTAACGATAAGATCCTTTCCCTGAACAACGGCAACTTTGAGACCGAAGTGGTCGGTGGCGAACCCATCCTGGTAGATTTTTGGGCCGAATGGTGCGGCCCCTGCCGCATGGTCGCGCCGGTGCTCGACAAGCTGGCCGACGAAATGAGCGGCAAGGTGCGGATCGGCAAAGTCAACGTCGACAACGAGCAGGAACTGGCGGTAAAGTATCAAGTTCAAAGTATTCCCACCTTCCTCCTGTTCAAAGACGGCGAAGTGGTGGATCGCATGATGGGCGCTATGCCGAAGGCGGCTTTCGAGAAGTTCATCGAGCGTAACTTGTAATCGACCACTGGGGAGGCGAGGGCGTCTTGCAGCAGCTACCATCCATGTTAGAGGAGAGTGGCTGCAGGGCCCTCGTCATCCTCGCGGAATCGTCCCGCGATCCTTTCATCGCGCCTTTTGTCGGTGCGGCCCGGTTGCACCGGTGTTTCCTCATCCTTCCTTTAGAAGGGCCCATTCGCCTCGGCTATTTCACTCCCATGGAGCGTGGTGAGGCGGCCCTCAGCGGCCTCGAGTTGCTGTCCCCCGAAGATCTCGATATCGAACGCTGGAGCCGCGCCGGCCAGGCGCCGTGGCAGGTTCTGGCGTCCGTGCTGCACCAGGGTTTACAGCGCTGCGGCATCGCACCCGGTGCCATTGCCATCAGCGGCCTCGGCCCTGCGGGTCAAGTCGAAGCCGCCTGCCGCCAGTTGACCGAGGACGGTTGGAGCTTCCAGCCCGGAGCTCTCATGGTGGAGCGTCTGCGGCGCGCCAAGTCGGAGGCCGATATCGCCGATATGCGGCTGGCGGCCAGCGGTAGCATGGCTGCCTTTCGGCGGGTGGCCGAAACCCTGGCCGGCGCCGTCGAGATGGAGGGAGAGCTTTGGCTGTGGACCGAGAAGCTGAAGGTGGAAAACCTCAAGCGGATGGTCGCTGAGACCTTGGCCGCCTACGGCCTCGAGCAGCCTGAAGGTTTGATCATCGCGCCGGCGGAAGAAGGGGCCGTGCCGCACAATGTTGGCACCCCTGACCGGGCCATCCGTCCCGGCGACTCCTTGGTGGTGGATCTCTTTCCCCGCCATCGGCTGTTTTCCGACTGCACCCGCACCTTCTGCGTTGGCGAGCCCTCGGAGGCCCTGAGCCAGGCCCATGCGGCGGTGTTGGCGGCCTTGGAGCTGGCCCACCAAGAGGTGCGTCCCGGTATTACCGGCTGGCAGCTCCAAGAGAGTGTCTGCGACTACTTCGCAAAGGCCCGATACCCGACCCCCCTGTCCCATCCCGGCACCCTGCACGGCTACGTCCATGGTTTAGGCCACGGCGTGGGTTTTGCCGTCCATGAGCTACCCAGTTTTCGTCAGGAAGCCGAAGGCGACGACGGCCGTCTGGTGGTGGGCGACGTCATCACCTTGGAGCCGGGGCTCTACGAGCCGGGGCAGGGCTTTGCGGTGCGTCTAGAGGACTTGGTCTTGGTGGGCGAAGAGGGGGGCGAAAACCTCACTCCCCTGCCCTATGATCTCGATCCCGCCGCTTGGTGAGCCCTGCCGGTCCAGGGCGCCGATTTGTAACCTGGCTCACTGCCACACCCCAGGCGACAAGGCGTCGGCCATGCGGGCCGGATTGCGCACCCCTTGCCGTTGCATCCACTGGTCGGCATCGAGGATGAAGCGGAGGCCATCGTCTCCCCCCAGGAGCTGGCCCCGTCGGCGTCGGGCGACGGCGGCGTAGAGCTCCATGTGGAAGCTGTCGAAGCCGGCGGCGGCGGAAACCAATCGATCGATGGCACCCCTTCGGTCGCCCTGCATGCTCAACAGCCCGCCGTAGACGAGATGGGCCCAGGGTTTGGCCCACGGTGAGGTTTGGCGATCCAGCTGCCGCAGCACCTTTTCCAGAGTGTGCAGGATCGGCGCCGCCTGGGGGGAGTCGGGGCCCAGGGCGATGACCGCTCCCAGGGCAGCGCGACAGCGCAGGTGAAAGGCTTCGGCCCGGGTCAGCTCGAGGACCCGCAAGAGCTGCGACCGTACCAAGGGGGACCACTGTTCTTTCATCGCCGCCCAGGCGGAGAGCCCATCACCGCGGTAGAGGGAGATCTCCACGTGGCCGATGAGCTGCAAATAGTGCTGTAGGTGGTAATCCTCTTGCGTCCAGGAGCGCCGGGCCCGTTGGATTTCTTCCTCGGCCATTTCCGGTTGATCGGCCACCAAACGCATGAACCAATTGACGACGCTGCGCATGGTGGACTCGGCGTAGATATCGCCCCGTTCCATGAAGTCCTTGACGATGGCCGGCAGCTCCTGATGTACCTTGTTGAGCTGGCCCAGGAAGATCATCAGACGGTACTTCCAATGCATCAAGGTATCGAGTTGCCAGGTGACGCCGGTGCAGCTCTCCCGCAGGATGACCTCCGCCTTTTCCCAAATCTCCAAGGCCCTGGGCCCCTGGCAGGAGAAATAGGAGGCGGCGCCATCGGTCAACAGGCTCAAACCGATGGCCTCGGGATTGTTGACCCGCTCCGCCAGGGTGCGAGAGGTCTCCAACAACTTGTTGGTGCGTTGCTGCGACCGCGTGCCGCCGGTGCTGGAATAACCTGCCTCGATGGCAAAGGCGAGGGCAACGCGCAGGGGCTCGCCGGCATCGAGGGCCAGCAGCAAATAGCGGCGGGCGAAGTCCATGCCCCGGATGGGATCGACGTTCGACAGGCCGGTGGCCACCGAGCGGCAGGCGTCGAGCTTGAGCAGCAACTCCCGCGGGATGGTGCCGGCGTCGCGCTCTTTGAACTTGAGACCGCGGATCGCCAGGCGGGCGCGGTGGGCGGCGATGGAGACAACCGCCCGGGCGGGGGAGGACGGCATCGACATGCCGATGGACTCGAGCACCTCCTGAAAAGTCTCCAACCCCTCAGTGATGTGGCCACTGAGCAACTGCTGCTCCGCCGCCCGGCGTCGCAGCTCGACGGCCTCTTCGGCGGTGGCGGCGCCCTTGACCGCTTCCAGGTAAGGGGGCGCCGCTTCGGCACCGCGTCCCGAATTGGTCAGCGAGTCGCCCAAGCGGATCAAGAGGTCGCGCCGGGGAATCGACGTGTAGGCCGATTTCTCCAAGGCCTGGCGATAGAGACGCGAAGCGTGGGAGAAGGCGAGGGCCGCGTAGGCCGCCTCGGCGGCGGCGACGGTGTAGCGTGCCTCCCGCTCTTGATCCCCCGCTTCTCGGAAATGGACAGCCAAGGTCTCCGGATCGGTGCGTTCGGAGGCCTCGAGGGCCAACGCCAAGCTGTTGTGGTAACGCACCTTGAGGGACGGGTCCAGCGACTTGGCGACGGCCTCGCGGATGCGCGTGTGGTAGGTCTCGATCTCGTCGAAATTGCGCGAGCGGCGAATGCGGATCAAGCTGCTGGCCCGCAATTGGGTGACCGCACCTTGGGCGGCGGCCCCCAGCTCTGCGGCCTGCAAGGCAGCCTCCAAGTCGAGGGGTTGGCCGGCCACCGCCACCACTTCCAGCAGCCGGGTGGCTTCGGCGCTCAGCTGCTCGAGACGGGCCAAGATGAGGCGTCCCAAGGTCATGCCGGCGCTGTCGATTTCCAAGTTGACGTCGCGGCTGCCGGCGCGGGAGCGCAACAGGGCGTAGCGTACCAATTCGGCGACGAAATACGGGCTACCCGCCGACTCCTGGGCGATGACCCGCGCCACCGCCTCCACCGGGCTCTTCTGGGGACCGAGCAACGCCAAGGCCAAATCGTAGGCGTCGGCCTCGGAGAGCTCCTCCACCGCCACCTCGCGGATGTCGGTGCCCTCTAGGATGTGTTGCGAGGTCAGCAGCTCTTGCAGCAGCGGGCTGGATTCCTTTTCTTCGCTGCGGTAGGAGCAGATGAGCAGCAGCGGGGGCGGCTCCGGTGGCCGCAAGAGCTCCGACAGCAGCTCGGCGCTGTCGCGGTCCCCCCATTGCAGATCGTCGATGTAGAGGATCAGGGGTCGTCGATTGGCCAGCCGCTGGATGAGCTCCCGCAGGGCCGTGCGGGCGCGTCGTTTCTGCTCCCGCTCATCGGGAATTTCCAGCACTCGACGCTGCGCCCGGACCACCGTTTGGATGCGTCTCAAGGCCGGGAAGAGGCGGGCCAAGGCTTGCACATTGGCCGGCATCAGGACTTCCACCTCGTTGGGTTTCAAGCGTGTCAGATAATGGCTCAGGGCGTCGATCAATGAGTCCAGCGCCTTGTAGGGCACCGACTCCCGCTCGTAGCAACGGCCCTTGAGGACCACCGTATCCGCTGCTTCATCGCGCACCTGGTCGAGGAATTGATCCACCAGGGCGGATTTGCCCATGCCCGAGCTGCCGTGCACGTAGGCCACCATGGCCTGGCCGCGACGGGTGCGCTCAAAGGCTTCGTTGAGCGTCGCCAAATGCCATTCCCGGCCGATCAGCGGGCTGCCGGCACCGGAAATGGAGCTGCGATGACTCTCGATACTGACGTCCCGGCGCTGGCCGAGGGCCCGCAGGACGTGCTCTGCCGTATGCCGTTTGGCGGGGTCGCGCACCATCAACCGCAGGCACAGCTTGTCGAGCTCCTCGGGGGTGCCCGGCACCAGGGAGCTGGGCGGTGGCGGGTCCTCGATCTGCTTCTTTTGCAGCACTTGCAGGAAACCGCCGTAGAACGGCCGACGGCCGGTCAGGGCTTCGTAGAGCACCACCCCGACGGAGTACCAGTCGGTGGCCTCGTTGAGCCGCTGGCCGGAGGCTTGCTCCGGCGACATATAGGCCGGCGTACCCGTCAAGTCGGCGTCGACGGTGAGATCGCCGGCGCCTGGGAAGAGCTCCTGCACCAGGCCGAAATCCAGCAACACCACCCGGCCGTCGCGGTCGACGCGGATATTCGAGGGTTTGATGTCGCAGTGTAGCTTGCCGGAGCGGTGCAGGGCCGTGAGGCCGGTGGCCAGTTGGCACATGGCGTCGCGGATGCGATCGTAGCTTTGCGGCGGCGCGGCCACCGGCTCCACTTCCATGGACTGCGGCTCATTGCGGCAATACTCCAAGAAGTCATAGCCGTCGATGAGCTCCATGGTGAAAAACCAGCGCTCGCCGTCGAGCAGCAACTCATAGAGCTGGGCCAAGTTGGGATGGGAAACATCCGCCAGGGCGCGGAACTCCGTCTTGAACCGATAGATGGCCGCCGGATCAGCCCGTTGCAGGGTCTTGAGGGCCACCCATGAGCGCAGCTTGGTGTCGTAGACGCGGTAGACCTCCCCCGAAGTGCCACTGCCGAGGTGGTCCTTCACTTGGAAGCGATCGGTGCCTTGAAAATCGGCGGAAAAAGAACGCATTCGATACCTCTCCCTGGCCAGCAGATTTGCAGCAAAGGTATCGGTTGGGGGCTAAGATTTCAAGTCGGGCGAACGCCTCTTACCTACCCCCCGTTCCCCAGAGCTTCTTCCACCAAGGATCGGCGTCGGTGTCGTCTTCGATGGGGGCTGAGGAGGTCGGCAGCCGGCGTCGCACGTCGGCGATGTCCCAGCCGGTCAAAGCCACCAACTGCTGCGCTTCCCGTTCCTGCCGCTGGGCCACCTGCTGTCGATACTGGCGGGCGGCGGCGCAACGGCCGCCGACTTCGGAGCCGTCCCCCGTCCAAGGGTGACGCAGAATGTAGCGACCCTGAAAGTTGCTCCGGTCGGTGGTCTGTTGGAATACCAGATCCTCGGGAAAGGTCTCGGCGCTGTAGCGCACATGCAGCCGCGTCACATAGACGTTCTGCGCCTGGCCCCGATCCCCCTCCGGCAACCAGAAGACCCCGAGTTGGCGCAGCTCGTCGCGGCTCAGGGGATCGGCGGCGCAGGGGTCGCACCAGGCCATGTCCCAGGCGTATTCCAGGAAGACGGCCCGTTGCCGTTCCTTCTTCACCTGGTGGCTGAACATGTCGCGGTAGAAAGTGTCGAATTCGCCCTTGACGAAGACCGGCAGCTCCACATCGGTGGGTAGCTTGACGGTGCGGTAGTTGGTGGTCTCGACCCGGCCTTCGGGGCTGAGCACAAAGACAAAGAGCTCCTGCGGACCGTCGGCGTTGACCGTCCCGAGGCGGATGGGCAGCATCAGCTTGGGGGACTCATAGGCCACTTGCAGGGGACGGAGATAGGTGAAACCGAGACTCTGTTGCTGCTCCAGATTCACCTTGGCGACAAAGAAGCGCATGTCCTGTCGGATGTAGCTGCCCAACACCCGGGCGGCCCCCTCGGGAAGGCGATAGCCGCTGTCCCGTAGCCAGGTCTCCAGCCCATGACTCTCCTTGGCCGAGAGAATCAGAATGTCATATTCGCCGACCGTGTACTGCGCTTCGATGGTCACCCCGAGACTGCGAGCCTTCTGGGCTGCTCCGTCCGCCATCGGGGCGCTCTCCGAGGCCATGACATCCTGGCGACGGTAGCGCTCCTCCCGGCGGCAGGGATCGGCGTCGAAGTACTCCACCAAGCGCGGCGACGTGTAGGCGTCCAAGTGCTCGATAACGGCCCGGTCGCCGACATGGATCTGGTGCCGTTCGAGGAAGGTGGGCACCGGCACCACCATGGCGAATTCCGCCACCTCCCCTTGGAAGTCGTTGACCATGGTGATCACCGTGCGATCGTCCTGGCGGGTCAGGACCACCTTGGAAGCTTGGTTGAACAGGCTGGTGTCCGCCTTGGCGACATAGAATCCGCAGAAGGCTCGGGCATCGCGGGTCAGGATCGTTGATAGGAGCACAAAGGCCAGGGCCGGCAGCAAGAGCCGGCGCCAGCCGAGCGGGCGGGGTATCGAGGTGGGTTGCGACATGGGGTGGACCTCCGAGGTCGTTGGTGAAACGAGTTGGGGCAGTTGGGTTGAGAGTTGAGAGCTTCCGAGCTGCGGCCAGGCGTACAGCCTGCCGGGCAGGCAGCGATTCAGCAGGGGAACCAACGGAGCACCCAGGGCGAGGGCCCAGAGCAGGCCGTTGGGACGGTAGAGACCGAACTGAATCCACCCGGCCAGAGCCGCCACGGCGCAGGCATAGGCGATGCGGCCGCCGCGGCTGTCGGGGGTGGTCTTGGGATCCGAGATCATCAAGAAGGCAAAGATAAGCAAGCCGCCGCTTTGCAGCTGATGCAGGGGAATCGCCAGCGGATCCCCCAACCAGGCGGCGCGGCCGAAGAGCAAAGTGGCCCAGGCGGTGAGAAAGGCCCAGGTGACGTCGCCCCGCTCGGCCCGCATCACCACCAATCCGCCGAGGCCCACCAGCAGCGCGGCGAAAAAGGCGAAGGAACCCCACTGGCCGGGGGAGGCCCAACCATCGACGGGCAAGAGGAGGACCATGACCAATGCGAAGTTGGTGGGATTCCACACATGTCGGCCATCAAATCGCAGCAGGAACTTGCTGCTGATCGCCAGCAGGGCTGCCAAGCTTGCCACCCACAGGGAGCCGGTGCGAAGTAGCAGACACAGAGAAAGGCCCGAGATCAAAGCGCTCTTAGGATCGAAGCGGGGCAGGCCAACAATCCGCGTCCACAGCCACTGGCTGAGCAACGCCGTGCCCAAAAGCACCGCCACCGTCGGCACCCCGACGGACATGTCCAGGGCGCCGACACCGTAGAACAACAACGCCGTCAGCACGGCGATCTGGTAGGGCCGAGGGTCGCCACCGCGGCGGCGCGGGGCGGTCGACGGAGCTGGCGAAAGAGCTTGGGAGGCGGTACAAGTTGCCATCGGAATCCTCGGGGTCGTCCGGGGAGCATTGTGCGCCGCCGGGTTTGGTTCTACCCCTTGGACCCACCAACCAACAAAAATGCAACCAGCCTCGATAAAAAAGATGAGAATCCAGCAGGCATACTCCCGCGCACGCGTGTCCACCAGTTCTCACCCTGGGTTGTCTTGACAACTGCCTTACATACTCCCGCGCACCCGTGTTCACCAGGTAGGCACGAGCGCCCGCGAGCGCGCACAAGTGGCTGAAGCCACTCGCTATGAAATTTCGTCCCTCCGGGACGCCGGAGCGAGCCAGCGGTCGAGGACGGTCTCGAGCTCGCTTTCGGTGAAGGGCTTGGAGAGATAGTCGTCCATTCCAGCCTCGAGGCAGCGCTCCCGATCGCCGACCATGGCACTGGCGGTCAGGGCCACCACCGGCAAGTGTTGGCTTGCGGATTCACTCTGGCGAATTCTGCGGGTGGCCCCATAGCCGTCGAGCTCGGGCATCTGGCAGTCCATCAACACCAGATCGAAGGTGCCTCGGGCGAGGGTCTCCACAGCTTCGAGACCATGGCGGGCGGTCACCACGTCCAGCCCCCGGCTCTTCAGCTGCTCGGCCACCACCAACCGGTTCACCTCATTGTCTTCCACCAGCAGAACGCGGTATCCGGTCCATCGATGCTTGCCTGCGACCGACCGCGAGGCCTCCGAGGGGCTCGCCCGTGCCTCGAGGGACACCACCTCCTCCTGGCTCGGCAGGTCGAAGCGAGCATGAAAGCTGAAGACGGAACCGACGCCGGGTGTGCTTTCGAGCTCGAAGGTTCCCCCCATCAGCTCGACCAGCCGTCGACTGATCGCCAGACCCAGCCCTGTGCCGCCATGGCGACGGGTGGTCGAGGTGTCGGCCTGAGTAAATGGCATGAACATTCGGTCAAGGGTTTCGGGCGCAATACCGACGCCGGTGTCCCGCACGGTGAAGCGCAGCCGAAGGGAGGATGGGTCTTCGCTGTCATCCCGTCGAACGACGGCGAGACCCAGAGTGACGGTGCCCTGTTGGGTGAACTTGACGCCATTGCCCACCAGATTGAGCAAGACTTGCCGCAGCCGGAGGGGATCCCCCACCAGCGATGACGGCACATCCTCGGGTACCTCGAGGTGCAATTCGAGCCCCTTCCGCTCAGCTGACGCAGCGAAGAGCTCGATCACCCCGGTGAGCGTTTCCATCAGGTCAAAGGGCACCGCTTCGAGCTCCACTTGGCCGGATTCGATGCGGGAGAAATCGAGGATGCCATCGATGATGCCGAGAAGTGATCGGCCGGAGGAGCGAATGATGCGGCCGTACTCCTGCGAGGTGGGGGAGAGATCAGCCTCCAGCATCAAGTCGAGGGTGCTCAAGATGCCCGTCATCGGCGTTCGAATCTCGTGGCTCATGTTGGCCAGGAATTCGCTTTTGGCCAGATTAGCTTGCTCGGCGGCCCGTTCGCTGAGTCTCAGGGCTTCGATTTCGCTGAAGATGCGGGCGAATTGGCTGGCCAGGGAAAAGGCTAGGCATGCGACGAAGAAGGCGAAGCAAAAGTCCGCTAATCGAGGCCCAAGATAGAAGCCGCGATCGACCCCCACCTCATGGAGAATGCCAAAGGTCACAACAATGGAACCGAGCGCTACGATCCGCGCTTCGGGGTGGCCCAGCCTCAACTGCCGAAAGACCATGTAGAGAAAGCCCAAGACAACGCAGAGCAGCGTCAGTTGCCAAAAGGGGAGGAGGACCAAGTTGGGTTTCAGCCCGGGGAGCGCCACGATCAAGCCGGCCACCACCGCTGCCCCTTGAATGACGCGCAGTGGGCGGTTGATCGATAAGCCGAACAATGGCCACACGACCTGTATGAAGAGGAATAGCCCGACGTAGAGGTCCACATGCTCGAGCTCTTTGAGCATTAAGAAATGGTCGGTCAGGAGGTACTTCCATTGCGTCTTCAAGAAGGCATAGATGCCGAATGAAGTGCAGAGGAGCCCGAACCAGAGGTAAGTGCGCAAGGCAGGACGCCGACGGTAGAAAGCGATGTGCAGGATTCCCAGGATCAGGAACCAACCGGCCAAGAAGAGCGATGGCATCTCTGAAACCAGCGCCCGCCGGGTCAGCTCTTCGATGGGGCCAAGACGGAAGGCACCCTCGTGGGGACCTCCCACCGTGCTGCGGGTCTGCGGAGCTTTCCACACCCTCAAGGCCAGCACTAGGCGATCGTCGTCGCCGATGGCGGCCGCCGGGACTGGATAAATGGCCTGGCGATCGTAGTCCATCGAGGGAACTTGTGGCGGGAGATCGCCGACGCCTCCGAGCAGGAGGCCCCCGGCGTAGATTTCGTAGGCGCTGTCCACCTTGCCGATGGCGACTGCCAAGCGCAAGTCGGCCCGTTGCTCGACGCTCAGGGGCGGGGCATCGGGAGACAGATCGAGGCTCAAGCGATACCAGGCCATACTGGAGGTGACGTCGTCGCGACCAAATCCGGTGGGAATTCGGAGATCTTGCCAGGCGCTGGCATCAAAGCTCGGTGCCGCCCAAACGGGCTCATCGCCAGGGCGAAACTTCCAGGTCACCGCCAGATCTTGTACTTCACTTGGGTTCTGGACGCCGAGGGGCGCCGCCAGGACCCCCTGGGCCGACAGGATCAACCCAGCCAGGACAACCAGGGTGCTGCATTCACCCCTCACGATCCGTCAGCCTCGCCCTCCGCGACACCGATCAAATTTGGCTCCGCCGTCTCGTCGCGAGACGCCGCCAAACCCGGCCGTGGTCGCAAGGGGATCGCCAAGCGCTGCATCAGCTCGCCGCTGGGGGAGATGTGAATGACCGGCAACTCTGTGGGCCATTCCAGATGCGACGGCAAAAACCCCTCTTCCACCTTGACCTCATAGCTACCGGCCCGCAGACGATCGAAGGCGAATTGCCCAAAGAAGGTGGTGAAGGTGGCATCGGCTTCGAGCTCCGTCGGCTGGAGACTGAGCTTGATGCCTTCGAGCCCCTGCTCGTCGGGGTCGAAGCTGCCGTTGGCATTGGCGTCGACAAAAAGAGAACCGCGGATCTGGCCGCTGAGGATCAACGGAATCTCCAGGTGGGTGAGGGCGCCGTCGCCCACCGAGACCCGCGGCAGCTGCTCCATGAAAGGCAGCAAGCCGAGGGGTAGGTTGTCGAGGTCCACCTCCAGGGCGTAGGGGCCGGCCCGCAGGTTCTGAATGGTGAAACGGCCCAGGCGATCGGTCTTCAGCCCGAGGCGCCGGCCGCGAATCCAAATGCCGACGCCGGGTAGAGCGGTTTCCCCCTCTTGGAAGAGACCGTCCTGGTTGGCGTCGAGGAAGGCGAAACCGGTGAGCACGCCGGTGCCTTCATTGGGCAACTTGTATTTGCGCGCCGGATTGAAATCGATACCGGCCCGTAGGCGCACCAGGAAGCGCTCGTCGTCGGTGCGCAGGTTGTCGATGTAGCTGGCCTCTAGGGCCACTTCGGGAGTCAGACGATAGCGGGCGATGGCGCTCAAGGTCTCCTGATACTCGTCCTCCAGGGCGTCGTCCGCGGAAATGGCCAGGGAGCGGGCATAGCTCATCCGCATCTCGAAGCGACGACCGAAGAGCCGGCCGCTGCGCAGCTCGGCGAAGAGATCGAGGTCGCCCCGCTCGATGGCCTCGCCGTCGTTGCTCTGGCTGCGGAAGGCCCGCAGGCCAGGGCTCAAGGAGAGGGCCGAGCCGTCGGGACCGTCGATGTTGAAGGCGCGGGCCCGCAGGCTGAGGCTGCTCAACTGCCGCCGTTGATCGCCCCGCTCCTCTTCGTGCCGGGCCACCAGTTGGAAGCGACCCAGGCTCTGGCTGAGGTCGAGACGGGTCAGGCGGTTGCTCCGTTGCTCGCCCAGCCGCTCGTCCGGGTCGGCGACCGCGTAGTCGACCCCCAGACGGGGGCCCCCTTGCCAGGGCTGCGTCGTGACGTTGAAGCCGTAGGACTCGTTGCGTTGCTCGGCCTCCGGATCACCGTCCAGCAGGCCGTCCTGGAGCACTTGAAAACGTGCCCCGAAAGCGATTTTCGAAGACGGCTGATAGGTGGTGGCGAGTCGGCTTTCGAGACGGTCGGTGTCGCCGCTGCCCGCCAAGTCGTCGAGGCGCTGCTGCCGCGCTTCCTCTAAGGTGGTGGGCGCCGTGGGGTTGCCTTCAGCGGCCAGCGTCTGTCGTTCGAGACGGCGCTCGAGGCTCTCGGAGCGGTTGAATTGCAGGCCGGTGTAACGGGCCTGGGCGGAGACGGTGAGCTTGGGGCTGGGGCGCAGGAAGGCGTGCCAGCGGGCCCGCAAGTCGACGTCGGAGCCGCCGTCGTAGAGATCCCCGTCGAAGGCGCCGACGTCCAGCTCCTCGTAGGATCGCAGCTCGCCGAAGGGGGTCGGACGCTCGAAGCGGTGCAACAGGCTAGCGACGTATTTACGGTCACTGTCTTTGCGGGCACCATCACTGCCGTCACCACCGTCGTCGAGGGCGGCGAAACCGGCCTCCCAGGTTCCGCTCTTGGCATAGAAACGCAGCCCCAGGGCGAGATCGTCGAATTCCGGGACGGAGACATCCGGGGTCAAGCGACGGGAGCCACGCAACGGCTCGCCGGCCATCAGGCGCAGCTCGCCGCTGTCCAGGGAGCGCTGGAACGAAAAACCCCGCAGGCGTCCCAAGTCGACCCCGTGCAGCTCCCGGCGGCCGGCGTTGGAGTCCCCCAAGATGGCGCTCCAACCCCGCAGGCTGTCGATGCGCACCGACGCCCACAGGGGATCGAAGACGCCCTCGTCCGGGAAGTCCGGGGTCTCGTAGCGCAGCTGGATGTTGTATTGCTTGAGGTGACCACGGAAGCGGACCTCATTGGGGATCTCGTTGCCCAAGCGCAGCTCGAGACGCTCTGCCACCCAGCCTTCGCTCTGGATCTCTTGCCAGGCGTCGGAGCGTGGGCCGTGCAGGCCGCGCAGCTGCGGATCGAGGTCGACGGCGATGCGCCGCGTCCCCGCTTTGACCGTCACATGGGTGCCGGTGAGGGCCTCCACCGCCGCCTGTGGCAAGAGGAAATTGTCGAGGTCGGCGTAGGACATATCCGGCACCATGCCGGCCGCCCAATCGTCCACCCGCACTACGCCGGTGGCCAGCTCGAGGGTGATGCGGGCGTTGTCCTGGGCGCGGATCACCTGCACGGTGCGCCGTGCTTGGTCGATCACCACCTCGTCCCCCAGCTCCTCGGCGATGGCCAGCAAGGGCAGTAGCAGCACCGGGCCGACGGCCCGCGGCTCGGGATCGAGGAAAAGCAGGGGCCGGCCTTCCACCAGCACCTCGAAACCGAAGATGGCCCGCAGTCGGGCGTCCATCTCAATCCGGATCTCCCGCCGGGTATCGTCGCGACGGATGTTGGCGCCGCTCATCGCTTCCGTCGCCTCAATGGGCAACAGCAGGGCGTCCACCTTGGCCTTGTCGACGTTGGGGGCCACCCCGGCGGCCCGTCGATTGGCGATCACCAGACCGCTGCGCAGGTTGAGGCTCAGGCTGGCGCCGTCCGGGGAGCGCTCCACCACCAGGTGGCGGCCCGCCGCATCGACCCGATAGCGGTGTCCCAAGGCCTCGGCGATGGGGGCGAAGGGAAGCAGCAGGACGCCGCCGTCCCGATGCACGAAGATCGGCTCGGCCAGCCGCTTGCCGTCGATCCACAGACCGTAGGGCAGGATGTCGAGGTCCGGATAGTCCGGCGATGGCGATACTTCGATGCGTTGGCTGACCCGCCCCCGGTCCGGTTGCAGGGCGCCGTGGGGATCTCCGTTCATCGATGCCGCGGCATCGGCGCTGAGCAGGGCATTCAGGTTGGTGATTTCGTGCGGCGCCGCCACCGCCAGGCCGATCAGGAAGTCCTGTCGTGCTTTGATCGGCGCCCCGAGACCAAATCCTTGGTCCGGATAGGGCAGTGGCGTCGGCAGCCAGAGCTGCTCGGGGGATTGCAGCTCCGGTCGCAGCCTATCGGCCGGGATCATGATCTCGTAGCCGGTGGGCAACTCGGCTCCCCGGTGCACGCCGTTGAGGGAGGCGATTTCCGCTTGCAGCGACGGCTCGCCCTCGAGGTCGTCGTCCGGGGTGAGGCGGCGCAGGGAATCGAGGAAGCTCTCCCCCGGTCGCAGTCGATAGATGGCGTGCAGGCCAGTGCCGTCGTAGCGATACTCGAGCTGCGGCGGTGCCTCGTCGAGGGTGGCCGAGCCGTCTCCGTAGGCGTTCTCTTCCAGGGCGGCGGTGCGCGGGCCGAGACCGGCCGTCGGGCGCAGGCCGGGCAACAACAGCTCCTGCGGGATGCGGAGAATACGGCCGCTGCCCAGGGGGCCCCCCAAGCGTGGGCCTGAAGCCGGTGCTCCCCCCACCGAGGCTTGCAGCGCCCCGTTGAGGGGCGCCAAGAGGGCGGCGTTTTCACCGTTGCCGGTGAACCAGCGGGCCACCCGCCACAGGGTTTCCAGACCGCGGCGGCTGCCGTTTTGCACCCAGTGCTCCCAATGGCCGGCCCGCCAGCGGTCCTGAGGAAACAGGGCGCCGACGGTGGAGCGCTGCAAAGCGGGGGTCAACAGCTCGAGGGGGACGCGGTAGGAGAGGCCCTCCTCGAGTCGGTGCAGGTGGTTGACCTGGCTGATGGGGGTGGCCGCTGCGGCGGTCCCACAGAGGCGTCGGGCATAGGTGCTGATGTCCTCTCCGGGCAGCGCCACGGCTTCCAGATAGACTTCCCGGTCGACCCCCAACACCGCCATCTGGCCATCCGCCACCGGCGCCCGGTCCATGGAGTGACGGGTCGGCCCGGCGGCCCGCGCCATCGAGCCGGGGAGGAGGTAGCTGAGGCCGAGCAGAAAGATCAGGACGAGCCCTCGGCTCCCCTTCCGCGGCCCGGGCCGCAGCGACGATAGGGCAGGGATTGGGGAGTCGACAATGGGCTGTCTGGGCATGAAGGTGGCCTTCGGAGCTCTCATGCCCACGGTGGAGACAACTGCAGCGGCTTCCTGAGGTTGCATCCGAGTGAGCTGGCATGGGACATCTGACAGTGATTATACGAGAAAACAAGGGCACTTAGGACGCCGCCGATGATCTTCGCCGGTTCCGCTGACGGTACCGTCGCCAACGCCGTTGTCGGTTGCCTATGTGGGCATCCCATATCGACCTGTCGATATGATGTAATATGGCGGTTACCACGACTCGCATGCTGCAACGGCCGCATCGATCTGTTGCCCCGGACGGTGGCTTAGCGATTGAGCTGTTGGTCTTCCGAGAGCCGACCCTTTTGATGATGTTGTCTGACAAATTCCCTGCTGCCCCAGGAGCGGTTTTTCCGCCCGCCACCCGCTCGCCGACCGAAGAGCCGAAAGCCTCGCCTCGAGCTCGGCGCTGGCTCCTTTGGCCTGTCTGCCTGCTGGCTCTGGCCGGGACGGTGGCGCCGCCGCTGGGCGCTTCGGAAATCACCCCCGGCCCGACCCCGGGGGCCCGTGTCTACAGCGAGGATTTCACCGATCCCGGCGCCGTCGACAGCGCCGCCGGTGTGGGGCCGGGTCTCGACCAGACCGAGATCAATGGCAGCGACCAGCTGGTGCAGGTGACCACAACCACCGGTACGTTTGTCACTGATTTCGACGCTGCCGGTCTTTACACCTTCGATCCCGGTCGCATCCAGGTGAGCGGTGGGTTGGCCAGCTTGGGCGACACCATTATCGGTGATCTGGCGGGTTATTGGCGTTTCGAGGAAGCGTCCTGGTCGGGCGTCGCCGGAGAGGTGCTCGATACCTCCGGCAATGGCCACCATGGCGTCGCCGGAGGGGATGCCGACACCTTCGCCCCGGGGCAGATCGGCCGCGCCGCCGGCTTCGACGGCGACGGTGATCTGGTGAATATCGGCCAGCCGTCGAACCTCGACTTCGACCCCGCCGCCGACGAATTCACCCTCGCCGCCTGGTTCCGCACCACCACCCAAGGGGCGATCCTCGGCAAGGCGGCGGACGCCATCGCCGAGCGTCAGTACTACCTCTTTGTCATCGGCGGCCGCCTGTGGGGGGCGATGGGGGGCGAGCAGAATTTCGGCAACAGCGGTGGCCTCACCGACGGCCAGTGGCACCACGGCGCCATCGTCAACTTCGACGACGGCGGCACCATGCGCTACACCCTCTATGTCGACGGGGTGGCCGACGGCACCTTCACTTCCGGCACCACCCTCAACAGTGCCGATCTGATGATCGGGGCGCGTCGAGTGAGCGGCAACAGCGGCGTCGGCTTTCCCATGGACGGCGACATCGACGAGGCGTTGATCGTCGATCGGGCCCTGTCGGCGGCGGAGGTGGCGGGGCTCTACAACGGCGGCAACGGTCGTGTTCTACAGGAGTTTCCTGCCGACGAGCCGCCTATCTTCAAGACCGCCGGCGACACCGCCAACGGTCTCACCGACTTCACGTTTTTCAGCGAAACCTTGGGCCCGGGAAACGAGGGGAGCGTTGCGTACCAGCTGTCGACGGACGGCGTCGCCTGGCGCTTCTGGAACGGCGCCGCCTGGGTGCCCGCATCGTCCAGCCAACACAATACCGCCGCCGTCGTCGATGCCAATATCGCCGCCTTCGACACCAGCGCCGAGGCCATTTTTGTGCGCGCCTTTCTCCTCTCCGACGGCAGCCAGCGGGTGGAGCTGGATCGCTTGGAGGTGGGGTATGAACGCAACTTCTCCGCTCTGTTCACGGTGCCCTTCGAGGTGGCAGCCAACTACACCTTCGATGCGGCGGACGTGCGGCTGGCGGACGGGGTCGCCAAGCTGGACGCCGAGCCGCCGTTCTGGAATGACCTGCTGGGCTACTGGCGCATGGAAGAAGGGGCCTGGGGTGGCGTCGCCGACGAGGTGCGCGATGTCTCCAGCTTCGGTTACCACGGTACGGCGGTGGGCGACGCCAACACCGTGGCGGCGGGCAAGATCGGTCGCGGCGGCAGCTTCGACGGCCTCGGGGACGCCGTGCTGGTGAGGCAGCGCGACAGGCTCTCGCTCGATCCACAGGCGCAGGAATTCACCGTCACCGCCTGGTTCAGGACCGCCAGCCAAGGGGCCATCGTCTCCAAAGCGGTGGCCAATTTTGGATCGCGGCAATACTACCTGTTCACCGCCGACGGCCGCCTGTGGGCGGCGGTGGGCGGCAACCAGAACTTTGGCCCTAGCACCGGTGTCGACGACGGCCAATGGCACCACGGGGTCCTGGTGAATTTCAACGACGCCGGGACCATGCGTAACCGCCTCTACCTGGACGGTGCCCTGGAGGGGGAGTTTCTCTCCGGCACCATCCTCAACACCGCCGATGTGATCATCGGCGGGCGGCGGGTCAACGGCAACAGCGGTCTCGGTTTCTTGATGGACGGCGAGATCGACGAAGTGGCGATCCTCGGCCGTGCCTTGACCCCGGGCGAGGTGGCGCAGCTCTACAACGCCGGGGCGGGCAGTGTGCGCACTTTCCCCGACACCGGTCCCAGTGTCTTCGAGACGGCGGGGGACAGCGACCCCAGCCTCAGCGCTTTCACCGCGTTTCTGGAGAATCCAGGCCTCGGCCACCAAGGCGACTTGGCCTACCAGCTGTCCGTCGATGGCGCCACCTGGCAGTATTGGGATGGCGCCAACTGGACACCGGCGGTCCTCGACAGCCAGCGCAACGACGCCGCCACCGTCGATGCCAACATCGCCACCTTCGACGCCTCTGCCGAGCAGCTCTTTGTGCGCGCCTTCCTGCTCTCCGACGGCATCGCAGGGGCGGAAGTGGATTCCCTGGTGATCCGCTATGACACGGACCAGGGTTTCGCCGCCTTCGAGATTCTTGGGCCGATCAATGCCGGCTACCAATTCGACACCTTCACCGCCCAGGTCGCCGACCAGGACGCCGAGCATCGGGTGACCTTCCAGTTCCTAGACTCCGACGCCGCCAGCTTGATCAGCGACGCCCAGCTGCCCGGCAACAGCGCTGGTTTCGACTCTACGGAGGCGGCTTCTGGGGTCGATCTCAGCGCCGTCTTCGGCGGTGCCATTTACCTGCGGGTGCGCTTCGGCAATGTCTTCGCCGACATGAGCAGCGCCGCCCTCGACGCCTTTCAAATCTCTTACCTGGACTTCAACGACCAGTCGGACCTGTCGGTGAGCAAGAGCGCCATGCCGGATCCGGTGATCTTCGGCGAGCCGATCACCTACGACATCCTGCTCAACAACGCCGGGCCCAGCGTCGGTTTCAGCACCAGCCTCGACGACACCCTGCCCGCCGGCACGACGTTTGTCTCCCTGGCTAGACCTTCCGGTTGGAGCTGTCTCACCCCCGTCGTCGGCAGCTCCGGCACGGTCAGCTGTAGCCATCCCGAGGCGCCGGTGGGTGGCCCCTTCCTCTTCCGGTTGGTGGTGCAGGTTCCCTTGGCCTACGGCGGTCCCTTACCCATCGACAACACCGTGGTGGTGAGCGCCGCCAGTGATCCCGATCCGATGAACAACAGCGCCAGCGCCTCGGTGGAGGGTCAGGCACCGGCCCCCGGCACCATCACGGTGGTCAAGGACGCCGACCCGGCGCAGGGTCGCGATTTCGCTTTCGACGGTGACTTGGGGCCCTTCCTGCTCGACGACGCGGTGCCCGACGACGGGGATGGGGTGGGCGACACGGCGTGGTTCCCCGGCCTGACGCTGGGCTCCTACGAGGTCTCCGAGACCTTGCCCCCCGGCTGGCAAATCCTAGACATCGCGTGCAACAGCAGTGTGGTGCCACTACGTTTCCTCACCCCCTACAGCGTGCCGGGGAACTACAGCTTTGCCGCCGACAAGATTGAGGTGGCGGACGGCGTGGCCCGGCTGCGCGGTGATTCCATCATCCCGTCCGGCTATTGGCGCTTCGAAGAGGCGGGCTGGAGCGGTGCGCCGCAGGAGGTCTTGGACAGCTCCGGCAACGGCCACCACGGCGTCGCCCTGGGCGATGCCACCACCCAAACCATGGGATTGATCGAGCGCGGCGGTGTTTTCGACGGCAGCGGCGACGCCGTCAACCTCGGGCAGCCAGCGGCCCTGGACTTCGATCCGGCCAACGATGAGTTCACCCTCGCCACGTGGTTTCGTACCAGCGGCGACGGCGCCTTGATCGCCAAAGCGGACGGCTCCTTCCCCGACCGCCAATTCTATTTGTTTGTTTTCGACGACCGCCTGTGGGCCTCCATCGGCGGCAATATCAACGCCGGCGGCGCCATCGACGTGGCGGATGGCCAGTGGCATCACGGCGCCGTGGTCAACTTCGACGACGGCGGCATCATGCGCTACGTCCTCTATTTCGATGGTCAGAACATCGGTTTCTTCAACTCGGGCACCGCCACCAACGGTGACGACGTGCTCTTCGGAGCCCGTCGCGAGGTCGGCAATAGCGGCCTGACCTTCGGCCTCTCCGGGGAGATGGACGAAGTGATGATGGTGCCGCGGGCCCTCAGCGAGACGGAGATGCTGGGTCTTTACAACGCCGGCGCCGGCCGGGTGGTGGGGGAGCTGCCGGACAATGGCCCGAGCATCGTCAAGACCCTCGGCGACGGCGACCAACAGATCGACAGCTTCACCGGCTTCACCGCCCTCACCGGCCCGGACCACCAGGGCACGATCCGCTACCAGTTGTCCACCGACGGCAGCGACTGGCGATACTGGGACGGCGCCGCGTGGTCTATGGCGGGCCCCGGTGAGGACAACGACGCCGCCACCGTCGATGCCAACATCGGCCTCTTCGATACCGGCAGCAATCGCATCTTCGTGCGTCTGTTCCTACTCTCCGACGGCAGCCAGCAAGTGGAGATCGACCGTCTGGAGATCTCCTACATGGGGACCGGCTTGGTGGGCACGTCCTTCGACGACGACAGCGCCTTCATCGAGCTCTTGCCGGCCCAGGACATCAGCTGCACCTTTTCCAACGTCGCCGATCCCACCCAATTCGGTTCCATCACGGTGGTCAAAGAGGCGACCCCGGCCGATGGCACCGATTTCTCCTTTAGCGGCGATTTGGCGAGCTTCGTGCTCGACGATGCCGACCCCGACGACGGCGACGGGGTGCCCCAGAGCCAGACCTTCAGCGAGTTGCTACCCGCTAGCTACAGCCTGACGGAGGCGGCCCTGGCCGGTTGGAATTTCAGTGATTTCAACTGCGATGCCGGGTTGGCCAGTGACAGCTTCGAGTATCCCTTCACCTTCGGCGCCAGCTACTCCTTCGATGCCACCAAGATCGCGCTGGCCAGCGGCCGGGCGACCCTGTTGCCGGACGCCGTAACCGCTAGCCTGAAGGGCTACTGGCGTTTCGAGGAGGCCTCCTGGGACGGCACGCCGGGGGAGGTGCTCGATGGGTCGGGCCAGGGCTTGCACGGTACCGCCATCGGCGACGCCAATACCTTCTCCTTTGGCCAAATCGGTCGCAGTGGCCTCTTCGACGGCGACGGTGATGCCATCACCTTAGGGCAGCCCTCGGCCTTGGATCTCAACCCAGCGGTGGACGAGTTCTCGGTCACCGCCTGGTTCAGAACCTCCAGCTCCGCCGCCATCGTCTCCAAGGCGGACAGTGATTTCGGGCAGCGGCAGTACTATCTTTTTGCCCACCAGAACCGGTTGTGGGCCAACATCGGCGGCTCGCAAAACCAAGGCAGTGAGCTCGGGGCCCTGGACGGCGACTGGCACCACGGGGCGGTGGTCAATAGCAACGACGGCGGCACCTTCCGCTACACCATCTACCTCGACGGGGTGGACAACGGCACCTTCCTCTCCGGCGCCGCCACCAACGGTTCCGATGTTTTGATCGGCGCCCGGCGCAATGTCGGCAACAGCGGTACCGCCTTCCACATGATAGGCAGCCTCGACGAGGTGGCGATCATCGACCGCGCCTTGACGCCGCAGGAGGTGGCGGAGCTGTTCAACGGGGGCAGCGGACGTGAGCTGCGGCAATATCCCGCCAACGGTCCGACGGTGGTGAAAACGGCGGGCGATGGCGGCGTCGACTTGGTGGGTTTGACCGGCTTCGCCGTCACCTACGGCCCAGGCAACGTCGGTACGGCTGAGTTTCAGCTCTCCGACAACGGCAGCGATTGGCAGTATTGGGACGGCGTAGCTTGGTCGGCGGCGGATGATAGTCAGCGCAACGACGCCGCTACCGTCGATGCCAATGTCGCCGCCTTCGATGTCAGCGCCGACCAGATCTTCCTACGCACCTTCCTGCTCTCCGACGGCGATCAACCGGTGGTTGTCGACAACATCAGCCTGAGCTTCGACAAGCTCACCACGGTGCCGGACTTCGAGGTGGTGGGGCAGACCGTCACCCTCGAGCTGGACCCCGGCGACGATGTCATTTGCACCTTTGTCAACGTCGATGACGGCGCCGCCACCGGTAGCATCGAGCTGCTGCTGCGCAGCGATCCGGCGGACGGTGCCGATGTCGACTTCAGCGGCGATCTCGGTGTCTTCAGTCTCGACGATGCCTTGGTGGACGACGGCGACGGCCTCAGCGACAGTATCCTGGTCGACAACCTGGCGGCGGGTAGCTACAGTGTCGCCGCCGTGCTGCCGGCGGACCGCACGATCATCGACCTCGAGTGCACCAGCGGCGACGGCGCCGATAGCACGGCCCTGGTGGGGGACAGCGTGGTGTTCGATCTCGATGCCGGGGAGAGCTTGAGCTGCACCCTCTTCGAGATGGAGCGCTTCGGCCAGATCACCGAGACGACGGGGGCGTTTCAGGACAATTACCATGTCGCCATCAACGACAACGGCCGCCTGCTGAGCTTCGTCTCCAACCGCGATCTGGCCGGCGGCAACGGTGACGCCAGCGACGAGATCTTCGCCTATGGCCGCGAAGGCTTCGCGCAGCTCACCTCCGCCTTGGCCCCCGCCGACCATGCGACCCGGCCTCGGCTGTCCAGCGAGGGTCGCTTTGTGGTCTTCGCCTCCACCGCCAACCTCACCGGCGGCAACGTGGACGAGAATCGCGAGATCTACCGCTACGATCGCCAGACCACCAACCTGTTGCAGGTCACCCAGACGGTGGGTTGCGACAACCGGCGGCCGGTGGTCAATGTGGGCGGCGGTGTCATCGCTTTGGTGACCACCTGCGCCGACCTCGACGGTCCGTTCAACGGCGATGGCAATCCCGAGCTGGTGGTCTGGCAAGGGGGTAATTGGCACCTCACCGAAACCACGGCTTGCGGCAGCTTTGAGCCGGCGATCTCCGCCGACGGCGCCAGGGTGGCCTTCCACAGCGATTGCGATGCGCCCTACGGAACCGGCAACGGCGACGGAAACTCCGAGATCTACCAATGGCGCTGGGGCCTCGGGGCGTCCGGTTACCGTCAAGTGACCAATACCTCCGCCGCCGCGCCGGAGATCAACGAAAGTGTCGCCAGCAGCGCCAATGGACGCTACCTGGCCTTTTCCTCCAACGCCGACCTGGCGGCCAGCAACGGCGACGGCAGCCTGGAGATTTTCCGTTGGGATCGGCTAACGGACAGCTTCGATCAACTCACCGACGCCGGGCCCTTGGTCGCCCAAACCCATACCGCCCTCGATGCCCTAGGTCGTCACCTGGCCTACGAGCGCCTGGACTTCAGCGGCTCTTTGGTCTCCGCCCTATGGCATAGCGACGGCCAAACCGCCGTCGACACCGAGGTGGCGGCCGACATCGCCTACGACAGCGAGTTCCCAGCCGTCGCCATCACCGGCAACGGCAAGGCGGTGGTGGTTTTCCAATCGGCGGCGGATTTCCTCGCCACCAACGGCGATGGCAACGTCGAGATCTGGCGTCGGGTGATCGTGCCCGCCGCCACTTTACAAGGGGGTGGCGATTCGGCACCCGGTGGTGGTCCACATCCTGGTCGCAAAGACACCTCAACGCCCTGAGATTCAATAGGCGTCAGGACGCCTGCTCGCTCAGCCAATAACCACGACGCAACCACCACGCCGGCCGCTCGAGCCCGCCGCAATAGAAAGACATCATCATGCGCCAGATCATCTATGACGTCGCCGTCACCTTGGACGGCTACATCGCCCGCGACGATGGCTCCTTCGACGGCTTCGCCGCCGACGGGCCCCACGTCGACGACTACCTACAACGCCTGGAGGGTTATGGCACGGTGCTCATGGGACGCAAGACCTACGAAGCGGGCTACGCCTATGGCCTGCAACCGGGGCAGCGGGCCTATCCCCACATGGAGCACTACATCGTGTCCCAAAGCCTGGAAATCGACGGCTCCGGGATCCAGATTCTCGACCGTCGGGTGATCGAGACCATCCAGGATCTGAGATCCGAGCCCGGTGCCGATATCTACCTCTGCGGTGGCGGTGAGCTGGCTGCCCTGCTTCTCGAGCATGACCTCATCGACCAGCTGGTGCTCAAGGTCAATCCGGTCTGTTTTGGAAGCGGCATCCGGCTCTTTGGGTACAGCCTGCGCCGCCTCGAGTTGGAGCTGCTGGATAGCACCGTCTATGACAACGGTGTCATCTGCTCGCAGTACGAGGTGCAGGGCTCGGAGTAGGCTGTTGGCGCTGGCCTGCCGCCCGGCCCCCTGCCGCCCGGCCCCCTGCCGCCCGGAGCGCCCTCCCGGATCGCTGCGCTCCCGGTGTCGGGCGGTCCGGGCTACGGACACCGGCCCCTCCGGGGCCACAGAGGTCTGTCTTTTGTCGCTTCGCTCCCCGGAGGGAGCGTTTTCAAACCCAAAAAGACCCCCGCGGTTGTCCGCGAGGGCCCCGGCAAGGCAGAGTTGGCCCGGGCTCAGAACCAGTTGGAGCGCGAGTTGACGAGGCTGTCGTGGGAGGAGTCGAAGTAGTCGACGCTGTAGGCGTAGGTGTAGTTCATCATGCAAACGACGGAGCCGAAGTCGTGGCTGGCGCCGTAGTTGTGGCCGATCTCATGGCGTAGGGCGTAAACGGTGGAGGTGGAGCCTTGGTCTTTGCACACCGAGTAACCGGTGCCCGGGTCCGAGTTGTAGACGTAGGCGATACCGCCGGCGGTGAACTTCGAGTCACGGGTGAAACCCATGCACAGGCCACGGGGTAGGCTGCTGAAATCCGAGGTCAGATCGGAGAGGATGGCGGAGGAGCTGGAGCCGCTGGAAGTCCAGTTGTAATAGCCCTGAATCACCCAGTTGATTCTGAAGTCGCGGTAGTAGGCGTTGTCGGCGGTCTCGATGATGTTGTAGAGCTTGCTGGTCCAGTTGCTGTAGGCGCTGCGGTACTCTTCGTCGGCCGCGGCATAGACCGGCACCGTCGAGGCCAGGGAAGCTTCTTGACCAAACTTATCCAGCTCGTCGACCTCGAAACCACGGAACAGGTCGTTGGAAGGATCGTCCCAAGGGTGGTTGATCGGCCGGTTGATCGGGGGATCGATCACCACCGTGACCTCGTTGCCGAAGATATCCGTGGTGTCGAATTCGATCGAGCCATCGCCGAAGTAGCGCTTCTTGGCGTTCTCCTCGCCCGGTCCCGCAAAGCTGGCGGCGGCGCACAGCAGCAGGATGCCAAAAAGGGCCAGCGAGACACCGACGGAACGATTTCTGAATTGCTTCATCATGATCTTCTCCTCAATTATGGGGACGGTTTTTCGGCCACAACGGCCTGGTAGGCGATCAGTCGGATCAGGCTCATCGGGACGCCTGATCCTCTGCTTTGGCTAGCAGCTCTTCAATGGCGACAAAGCGGTTGGGGTCGAGGCCCAAGGCCTCGAACTCGGCGATCAACTTGCGGCTCAAGGCCAAGGCCGACAGTTGGTAGTTGGGTTCCAGAGCCTGCAAGTCAGCCCCCGAGGCCAGGGCCTGCTCGACATCCGCCAAGCGGGCGTTCTTGATCCCCTCCAAGAGCTGGGCCTCCGGCGACACCCACTGGATATCGCTGGCCCCGGACGGCTGCCCTTGGCGTGGCGTGGCCTCTTGCGGCAGGGCCTGGCGCAGCAATTCGTAAATCGGCGGAGTGGCGACCAGCGGCAGCATGGTGGCCAGCTCATCCGGCTTGCGGGGATCGGCTCCCCGGGCCAGAAGCCACTGCACCAGCGGGCCGTTGCGGCTCAGCACGGCGGTGGCCAGGGCGGTGAAGCCGTCGCCGTCGAGGGCGTCGATGTCGGCCCCGTCGTCAAGGGCCTGTTGGAGAGCTGCGACATCGCCAGGGTCCGATTTGATCAAGTCGAGGAAGTGGGCGTTGTGGGGATTGGGTCCATGCAGCTCGAGGCTGGCGGCGATGCTCTCGAAGAGGGACGCCTGGGCGTCGTGGGTGTGCTCCTCGGTGGCGAAGGTGAGGGCGAAGCGCTCGCCGAATCCCTTGACCAGGTAGCTGGTATGACGCAGTGATCTATCGCGGGCCGTGCCTCGCACCTCGATGACATCGGCATAAAGATCGGCGGTGATCTGTCGCCGCTCCTCGGCGATGACTTCGTAGGTTTCGAAGACCCTGGGAAGCTCTGCGAGCAGATCCTCCACCCCTTGATTCGCCGTGTCCGTTGCGGCGATGGGGGTCCGCGTCAAGAGGGCCAGGGCCTGGCGTGGCGGCAGCTCGGCGACGGCGGCCAGGGGCCCCTCCGCCGGTTGACGAACTTTCCAACCGGCCGGCCATCGGAGGATCAGACCGACATCGTCGAGCACCATGGTCTGGGCCGCGGCGTGGCTGTGATCTACGTGGCTGTGGTCTCCGTGGCTGTGATCTCCGTGGCTGTGATCAACCTCGTGGTGATCGGCGGCAGCGGAACCGACTCCCGCCGACAGCATGCCAGCGAACCCCAGGACGGCGATTCCCAAGACGCTGCGCCACCGGAGGGTGATCGGCAGGCCGCCAAAGGCAGATTGCGGGGGGCAGACCTGGGGGCAGAAAGGCAGGTTGAGCATCAAGATTCCTCCGTCCTGGGTCAGCAGGCGTCAGGCACCGTGAGGGCTCCTAGACGATGCTTTGAACGGCATCGCGGCGGGGCCGACTCCGGTATCGGTCGATGACAACTCGATCGGTTTTTACGTTCGTGTCTTAGAAGTCGAGACTTAGCAAACTAGGTGCCAGCTGCCGGCTCGGCGGTGATAATTCTTCGGGACGTGTTGCTATAAGTTACGTAAGTGGCTGACATTTATGGGGTCAACGGATATCAGATGGAAGACGGAAAAGCCTGAGGTATGGTTGAATCGAAGCCCATATTTTCAAACTTGGCCACGGGCGTTCTCAAAGTTGAGAATGCGATGTGGTCGAGGTCATAGTTCTGACCGAAACCGTTCATGTGGTGTCGGGCCGAAGGTGGCGTCCGGGTCGGGAAGATGGAGGGCCTCAGTCGTGCCGCCCAACGATCCTTCCCTTGATCGCCCGCGGAAACGTGTTACCGGTCCGAGAAGGTCACCTCACGCCGTCAGCGGCGGATGGGGTACCAAGCCCGTAGCGTCGTCGAGCACTTGTTGCATCAGCTCCTTGGGGACCTCTTGGACATCCCGCAGGGCCAGAGCGCGGCTGAGATGGAAAGCCGCCTGCATGTCGACGTGGCCCGCCGGGACGAGCTCGGCGTGCAACCACACCGCCACGTGCTCGAGGGGCGGCGGTGAGGTGAGACCGGCCGCTGCGGTGACGGCGAGGACCATGGCATCGGTGGCCAAGGCCAGGGCCTCGGGGGGATGGGAATCGGCCAGCTGCTGCGCCGCCGCCAGCTTGCCTTGGGCTTGGCCTTGCAAGCGCTCGGCGTGGCTGAGCACGGGCTGCGGCGTCGCAGCATCGAAGAGAAGGCGCCCCCCGGCCAGGGGTGAGGTCTTGGCCAGGCGGCTGAGGGCGGCCCAGTTGCGGGCGTCGAGCAGGGCGACGGGCAGCTCCGCGGCGCGGCTTTCGGCATCGATCTGTACTTCCAGCTGCGCTTCTAGGGTATCGACCACCGCCACCAGGGAACCGGGCATGGCGACGATCTGTTGCAAATGCGGTCCCAAGATGTCTTGCAGGCGGAGGATCAGCGGAGTCAGGGAGGCATCCGCCGGCTCCTCGCCGGGTTGCAAGTCCCAAGGGTAGGTGGCGGGAGCGTCTTGCGGCGGCTCCGCACCATCGTCGTAGGACAGCTCTTCCTCCGCCGGGGGGGCCTCTTCCGCCGTGGCGTTTTCCTTCGCCGGAGTGCCCTTCTGCGGAGCTGTCTCAGCGGTGCTCACGTCGCTGTCCGCCCCGCTATCGCCGTCGGCCCCGGTATCGCTGTCGGCCCCGGTATCGCTGAGATCTTCGCTTTCTCCGGGATCGAGGGTCATGCCGGCCAGGGCGTCTTCCACCAGGCGACGGGAGACGCCGATGACGTCGTCGCCAGTGCCTTCGTTGACGACGTTGAGGAAGAGCTGCCGCTTCGAGCCGATCACTCCGGCGATGTGCTCCTCGTAGCTCTCACGGGCCACCAGCAGGAAGACTTGCACCGGCTCGGCTTGGCCGAGCCGGTGCAAGCGGCCGATGCGTTGCTCCAGGATGGCTGGATTCCACGGCAAGTCGAGGTTGATCAAGACGCTCGCCGCCTGCAGATTGAGACCGACCCCACCGGCATCCGTCGAGATGAAGACCTGGGTTGAAGGATCGTCGCGGAAGCGGTCGATCAGGTCGCCGCGCTGGTGGCTGGGCACGCCGCCGTGCAAGCGCACCACCCCCAGGCCCAGGCTTTGGGCCTCCTCGGCCGCCATGCGGGTCATGCGCTCCCATTGCGAGAAGACCACCACCTTGCGCCCATCGTCGAGGCAGACCTGCTCGAGGAGCGTCCTGAGCTCCGAGAGCTTGGGCGAGCCCACGGTTTCGCCGTCCACCAGACCGGCGGCGTCGCAGACCATGCGGGCCCGTTGCAATAGGGTCATCAGGCGCTTTTCCTCGGCCGGCGTCAGGGGGCGCTGCTTGGCGATGCTGGCCAGGCGGCCCGCCCCATGCACCGCCTCGTCGTGCAGCTCCCGCTGACGGCGGTCGAGCTCGATATCGACGCGGTTGACGATGCGTTCGGGCAGTTGATCCCGCACTAACGATTTGTCCCGGCGCAGCATCACCGGCGCCAGTCGCTGACGCAGCTCCGCCAGGTTACGGTAGCCGAGGACCCGTCCGCGATCGTCGGTGATGTGGAAATCCAGCAGGTAACGCCACAGGGGGCCGAGCACCCGAGGGTCGACCACCTGCATCAAGCTGTAGAGGTCTTCCAGCCGGTTCTCCAAGGGGGTGCCGGTGAGCACGAAGGCGAAAGGGGCTGTCAACGACTTGACCGCGGCAGCGGTCTTGGTGCGCCAATTCTTGATGCGCTGGGCTTCGTCGAGGATGATCAGGTCGGGGGCCAGCTCGGACTGGATGACATCGCGATCCCGCAATACGACTTCGTAGTTGATCATGGTGAAGGGGGCATGACGCCGATACAGGGCGAGTCGGGCCGCCGGAGGGCCGGACACCACCTCCGACTCCAGGCCGGTGAAACGCTCCACCTCGCGGGCCCATTGGTGCTTGAGCGACGCCGGGCAGATGACCACCACACGGCGCACCCCCTCGAGCTCCCGTAGCACCACCGAGGCGGCGATGGCTTGCAGCGTTTTGCCGAGGCCCATGTCGTCCGCCAGCACGGCGCGTCGGGCCGAGGCCAGGAAGGCGACGCCGTCCACCTGGTAGGGGTAAAGGCGCACCGAGATGCCTTCCAGCTCCCCTCCGCTGGCCTGGATGCGGGCCGCCAACATGGCGGAGCGCTGGCGCCGAGCTTCCTCTTCTGACAAACGCAGGACATGCCGTCTGGCCTCTTCGGTGATCACCAGGCCATTGCGCTGACGGGTCCGGTATTCGAGCTGCTGAAAAGCCTGCGGCAACTCCCCGCGCAGGGTTCCGTCGCTGTCGAAGTGGTTGTCGAGCCAGTCCGGCCCGCCGTCGTTGGAGCGGCAGAGGCGCAACCGCGGCGCCGCCGAGGCTTCCCAATCCACGTGCACCACACTCACCGGTGGCCCGAGCTCCGCCAGGCGAGCATATTTCTTGGGTGCCCCCTTGCGCAGGGTGTGCAGCACCGCTTCGATGTGTTTGCAGGTGCCCAGGCGGTTGGTGGCGAAGTCGGGGCACGTGCAGTGGTTGATGCGCTCGTTCACCGAGCGCAGCTCCACCTGCCAAGGCGCGGTGTGCTCCGTCTCGGCGGTCAAGGAGCTGGCTTCCCACGAACCCTGCCAGCGGTCACCGGCCACATGCTTCACGACGACCTCGGTACGTCCACGCTGCGCCCGTGCTTCGATGGCCGAATCCGCCGCCCCCTGCAACTGAAAGGTGTCCGTTGGCTGGCGTGCGGCGTAGGCCAGCAGCACCGCCACACTGTGTTTGCAGGCCGGTTCCCAATCGAAGGGGCAATCGCATTCGATGGCCAGCTCTTGGTCCTCATCGAGGCGTATGTCCACTTGATAGGGGACCTTCTCGGTGCCCTCCACCGCGGCGCTGATGCGATCGTCGTCCCAGCCCAGATCGAGGACCCGGTTTTCCTTGAAGTAGGCGATGCCGCGGCGCACGATGGCGGCCGAAGCCAAGGACTGAAGCCGGTCGGCGTCGAAGAACCAGGGGTCAGGTTGTGGCTGAGGGTTAGGAGTCATGGCACCACTCGGTAATTTCTCTGGTTTTCGCTGATGAGGCACCGAATCGTAAGCCAAGTAATGGATAGGAGCAAGCGTGGGGGTGGCGGGGGAGAGCTCGCGGGCCCACGTCCTGGGCGAAGCTACGATATCATCGGCTGATCACCGCCATGAACCCGCGCCACGCTGTCATTTGCCGACCCTGGAGCCTCCGATGCCACGACTTCACCGCCCGATTTGGTTCGCCGTTCTTTGCCTGCTCATCGCCGTCCAGATGCCGCTTCTGGCGGACGACGACCCCATGACCTTTGACGACCTCTTCCGTCCCGAGCTCGACGGCACCTTGGCCGAGGACTTGCAATGGCGTCCCGACAGCCATCAGTTGCTCTTGACTTGGGACGGCGGGGATGGCGATCAGTACCTGCTCTTCGACGCCGTCAGCGGCGAGCACCAAGTCGTCGCGACGCCCGCTGATCTGCGGGGCGGTGGTGCGGAGCACGATGAGGACACGGAACCAGAAGAGGCGGACATCGACGACTTGCGATTCCTGACGTCGGGGGAGGCGCTGCTCTACGCCGTCGACGGAGACCTCTACCGCTTCACCTTGGCCAACAGGACAATTCAACGACTGACCAGCAGCCAAGCCGATGAAGAGATGGTCAACCCATCGCCGGACGGCCGTCGCTTGGCTTACGTCAAAGACAACGACTTATATGTCTTGGATCTGACGACCTTGGAAGAGCAGCGGCTGAGCGACGACGGCGAGCCGGAGGTGGTGTTCAACGGCATCACCGATTGGGTCTACTGGGAAGAGATTTGGGGCCGAGACGCCACCGCCTCCTGGTGGAACGCCAACGGCTCTCACCTGGCCTACTACCACATCGACGATCGGGAGGTGGCCGTCTACCCCCTGGTGGACACCTCCGAGGTGCACCCGACGGTCAAGGAGCAGCGCTATCCCAAGGCCGGAGACCCGCTGCCCAAGGTGGCGATCCGGGTGGTGGACGTGGCCTCGAAGCGCACCGTCAGCCTCGACACCGGCAGCGACCCGGACGTCTACTTGGCCCGCGTGCATTGGCATCCCGACGGCAAGCAACTGGTGGTGCAGCGGCTGAACCGCGACCAGACCCAGATCGATCTGTTGCTCTGCCGGACGACGGACGGCGCCTGCTCAACGTTGATGAGCGACCGCTGGCCCAGCTGGATCAATCTGGGCAATGAATTCACCTTTTTGGCCGACGGCGGGTTCCTCTGGAGCTCGGAGAAAAGCGGCTGGAAACACCTCTACGCCCACGACGCCCAAGGCCGTGAGCTACGACGTCTGACGCCGGAGGGCTGGAACCTGACCTCCTTGGACCACGTCGACGAAAGCAACGATCGCATCGTCTTCACCGCCTACGGCACCGGCACCCTGGGGGCCTCGGAGCGCCACGTCTTCACCGCTGCCCTGGGCGGCGGTGAGGCCCGGCAGTTGACGTCGAGCGTCGGCTGGCACAGCGCCTTGGTGTCGGAATCGGGGGACTGGGTGCACACCTTCAGCGATGCCGATTCGCCGCCGCGGCAAGTGGTGCGTCGGCTCGGTGACGGTACGTCCCATGCCTTGCCCAACATCCCACCGATGGCCACCGTCGCCGCCCTACCCAAGTGGCGCTTTTTCACCCTCGACGGCCCCGAGGGCTCGAAGCTGCCGGCCCAGATCATGTTGCCGTCCCACCAGGAGCCCGGCAAGCGTTACCCGGTGATCATGTATCACTACGGCGGTCCCGCTTCGCAAGTGGTGTCTCAGCGTTGGCGCGACGACGACCTGCGCGGCCTGTGGCACAAATACATGGCCAGCCAAGGCTATGTGCTACTGGCGGTGGACAACCAAGCCTCCAGTTATTTTGGCAAGCGGGGGGAAGATCGTCTGCACCGTCGCTTCGGCGAGGTCGAGCTCGCCGGGCAGCTGGCGGCGGTGGACTACTTGAAGACCTTGCCTTGGGTCGACAGCCAGCGCCTCGGTCTGTGGGGTTGGTCCGGCGGCGGCTCCCATACCCTATACAGCCTGTTGAACCGTCCCGGAGTGTGGAAAGCGGGCATCTCCGGCGCCCCGGTCACCGCCTGGAAATACTACGACGCCATTTGGATGGAGCGCTATCTCGACCTGCCGAGCAACAACGCCGCGGGCTACGAAGCGTCCTCGCCGATAACCTACGCCGCCGACCTGAAGGACGCCCTGCTGGTCATCCACGGCACCGCCGACGACAATGTGCATCCGCAGAATTCCCTCAACCTTGCCACCGCCTTCATCGAAGCCGGCGTGCCCTTCGACTTGGCCCTCTATCCCGGCGCCAAACACAGCTTCGGTAGCTTCAAGGAAAGCGGCCGGCGCCACTTGATGCGGCGTATGACGGATTTCTTCGATCGGCATTTGAGGGCGGAGCCGGAGACGGTTCCCTGAGCCTCGGTGGTAGAGTCTTGGCGTAGGGAGAATTTGATATGCGTCATCGATTTCACAGACCCAAGCGTCGAGTCATCGGAAAGTGGCCGGTGGAGGCCGAACCCCCGGAAGCCCTGGCGGAAAAGGTGAGCTATGTAGGGAGTCCTGAGCACAAGGATCATCCGAGCTCTGCCGGACCTCCGCGACTGCGAACGGATGCGACACCCTGTGAGCCGCATATGACGAAGGATCTCGGGCGCAACTCCGAGGCGCTGAAAGAAGGTATCCGTCGCCGTTGCACGAGTGCGAGATTCGAAGGTGGTTTTCCCAAGTACGTCTGGACCTGGATCGGAGGTTGTCTATACGAAGCCAGGCACATCAATGGGCCTCAGGGGACCTACAAGGGTTATCGGCTCGAGGAGATGGAGTGGCCCAAAGACCCCGATGGCCTTTTAAAGTGGTGACCCCATGATTTTCGATCTCGAATGGGAAGAAGCACCGGGGGTGCGTGACAAAGTCCTGGCCGCGACCTGGGGGCGGTTGAGGCTCAAGTTGGGCACCCGTCCGATCACCCAAGTGATTGTTCGGCAGTCGAGCACACAAAGAACGACGGTATACGGGTCTGTGTTTCCGCTCACGGAGTGGTTGGTCGAGAACTGGTGGCATCTGCTCAATGAGCCCATTTCCAGCAGTCCCTTGATGAGTGGCCGCGCAGCCAAACCGTTTATCCGGGATTGGGTTCAAAGGCACAATCTCTTGGCTGCGAGGGATGGAGGGGCCTTACCGGATCTCACAATTGCTCGCGATGGCGAAGAGATTGTCCTGCATTGGGAAAGCGACCCCGAGCTGGAGGGGCCCAGCAGGCTCCGATTCATCGGTCAAGGCCACGAACGGATATTACCGGAAATCTTAGAAGACTCGATGGCTACCCTGGTCGAGAGGGTGTTGCAACGTCTCCATGAGTGCTTGCCAGCCAACGAAGAGGTCGAGCGGTTGGCCGAGAGCTGGGCGGCCATTCGCTCCTCTGACTCCGACGAAAGGAAGCTGTGCGAATCCCTGGCCGTTCTTGGGCTCGACCCCTATGATCCTCAAGAAGCCTCGGAAGCAATGCTCGGGCTCATCGAGGAGGTGCGAAGTTTGCCAGGTGATTTGGCCTTGGATTTGCTCTCGGGAAGTGATGCGCTGCGGCTAGCGCCCGATCTGGCATGGGTCCAAGATGGCCTCAGTATGGTAGGACAGAATGGCGCCAAGACCCCGTGGTTGACCATCGAGCCAGAGGCAAACGGCTTGACGGCCCACGACTATGGTTATCAGGTAGCTAGAGGGCTCCGATCGAAGTGCTCGATCAACGGTGTCTCGGACCCGATGATCGAGGATCTCGCGGGAGTCTTTGTCGAGAAATTGGGATGGGCATCGTCGGCGAGAACGATTGCTTCCGGAGAGACTTCCCTAGATGGTTTGGTGGCGCTCGATGCGTCTCATTCGGCTCCCACATTGCTTTCACCCCAGGAACGCCACGAGCCTGCGGAGCGTTTTCGTTTGGCCCGCGCCGCCTTCTTTCCTCTGACCATGAGCCTGGGCTCCGGTGGACGCCTACTTACCAACGCGGCGACCTTTCCGCAGCGAGCCGCTAGGGCCTTTGCCGCGGAGCTCTTGGCCCCTGCCGATGTGCTGGCCAAACGGGTTGGCGGTTTGGTGACCGAGCAGCAGGTAGAGGATTTGGCGTCGGAGCTCAAAGTCGCTCCGACGGTGATCGGCCACCAAATCGAAAACCATGGCTTGGGCTACGTCGGCGGCTACTGACCTTGATCTAAGCGTCGCGATGCACCGTATCCGGTGAAAAGGCGGGCAGGCATACCGCCACATAACGCGCCCCACCGGGGGTGCCGTAGCGCACCCACTCACCGGCCCGGGCGATGATGCCTTGGCCGGCCCGTACTTCAAGGGTGCCGTCGTTTTCGGTGTCGACGGTGAGCAGACCCTCGAGCACGACGGTGTATTCGTCGAACTCGGGACGCTGGCCGGGCTCCGTCCAGCCTTGGGGGCTGTTCATGATGGCGATGCTGAGGGCCTGGTCGCCGGTATTGACACCGCCGACAAATTCGTCGATTTCCTTGGGGAGGTTGCCGGCGGCGACGATGCGGGTGGGTTTGGCGATGAATTGGGGCATGGCAGATCCTTGTCGTCGTAGTTTGGGCGGTAGATAGGCTCGGACCTCAGCGCCAGCGGGCGAAGAGGGTGAGGCCGGTCTTGATTTGGCACAGGGACAACAGGCTGGCCCCGAGCTCCATCAAGCCGGGAGCGGGCGTCTGGTCGGCGTTGCGCAGAAAACGGTAGGGGCGCAGGCCCTCCTGCACCTTGAGTATCTCGAAGCCTTGCTCGCGCACCATGCGGGCCAGGCTGCGGGCGGTGAAATAGAAGAGATGGGAGTCGTCCATCATGCGGCCCTTGTGCAGGCGCTCGCGGATGTCATAAAGGTTGGGTACTTCGATGAGCAGCAATCCCGGACGCCGCAGGTGGGTTTTGACCTCCTCCAGGGTGCCGCGGGGATCCAGCAGGTGCTCGAAGACCTGGGAGCTGATGATGACGTCAAAGGTCTCGTCGGCGAAGGACGGATCGTCCACCAGCCCTTGAAAGACCGGGATGCCGTGCACCTGCTCCACGTGCTGGGCCAAATCCTTGCTGAGCTCCAAACCCATGACCTCGAACCCCACCTTTTTGGCCTCCACCAGGAAGCCGCCGGCGCCGCAGCCGAAATCGAACAGACGACGGCCACAGCCCTCGGGTAGCAAGCGCTCCACCTGCCGCATCATGTAGGCGTAGTGCACTTGACTCTTGGCGTTGAGTTGCTTGGCCTCCGGTGGCATTTCCGGCTCTTCGTAACGTGCCAATCGGTACTCGGGGGGAAGCCGTGGGTTGCGGATCACCGTGCGGCAATCGCGGCAGCGCTCGTAGCGAATGAACTCCCCCTCGTTGAATAGGGACGGCACCCGCACATAGTGCCGCAGGTCGTCGCCGTGACAGATGGGGCAGCGGTGCAAATACTCCAGATTCGACGCCAAGACGCCGGCGCTGAGGCGGGTCTCGACATAGCCCCCCGCTTTATCGGCCCCGACTTTCCCCTGCCGCTGCGGGCTCGCCCCGTCGCTCATGCCCTCTCCTCCGGGGCCCGCTTGACCCCGTAGACGCCGATGTGACTGATCCGCAAATCGTCCTCCCCCTGGTGCTCGACGGCGGCGTCGATGTGCGATGGCAACGGTTTGTCGCGGCGGCTGAACTGATAGATAAAACGCCAGTCGAAGGCCTCGAGGGCGTCGAAATGACGCCGCCAGCGGCTGCGACGGATGCGGTTGCCGTGCACCGTTTGCTCGCCGCGCCCGTAGTGGTTGCCGTCCTCCGCCAAGAAGGGGAAGGGATGGTTCTGGATGTCGCGGTGATCCTCCAAGTGGATGGCGTGCACCATGGTACCCCCCACCGTCAGATCTTGCACCAGGTTGGCCAGCAGGGGAGCGATGTCGTCCACCGGTACGTGTTCCAGCACCGACAACGAGTAGATGAAATCCACCGGCTGCCCGAGGCATCGTTTAGCCAGATCGATCGGCGCCACATACTCGATGCCCAGGCTGGCCAGCACCTCGAGGTCGAAGTGGTCGAGGCTGGCCAAATGCTCCAGGCGGGCCCGGATGTCGGCGTGCTCGGCGAAGGGGGAGAGCACGTCGCGCACGATGTAATGCACGGCGCTGCGGATGGCGATGGGGATATAGCTCGGCCGCACGATGGCCTCGACATCGGTGCACAGCACCTTCGAAGCCCCCAGCAGATGGCAGACCAGGGCGTGGCTGAGGATCCAGCCGGAGCCGATCTCCATGCACACCTTGCCCTCCAAGGAGGGGTGATCCGCCAAATGGAACATGTGGGCGATCTGGCTGCTGCACAGATCCAGCCGCTTCGAGGTGGTGGCCAGCTCGACGGCGTGGCGCCGGTTGTAGCGTCGCCGCCACAGGGGATGGTCCCGCACCTTGGCACGGACGGTTTCCGGGATCAGCTTCTTGAGTGGATTCATGGTCGATCCCTCCGTCGCAGACGGTGGCTCAGTTGGAGGATCATCTGGCGTTCACCCACATCGAGGAAGCCCAGGAGCAAGAGTAGAGAGAGAAATCCTACCGTAGCCCAGGTGCCGTGCCAAAGCAATCCGGGCAACAGATCCGTCGGCTCGAAGCGCACCGCCAGTAACCAGGTGACGACGGCGGCGGCCAGGATCTTGAGATGTCGAACGGTTTCGTGGGGCACGGCATGGACCTGTTGGCTGCGCCACCAGGTGGCGACGGCCAGGAAAAAGAAAGTGATCGTCGTCGAGCCGGCGGCACCGAGGATGCCGAAGCGGGGCACCATCAAGAAATTCAACCCCAAATTGATCACCGCGGCAAGGCCCGCATAGAGGGTGATGGACTTGGTTTTGCCTTCGACGTGGATGCCCGGCGAGACGCAGAAATGCAAGCCGTTGAACAGATAGGCCAGGGCCACCCAAGGCACCACCGACGAGGCCTCGAGATAGAGATCGCCGGCCAGGAAGGGCAAACCCGGACGCGACACCAAGCTCAAACCGAGCCAACCGATGGTCATGGCGAGGCCGAAATAAGTGGTGGTGCGGGCGTAGGTCTCGTGGTGATCCGGCCGCTTGCTGATCGAGAACGCCACCGCCGGCCAGGCAAGCTGAAAGGGCCACACCAACGCCATGTTGAGAATCATGCCGATCTTGTAGCCGACGGCATAGACGGCGATCTGCTCCAGGTCGGAGTAAATGCGCAGCACGTAGCGGTCCGACAGGTCGATCACCCAGGTGGCCAGGGTGATCGGCACCAGCAGGGCGCCGAAGTGCACCAGGGGCTTCACCAGGCGGGGCTCGAAACGCAGTCGATCC
This sequence comes from Acidobacteriota bacterium, assembly GCA_029263315.1. GTDB lineage: Bacteria > Acidobacteriota > Thermoanaerobaculia > Multivoradales > J023 > JAJCXR01. The sequence continues at coordinate 106,625 of JAJCXR010000042.1, read as the reverse complement.
CTCCTGGTCGCCACCCAAAGGCCGACCGGCAGAGCGATGCAGGCGGAGATCAAATTGCCCCATAGCACCCCTTGAACACCCATTTCGTAGCGCACCACCAACAAGATATTGAGGGCGATGGCGGGGGCGAATTGCAGCAGGTTGATGGCCACAAAGGCCAGGGAGCGCTCGCGGGCCCGAAAGCTCGACAGGACGATGGCCATCAGGCTGGCGACGACGGCTGTGGCGACCACCAGCCGTACCAGGGTGGCCATGCCCTGCTCACCGATGATCACCCGTCCGACGGGCTCGGCGAAGATCAACAGCAGGCTACCACCGAGCAACAACAGGGGGAGATCCACCAACAGCGAGGTGGCGAGCACCGAAGAGCGCTCCTCCTCCGTTTCGCAGTCGCGGTGGAAGCATTTGTTGAGGGCCGATGGCATGCCCAGCAAGAGGAAAGCGAAGAGCACCCCCGAAAAGGCGTTGAACAGCTCCAGGGCGCCGTAATCGGCGGGATCGAGAAACCGAGTGTAGATGGGCAGCAGCAGGAAGGCGAGGCCCCGGTTGAGGATCTCGCCAACGGCATAGAGGCCGCTCGACGAGGCCACCCGCTTGAGATCCGCCAGTCCCTTCACGGGGCCGCCCCGGCTGTACCGTCTCGGCTCGCCCCCACCAACTCGAGGTAAAGAGCTTCGGTGCGTTCCGCCACGTCGTCCCAATCGGACTGCCTCTCCGCCTGCCGTCGCACCTTGGCCCGTTGCGCCGCCGCCAGCTCCGGCTCGTCGAAGAGGCGTTGCAGCTGCCGTCCCATGGCCTCGACATCACCGGCGGCAAAGGTCAAGGCGGCGTCCCCCACCACCTCCAGGTTCTCGCGGATATCGCTCGTCAGGACGCAGCAGCCATAGCTCACCGCCTCCAGCAGACCCACCGACAACCCCTCCATGTAGGAGGGCAGGATGTAGGCAAAACAATTGCTGTAGAGCTCGTCCATGGTCCGACGGTCCACCTTGCCGAGGAAGATCACATCGTCGCCGGCTTGTGCCTTCACTTGCTCGATGTAGCCGCCGGTGTACGAGCTACCGCCGGCCACCAGGAGCTTCTTGCCGCGGCCGGCCAGGGGGCGCCAGGCTTCGAGCAGGTCGTGCAGCCCCTTTTCGGGGGAGATTCGGGCGGCGAAGACGATGAAATCGTCCCCCTTCAGGCCGTACTGGGTCAGGAAGTCGATGTCGCGGCGCGGACCGCTGACCACCGCATTGGGGATGAAGTGGGGTCGTTTACCGTGGGCCGTTTCGTAGTGGCGTTGCAACGAGGCGGAAACGACGATGGCGGTGGTGGGGCAGCGCACCGCCGCCCATTCGCCGAGCTTGAGGGCGTTGCGGGCGACAAACCCCCATTTGGGGCGCTGCCAGTCGAGGCCACGCACCGAGACCACGGTGCGGCCTCCCAGCAGGCGGGGAATCAACGCCAGGGGGGCGGAACCGATGGCATGGTATTGCACGATGTCGAATCCCCGCGGCAAGCAGTCGAGGGTGGCCAGGATGCTGTGGGACAGGGTTTCCAGGTGTTTGCTGCGCAGGGCGGGTAGGCGTCGCACGCTGACGCCGCGATGGCTCGGCACGTCGGGAGTGAAATAGTTGCGACAGTAGGCCACCACCCGATGCCCCCGTTCCACCAGTCGGGAGCCCACCTCTTCGTAGTAGGTCTCGATGCCGGAATAGGTGCCGATGACGCCGCGGGCGCCGATGAAGGCGATATTGAGCTTTCGCATGGCCGATTCTACCCCGACTCGAACCGCCGGTGGCGGTCAGCGAAATCCGTCGGCGGTGACTTCCAAACCCTGTTGAAGATCGTATTGGGGGCTGTAACCCAGGCCCTTGCGGACTTGGGTCAAATCCGCCAGGGAATGGCGTACATCGCCGGGACGTTCGGCGGTGTGGGCCGGCGGCGGCCCATGGCCCATCAGCTTACGGATCATCTCCGCCAACCGGTTGAGGGTGGTGCGCTGCCCGGCGGCGACATTGTAGGCGCGACCACAGGACTTGGCGGGCGCCCCGGCGGCCAGCAGATTGGCCCGCACCGCATCGGCCACAAAGGTGAAGTCGCGGCTCGTTTCGCCGTCGCCGAAGATGGTCGGTGTGCGGCGGCTGCGGTAGGCTTCGAAGAAGAGCGGGATGACCGCCGCATAGGCCCCCTGCGGCGACTGGCGGGGCCCATAGACGTTGAAGTAGCGCAGGCCGATGATCTGCATGTCGAAGCTGCGGCCGTAGATGTCTGCCAGCTCCTCGCACATCTTCTTGCTCATGGCATAGGGCGACAGCACCGTCCCCTCCTTGCCCTCCTTCTTCGGCAGGGCCGGATGGTCACCGTAGACACTGGACGACGAAGCGTAGACCAGGCGCTTCACCGCCGCGTCGCGGGCCGCGGCGAAGAGGTTGCTGGTACCCGCCACGTTGACGGCGATGCTGGTGGCCGGGTCCTGCATCGACCGCGGGACGGAGCCGAGGGCGGCTTGGTGAAACACCACCTCGACTCCGCCGCAGGCCTGGCGGCACGTCGCCGCGTCGCGCAGGTCGCCCCGTAACCATTCGATCTGATTTTCAAGGTGGGCGAGGTTGTGCTCGAAGCCGGTGGCCAGGTTGTCGAGGACCCGCACTCGGGCACCCCGTGCCAACAGCTCGTCCACCAAATTGGAACCGATGAACCCCGCCCCGCCGGTGACCAGGACGGACACCTGCTCAAAGTTTGGAATGGCCATGCTCAGTTGAGGCCCCGTGTATTCTTGATGGTGCTGACGCCGGTTTCCGGCGGCGTCCGATTCTTGAATTTCAGCACCTCCGCCAAGGGTTTGCTCGTCGCCTGGAACTCGCCGGGATGCCCGAAGACCAGCGGCCGGAAGACCACCGGGATGGTTTGCAGCAGGATCTTGAAGTCGAGCCACAGGGTCCACTCGTCGATGTACTGCAGGTCCAGCTCCATCCATTCCTCGAAGGGGATGGAGCTGCGGCCGCCCACCTGCCACAGGCAGGTGATGCCCGGTCGCACGCTGAAGCGGCGCCGATAGCGATCCTGGTCGCGGTCGAAACCTTCGACATCGCGCAGCGGCAGCGGTCGCGGCCCCACCAGGCTCATGGCGCCGGTGAAAACGTTCCAAAGCTGCGGTAGCTCGTCGATGCTAGTGCTGCGCAGAAAATGGCCGATGGCGGTGATGCGGGGGTCCTTTTTGATTTTGAAGACCGGTCCGCTGACCTCATTGAGGTGAGCGATGTCGTCGAGGATTTGCTCGGCGTTGATCACCATGGTGCGGAACTTGAGCAAGGGAAAGCTTCGTTTGTTGAGCCCGATGCGCCGCTGGATGAAGAAGATCGGCCCAGGGGAGGTGAGCTTGATGGCGATGCCGACGACGACGAACACCGGGATCAACAGAATCAGCAGGACGGTGGAGACCGTCAAGTCCATCACCCGTTTGATGATCGACTGCCAACCGTCCATCACCCGCGGCATCAGGCTGAGCACCGGCACCCCTTGAAACATCTCGACCTGCGCCTTGGCCAGCCGGGTGTCGAAGAATTGCGATACGAAGCGCACCATGATGCCCTGCTCTTCACACAGGCTGACGATGCGGCTGGATTCGCGGTAGGACGTGCTGAAGGGCAGGGCGATGATCACCTCGTCCACCGGATTCTCGCGTAGGAATTCGTCCAGCTTATCGATGGAGGTGGCGAGCTCGTCGATGCCCAGCTCCTCCATGGCGTCCTTCAAACCATGCCAGTCTTCGTCGACCCACCCCATGATGTGGAAGCCCAGGGCGCTCCGTGACTCGATTTTGTCGGCGAACTGGCGGGCCCGCTTGTTGGTTCCCACCATCAGCACGTTGCGCAGATTACGTCCTCGCTCGCGGGCCCATCCGAGGAGCGCCCTTTGAAGCATTCTCGCCACCAGAATGAGGAAGGTGGAGAGCACGCAAAAGACGCTGAACAGCAGAAAAGGCTCGATGTTGGCGTCGATGATGTAGCCGGTGAGATTGGTCAGCAGGCTGACCACCACCATGGCCCGCAGAATATCGAAGGCCTCGCGCACCGGCGAGAGCAGGCGCCGGGAACGATAGAGGCCGAGGAAGTGCAGGCTGAAATGCCAGAAAATAAGCAGGACGGAGGCCTTGGGAATCGAGGCCGCCCGCAGATAGTCGTTCAACAGCTGCTGCCAGGGCGGATAATCACCCGCCACCCAGAGGGCCAGCACAAAGGACGCCGTCATGAGTAGCAAATCGACGAGCTTGAACAGCTCGTTGACAAATTGACGGCGGGCTTGCACGAACTCGGTGATGGCCTGGGCTCCCGTTCAGCGGCGACTGGGACGCTGGGCGACGGATCGACGGATCTTTCGACGGCGAAGGACGACTGGTCGCCATTGTACCGCGGCGACGCCGAGCCAGAGCGCCAGGCTTGAGAATAGAACGAGTGTCAGCATTGAGTCCTCCCGGGTCCAGCCGGAAATAGGTGAGGCGTGGTTTTCAGTGACCTCATCATGGGGCATCCGCCTTACAAGCCGCATTACAGTAGCGGCCTCGAGGTGGCGAAGACTATTTACCCGAGGACCGCCAGGCGCGAAACATGGCCACCGGCAGGATCCACTGACTGGCGACGAGCGTCAAACCGACGGCGACGGTGATCGGTAGGGCACGCTGCTGCCAATGGGCCAGCCGCCAGCCGATGGCGCACAGCATGACCAAGATGACGATCAGTTGGGGTAGGTACGAGCCAGCGGGGAGATGGGCCCTTGCCGTCTTCGGGGTGGCGACAAATGGCACCGGTCGGCGCAGCAGCGAGGTGAGGAGCGCCATGCTGTAGGCGGGCCAGGCGGTGGCCACCAGGGAAGTGCCCTTGAACAGGAAACCCCGGCGAGCCCGCTCTTGCAAGGACCACAGACGCAACGGCACCACCCGGGTGGCGAGGGCCGTCAAGGTCAGGGGCAGCAGCGCGACGGTGAAGTTTTCGATGTCGAAGATGGGCCAAAACAGCGTCGCGGCGACCGCCAGCATGTTGGGTAGGACCATGGCCCCCAACAGGTAATAGGTGAAGCGGGTCAAGTAGCAGAGCTTCTGCAGGCCGGTGAGCTTCCAGAAAGGGCCGCGGAAGGAGCGCAGGGCCGCTTCGAAGACGCCGCTGGCCCATTTGAGCTGTTGTTTCATGAAAGACGGCAAGTCGGCCGGAGTTTGGCCCGGCGCCAGGGGGCGGCGCACATAGGCCGAGTGCCAACCGGCGGCATGCAGGGCGAGGGAGGTCTCCAGATCCTCCGCCAGGCCGGGACGGTAGAGGCCGATGTCTTGGAGGGCGCTGCGACGCAACACGGCGTTGGAGCCCATCAGGCCCGCTGCGTCGCAGCGATCCTTACCCACCGCGGCGATGTTGTAATAGTCCAAGGCGGTCTGGGCCGACGCTTGCTCAAAGAGGCCGGCATCATCGTTGGCGAAGGTGATCATGATCTGCACGAAGCCGATTTCAGGATCCTCGAAGTAGCCCACGGTGTGGTCGAGGAAGTCTTTCTCGGGACGGTGATCGGCATCGAAAATGGCCACCAAGTCGCCGTCGCTGCGGGCCAGGGCATAGTTGACGTTGCCCGCCTTGTGGTGCTCTTGCCCCGGTCGGGCGATGTAGCGGGCCCCGAGCTCTCGCGCCAGGCTCTCGAGCTCTGGCCGCCCGGCGTCGTCCAACAAATAAGTGGTGTGGGGGTAGGTGACGGCGACTGCGGCGGCGAGGTTTCGACGGATCATCGCCGTCGGCTCGTCGAAGGTGGTGAAGAAGATATCCACCCGATGTCCGGAGGGGGCCGGGCGCTCCGGTCGCAGGCGGAATCGCCATCCCAAAAGGCATGTCATGGCCGTGTGGAAGAGCAGCGGCGTCATGAAAACCGCCAAGATGGAGAGGCTGATCCAGCGTCGACCGGGGGGATAGGGGCGGCCGTCGGCCCAGATGACAAAATAGACGAAGGAGGCGAAGGTGGCCAACACCAAGAGGGCGAACCCCAGCTTCTGGAGCTTGAAGTATCGCCCTTCGGTGAAATGACCGGCGGCAAGCTCTGGCGCCGGATTGGCCATGTCGGGTGTGGGGGATGTCAAGGGATGGGCTCAGTGCCGTGTGGCTCGGGCACCCGGGTCCAACAGGAGCTCGCTGGCAACGTTCTCCAGGCGGGCGGGGCGATAGGTCACCCGGCCCGAGGCAAAAACTTGCTTCTTTTGATAGATGGCGATGGCTACCTCCAAATCCATATAACTATTATCTTGTAGCTCGGCCTCGGACAGATCTTTGACCGCGATACCCGTGGTGGCGCGGCGGAAACTGTTGCGCCAGGCCTTGACCTGGCTATTCTCGCCGACGCTCAACCCCTTGTCCGCGATGTCCTCGAAGGTGCAATCGTACACTTGCACCGTCGAGCCGCTGAAGTCGAAACCGTCGCCGCCGCTGTGACGCACCCGATTGTGCGACAGCTCGGCGTTGGAGAAGTCGAGGTCGAGGGCGTCCCCCCAGGTATTTTCAAAGACGGTGTGGTGCAGCTGCGTAGCGCCGTATTTGACGTTCAGGCCATCCTCACCGGCGGCGTTGAGGATCCGGCTGTGATGCATTTCCAGGTCGCCGCCGTAGATGGAGAAGGCGCCGCTGAAGTGGACACCGAGGAAGTCCCCCTCCTGGCCGCCGTCGACGGTCGTATGGCGGACCCGCACTTGGGTCGGTCGTTGCGCCCGCCCCAACACCGCCAGGGTGTCAAAGGGTTGCCGTGGCTCGGCGGCGGCGATGACGATGGGGCGCTCGCTGCTGCCCAAGCTGCTCAAATCGCCGCGGATGATCAAGCTGACGTCGGCGCCGAGCCGCAAGAGCAGGCCGGGCTCGAAGACCACCGGCACCCCCTGGGGAACCGCCAGCGAATGGTCGAGACGCATCTGGCCGGAAAAGTGCCAGGCACCTGTGGAGGCGTCCACCCGGACTCCCGCTGGGGGTGTTTGCGGCCAGTCGATACCGGGGGGCGGGGTTGCCGCCGCCACCAAGCTGGGCACCGGACCTGTGAAGGGTGGCGCCCGATGCACCGGCCGCGGCGGCATGGCTTCGTCGACCGTCGGAGCGGCCCTCTGCCAGGTCACCTCGTCGGGGGCGAAGGTTTCACCGCTCAAGTGGTGACTGGCCACGGCGTGGACGGTGTGGGGCGGGAAGTCCAGCTCGACGGCGATGTCGAGCACCCCCAGTTGAGCGTTGAAGCGTCCCGGCACGAGGTCTCCGGCGAGCTCCACCACCTGCCGTCGGCCGTCGGCACTGACCACCTCGAGACGCTCCATCCGCGCTTCGCCGACGCTCCAGTTGATCACCCGCAAGCCCTGCTCGGAGCCGGTCACCACCAACCGGCGCTGGGCCAAGACCCGCTCCACCAAGGCTGCGTTGCCGCGGACGATACGGCTGAAAGAATCATAGAACCGCCGGGTCCGGCGGCGGGAGTACTCGGTGTCGTAGTCGAGGGACGGTCTTATCGCTTCGAATTGACGTTTCGCCTCAGCCTGGGCGAAGGCCTCTTCCTGGCGCACCAGTTGCCACAGGATCTCGTTGCGGCGCTGACGGAAGCGGGGCACCGCCAGCAGGGCCTCCCCCATATCGACGGTGCTCTCCACGACCCATTCGGGATGCTCGTCGGCGTGGGGCAGAAAATAGATCGGCAAGGTCCCGACGTCCCAGGGGATGGGCTCCAGACGCCCGTAGCCGGGGTCGAAGAAGAGGATCAGATTGTCGGGTCCCCAAGCATGGTCGGAGTAGAACCAGGTGGTCAGGGCGCAGTAGGTGGCCAAGCGTTCTTCGTCGAGCCAGTGGTCCAGTAGATTTTCCGCCTGCCGTGGCGAGCAGCCCCGCGTGCAAGCGGTCATCGCCTTGACGGCGGCCTGGAAACCGAGGTGGGTGGCGGTGTCGCTGCCGCCTTTGCCCTGGCCGAGAGCGCTGACGAAAAATCCTTCGGACCGCCCTTGCTTGACCGCCAGCTCCTTGCGGAAATGCTCCATCCGTTGATAGACGCCGAGCACCTTGCCGTTGAGCCGTAGGACGGCGAATTGACGGCGGTAGGCCAACAGACCGTGCCTGCGGGCGATCTCGTTCAGGGTGGTATCTACCACCACCCGCGTCTGTTCGTAGGGGATGATGAAATTGACCACCCGATCCCCTTCGAAATGGCGGTCCTTGGGGAACTTGACGCGGATCGACGGCTTGGCCTTGCGATAGTGCCCGGCCAAGGTACCGCGTCCCCGGATGTCCACCTCGTAGACCTCGTCCCCATGGCGGAAGCGGCCCGGCAGATAAATCTGGTCCTCCGGCTGTGCCTTGCCCCGCTCGGTCACCCGGTCGAGGATGGTGTGCCATTCCGCCAGGCGCTTGGGGCTGAGCTGCAGGTCGTAGATCGGCAGCTCGGTGGTGCTGATGAGCCGGTGGTTGTAGTAAGGCTCGATGAGGTGGGTGAGCACCTCTTTGGTGGCCATGCGCAGGACGTTGCTGTTGTCTTGGTCGAGGCCGGTACGTTGAAAGAACAGGGCCTTCTGTGCCGCCACCACCAGGATCCACGCCCCGAGGCTGACCAACAGGCCAATGGCCACCCACAGGACCCCCCGCAACCACGGGGGGCGGTGGCCGCTGGATGGCGAGAGGGTCAGGCGACGCAAGAAAGAGGGCGGGGTCGACGGCATGGTAAGGCTCGGCTCAGAGATCGACCTGTTGATCGTGCACGTAGAGGGCGACGTTCTGCACACCCTCAACGGCCGTCAGTTGGCCTTCCAGCTCGTCGTCGAGCACGCCTTTGCGGGTCTGCACCACATAGACCTGAGTATCGGTGGTGCCCTCGATGTTACGCACGCTGTTGATCAGGCGGTGCCGTTTCGGCAAGGCTTGCTGCAACACTTCGGCGAGACGCTGCGCCGCATCCCCTTGGCGCAGGTAGGTGATTTTGAGGATCTCTTCGGTCTCGTTCTTGACCGCGAAGTCGAAGCGGTGGAGGAGCCACATGAAAAGGCAAGTGACCAGCGTGAAGACCGCCGTGTGCAGGAAGAAACCGGTGCCGCAACCCATGCCGATGACCACGGCAAAAAACAGATAGGCGGTATCGCGGACATCCTTGACGGCGGTGCGGAAGCGGATGATCGACAGCGCACCCACCAGGCTGAAGGCGCGGGCGATATTGCTGCCGATGATCATCATCACGATTCCAGTGCACAGGGCCATCAGGAATAGGGAGTGAATGTAGGACTGGGAGTAGGACGTCCCCCGGTGGGTCGATTGATAGACCCGGGAGACGACAAAAACGCAGAGGGCGCTCAGCCCGGCCACCAGGATGATGTCGAAGGGGCCGAAGTTGGCCCCTGCTTGGGCGGGTTGCAGGCTGTCGAAGAATTCGTTCACGCGTAAACTCCCATCTCGCGCCGGTGCAGGTTCAATTTCTCGATGGCGAGGACATATTTGGAAATGCTCCGCAGCAGGACTTGACCGTCATGGATGCCCTGCAGAATCCACGTCGGGAGCCCGCCGTTGGACTTGATTTCGAATACGAAGCGGTCTTCGGGAAGGCAGCGGTATCTGATGTCGTCCACCTTGTCGGGGGTCATCAGCTCGCCGACCTCAAGGGCCAGGAGCTGGGAATCGAAGGCGACCCGCAGGCCAGGACAAAAAGGTGATTCGTAGGTCTCACGACGGTAGAGCACCTGCACCGCCGGCCGTAGCCGGTGGCGCAGGGCGAGGGCCCTCACCGGCCCGGCGGACGGATCGTCGTCCAGGGGCCAATGGGCGGGATGCAAGTATTCCGGGCGAAACGGCCCCAGGTTCTTGCGAAACTTGAGAATACGCTGATTGACCTTGCCCTTGACCTCCAAAATACAAGGGTCGAGAGCTTGCCAATCGTAGCCGTAGCCGCGCAGTCGCACCTTGCTGCGCAGGGCCTCCCCCTCCAACTTTTCATCGTAAAAACGCAGCGACGGGGAATCGAAATAGAGGCTCATGATCGGATACATGGCCAGCTCGTCGGTGTAGGGTGCCGCCACCAGATAAGGTCGCCAGCGGGCCAGCAGACGCTCTTTGGTGGCGGGGTCCACCAGATACTTGAGCTCGATGCGTCCGGCCATGGCTCAGCCTCCGGCCTGCTGCAGCCAGTGGACGCTGGGGCTGACTTCGAGGCTTGCCAGGAGGCTGTCGCTGTCGCAGACCATGACCTCGCAGGTGGCCCCCAGGGAGGCCGGTAAATGCAGCCGCAAGGCGGCCAGGGCCTCGCCGGGGGTTTGGGGTGTCGGCTCGGCTCGACCGACGGTGGTCGCCTCGGAAATGGCGGCCGAGCCGTCCAGGGCCGCGGCGGCGTCATCGTCGAGCCAACGTCGGTAGCGCTGGTCCTGGTAGAGCCCGTCCCTGGGCAGCAGCCGATGCAGGGAAACCGGCAGCGGCATGGGGTAGAGCCGGCGGTACTCGGTGTCGGAGAGGACAAATTGGCGTTCGCCGTCGCTCGAGGCGGTCAAGGCAAAGAGCTGGCGGCTGGCGTCGTTGCCGATGGGCATGGGCAAGATGCCGTCGGCCAGGGCCAAGTTGTAGATCGGGCATCTCGGACGCAGCTTGCGATCCAAGCACAGCAGGTTGGAATCCGCCGTGGCCAACACTTCGAGACGCCCGAGCTGCTGCTCGGCGGCGAAGGCTCGGGTCGGCAGCTCAATCTCCAGGTACAGACCTTGGAACTGACGGTCGCGATAGAAATGCACCCAACGCATGGCGGGCATCGGCAAGGGCAGGCGGTGACGCAAGACATCGTGGACCAACGGGTAGGCCAGGTCGCGGACCTGGGTTACCGGTACGAAGAGGAAGCTGGGCTCGAGCTTCGATTCGGCAAGGTAGGTGGTGGGCACCTCGCCGACTTGCCGACACCGCCAGCTGGCCTTGCCTTCCTGGCTCTCGGAGCGTTTGGCGGTGGTTCTGCCGCGCCCGCCTACCAGGCATTTGTGGGGCGCCCCGATGTCGGTCTGCAAATACACCTCGGCAAAACCGTCGGCGGGCACCTCCAGGTTGCTAAAGCGGGCCCTGGGGCTTTGCGCCGCCAACCAAGCGACGGCCAGCAAGACGACGGCGAGGAGTAGGGTGGGTAAAGTCTTGTTCAAGGTCTACACTTCTGTTGGCGTCGTCACGACGGGTCGGTGATGGTACGGCACCGCGCCGAGGTCACGGGTTGTCGCGGTGACCGAACAGCGCAATGTGTACGCCTCCATCAGGAAACATCGCAGAGAAATGCGGCAGAGTCAACGGGTGATTGACGCCGGCCGGTTGTTGTCGGCTATCCGTCGTCGAGGATTTTCAGATTCAATACCCAGCGGTCACGGCGTTTATCCCGCTTGTAGACCCGAACCTCCACCGCCTGCCCGACGGTGTAGAGGCGCTTGCCGTTGTCGCTGCGGCGAACGGTCATGGTATCGCGCCCTTGACGCAGCCTGCAGCCGTGTTGGCGTTGCAAATCCCGCAAGTAGACTTTGATGTCGATGGGCGGATCTTCCAATCCCACATGCACTTTGGAGCGGGAGACGCCGAGGATGACGCCGCGCAGGCCCGGTTTAGCACGCCCCGGGTCGCCCTGACCTCGCCTGCGGCTGCGCAGGGCTTGCTCGAACAGTTGATCCAAGACGCGGCGGTTGGCCTCCCGGTCGAGGATGCGCTGGGTTTGCTTGGCTTCATTGGCCAAGATGAGGATCAGGCTCTGCAGCTCGGCGTCGGCCCGGCGGTCGTTGGGCTCGGCCTTGCCCAGCTTTTCCCACGCTTCCTTGTGGCAGAAAATGCCGACCATTTCGCGCATCGGCGCGGTGAAACGGGCGTAGGCGTCGGCGCCAACGCCGAAATGGTAGCCCGGCGCCGTATCGTAGAGGGAACGGCCGCCGGTCAGCATGGCTTGACGATGGATGGCCTTGGCCACCCGTAGGTGATGCTCGGGACCGTCTTCGGGCAGCGACTTCAAATAACCGGCCAGGCTCTGCCGACGCCGTTGCCATGCCCAGCGGTCGGCATCGAGACCGTGCAGCTTGACCAGGGCTCGTACGTTCCTCTCGAAGCGGTCGAGACGCTGGCGGGTCGGTGGATCGTGCACCCGGTAGATGGGATGCACTTCATCGTCCGGCCGATCGCCGCGGGCCAGGAAGTGGGCGCCTTCGATATTGCACAAGAGGGAGATTTGCTCGTTGTAGCGTTCGACATCGTTGCGCGGGTCCGCCATGGCAACAAAGCGAAGTCCCCGCTTGCCACCCAAAGAAAGGGCGATCTCCTGGCGACGGATGGAGATGACGTCCCGGGCCTCCGCCAACCGCATGCGGCGCCGACCCACCTGGCGCAATAGCTCGATGCCCTGGGCGATGGCGGGCTCGTCGCCGGGCACCCCCTGGCGACCGTCGAGATAGGCTTGGACGGCGTCGTAGGTGGTTTTGATCCGGCTATGAATGCGCCCCCGGCGTAGCTGGGTCTTGACCACCTGGCCGTCCTCCGCCAGCGCGATATCAAAAACCAGGGCCCGACGATCAACCCCGGGATTGAGCGAGACCACCCCTTCCGACAGGGCCTTGGGCAGCATCGGAATGACCAGGCCCGGCAAGTAGTAGGTGGCGCCGCGCTCCAGGGCTTCGGCGAAGAGGGCGGTGCCCGGACGCACGCTCCACGCCGCGTCGGCGATGGCGTACCAAACCCGGAATCCCTCGCCGTCTGCACCGGGCTCGATGCACAGGGCTTGGTCCAAGTCCTTGGAATGGGCTTCGTCGATGGTGAAAAAGGGTAGGTGGGTCAGGTCATCGAGGCTGGGGTCGTCGATGCCTGGATCTTCGACCACCGCCTCGGCTTCGGCCATCACCGCGGCCGGATGCAAGGGCGACAGGCCGCGGCTGGCCGCCAGGCCGTAAAGCTCCGCCAGGGCTGTCCCGGCGGTGGCCAAGGGATCACCGATGCTCTTGGCTCGACCATCGACGATGCGCACCTGAAGCCAGGTGCCCGGGGGCTGGGGAGAGGCCAACGGCCAGGATTGAGGCTCCTCCAGGTCGTCGTTTGCGAAGGCGTCTTGGATATGTCCCCGGTCGTCGACCGGGCCGATGAACGAGGCTTGGGGCGAGGATGAAGTTTGCACACCCTATGCTATCGGGGCTGGCCCGAGATCCCAAGCGGAAGTCGGTTCACGGTGTAGGGGAAGTCGGTTTACGGTGTGGATTCGGGTTCGCACACCAGACGGAAACCGACGTTGTCGCGGTGTTGGTCGAGGGTGCCGAATTGCAGCCGCACCGCCGCCACGAGATTGCTGGCGTCGTTGGACCAGGAGCCGCCGCGGGCCACCCGCCGGGAGGTATTACCGTACACCGATACGGGATCGACCGCCCCTTCGCGGTCGACATAGGGCCGCTCGCTCCAGGTGTCGCGGCACCATTCCCAGACGCCTCCGGCTTGACCCAGGGTGCCGAAGGGACCGGCACCGTCGAGGTAGTCGTCGACCTTGGCCAGGGGCTCGCCACCGTAGTTGGCGAGATTGGGGGTGGGCTCGCCATTGCCCCAGGGATAGCGGTAAGCCAGGCTACCCCGAGCCGCGGCCTCCCATTGCGCCTCGCTGGGCAATTGCATGCCCGCCCATTGGCTGAACCGCTCGGCGTCGCGCCAGCTCACGGCGACCACCGGTTGGGTGGGAGCGTCGAAACCCGAGGCCTGCCGGAGCTTGGGAGTTGGGTACCCGGTCTCGTTGACGAAGCGGTCGTACTGTTCGTTGGTGATGGCGTAGGTGCTGATCCAGAAAGAGCTCAGGTGGATGCTGTGGCTCGGTTGCGAGCGCAGCACGGCGCTCGGGCTGTCACCGTAGGCGGCGAGGGCCTCGTCGGTCCCCAGGGTGTAGACGCCCGCCGGCACGAGCTGCATATCGATGCCGGCGGCGCGGGCCAACCGGGCGCAGTCCCGGGTGACGCTGGTGGCCACCGCAGCGCTGTTTTCGTCGCTCTCCCGGCCAGGCGTCGAAGTCGCGGCTCCGTCGCCGGGGGCGCGCCACAGGGACAGGGCGAAGACCCCGACCGCCAGCAGACCGCCGATCAGCAAGAGAGGCAACAACTTCAAAGAGGGCTCGGCCGAGCGGCGACCGCCGGTCCGGCGGCGCTGGCGGAAGGCGATGCCTTCGGGTTTGCCGGTGGGCCCCTTGGGGATGACGATGCGGGGCGCCGGTTCCCGCTGCTCCCGTTCCTCCCGTGCGGCCTTGGCTTCGGCGGCCTTCCTGGCCTCCTGGGCCGCTCGGGCCTCGGCTGAGAGGGGGATGAATGATTGGTGCAGGGCGTCGCAATATTCGCCGACGCTGGGCCAGCGGTCCGCCGCCTTCCAGGCCAGGGCCTTTTCGATCACCGGCAGGCTGGCGTCGGGGATTTGCAGGCTGGCCATCAGCTCTTGCAGGCTCTGCGCCAGGGCCGGCGGCAGGTCTTCGCCGTGCAGGGCGAAAAGGGTCGTCATGCCCAGGCCATAGACATCGGCGGCGGGGCCCACCTCGCCAAAGGTCATCGCCTCGGGGGCGACGTGCAGGAAACGGTCACGCTCCGGGGAATGGCCCGAGCCGCTGGCATCGACGCCGCGGATCTGATCGAAGTTGCTGAGCTTGGGGTTACCGGTGCTATCGAACAGGATGTGCTCAGGCCGCACATTCTTGTGGATGACGCCCAGGCGGTGGGCGGCTTCGAGGCTTTCGCCGACTTCGAGGATGACCGCCAAGCGCTCATTGACCGACATCTCGCCTTGCCGGATGAGCTGCCGGAAATCGCCCCCGGTCAGCAGCTCCTGCACTTGGAAGACGACATCGCCGTCCTTGCCTTGGGCCAGCAAGACGCGGACTACACCTTCGAGCTCTGCCAGCTTGGCCTGTTGCTGGGCGGAGTGCCGAAATGCCCGGCGCTGGCGACGGTTCCGTGGTCCGTCCACCAGCAGGGTCTTGATCGCCACGCCGGTTTGCAGCTCCCGGTCATAACCCCGCCAGGTCTGCGACCCGTGGCCTGAGCTCAGGGCTTCGAGGAGGCGGTAGCGTCCTGCCAAGATGTCTCCGGGCCGCAGGGTGCCGGCGGCCCGCAGCTGTCCCTTGAGGCGCAGAATAGTGGCGTCCAGTTTAGACGTCTCGGTGCCCGTCGCCGCCGCCTGCGCGCGCCGCGTGTGCGCCATCTGGAGCTCCCGCCCCAGGGCCCGTGTGGTTTCGTCGGTGAACACCGGCTCGGGCTCCGGAGATCGCTGTCCGGCGTCGACGCCAGGGGCCTTCGCGGTGCCTTGGAGCTCGCCCAGGTGGCGGCGCAGGCCGTCGAGGACATCGCCCCAAGCCGCTGCCTGGTCGGGCCATAGGGTCAGAGGTCGGCCCTCTGCGGGCAGCGCTGTCAAGTCGGCCAGGGGTGTGCTCTGCCATTGGCAGGGACGCAGCAGAATGGGGATCAGGCGGGCGACGCCGGCTTGCTGGCGGGCCAAGGCGATCTGCGCTTCCTCGGCCAGCAAGTAGCGGCTCGATACCAGGGAGGAGGAGATCAAGAAGAGAATGAGGTCCGCCGTTCGAATTCCCTCGTCTACCGGATCCTGGGGCTGCCAGTCGAGACCGATGAGCCGCGAGCCCCAGCCGGTGATGGCACCCTCGGCCCGCAACTGAGCGAGCTGCTCCTCGAGACCTCGCTTCAGGTCTTCGTCCTGGTACCAGTAGGAAAGAAAAACGTCGATGGCCGCTAACCTCCGCGCCTCTGCGCTGTCTTGCCTGCCGGGGCTCCAGCCCCCATGGTGGGCGGTTGACCGGTGGTGCCGAGCACCCGATGCCACAGCTCTCCGTTGGGGTCCAGCTGTTTGCGCCGGGCTACCGCCAGCGCGATGGGTAGGTGGGTGAAATGCTGATTCCAGTATCCGACCACCATATCGGTGCGGCCGGCCATGCCCGCATGCACCGCATGTTGCCCCAGCATCAGGCAGAAGGCCGAGTCCAAGGCGCTGGCCCGCAGGCTGCGGATGGTGTAGCTGGGGTCGATGAGTTTCAAGGTCATGTCGATGCCGCGACCTTCGAAGTGCTCGACGATCTGTCGTTTGAGAAAGGAACCGATGGGCTGTAGGCGTCGATTCCCCGACGCATCGGCGAGCTCCGAGGCGGTCATCAGATCCTGGCCGGCCCCTTCCGCCACCACAATGACGGCATGATGCCGGTCGGCGAGACGTCGCTCTAGGAGATCGAGCAGCCCCCCTTCGCCGTTCAAGAAAAATTCCTGTTCCGGCACCAAGCAGAAGTTGACGTCGCCGTTGGCCAGACTAGCGTGGGCGGCGATAAAACCGCTGTGGCGTCCCATCAGTTGTACCAAACCGATGCCGTTCCAAGCGCCCCGGGCTTCGATGTGGGCCGCCTCCAACGACGCCTGCGCTGCCTCCACCGCGGTGGTGAAACCAAAGCTGCGCTGCATGTAATCGATGTCATTGTCGATGGTCTTGGGAATGCCGATGACGCCGATCTGCAACTGCCGTCGTTCGATTTCCCGACACAGGGCCGAAGCGCCCCGCAAGGTCCCGTCGCCGCCGACGGCGAAGAGCAAACCCACGCCTCGTCGTACCAATGTATCGACCATCTCGCCGACATCCTGCGGCCCCCGCGACGATCCCAGCAGGGTGCCACCCCGGTGGTGGATATCGCGCACCAGGTCGTTTGTCATCTCGATGGGCGGCGCCTTCGGTTGCTCGGCCAGGCCATCGTAACCGTAGCGAAAGCCGAGCACTCGGTGCACACCGTAGCGGTGATTCAAGGTCAGGACGATGGAGCGGATGACGTCATTGAGCCCAGGGCACAGACCGCCGCAGGTGACGATGCCGCAAGTCAAACCGGCGGCATCGTGAAACAGCTTGGCCCGCGGCCCCGCCGCTTCGAAACCCGGAGTCTCCCGCAGGGCGCCCTCCGCCGCCAGATCGTCGAGACGGCTGCTCACCAAAATCTGAGGTCCGTCGGGCACAAAGCCCTCATGGATCTTTCCCAAGGGGGATGGAATCGTGCCGGGGCCGAGGTGGGAGATGCGCAGGTCTGCGGAGATCAAGGGGTGCATAGGTAAAAAATACCATAGAACATGCTTCGGTCAGACCCACAGCAGATCTCTTCCGGCGATTGATCTTCATCGCCGTATCTCCCCGTCTAAATCGAGGACCTCCAACCTCAACCGCAGTAACTGGGGCTTTCAGCAGCTTTTTGTAGGAGAGCTCAGGGGGAGGTCCCCCCTGCTTTCCGACCCGGGCAGAATCGACGCTCCGTGGCAGAGCCAGCCGCTAGAATGGCTGGACGATCTACCATCGAAAGGGCCTACTTCATGCTTCGCCATCCCGCAGTGATTTCATCAGCCCAGCGACCTTCAGACCTCCGACGTCGTCACTCTCTCCAGCGGTGGATCGGAGCTCTGGCGATCGCCCATCTCATGGCCGCGCCGTCCTGGTCCCAAACCCCTGGAAAAGGCAAGGGCGAACCCGGTCTCGGCGGCTCGTCCACCACCGTCACCCTCGGTGCGATGAAAGACAACACCCTCTACGAGACCCAGAACGGAGAGCTGAGCAACGGTGCCGGTTTGTTCATCTTCGCCGGACGCACCAACCAGGCCCTAAGGCGACGCGCTCTGCTGGCCTTCGACATCGCCGCGGCGATCCCAGCGCCGGCGATCATCGAAGAGGTGCAGCTGCGTTTGGAGATGAATCGAACGTTTGCCGGCAACATCGACGTTCGGTTGCTGCCCATGGAATCAGACTGGGGCGAAGGGACCTCCGATGCCGAGGGGCAAGAAGGCATCGGCACCTCCAGCACAACCGGGGACGCCACCTGGCTGCACAGCTTCTTCGACACGGCGATCTGGTCGACCCCAGGCGGAGACTTCGGCAGTCTGAGCAGTGCCACACAGACGGTGGCGGACTTCAATTTCTACACCTGGGGGTCCACCCCCGAGATGGTGGCCGACGTGCAAGGATGGCTCGACGACCCGGCCACCAACTACGGCTGGATTCTGCTCGGCGACGAAACCGCCAACCGCACCGTCAAGCGCTTCGCCAGCCGAGAGAATACCGCTCCGACAACACGGCCGGCCTTGATCATCACCTATCGCAGCGATGACCTGCTGTTCAGCGACGGCTTCGAATCGGGAGATGCCGGGGTTTGGTCGAGCCAGGTGCCCTGATGAGATTAACCTTGGCTGGTGCCGGAGAGGGGACTCGAACCCCTACGACCAAAGGCCGGCGGATTTTAAGTCCGCTGCGTCTACCATTCCGCCACTCCGGCACGGAGAGTTGATCCTACCCCATGGGGGCTGGACGGTGGCGCTTGGCGATGCTCATTGGGTGTTGAGCATCGGGAGGATGAAGATGAGCAGCAGCAGCCCGATCCACGCCAGGGCCCCGAGCCCACCGCAGCCGATCCCAACGTAGGCGTGGGTCTTGCCCTTGACCCGTGGCTCGGCTCTGAGCTTCTTGAGCCCCATGACGCCGAGCACGACGGCGGCGATGCCCATGGGGATGCCCAGAAAAGGCAGGATCGAGAACAGCCCTAAGTAGTAGGCGGTGAGCGCCGGGGCATTCTTGTAGGGGATGAGGCCGCCGGTGGCGTCGCCGCCGACGGGAGGCGGGCCGCCGTAAGCGCGGATCGTCTGGCCGCAGCTGGAGCAGCGCTTGGCGCCGGCGGCAAGGGGAGCTTGGCACTGGGGACACTGCATGCGAGATCTCCTGAGCATGGGCGGAGCAGAGTCAATGGTGGCTCAGTATCCCAGGGATGTTCGCTGCGGACAACTGAGATCTCGAGCCTGGGGTCTAGAAATGACCTTGAAATGGAGACGCCGTCTGTTGGACGCACTACACTCGCGGCACCATGAGGAGGCACAGGCTGATAAGCTCTCGTCACGGTTCACTATGACAGAAGCATCCCCCGCCATCGAAGTCCGTGGTCTCGAGAAGAGCTACGGCTCGCGTCAGATTCTCTGCGGAGTCGACCTCACCGTGCCGGCGGGGGAGACGTTGGTCATTCTCGGGGGCAGTGGCAGTGGCAAGAGCACCTTGCTGCGTTGCCTGATGGGGTTGGAGAAACCCGACGCCGGCACCGTCAAGGTGCATGGCCACGATCTGGCTGCGGTGCCGAGGGAGACGCTGAGCGGCTTGCGCCAACGCATGGGTGTCGCCTTCCAGGGCAGCGCTCTTTTTGGCTCTCTGACGGTGGCAGGGAATGTCGACTTGCCGCTCAAGGAGCTCACCGATCTCCCGGCTTCGACGCGTCGCATCATCGTACAGATCAAGCTGGCGCTGGTGGGCCTCGAAGAAGCGGCGCAGCGTTACCCCTCGGAGCTCAGCGGCGGCATGCAGAAGCGGGCTGCTTTTGCCCGTGCCATGGCCCTCGACCCTGATCTTCTGTTTTGCGACGAGCCGTCCGCTGGCCTCGATCCGGTGACCGCCGTCGGGCTCGATCGCCTGCTCATCGAGTTGCGCGAGGTCTTCAATATGACCTTGGTGGTGGTGACCCACGAAATGGAGAGCGCCATGACCATCGCCCAGCGTCTGGTGCTGATGCACAAGGGGCGTTTTGTGGTCAGCGGTACCCCCCAGGAGGTGCGCCAGAACCAAAACCCCGTGGTGAGGAGCTTTCTCGATAGGGTGCCAGAGGAGGAACCGCCCGGCGGACTTCGCTATCAACGACTGATCCAGGCTTGGGAGGACGACGACTGATGGAGAGCAGCGACCGCGGTGGCGAAGTCAGAACAGGGCTGTTCGTGGTGTTGGCTTTGGCTCTGTTGATTTTCGGGGTGCTTTGGATGGTCGGCTCGGGGATCGGCGGCCCCGAGCGACGCAGTTACGCCGTCTGGCTCGACGATGCTGGCGGTATCCGGGCCGGGGATCCGGTCAGGCTTTCGGGTATCGAGGTGGGACGCATCGCAGCGGTGCGACTTCAGGCCAATGCCGACTATCCCATCGTTGCCAAGGTCGCCATCAACCGGCAGGTCGAGGTGCGTCGTGGGGCCACGGCCCGCCTGACCAGTGATGGCCTCTTGGGAGCCACGTTCTTGGCCATCGAGCCGGGGCCCCACGATGCCCCGGACATTGGCGAGGCGCCGATTCTGGGGCAGTCTGGGGCCGGCTTGGAGCAAGCGATGGCCGCGGTGGCCAATCTCGGTGACGATGCGGGTGCCCTGCTGCGAGACACCCGCGGTTTGGTGCAAGAGCTGGGGCCGCGTCTCGACACCCTGCTGAGCCGGGGCGAGCAAGTGCTGGCGGATGACAATGTCGACGAGATGATGGCCACGGTGCGGCAGTTGCGTCTGACGCTTCAGGACATCGGCCCCCAATTGCCGATCCTGCTGCAGCGGTTGGATGGTATCGCCTCGGACTTGGAGGAAGGCATGGCCCACGTTCCTCAATTGGCAGCGCAAGCCAATGGTGTGGCTGAAGACCTGCGACACGCCTTGGGACCGGATGGTGAACGCCTGGCCGCCACCCTCGAAGCGGCCCGGCAGACTCTGGAAATGGCGCAGCAGACCTTTTCCAGCGCTGACCAAATGCTGACCTCGGTGAATTCGGAAGGTGATTCCCTACAAGCTGCGATTCGCGACATGCGACGTGCCGCGGCAAATCTGGAAGCCCTCTCGGAGACCTTGAAACACCGGCCCGATCGCCTCCTGCGGCCGCGCCGCAAGGCGGATCGAAAACCTGGCTCGGGAGCCGCAGGAAAACCCGGCTCGGGAGCCGCGGGGGGTGACCCTTGAAGCGGCTGTCTTGGTGGCGCTTGGCGACGACGGCGCTCCTATTGGCCACGGCATGCAGCGCCGTGCCCGAGATCCGCTACTTCGATTTGACCCAATCCGCCACCTCCAGCGCCGTCAATGGGGACGTCGAAGATCCGAAGATCAGCGCAGCCCCCTCCAAGTCGCCACATTGGGCCGTCGCCGAGCTGGCGGTGGATCCCCCCTACGATCAGGACCGCTTGGTCTATCGGCAGACCGCCACCTCCAGCGAAGTGGGGTTCTATGAATTCACCCGCTGGGCCGCCCCCCTCGGCCAGATCTTGCAGCGGGAGCTGGTACGCCGCCTGGACGAGCCGCAGGATTTCGCCTATGTAGAGGCGATGGAGATGGGACATCTCTACCACCGGGTCTTACGGGGGCGGGTGCTGCAGGCGGAAGAAGTCGACCAGGGGGACGGCTCCATCACCGCCCGATTGCGCCTCGATCTAGAGCTCGAAGACGGAGACGGCGGCCTGTGCTGGCGAGGTGAAATCGCCGGCCAGGCCAGCGGCCATGCCAAAGACGGCGCCGAAGTCATGGCCCTCTTCCAGCGCGCCGCCGACCACCTCTTGGGTGAGGTGGAACGGCAGTTGACCGCTCCATCTCTGCTTCAAGAGGCCCCCGGCTGTCCTTAGAGACCCCTACTCAACGCGAATCGGTCGGCTCCCGAAGATGATTCCTTTCTCGCGATCGCTTTGGTACCTCACCTCGTAGCTGCCCGGTTCTTCCGGGGCGCGCAGCGTCAAGGTGGCACCGCGCTTGGTGTACTGATATCCGAGGTAGGCCCCCGGCTCGGCGCCCTGTTGGACGATGGTGATGTAGTCCTGGGGGCCGTCGGGCCCGGTCCAGGTGACCTCGAAGGTGGCCCCGGCGGCTACGGTGTCGGGGGCTTTCAGAGTCACTCTGGTTTTGGCGATGTCGAGGTCCAGGCGCGCGAAGACGCCGTCTTCGCGGTCGCTTTGATAGCGCACCTGAAATTTGCCGTCGACGAATGGCGCCGTCAAAGTGATCGGCGAGCCCTCGGCGGTGTAGACATACTGGCCGTATTCACCGTCGGGGGCGGTCGCTTCCACCACGGTGATGTAATCACGGTCGCCGTTGGGCCCCGTCCACTCGACCTCGAACGACTGGCCAGCGCGGACCTCAGCCGGCACATCAAGGCGCACCTCCACCGCCTCGATGGTCAAGGGGCGACGTGCAAAGACGCCGTCTTCGCGGTCGCTCTGGTAACGGATTTCGTAGTCTCCGGCCTGCATTGGGGCGTGCAGTCGGGCCGGTGAGCCGGTAGCGGTGTAGGCATAGCTGCCGTAGGTGCCGTCCGCGGCGTCAGCCAAGACCACCGTCAGGTAGTCCTTCTCGTTGTCGGGACCGACCCAAGGAATCTCGAAGGCCTGTCCGGCTTTGACCACCGCCGGGCCACCGATGGCAAATTCCGCTGGCAGCACGGTGATGGGGCGCCGGGCGGCGATGCCCTCGACGCGGTCGCTTTGGTAACGCAGCTCATAGGGGCCGGGGGTCGCCGGGGCGACGAGCTCGAGGGGCGAGCCTTTCTCGGTGTAGGACCAGGAACCAAATTTGCCGTCTTCGGCGGTGGCCTCAACGAGGGTCACGTAGTCGCGGGGGCCGTTCTCTCCCGTCCATTCGACCATGAGCTTGCTACCCGCCAGCACTTCGTCGGGGGCAGTCAATGTGGCATCCCCGAGGGGTGTTCTCTCCACCGCCCCTTCCACTGCCCGGTCCAGGGCGGCGGCCAGGGCGGCGGCGTCCTTGGCGTTTTCAAAAGTACCGATACCTTGGAAGGTGGCTTGGGCCTGGCTCGACAGGTCGAAGCCGATGATGCGCAGGTCGAAATCGCAGCCCGCCTGTTCCAGCTTGGTGGCGGCGGCTTGGAGATCGCCGTCACACACTTCCTCGCCATCGGTCACCAGGACGATCAGGCATTGGTCGGTGCCGTTGAAGTCGCCGATGGCTTGCTCCAGGGAGTAGGCGATGGGGGTCTTGCCACGGGCCCGGGTAGTGTTGATGGCGCTCAATAGCGCGTCCTGCTGCACACCGGAGACGGGCACCACCAGCTTGGAATCCTGGCAGGCCCCCGCCGCCGACGGTTGTAACGTCGAGCCATAAACCCGCAGGCCGACATCGAGGTCCCCTTGCGGCAGATTGCGGACAAATTCGCTGAGCACATCCTTGGCGGCGGTGATCCGGTAGCGGCCATCGTCGAGTTTGTTGTACATCGAGCCGGAGGCGTCGAGGATGAGCTCGACTTGGGTGGCGGCGGTCAGCGGCAGGGTGGAGAGCAGGCAGAGAAGACAGACGAGCAGCAGCAACGGAATGCGTATCATGAAGGGAATGCTCCTTGGGCGCTGTTAGAGAGGAATCGGGAGACGGAATGTCATGAATGTCATAGAGACTACGTTGGTTTAACGCGACTAACCAGGCGTATTCCCGTCATTTTTGCAGCGCAACATTGAGGCATTACATATGGACCGCATTGTCGCCGCCGTTTCCACCCCAGATGCCGTCCATTTTCTGCGCCCCCTGTCGCTCCTCCGCGCCAAGAAACCAACGAGATATGGAGACAGGGAATTGGATTGTGGCCCTGTAGGGGCCGGTGTTCGTAGCCCGGACCGCCCGATCTGAGCGTCTGCGATCAGGAGGGCGCTCCGGGCGGGGGTGGGCGCCCCCGTCTGGGCGCCCCCGTCTGGGCGCCCCCGTCTGGGCGCCCCCGTCTGGGCGCCCCCGTCTAGGCGCCCCCGTCTAGGCGCCCCCGTCTAGGCGCCCCCGTCTCGGCGCCCTCGGCTAGGCGCCCCCATCTAGGCTGAGACGACGCCGTCCAGGGTAGCCCAGGCATCCCAGGGTGGCGTCGCCGCACTGCTGACCCTGGGCTTCTATCGAGTACCCCTGGCGGGGTCAAAAAAAACGGGACAAAACACTACCTAGCACCCTCCGGAAAAAACGAAGCTGGCCCAAAAACGCGGGTGGGCATAGGACATAGGACGTCGGCGGAGCACGAGCCTCACGTCCCCCTGCTCGGCGAAGAGCCCGCGCCGTGCCTTGACCAGGGCTTCCGGGGCCGGAATGCCCACCGCCAGATGACGATAGAACGCCTCCATGAAGAGGGGAGTCGAGCGGTCGTCGATATCCCACAGGGAGACCAACACGGCGCCGGCGCCGGCGGTCAAGAAGGCCCGGCTGAGACCGACGATCCCCTCGCCCCTTTGCAGGCGGCCGCGGCCCGTGCGGCAGGCGGAGAGGGTCACCAGGTCGGCGTCGAGCTCGAGGCCGAGGACTTCGTGGGCTTGCAGCAGACCGTCCTCTCCGGCGTCGGCGGCCAATAGCAAACCCGAGCTCATGGGAAGGCTGTCGCTGACCAAACCATGGGTCGCCAAGTGCAGCAAGCGGAAGTGTCCGGCGGATCTCTTGAGGCGGCCTTCACTGGCCCGACCGTCCAGCCAGGTGTCGGCGCCGGGAAAGAGGGCGGCGATGCCCTCCGCTTCCTGCCGGGCATAACGTAGGGGAGCCCTCGACGACAGGCCTTGGCGCAGTAGCAGGTCGTCGCTGAGCTCACCGACGGTCGATGCCCGGGTGAGATGGGAGGGCGCCAAGGCCAGCAGGCTTCCTCGAGGCGACGGCGGATGGGCGAGGCGGTTGCGGTAGCGTTGTCGCAGGGCAAGAAAGGCACCGGCGGACGGGCCGTAGGCCAAGGGCGTTTGCAAGCCCAGGAAGTGACAGTCGGCATAGCGCCCATGGACCGTGCCCGGCTGCGATGGCTCGCCGGCCGGGCAACTGCTCACCAAAGATTCAAAGGGCAAATAATGGAGAACATCGTCGGGGATCAATACCAGGCGGCGGGCGGCCAGGATCTCCGGCGGCAAGCTGCCGATCAACCAGTCATAGAGTTGCTGTCCGGCCGCTAAATGCGCCTCTTCACCGTCGGTGAGGGCCAGATCTTCAGCCAAGCGATGGGAGCGCAGGGGGGCCAAGTAGGTCTCCAGGGTTGCCGCCAACTCAGACCTGGGGACGGCAATTTGGGTCAACCGGATGCTGCCGTCGAGCACCGTCCAGGCGAAGACACGCCGGTCAGACAGCCAATAGGCCACCAGGGCTTCGCCTGACTCCAAGCCCTCCTGGACTTGCTGCGGGGAGGGGTAGGCGGGTGTCGGCTGCTGGCGAAGATCCCGGTGACGCCACAGCAATTGGCCTTCCACCGCCAAGAGCTCGCCCTCCAGGACATCGAGCTCACGACGCTGGGGATCCTTGCTCGAGGTCGGGGGACCGAGAGCTTCCCCATCGGCGCTGGAAGATCGCCCTTCCTCCAAGGACAGCCGGGCCTGACCCAAGGCGTCCAACAGGCGGTGGCGTCGACGCAGCAGCTCAGGATCCCGCCTTGCCAAGCGGTGCTCGGCCCGCTGATCGAGCATCTCCAGGAAGGAGCGGCCGTGGAAGCGCTCCGCCACCTCGAAGGCCCGGCGCGACTGCGAGGTGTCCACCAAGTAGCGGATCAGGCGATCGTAGGCCGCCACTTGGCGGGCGATGAAATCGGAGCGTTGAGCACCGGTGCTGGGGATCAAGGTGCGACCTTGCTCAAAGCGGTACACCGTTTGCCACAAATCCTCCAAGGCTGGCTTGCTGTTGCCGAGGCGCCACTGGACTTCGGCGCGATTGCAGAAGGCGAAACCCAGCTGCCCTTGGTCATTGCGCTGCCAGGCCAACGCCACCAAGTTATCGTAGGCTTCCAGGGCCTGCGGCAAGTGATCCTGCTGATGGAGCGCATAGGCGATGGAGGACAGGGCGCGCAGTCGATCCCCTTCGGGCGTCGCCCCATTGGCCACCGCCCGATGGCCGTAGCGTAGGGCTTCGTCATGGTTGCGGTCATGGATCGCCACCAGGCTGCGCAGGCTGTCGACCCGTCCCAGGCCGGCCTCTTGATCGAGCCGACGAAACAGCGTTTCGGCGGTGCTCAGGTGCTGCCTGGCCAGTTGTCGCCGCCCCACCGCGTTGTAGGTGCGGGCCAGCTCGCAGAGCACCTGCGCCCGTTCGTCGGCGGCTTGCAGACGGTCGAAGACTTTGAGGGCCTCTTCAATCCTGGGGATGGCCAGCTCGGGGGCCCCCGCTTGCCGGTGGGTGAGGCCGAGGGCCAAGAGACTCTCCGCTTCGAAGCGCCCCTGCCCCGACCGCCGACTCGCCTCGAGGGCCCGTTGGAAAGTCTCGAAGGCAAGATCGAACTCCATGGCACGGGCCTGACCGCGGGCCGTCGCCAGGAGATCCTCCGCCGTTGCGGCAGCCGGCGCCTCGGCCATCGCCGGGGGACCCGGCAGGCAGAGGAGCAACCCAAGAACGACGCTGGCGAGATGGGGTTTCATGGCCGGGGTGTGCCGTCGGCGGTGGGAACGGCCGGCCAGCCCAGCCGCCGACGTTGCTGCAACGCCAGCTCGGGGGATGACTTTTGGGCCTCGAAAATGGCCTGCAAGAGCGGCTCGGCAGCCGCTTGCTCGTCCGGCGTCTGTAGCCCGCCTAGCGCTTTCAAGGCAGCCTCCAGGTGCCCGGCGTTGGCTAGTCGGGTGGCTTCGGACAGTCGCGCCGCGGGCTTCAACGGCTGTGAGGTCAGCCGCTGTTCCGGGCTGGTCGATCCCTGCGGCAAACCAGCCACCTGGAAGGGCACATAGTCGGAGGCCAGATGCCCATGGTCGCCGAAGGTGTTGATCTTCCAGGCGTAGACCTTGCCGATTTCCAAACCCGGCAAGGAGTCAGGCCATTCGGCCACCGAGATGCCACCGGCCCTTGGGATCACCGGAAACCGGGCCACCACCGACTCGTCGGTGTCGACCAGCAGGATCTCAGAGGTGCCTGGGGCGTTCGGTGTGTCGGCCGCTGGCTCAGCAGGGGGCCCCGCCGATGCGGCGGCAGAGGCTAGCCAGAGGAAGGTGGGCCGCGACTCGGTGGTCAAGGTCCACCGAGGGCTCAGGGGCTGGGGCGCCTGTTGCGAGCTGCCATGGCGCAATACCGGCCGTCGTCCCAGATCGAGCAGGCCCTCGAAGGCTTCGATCGGAGGCAGAAGGCCTTTCGTGATTTCCTCCATCGTCGTGGAGCCGGACGCCGCCAGTGGGGGCGCCACGGCTTCGAGGTCCGGTGGGGCTTGCCCTGCGGGTTCCCAGAGCAAGCCGGCGGCCAATGCCGCCAGCCCGGCGGCCAGGGCGAGCGGCCAGCGGCGACGCATCGGGGAGGCGGCGGGGGCGAAGTTGCCAGGTGCGAGGGTGCCAGGCAGCTGCGACGATAGCTGCGACGACCGTTGCGTCGACCCAGCGCTCTCCATGACCAGCCGGCGACAGGAGGCACAAACGCTGAGGTGGGCCTCGAGGTCCTGTCGCGTTGTCTCGTCGAGACGGTGGTCGAGGTACTCCGCCAGCAACACCCAGTCGGGACCTTGGCAGGGCTCATCGGTGGCGGCGGCATCGAGGGCTGCTCGCAGCTGCTGGCTCAAGGTTTCCTCCGTCAAAGCGTCTTCAGGGCTGTCGGGTTGCATAGGCTCCATCCCGGGGTCCGTCGTTGCCTAGGGTCTCGTGTCGTCTAGGGGCTTGATTATCTGGGGTCTTGAGTTGGTACAGCCAAGCGCTTGCGCAGCCGTCGCAGGGCGTCGTGCACCGCCTTGCGGACCGTGCCCGGGGCCTGGCCGAGGAGCCGGGCGATTTCCTTGGGTGTGCGCTCGTCGGCGAATCGAAGGGCCAGCAATAGGCGATCCCGCGGCGCCAGGGACGATACGGCTTGTTGTACCTGGCGCTGGGTTTGGCCCTGGACCAGGCGCTCGTCGGCGGACGGTTCGTCGAGGCATGGCTCGTTCACCAGTTGATCCATCCCCTCCTCAAGGCAAACCCGTCGCCGCTGACGCCAGGCCAGGTGGATGACGATCACCGTCAAATAGGTGGTGAAACGCCCGCGTCCGCGCCAAGCCCGCAGGGCCCGGCAATCGTCCCGCCACAGCCTGGCCATGGTCTCCTGCCACAGCTCGTCGATGGCCTCGCCGTGCAGGGCGAGGCGACCCCGGGCCAAGGCGTGCACCAGACCTCGGTAGCGGCGGACGAATTCCTCCTCCGCCGCCGGTTGGCGGGCCACCACCTGTTGGATCAACTGCCATTCATCGCTCACTGCCGCCATTCTATGACGGACCCGAGAGCAGGCCGCACCCGCGGTGCTCAAGGCAGGCTGCTGGACCAACCGGCGGTGTCGCCGCTTTCGAAGCCATCGCCGAAGATGTCGCAGTCGGGGCACGGCAAGTGGATTTGCTGGGCCAGGAATCCGCGGAAGTCCTGGAATAGATCGAGGGCGATGATTTGCTGTCCACTCCCCGGCGCCACCTGCCCTTGCAAATGAATGTCGACGCCGAGGCCGTCGCCGCTGAGCTGAAGCTCCACCAAACCGAAGAGGAGATCCCGCCCTTCACCGTTCTCATCGAAGGCCAGACCGCTGATCTGCGGCATGAGCTCGAGGAAGCCGTCGAAGTCGGTGCTACCCGGCAGCAGGATGCCGATCTGGCCCATGGCAAAAGGGGCCTGGTTCTCGAAGCCGCTGGGGGCACCTCCCACCAACTCCATGGCGATGAGCTCGGTCTCGAAGGGTTCCTGCGGGCTGGGGGCGATTTCGATGCGATAGAAAATGTCGAAGAAGGAGTCGACCTGGAACAGCCCTTGCGGGTCCTCGAAGTGGGCATGGGTGCGTCCCAAAGTGCCGTCTACGGGCTCGGAGAACATCTGCGGCGGCAAGGGTAGGGGCGGTTGACCATCGATGGCCATTTGCGGCGGCAGGGTGAGAAAATCGATCATCACGCCGAGTTTGGGCAGAAATTCTCCGAAACCGGTGAGCCGTCCGAGGAACGGATCCGGCGGTGGCTGGAAGAACATCGTCTGGCCGCTGTCGGGCCACAGGTAGAGGGGTGGCACGGTGACGTCGGCGGCGCTGACAAAACCGGAGCAGGCGATACCGTCGGAGGTGTCGGAGAAGGTGCCGTCAAGCAATACCTTGGCGCGACCGCAGCTGCCGTCGGCGCACATGCCCCAGGGACGGGCAAAGGCGTCGACTTCGATGAAATCACCGGGGGGCAGCTGGATGGGCATCTCGATCAGCGGAATCACCGGCGAGGTCGGGTCCGGGGGCAAGGGCAGGCAGCCGTCCACCAGATCGTCAGCGAAACCCAGGGGAAAGTTGTCCCCCAGGCCCGGATCGGAGATGGAGAAGCCGTTGGAGCCGGGAGTCGACGGGCCGCTCATGCCCGGTAGACGCGACGAGTTGAGCATTTCGAGGCTCAGCAGGCCGCTGTAGCTTGCCGACGGATCATTGTTGGTGATGCGGTAGACCCAAGCGGATTGATCGCCGGGGTGGACCTTGCCGATGGCTTCGCCGCCGATGAGCTCCATGTCGAGACGCGGCAGACTGGGGTTGCCCGGTGCCGGATCTCCCAGGCAGACCAAAGAATCGCTGGTGGCGGTCAGCTCCATGCCATCGGAGAAGGTGGCGGTGGCCAGACCCACCACCTCGCAGACCCGGGGTGGCCCCGCCGGCAGCGTCACCGTGACGCTGAGATCGTTGTAGCCGAAGGCTAACGGCACCGCCGACAGGGCGCCGCCACCATCGCCGGCCGGTATACAGGTCAAAGTCAGGTCGATATCGGCAGTGTAAGGGCCGGGAGGACAAAGCCCCGCCCCGGCGGGGAAGTCGAAGACTTGGAAGTAGACGGTCAACGGAATGTCGAAGCTGCCGCCGCCGGGCAGCAGGATGACCGGCGGGGCGGCCTGGGAGAGGACCAGCGTTTTACCGCAGAAGGGTGCCGGTTTGCCGCCGCAAGCCTGGCTCGGCGATGCCGCCAGCCAGAGGCTCAGGGCGAGGCCGATGCCAACGAAGACGTGGAGGCCGAAAGAGTGGAAGACGACGGGCACGGACTTGAGTCGTTCGAGCAGGATGGATCGCACGGAGGTCTCCTCTTCAGTTCGATACCGCAGGGCCTGGAC
Source organism: Acidobacteriota bacterium (assembly GCA_029263315.1). Lineage (GTDB taxonomy): Bacteria > Acidobacteriota > Thermoanaerobaculia > Multivoradales > J023 > JAJCXR01. Next base: position 76,877 of record JAJCXR010000042.1, on the reverse strand, counting down.
GGGCCATCGCTAGGCGATCGATGGCCCACGGAATCCAGCCGATTCGGGGTGTTCTGAAGAGTGAGAGTCACGATGCCGCCGAGCGTTACCTACCGACGGCGACTTTTTTTCGATCGAGGACCGCAGCCGGTCAGATGATCAGGCGATCGGACGGGCCGGGCATCGGCGCCGCTTCTACGGCGACGGGCGTCGAGCCGCGTTCGTCCGCCTCCTTGGCTTTGTCGAGGGCCAGCTGCTCGGCAATACCGTCACCCAGCTTGTGATGCACCGCCGCCAAGAGCCGATGGTCCTCCCCGGAGAGCTGGTCGCGCCGGTGCTCGACGAGCAGAGTTGCCAGCTTGCGCAACCGTCCTTCGTCGCTACCGGAGGTGACATGCAGGCTGAGCAACATTTGTAACGAGGGGATGTGCATGGGCGGCTTGCTGCAATGGCCGCTGGCGCAACTGGGGGCGATGGCCATTTCCAAGCAGGCCATGGCTTCCTGGGCATTGCCGCTGCCCGCCAGGGTGACGGCATAAAGCTGGGGAAAGTCTTGGTTGCTCGGAAAGTAGCCCATGGCGTCCCGCAGGAACGGCGCCGCTTCGTCCAGACGTTGACTGAGCACCAAGGCTTGGGCGTAGGGCAGTGCGACATCGAGGCGGCCGTTGTCCGGCTGCGCCAGCTCCGCCAAGCGCTGCACGATGTCGTCGAAGTCTTGCTCGATGAGCTTCGCCTCGGCCCACAGGCCGGGTAAGGACAGGGTGTCCGCCAAGTCGAGGGTATCGTCGCCCCAGGCCTGCCAGCAGGCTTCGAAATCCTGACGGGCGGCGGAGATGTCCCCGACCAACAACCGGAGCCGTCCGCGCTCTAGCTGCACCACGGCTTGGTCAGCCTCTGAGCCGGGCGTCTCCAAAAGCCGGCTCAAGCCCTCTTCCAAACCGTCCATTTCCGCCTGTTGGAACTGTAGGAAGAGGCGCCGAAAGTCCTGCCCCTGTCGTTGGTAGCGCTCTGCCACCGGCTCCTTGAACATGTCCACCAGCGACAAATACAAGTCGTCCACATCGAGCTCCGGGGAGAGGACGCTGGCCTCCACTTGCCGGTGCACGGTGACGGCCGGGCCGTCCATTCCGTCCTCGGCTTCCTCCAGGAGCAATTCCTGCCGCAGAAGCTCCCGTCGACGCTCTTTCAGGGTCACTTTCTTGTCGGCATCCGCAGTGTGCTCGATGGCCGCCTCCAACCACTCGGCGGCGTCAGCGAAATATTCCTCCGCCTCGGAGGCTTTGGCCTTCTCCAGAGCCTGCTCGACGATCCGTTGGCGCGCCCGTGCGATGAAGGTACGGACCTCGTCCGCCGCCTCGTCGTCCTCGGCATGGGGGATCTCCAAGGCCAGTTCCAAGGCCCGCTCCGGGGTGCCTTCGAGCCGTCCTTCTGCCTTGCGTAACTGCTCCCGGGGATCCGAGGCGAACAAACCTTTCAACCAACCCATGGGGTCTCCTCAAGTGACGGCCTCATTAGATTGACGGCCGGGGGATCGAGCTTCTGTCGAGATGGGACAAACCCTGCTCATGGAACATACCCGGGACGGCTACGCACCGTCACGCCGTCCACCGCCACCTCCAGGCGCAGCGGTCGGTAGGCGTCATCGTCTCCCGCGGCGGGGGTGAAGGTCAACAAATAGCGACCCCGCAGCTCCTGGGCGATGTCGGCATAGATGGCGTCGAGGCCCGACAGGTCGTCCAGGAAGTGGGCCACGCCGCCGGACTCCTCCGCCAGTTGGCTCAAGGGTTGCCGCGCCTTTTTGTCGGGGAAGGCGCTGGCCAAGGCGATGCTGTAGAGGCTGACGCCGGAACGTCGCAGGGCGTCGCGGGCCTGCTCGAAGGTCAGCCGGCTGGCTTCGTCTTGGCCATCGGTGAAGAGCACCAGGGCGGCCGGGCTGCCGGCGTTGTCGAGGCTTTGAAGGGCCTCCACCAGACTGTCGTAGAGGGCGGTGCGACCGCCGGGCAGGAGACCGGCCAAGGCCCGCTCGACGGTGCCGCGATCCGGCGTCAGATCGGCGTCGACCCGCAGCCGTTCGGCAAAGGAGTAGACCGCCAGGCGATCGTCGGCGTCGCCGAGGGCGGTCGTGACGAACCTCTGAGCGGCCTGCCGCACGGCGCCGAGGTGGGCTTCCATGGAAGCGGAGCGATCGATCAACAGGGCGGCGGCAACGTCCGCCTCGGGGCCGGTGATCAGCCGTTCGATGGGACGCTCGATTTCCTGCTCAGCGCGCCGTTCGAAGAGGCGGAATTGCTCCTTGGTGAGGCCGCTCACCGCTTGACCGGCAGCGTCGGTGATCACCGCCGGCAGCTCCACCAAACGTACTTCCAGGGTCTCACTGAGGGGCGAGCTGTTGACGATCACCGCGTCCTCCGCTTGGCTGCCGTCCGCCAACCTGGCGACGGCCCGCAGCACCGTCGGCTGACCGTCGGGCAAGCGCACCGCTTGGGCGTAGGGGCCGTCCACCAGGGTGATGAGCAGGGTGTCGTCGAGGTAGAGATCGAGCTTTTCGGGGGGACGGCCGTCCGGCGTCTGGACGTCCACCCGGGCGATGAACCCGCCGGGGTAGATGCCGCCGGAGCGGGGCTCGACGATGCCCACCCGGAAGCGTTGCGGCCCTTGATTGAGCCAGATCTGGTCGGTCGCCACCTCGACGTCGCCGCGGTAGCCGACCACCCGCACCCGGTGCGGTTGCGGCTCGTCTCCCAAATCCAGCTCAACGCTGAACGGCGGCTTGCGTTTGCTCAGCTTGGCCTCGCCGTCGAGAAAGAACGTCACCTTGTCGAGCTCGCCGCGGGCCCGGGCGCGGAATCGCACCTGGCCGCTGTGCAAGCGTCCCGACGGCGGCAGCAGCTCCAGACTGGGACCGTTGGACGCCGGCTCGGTGCTGCCCGCCATGGCCGGCAGACCCTCGGGGCTGGGCACCTCGAGATCCTGCACGATGTGGGCGTAACGGTCGTTGAAAACATCGTGCAAAAGCAGCCGCAACTGGATGGGTCCCGGCCGTAGGAAACGGCTGAACCCCAAGGGGATGGGGGGTGCGGTGGGATCTCCCGGATTGCTGGCCTCGGCGCCGGGGGTGGGACCTTCGAAGCGATAGCGGAAGGTCTCTAGCCGGCGACCGTCGCGGATCACCTCGCCGATGAGCAGAAAGTGGTGGTAGACCTCGCCGTCGAAGACCTGACCCGGGGCCTGATCCCGGGGCACCGTCAACATCACCTCGAGCACGCTGCGACTCTGGTTGCGGGCCGGAAAACTGCGTCGCATGCCGACCCCGAAGCTCTCAGCCCCCTTCGGCGGCTCGGCGTCGCTGCCGGAAAAGGTCGCCAGCCACTCCGCCGACGGCAGGGGTGGCGCCATGGCCTGCTCGACCACCTTGTCGTAGCTCGGCACCCGTTCGATCTCGCTGAAGGCGTAGCGCAACAGCTCGTCGGCGCACAATAGACGGATATCGGTGGTGGGTAGCTTGCCCGTGTGCTGCACCGCCCGCAAGGTCTCGCCGGGGTAGTAGATCTCGTAGGGTTGCTCGGTGCTGCGGCGCAGCAAGATCACCGGAAAACGCTGGTCGAGGCGCTCGCTACGCTCGTAGAACCAGATCTCCAACTGCCGTTGCCGCGAGAAGCAGCGGGTGGCGGGGCGGCCGTCGGGCAGCGTCCAGCCGCCGGGAGGGCCGTTGAACAAATAGAGCATCAGCCGTGGATCATTGAAAGCCAAGCCTTGCCCCGAGCCGCCGCCCAGCTGTTGCCAACGGTCGAAGAGCTCGTTTTCCACCGTCCGTGGATCCGGGTCCCGGGGTTGCCAAAACGCCTCCATGAAGGCATCGCGACGGAAGTCCTCGTCGAGGCCGAGGAAATAGTCCAGCTCCGCCTGCGAGATCAAGCCGATGACCCCCGCCAACCAGCTGCGGTAGCGCGTCGGCAGCTCGGCGATGGCCTGCGAGCGGCTGGCCTGGGTCCAGCCATCTTCGGCGGTGGAGGGTGCCTCGACGGTCTCTTGTGGCGTCGCGGTCTCTTGTGGCGTTGCAGTCTCTTGGGCTGCTGCACCGCAAGGCGCCATGCCAGCTACCAGCAGGCCGACGAGCAGGGCGATGCAATGCAGCGAGCGACGGGGTGAGCCGCTGTCAGGTTGCGGGGCGAAGGGGAGATTCGGAGTAGAGGTCATGGGCAGCGTTGTCCTGGAAAGCATTCATCGAGCCTAACATCGCCGGTGGAAAAAGGGCCCTTTGGAGGGACCTACGACAAGAAATCTGGGACGGATGTGAGATTCCACTAAACAAATTCGGGCAGGTGGGGATCCAACCAAGTAATCGAGAGTCCGTCTCTACCATGTTCTGTTTCGGAGATCCTGTGGTGATCATTCGTTTGGCGATCTAGCCTGTGCGATCAAGTGACCTTCCTTTTCGAAGGAACCGTGGCCATCCAGAAGGGCGTCCTGCCCGGCAGCTTCGATTGCCAGCGTCTCGCCGTGCTGCGTGGCCGCGTCCTCGACGCCGACGGCCAGCCCTTGCCGGGGGTGCGGATTTCGCTGCTCGATCATCCCGAGGTCGGTCGCACGGTGAGCCGTTTGGACGGCGCCTATCACCTGGTGGTGGAGGGTGGCGGCCCACGGGTGCTGCGTTTCAGCCATGGGGAGCACATCGAAGCACAGCGTCGCGTCAACCCCCGCTGGCTCGAGCGGCAACGCCTCGACGACGTAATCATGCTTGCCCTGGACCCCGAAGTCACCCAGGTGATGCTCAGTGCCCAGGGGCTGCCCAGGTGGCCCGCGGCAGCCAGGTCGTCGATGCCGAAGGCTGCCGTCAGACGACCCTGCTGTTCCCGGCCTCGACCACCGCCGTCCTCGGGAGCGGCGGTGCTAGCACTCCGCTGAGCACCCTGCACGTGCGGGCTACGGAGATGTCCGTCGGCCCGTCCGGTTCGCGGAGTCTCGCCGGGAGCCAGGCGCCGGACATCGGCACGCCACGCCAGACGGTCACCACCTACAACCTAGACCACCAAGTCGTCCAGATTAGCCGTCCCGACGGCAAGGTGGTCGACTACGCCTATGACAGCGCCGGTCGTCCGACGACGGTGACGTCGTCATGGGGTGTCGAGAGCTACCGCTACGACCCAGCGACCGGCCAGCTGCAAGAAATCGAGGATGTCGACGGTGGCAAGCTGACCTTCAGCTACGACGGCGGCTTGCTGGAGAGCCTCGTGTCGACGGGGGAGGTGGCAGGTCGCCTGGACTTGGAATACGACGCCTACCTGCGTCACGAGGCGAGGACGTTCAACTAAGACTTCGGAACGCGGGTCACCTCGACCTACGGCGATGACGACGAGATCCTCGAAGTTGACGTCGCTGGCCAAGGCAGGAAGAAATCAGCCAGCTAGCTGAGCTGCTCGTCGGGCAAGAACACGTGTACAAAAGGTCGAAGTCGTTTTTTCTTCTGCTTTGCCTGTATCCAAACGATACCTAAGCTCCCCTATAGAAACGAAGGGACAAGAATTAGACGATTGAGGAAAAGGGCTGAGCGCTCCATAGGAGGACTTGTACCTACTCCGCAAGTGTCGGACCGTCCCTGAGTTTACGAAGAGGCCGGAATAGAACCAAACGAACGGAGGAGAGACAAAGTGAAAAGACTTCTATTAGGAACCTTTTTTGTACTTGCCTTTGGGGCAGCAGCCTCAATGGCTGGCGAGTTCGTCGATGCCGAACCAGGGGCGAGGACAATTCCCGGAAGCTATATCGTAGTGTACGAGAATTCGGTCTCTGCAGCCAGAATGTCGGGAGAACAGTCGGGGCGTTTTGGCGCCCAGGTTGGTGACGTTTTCAGTTCCGCTTTGAACGGTGCGGTGCTCACTGGCTTGAGTGAGCGGGAAGCGCGAGAGATGGCCAAAGACCCACGGGTCATGTGGGTCGAACCTGACGGCGTCGTGAGCATCAACGCCGCGCAGGCCAATCCGCCTTCATGGGGACAGGATCGTGTTGATCAACGTAGCCTTCCCTTGGACAGCTCCTACACCTACTTCTATGACGGCACCGGAGTCGATATCTACATTATCGACACCGGGATTCGGCCGACCCACGCCGACTTCGGTGGGCGGGTTACCCTTGCTTTCGATGCCTTCAGTGGAACTGGAGCGGACTGCAATGGCCACGGTACCCATGTGGCGAGCACTGCGGCAGGCGCGACCTACGGTTTGGCGAAGAATGCTCGGCTGCACGCCGTCCGCGTCCTCGATTGCGCTGGCTCGGGCTCCTTTGCAGGCGTCATTGCGGGTATCGACTACGTGACCGCTCAAGCGAATGCAAATCCCCTCGGGCTTTTTGTCGCCAACATGAGCCTTGGCGGTGGTGCCAATGCCTCCCTCGACGCGGCTGTCAACTCTTCGGTCGCGGCTGGCGTGGTCTACGCCGTGGCGGCGGGCAATGACAACCTCAACGCCTGCACGAAGTCACCGGCAGCGGCCGTGGATGCCATCACCGTCGGTTCGACGACGAGCAGCGATGCCCGTTCTTCGTTCTCGAATTTCGGGACCTGTGTAGATATCTTCGCACCGGGCAGCGGAATCACCGCCGCTTGGCACACCACCGACTCGGCCACCAATACGATCAGTGGTACCTCGATGGCTTCGCCTCATGTGGCCGGCCTCGCGGCCTTGATTCGGGATGAGTTTCCGGCCTTCAGCGCCGCCGACGTGACATCTGAAATCCTTGCTCGCGCCACCGCCGGTGTCGTGACCAGCCCAGGTGGAGGTTCCCCTAACCTTCTCGCTTATACCTTGGGCGGTGTGGCGCCTCCGCCTCCTCCGCCGCCACCGGGTGACACCACGCCTCCGGCCGTGCCGAGTGGTTTGGCAGCAACCGCGGGCAGCTCTCAAGTGCAGCTTAGCTGGTCGGCCAACAGTGAGCCCGATTTGGCGGGTTATAACGTCTACCGCGCCACCGTAGCGGGAGGGCCTAGGACACTCGTCAACACTGGGCTGGTCACGGTGACATCGTTGACCGACACTGGCTTGACCAACGGTACGACGTACTTCTATGTCGTCTCGGCCGTCGACACGTCGACGAACGAGAGTGCTGTCAGTGCTGAAGTTTCGGCAACTCCTGTCGCCGCTCCGCCGCCGCCGCCGCCGCCGCCGGGTGGCTGCCAGGGTGAGTGCGACAACTAATTCCGTAGGATCGACGTATGGCCTCGTCGGCTCTCCAGGTCGGCGAGGCTCTTTTTTTGTGCGGCCCCTAGGGGAATGATATTTCTTCCGTTAGGTCTGGGTTAGATCCCGTCTCGAAATCGCCCAGCCTTGGGCTCGGCCGGGGCTCCGAAACTTACTTGATGCCAAGGCACGCCCTCGAGAGGGGCCATTCGCAAAGACAGCCTTCCCGACACTCGATACCGACGTGATAGCACGGTCGCCGGGACGGTTTGTCGTTTTGCTGGCAGCGTTTCAGCGGTCGCGCTGGGCTCTTTGAGATGCTTGTTCGAGAAGCCAACGCACCTTGACCTGAGCCGAGGACGGATTCTCGAGGATCTTTCGCAGATCCGAGACGGCCTCGTCGTAACGTTCGAGATCCATCAACGTGGTGGCACGTTGCAAGAGGATGGTCGGCGAGCTTGGATCTACTTCGAGCGCTTGATTGAAATGATCAAGCGCTTCTTCCAGGCGGCCAGTACGCCCGCGGAGGTTGCCCAGCTCAAGATGGGCCTCCGGTAGCGCCGGGTCTAGCACCAAGGCTGCCTCGAAATGCAGCGCTGCCGATGCATCTTCGCCCCGATTGCGTGCAATGCCCCCCAATATGAAATGAATCTTAGCCTTCTCCCTGATGTCTGAGCTGCTGGCGGTTGGATTCTCCAAGGCACCTTCGAGAATGTGATGGGCTTCCTCGATGAGGCCGAGTTGGTACAAGGTCGTTGCCAAGGATCTGCGGTAGTAGAGATTCGTTGGGTCGGCCGCCACCGCCTGCCGATACTCAGCTGCCGCGCCATCAAGATGGCCGGCGAGCACCGCTTGATCACCCAATAATTTATGCAGGGAACCGCCGCGGGCTCCTCGGGACAGATTCTCGACAAGTGGGTCTGCGAAGACTGCCTTGACATCGCCGCTCGAAGCGAGGATCGTTCGCGCTTGTTCAACCATGCCGAGACGACGGTAGGCCAAGGCAAGTGGATAGCGAATCTGAGAGGCATCGGGTTGCAGCTCCAGAGCCTTCTCCAAGTGGTCGAGAGCGCCGGTAGTGTCGCCGGCCCGAGCCAGGGCTCGGCCATAGCCGAAGTGGGCCACCGCTGCCGAGGTGTCGATCTCGATACATTGCCCGAAAGCCTTCAGCGCCGTGGCGTGCCGCGCCAGCGCAAGGCTGACTTCGCCCAACCGAGCCCAAGCAGCAAAGTCGTCTGGCTTGAGCTCGAGGGCGCGCTCGAAGTGGAGTGCTGAGCGTTTGAGCTCGCCGCGTCGTTGCTCGACCCAACCCAAGAGGTAGTGCCAGCGAAATGAATTTGTATCCAGGGTCGAGGCATTAAGAAAGGCTTGGTGTGCCTGGTCTAAAAGGTCGTAGGTAGCCAACAAACCGGCAAGTCGGCCATAGGCGTCCGCTAGGTCAGGGAGACGAAGAGCGCTGCGGTCGCCGGTTGCAGCCATGGACTCAACGAGATCATGGACCTGTTGCAGCTCGCGGAAGACACTTTCTTCGACCATTGCCCGGGGAGGTAGCGGCACTGGCTCAAGTTCTATTTCTGCAAGGACAGCGGTGCCCGAGACAGATAGGATCAGCGCGGTGCAGAGTATTGATGCATGAATGCGAACGCAGGTGGCCCGCAAGACATATCGAGCCGAGCTGAGAAGTTTTCTATTGGCACGCCAGAATGCAATCACTGATCTAGAGGAGCTCCTCAAGAAACGCGCCCGGTAACACACGAATCTAGAGGAGGGCGACCCACCTGGATCATTGTCCAGTATGCGAAGAGTGCTCAGCCTGCTGAGGTTGAGATGGCTTGGCTCGGCGCCCGGTTCCCTGACGTAACGTTGTGTAGCGGCCGATTCTGACATGGTCCCAGCTTTCCATGGTTCCGTCGGGCCAGAGGACCCGGATTTCATTGGAAGGGTCGGTGCTAGGTCCTAGACCGAAGATGATCCTAGGATCGTTGCCGGCGGCGTAGCTACCATCGGTTCCTACTCTGCGAGACACGATGGGTTGGCCAGGGCGTATAAGATCGACGCGGGATCCGAGGGCGGCTCTGCCACTCCCTCGGAGCACGATCTCCAGGCCGATGAAGTTGTTCAATTGCCCTGCGTTGTTGTTGAGTAGCCTTACCGGGCCATTGTTGTTGGTGACCAAGACATCGATATCTCCGTCATTGTCCAGGTCGCCAAAGAGAGCGGCACGACTCGTCTCCGAAGCTTCAAAGGCGGTGCCCGCGAGCTCGCTCGCATCGGTGAATGATCCGTCTCCTCGAGCCATAAAGAGTTGGTTCTTTTGATGATAGGGATTGGGGTCGCCGGCCCTTGCCAGGGCCTCAATCGATCTGACGGCCCCGTTCACCGCGAGCAAATCCAAAGCACCGTCATTGTCGACGTCGAGCCAATGGGTGCCGAAGCCTGTAGCCGCTAGACTCGTCCCGCCGAAACCGGAATCCGAGCTCATATCGGTAAAAAATCCCGTGCCGTCGTTGACGTATAGTGTGTGGGTCTCTCCACTCAAATGGCTGACGAATACGTCGAAGTCGCCATCGGCATCGAAGTCGGCTGCGTCGACCCCCATTGAGGCTTCCGCCGTTCCGTCGCGGTTGACGGCGCAGCCGGCGAGCAAGGCATCATCGAGAAAGGTTCCGTCTTTCTGATTGATCCATAGTTGGTTCGGCATACCATCATTGGCCACGTAGAGATCGGGCCATCCGTCGCCGTCGAAATCCGCTGAGACTGCTCCGAGCGACTTGCTGGCCACTCCAGCGAGACCCGAAGTTTGGCTCATGTCGGCAAAACGGACTCGGCCGTCGCCGCCCGCTCCGAGGTTTCGAAAGAGACGGTCGGCCACACCGTCATAAGCACTTGGGTCGCAGTAGTCGGGAGCACCGGCAGGGGTGGAGCAAGGACGGTGCTGGGCTAAACTAAAGTCGAGATAGTTACCAACATAAAGATCTAGCCAGCCATCGAGATCGTAGTCGAAGAAAACTGCAGAAACACTCCAGAGCGGCTCGTCGACACCAGCCATGGCAGTGACGTCATCGAAATCGATAGCTTGATCCGGTCCGCCACTCCGATTGCGCAGAAGTTGATTTGAGCCGAATCGGGTGATGTATAGGTCGGGGCGGCCATCATTGTCGTAGTCGCCACTGGTGGCGCCCATTCCGTAACCGTTGGAAGAGATATCGACTAAGGCTGTCGTTTCCGAGAATTGCAGAGTGACGTGGTCAGTGGTCACTTCGAGCTCATTGCGAAAGATCCGGTCACCGCTGCTGGCTGTGCCTTGATCGTCGCCCAATCGGCCACCTTGGACCAAGAGAACGTCGAGGTCGCCATCGTTGTCGAGGTCCAACAAGCTGCCGCCGGCACCCATGTTCTCGGCCATGTAAAGCTCACCCGAGGCACCGTTTTGGTGGACAAAATGGATCCCGGTCTCTGCTGCTCCTTCGGTGAACCAAGGTGGCGAAGGAAGTGGAGCAAACCTCGGTGTCGTCTCAAGAGGCGAAGATCCATCGGTCGGAGGCGGTTTGCCGTTCAAGATCTCTTGGCCTGCTGGGGGAGGCAAATCCGACTCGTTCGGCCCTGAGGGCTGCTTCCCACAGCCAGGCCAGAGCAAGATCAAAAGGCAGCAAGCTAGCGTCGGATAGGGTCCAGGCTGCCAACCATCTCTTTGCCAGCCGGGTTGTGAGATTGTCGAGGAGTGTATGGGCATGGGCCAGAAGCGGCGTGCCTAGCAGCCTGCGGCAAAAGTCAGACCGCGTTGAGAGCGGCTCTTTTCCGCCAGAACTGTGTTCCAGAATCTCTGAAGATCACCAATATTCATGCAATTCTGCGCCTTGTCCTGACGAAAAACTTCTCGCTCTCATTCGCGGAGCACTTTCACCACAGGCTGCTAGGGGCTGTTCGCGCCGGTCGTGTGAGCCTCGATGACTGCATTGGGGACATCGAGTAGGCCGCTTTCCACCATCCCATCAAGCCAAGGCACACTCACGGCGCCGTTCTTCAATGCGAGTCGCGTGTCGTTGATCCCCTGAATCAATCCCGCGGTTCCAGAGGCCAAGGCAGTGCTGAACGAGGTGCCCCAGCCTGCGGCAAAATGGCTTCCAGGATAGGTGGAAATAATGCCGGCTCCGGGAGCTGCCAAGACCGCGACACCGGTGCCGTAGTTCGAAAATGGGCTCAACAGATCGACTCCATCAACAGCCGCAACACCGAGGACGCCAGAGAATGCCGCGGGATAGGCGAGCATTCTCTCCCCTGTGTTCCCTGCTGCGGCTAAGCAAATAACACCCTGGCTTTGCGCATACGCTATGGCGTTTTCCAGCTCTGCGGAGGGGTTCGGCGTGCTAAAGCTCATGTTGATGACATCGGCCCCTTGATCCACCGCAAAATGGATTGCGCGGACGATATCGAAAATGTGAGCCTGTCCTTGCGCATTGAAAGCCTTGATCGGCATCAACTTGGCATTGGGTGCTACGAGGCGGAGTAACCCAGCCACCATTGTGCCATGACCAAAGGCGGGTGGTAGTGGGTCTCCCTCGAGAATGACCTGGAGGGACTGGTCGAGAATGAGAAACGATGAAGGGTTGACCGGAGCAGCCTGTGCCATACCGCTCAAGATGGCTGTCTGAGAGGCAGCGCTCTGAGATCTCAAGTAGATTTCGAGGGCAATAGAAAGGCTGGGGTCCAGAGTGTCCCATTCGCTGGCGATGCTCGGTTGGCTAAGCAAAAAATCGTAGCCTGGAACCAAGGCATCGGAGAGCAGCACATGGTCAGGGTCGACCCCAGTGTCGATAAATGCGATCGTGGTTGCCTGAAATTCGAAGGGCAGGTGATGAGCTTGCGTCAAGCGGATCTGCTGGACAGCATGCTGGTTGGAATATCCAGACCAGGCGGAGCTCGGGAGAAACTGATCCTGTAAAGGCGTCGAATAGAGGTCAGGGCGCGCCAGGTCCTGGAGGATGTCGGCCTCGACCGGAAGGGCTAGGGAATCACCGCCTTCTGGCAAAGTCGCAACCTGCGCCGATTCCGCAGAATGAACCGCCGCGTCAGCCATCAAGAGGGTCGCCAGATCTGCCCCAGACTGCGTCGGGGGCCCAACCATCAGAAAGCTTTCGCCGCTTGCTCCGACATGGCTGGCGACAATGATGAGACCATAGGAGTCGGCAACGCTCTGCGCATCCTCAAGAGAAACCCGTACTAAAACCTGATTGTCCGCGCCGTTGGTACGATCGAAGTCATCCGCTTTGCTATGGGTCGCACCGAGGGCGAACGAGAGTGAGAGTAGTGCTAGGGCTGTGAGTGCTCGGCGCATGGAAAACCTCCTGAGGGTCATGGTTGGCTGGCGGGTCCCGCTTGGAGCTCTCTGAATCTTAATCCAAGAAAGACCTGGCGTGCCCTGGCAGCGAATAAGTGGAATCTCTAGAGATCCACAAAGGATAGTCGGATACAGTCGCCAGGGTTCACCAGCATGAAAAGAGCCAGAGGGTCGTCCTCCAAGGCCACACTCTGAAACTCTCCGAACTGACCTGTTTTTGTTCGGTTGACCTGGCCATTTTTGCAAAGCACCAGGATCGTGGCGCTCGGCACCGGTTGATTGCTTTCTCCTCGACGCAGAAGCTGTCCCAGAACCGCTCGGCCATCAGGGTAGGTGGTCTGCTCGAGGTGGATATCAGCAATGAAGTCAACCGTTTCGATGATCACTTGGCGGTTGGTGCTGGGGGAGCTGCGGGTCCCAGCCAGCGGCGCTTGCCGAAAGCTGTCAAAGGTCAGGTCAAAAGGCAGCAAACGAAAGGGGGCGGCTTCTGGTCGCCACAGGTCGAAGATCGCCTGGGCTCCTTGCACCGCTTCCTTCGGAACGACATGCTCCCTGTCTTGCTTGGCCGCCGCTTCAACATGCTTCATCAGTCGCAGGGTCGAACCGGGAGCATCTTCAGACTTGCTCAAATGCTCGAGGATAGATTTCTCGAGCGCGGGATCCGCAAGGCCACGGACAAAGTCGCACCAATCAGCGATTGTAATTCGAGCCATAGTGTCCTCCGGCGGGTTTTCTCTCCGCTCAACTCCATTTTCAACTAGTCCACAGAAGCCGAATATCTCTAACGCCCAGGCGAATCTAAGCTCATCAGTGGAGCTCCATCTTCGCCTACCACGTGACTCGATTCTCTAGGTTCGATCCCTACTATGTATAGGGTGACGAGCCGAGAGGGTAGATACACTTATCTTTGAATTTCTTCAGCTATTTGACTCTCCGTCGGTACAGTTGCGTCGAAGACCGCCTGTTCTTCGACCCCTGGATCCCCGACAAGGACAAACGGTGCCCAGAAGTAGGGGTGAGGCCAGAGCTCACGGTGCTGAATCATGGCCAGACGCAAGGCTTCGGATCGGCTCGTTTCGCTCTCGAGGTAGCGGTAAAAGCTTCGCATGAATTGCGCGGTGCTGATGTCGTTGACGTCCCACAGCGTGACCAGGGCTGATCTGGCACCCGAATAGAGCAGGCCGCGTGCAAGACCGACGAACTCTTCGGCACCGATCACTGAGTTGAGCCCTGTTCCGCAACCGCTGAGGACGACCAACTCTGCCCCGATGGGAAGATGATAGAGGTCGAAAAGGCTCAGCCGGCTGGTACCCAGCTGGATGGCAGAGAACATGGGATTGTCGCGACGGAAAATGCCGTGGGTTGCGATGTGGATGTATTTGCAGCTGGGTCCGTATTTGCGCAGGGCATCTTCGGTGGCATCGGAATTCAGAAAGAGGTTCGCCTTCGGCAGTTGGCTAGCCACCGATTCTGCTTCGTGAATGATGTGGGGAGCCCTATCATCGGCGACGCCCAGCACCAAGGCCCCCTCTTGGGACCTCTTCTTTTTGACCTTGCTGAAGTGAAAGACCCCAGCGCTAGGGGCGTAGGAAATCGAGAAAAGGTCGACCATATAACTCTGACCGTCATGCAGCGCATGAAACGGTGTGTGATGAAGAAAACGATGCGGAACGACAACCAGTGGGTTGCCTGGAGTCAGCCATTGCCTTATGGGCGCAATGAGCAATCTGTAGAGAGCCTGTAGATGGTCCCTAGTCGCTTCGAGGTTGACGTTCTGGGCCTTACCGATGACCGATTGTGGTAGCCGAAGCTTAGAGACCTGAAGATTCAGGAGGCGCTGCAAACTGGCCACCCGATGAGCAGAAGCCAAAGAGAGAAAGCGAACGGTTGATCGGTCGAGGATGCCTACGAAGAGAGTGCCCCGGGCGATGAAATATTGTATCAAGATCATTCCGTCGCTCAGCGACGAGCGCGTCGTACTCAGATCGACGGGGTCTCCGGATTGAAGTGAGCTGAACTCCTGATCCGTGATTGCCAGCTTTCGTAGGGTGCGCAAAAGCTCATCTTCTTGTTTCCTAGCCTTGAGCTGAAGAGCTTCGAGGGCAGAGATAGATCGCTCGGCGCTGACCCCCTCGCGATCAATTTGGCGATAGTGCCAGGTCAAGCTCTCCCTCAAGGTTTTGACCTGTTCGGTCAGGTCTCCTCGTTGGGAGCTGCGGGGAGGAAACGTATGAGCGCGAAGGGCCAGAAGGTCTGTCAAACTTCTCGACTTGGCCTGCTCGACGATTTTGAAAAGCTCTATTTGACAAGAATGCGTGGCGTTTCTGGATCGGTGGGTCAGCCAAACCAGACTCTCGTAGACTTGCCCCTTGTCCTCGAGAAAAGGGATTTTCAGGTGCTCCGTGGGCAGATGGTTACATAGGCGCTCCAGGTGCTTCTGCGACTTCTTGTAGGCGCCGAGGGCCTTGGCTTCACGGCCAGCACCCTCTTCGATTTGGCCCAGCACCAAGTAGGCGCGGTATTCGAGAGCAGGGACGTTGTGCCCGGCTAGGGTCTGCAAAGCCCGCATGCATCGACTCCGCGCTTCGCGCTGCTCACCAGCCGCAAGAAAGAGCTCGCTGAGCAGAAGATCACACAGTGCAGTTTTATTGACCAATCCTGAGTCTGAGAAGAATTCTCGGGTCTTCTGAGTCAGCTTGAGGCCCTCGGCCGGTAGGCTTTCTTGGAGAAGGAGTAAGCCTTGGTAGAGATCGACTAAGGCTTGCCATAGGTGGTTGTTTTCACGGACAAATATAGAGTGAGCTTCTTGCAGGAGCGACCGGGCTTCGGACCTAGACCCCTTTCGACTCAGAATCAAAGCGAGATTGGTCAGCGCTTTGGCCGATTCGTAAGGGATCTCGAGCTCGCGAAATCGTCCGTAAGCTCGGCGAGCAAGGTCTTCCGCCTCCTCTATCAGGTTGAGCTCAAAGTAGATCTCGGCCTGATCTAAATCGCAGAGGGCGACATGATAGTCATCTCTTTCTTCAAGGCAACGCAGCCGGACTTCGTGATAGAGCCTTATTGCCCGGACGTATTCACCACGAAGGAAATAGAGGTACGCGATGTTGTACTCATTTTCCAGCGCCAGTCGCCGCAGTCCTGTCGACAGACAGTGTTTTTGGACTTCCCCATAAGCGGCCAAAGCTTCGTCGAAGTTGCCGCACATGATTTGGCAGACTGCGATGTTTCGCAGGGCAATACCGGCGTCATGAGCTTGGCCTTGGCGTGAAAAGTAGAGATGCACCTCTCGGTAGCACAGCAGGGCCTCTGGCCATCGATCTTGTCGGCCCAAGAGGGTGCCGAAATTCGACTGTAGCCGTGCCAGACGGAGATCATCGCCGAGCTGCTGAAAGTCTCGCTTTGACTTGGAGACCCATAGCCGGGCTCGATCATAGTCGCCCAGATAGATCAAATTGCCCAAGGCGCCACTGCGTGTGATCGCAGCTTCTTTGATCTCGCCCGCCTCTTCGAGATTCTGCACTGCTTGGTCGTAGAGACCTTGGGCCTGACGGTACCTGAGCTTGCAGTGTTGCACATGCGCTTCGGCCCTGAGCCCACGCGCCAAACTGACCGGGTCGCCTAGGAGGTCGGCGATGGCTCGGATCGACTTTGCCAACTGTTCTGCCCGCTCGAGGTCAGTGAGCAGCCAGCGGGTCAGGTCGCCACAAAGCTGGTCCAGCGCCTGACGACTGACAACGGCCGGGTGCAGCTTGATGGCTTCCAAACGGTCGGCTTGAGAGTCAATCTGCGAAAACATTGCGACCAGCTCTGTTGAAACGGATTGGCTCATTGAGGACTCATTCCAGACCGAGCTTCCTCAAGCGTCGCTCAAGACGTTCCAGGCAGCGGCGGCGCAGGTAGCTGATCGATCCTCTCGCCATGTCCATCGATTCCGCAACACGATCGTAAGGCAACCGTGGGTCTTCATAGAAGAGGAGTCGGATGAGCTTTTGACAGCTCGGACTGAGGCGCCCAATGGCCTCGCGAACCGTCTGGTCTCTTTCCGCTTCTTCCAACAGCGCTGCGGGCAGGGCAGCCGAATCCTCTATGGTTTCGCTTTCAGTTTCTGTGGCCTCGTCGAATTTCGATTTCTTCTCGCGCAGTTTCCAGTGATAACAGCGATGGGTCGCCAAGGAGATCAGCCAAGATTTCAGAGAGCTCTTCTTGCGAAGTTTACTGAGGTCCAGAAATACATCCAGCCAGATCGCTTGGAAAAGGTCTTGGGCCTCCGTCGGATTCGCCCTGTACTTGATCGCGATTGAGTAGACCAGGTTTTTGTACTTCTCAATGAGGGCGTTCCAAGCCTTCTGGTCGCCTTGCAGGCAGCTTTCCACCAAACGTCGATCTGGCCAGGTGGAATTTGGCATTCGCTGGTCCGCCATCGATTCTTATCCTATGGACTGTAGGTGTGCAGGTTCAGCCTGTGGTCTTTGAGATCCGAGCCTCGGGCCTACTGGTGTGCAGGAAACGGTCTGCGCTTTGGCCAGAGGCCACAGGAGGTCCTAGCATCAATACAGGCGTGCGGTACACGGCGAAGTGGGGGGGGCTTCGCACGTTTGTAGAGCCTTGTGGAGGTAACGTCGAGCTGCAAGTACCTCTAGCTAGATCCCATCCGAGAAAACGATGAGGGGCGGGAGCCCTTCGGCTGTTCGCGGCCTCCGCAACTCGCCCCAACGCTAACGTGTCGTTCTAAACCCTTTTGTATCAAGGTTTGATCCCGTTCCCTTGGCCCTGCGGCTCAGCCAGCACGCCGTCCGTGCTGGCTCGAAGAGCCCCTCGCTGGGACCGATTTCGGCAAAACGGGACGGACACAAGCGGGCTTCCGCTATCCCCATCACCCTACGTTGACTTCGGCATAGGGAACTTTACCTCAATCGAGCTTGGCAGGCTAGCAGAGATGGCGCCGCACTGGCCCGGGGGCCATCTCCTAGCAATGCACCCCAGGCAGATCGTGCTCGAGCTCCGCTTAGCGCTGCGATCAGCCGTTTGGCCGCAGGGTGTAGAGATCAATCGCAGCGACCATCGACTCGCCAGCCGGGCGCCAGGCTCGACGCATCACTGACTATTCTTGTCGTGGGCCCAAAAATGGAAGGTAGCGAGGCTGCGAAACGGCGCGAAGGGCTGCATCAGCCGCAGTGTGGTGGCCACATCGGGATTCTTTTCAAGCTCGAAGAAACGGCGTAGATTGCGTTTCAGGGCGGCGTCGCCCACCGGCACACAATCGGCGAGGCCAAAGCTGCGCATCATCAAGTAGGCCACCGACCATGGCCCGAGGCCGCGACGGGCCATCAGGGTAGATTCGAGCCGCAGGGTCGAGGCTTGCTGGAGATCCTCCAAATCGAGGTCGCCGTCACGCACCGCCGTCGCCAGATCGAGCACATACTCGGCCTTGCGCTGCGACCAGCTATTGGCCCGCAGGGTGTCGAGGTCGATCGCCGCGACCTCGGCGGCGGTGGGGGGAAGCCAGAGGTCGTCGTCTAGCTGGGTGCCACAGAGGTGGCCCAGACGGCGCCGTAGGACAAAGGCCACCGCCAAGCTCACTTGCTGGCCAGCGACGACCCAGACCAGGCCGTCGAAGACGCTGGGGGTTTGGGGAATCGACAGGCCGCGTCGCTGGGCCAAAAGCCGACGGTGCAACGGATCGTCGTCGGCCCGGTGCTCGAAGGCGGTGGGATCGATGCTCAACCCCAGGTAGCGACGCAGCAAGCGGTGGGCGCTGAAGGCCGCCTTCGGATCATCGACGCCGGGGCCGGAGAGCCGGCATTGCACCGTCCGTTGGCCGATCTCCGCCGCCACCTGCACGGCTCCGGCGTCGCTGCGCAGGGCGAAGCGGAAGCTCGAGTTGTGGACTCGCTCGTAGAGACTTTGGGCATCCCGCCCGAGGTAGGCGAGCACCGAGTCGTGACCAAAATAGGACGGCAGGTCCATGGCCCAACTGTGTTGCCGGGGTAGATCTCGATAGCAGGAAGGCCGTAGCCCGCTGTGGCGATGGAAAAGCCCTGCCGCCTCCCGGGAATCGTGCCAGCCAAGATCTCGGGCCAGTGCGCCGAAGTCCTGCTGTCCAGCTTGCAGCTCCGTAGTCAGGGCAGCGAGCCGATGATGCGCCAGGAAAGCTTCGGCACGACTTTGGAAATGACGCTGTAGGAGATTCTGCAGGTCGGCTTCGTCCAGGCCGCTGGACTGGGTCAGATCGGCGACCTCGCGATACTTGCCGGGTTGTTGCCGCACGGAGCGCTGCAGCGCTTCCGCCAGTTGGGTCTCCCGGCGCAGGGCCTCGATGGCGTTGGCGTCAACGGGGGATCCGCCGCGCCGTCGCTGGGTCAGTTACCTGCCTCCGAGCTCACTCGGGAGCCGCCGCGGCATCCTTGGGCTCGAAGTCGAGGGACGCCGAGTTGATGCAGTAGCGCAGCCCAGTGGGGGGCGGTCCGTCGTTGAAGATGTGGCCTAGATGACCGCCGCAGCGAGCGCAGTGCACCTCGGTGCGCAGCATGCCAAAGGCGCGATCCTCGTCGGTGCCGACGTGACTCTCTTCGATCGGTTGATAGTAGGACGGCCAGCCGGTGCCCGATTTGAACTTGGTATCCGAGGCGAAGAGGGGCAAACCGCACGCCGCACAGGTGTAGATCCCGGACTCCTTGTGATCCCACAAATCACCGCTGAAGGCGCGCTCCGTGCCCTCTTGACGCAGGATGTAGAACTCGTTGCTGTCGAGGATCTGTTTCCATTCCTCGTCGCTCTTGATGACCCGCTCCGATTCCGGAAGGGAGCTCGAGAAGTCGGCGCTGTCCTGGCCACCGTCGCTGGCGTCGGCGCGGTGGGAGGTGGGGC
This sequence comes from Acidobacteriota bacterium, assembly GCA_029263315.1. Lineage (GTDB taxonomy): Bacteria > Acidobacteriota > Thermoanaerobaculia > Multivoradales > J023 > JAJCXR01. The sequence continues at coordinate 57,521 of JAJCXR010000042.1, read as the reverse complement.
CGGTGCAGCCCAGGATCAGAATGAGAATGAGCAGGCCGGGAAGGGAGGGTCGCATGGTGATCTCCTGCAAGACGTAGCGGTCTGGGAAAGCGTTGCGGTCTCGAAAAGCGGCACGGTCTCGGAAAGCGGCACGGTCTCGGAAAGCGTTGCGGACTCGGAAACGCCTTCGACGGTTGATTCGGTCTTGCTCGGCTGGCGGATGCATCGACGCCGTTGATGGAGTTGTGCCCGACGGGGTCGCGGCCGACAGAGCCGGTAGAGCCGTGGCCCGTCGCGTCTCGGCGGCAAATCGGCGACGGGCATGACCAGCATTGTATCCCGTCGCCGCACCTGCCGGGCAGCCTCCTCTTAGCCGAAGTCGTCGATCAGGCCGGCCGGATCCACCGGTTGGCCGGCCCGACGGACCTCGAAGTGCAGATGCGGCCCCGTTGTTTTACCACTCATGCCAACGGTGGCGATGGTCTGCCCCGCTCGGACCCGATCGCCCTCTTCCACCACCACGTTGCCGAGATGAGCGTAGAAGGTCTCAAGACCGTCGCCGTGGTCGATGACCAGATAGACGCCAAAGTCACCGAGCTCGGTGGTTTGGACCCGGCGGACGGTGCCGTCGGCAGGGGCGACGATGGCACTACCCTTGGGGCTCGATAGATCGAGCCCATCGTGGTGGGGGAGTCCGTCCTTGAAAGGAGACTTCCAGGGACCAAAACCCGCCGTCAAACGACCTTTGGCCAGGGGATTCTGCAGTGCTGTCCGAGGTCGATCGAGCCCTGCCGTCACCGCGGTTGGAGGGGTCGGAGAAGCGGTGGCCTGGTCGCTGCTGGTGCTGGGCGGTGGCTCGCCTTGCCCGTTGACGCCACCATCGGCAGTGCTCTCGGCACTGGCCTGGGGTGCTGCCATCGGCAATACCAGGATACTCAGCAGGACGACCAAGGGCAGGCTGGCGGCCGGTTGGGTCAAAAGGCCACGCCAAGCGGCAAAGCGTTGGCGGGTCGGAGTGTGGGTTGGGTCGGAAGGAAGATCGAGAATGGAACGGATACGCACAACGAGTCTCCTCGGATTGGAGCCGAAGGCGGAGACCGCCGTCGGCAGGTTGAGTTGCATTTGGTGAACACGGAGCAAAGCCAAGGCATAGCGGCGGGGTGGCAGGCAACCCGCCGCCAAGGCGCGACGATCGGCCATGCGCTCTCGGGCGTCGTGCATGTGACGGCAGGCCAGCCAGAGGGGCGGGAAGAAAGGATAGAAACTGAGCAACAGGCGTTGGCAACGTAGCCACAGATCGTCGCGATGGGCGATGTGGGCCAACTCGTGGCCGAGCACGGCGTCCAGGAGATCCTGACCCGCGGAGCTGTCGTCGTCCGCCAGGCGTAGCAGACGTTGCGGCAGGAAAATACGTGGTCGACGTACTCCCAGGGTGAAGGGTGCTTGCTCTTTGGCGCCGTTCCGCGTTGCCCCGGAGCACGCCCCCGCGGTCGACGGTCCGGCGGTCCACAGCGTCACCGGGGTTCGGATGCCCAACCGTTGCCGCCAGTGATCGAGGCGCCGTAAGAGGTCGGAGGCTACGAGTTGAGTTTGTAGCAGCCGTCGATAGGCTCGTCTTCGTCGGCCGGCCAGCCAGAAGATCAGCAGGCCGGCCGAGCACCAGAGCAGCAGCACGAGGGCGGAGGTGGGCAAGCTGGCGGGCCATGCCTCTGAAGTGGGCCAAGGCGCCCCCGTCGGCAAGGTCGGTAGGGAGGCCGGGAGCCCTGTGCCGTGGGCCGGTGGGACGGGGCCCTCGTCGCCTAACCAACCCTCCATCAGGGCCCGTAGGCTGAAGCTCGAGGCGCCGTTGGGCGGCATCAACAAACGGATCCAAACCAGGCTCCAGAGGCCATGGGCGAGGGTCGGGTAGCGCCGGCCGAGCCAGCGGGCAGGTAGGGCCACCAGCAAGGCCACCAAGCTGGCGTAGAGCAATTGCTGTGTCAGCAGGGTGAGGCCTTGGGAGGCCACCGTTTCGAGGCCGCGCAGGATCTCGGCCTCGGGCGTCACCATCGGCCACCAAACGCCGTTCATTTCGCTACCTTTGCGGAGAGCACCTTCGGATCGCGTGTCTTGGCGTCGCCCTCCTGAGGCGCCGCCAAAAGCTGCTCTAGCTCTGCGATCTCCTCGGCGTCCAGGGCCTCTCCCTGGCTGAACAAGGAGACCACCGGGCCAGGCTCCAACTCCAGAACCGACTCGGCGAACTCCCGGACCCGCGCCGCCAGCACGGCCACTCGCGACACCGCGGCGCGGTAGATGAGGAGACCGTGAAACGTTTCTTTGCGCGCCAGGCCCTTCTTGACCATGCGCTCTAGGATGGTACGGGTCGTCGAATAGGCCCAATCGAAGCGGGGCTGCAAGTCGCCGTGGGCTTCGCGGGCGCTCACCGCGCCGCGTTTCCACAGCACCTTGAGCACAGCAAAATCCGTACGGTTGATATCGAGACGCTCCAGATCGCTCATCAGTCGCCCTCGCTCGGCGGTCTGCGCCGTGTCGTTATGGCGCTACATGTGTAGCGACTTGGCGACAGTATATCCGGTGCGCCCTGGAGTCAAGAAAAAGTTGGAGCTAGATCTTGGTCACCTCGACCCGAGCATCGTTGAAGCAGGCGCCGCCGCCGAGATCGGCGTAGCTGGCGGGGACCAGGGAATTCGAGGTATTGCCGTTGTAGGTATTGTGGGACCACAGGCCCTTGGGCAGTTGCACGACGCCAGGACGCACATCCTGGCTCAGGCGCACCTGGCAGTGGACTTCGCCTAGGTCATTCCATACCCGCACTCGATCGCCTGGCGCCAAACCCCGTGCCGCGGCATCGTCGGCATGGACCTCCACCTCGGCGATTCGACGGTTGAGATGACCGAGGGTCGAGCTGATGGTGAAGCGAGTTGCCGCCGACACCATGGCCAAGGGAAACTCCATGGCTTTGCCATCCCCATGCCCGTTGGGACGGTAAGTGTAGAGACCTTCCGGTGTTTCCTCGTCCAGGTCCTGGGGGACTAGATGGATCTTGCCGTCTTCGGTCTTTGGGAAGAGGTCGACAAACTGAATCGGCGTCCGGCCGCTGGTGGGAAAAACGATGGCGTCCTGGTCGAGGGCCCGCCCTAAGTGGTTGGCCTGTCCACTGTCTTCGGTCGGCAGGCTCCCCTGGGCCAAGAGGCGGTGCTTGAAGGTATCGAGATCCAGCGCATCCGTGGGGCGATCGAGCCCGAGGCGTCGACAGAGCTCGCCGAAGACTTCGAAATTTGATCGGGCCTCGCCGACGGGCGGGATCACCGGTTCGATGGGTTGCAATGCCATGGTGCCGTAGCCATGTCGTAGATCCCGGTGCTCGAGGAAGGTGGTGGCCGGCAAGACGAGATCGGCGTAGCGGGCGGTGTCGGTCATCACCTGATCGAAGACGACGGTGAAAAGATCTTGCCGTTCAAGACCCTTTCGCACCTTGCCTTGCTCGGGCAAGGTCATCAAGGGATTGGCGTTGTAGACAAAAAGTAGCTCAATCGGAGGATGGAGGCTCAATAAATCGCGCCCTAGACGGACCATATTGAGGCTGCGGACGCTGGGTTCCGGCTCGCCGTCGACGGCGCTGGGGTCGAGCTGCCAGGCGGCGGAGTTGGACATCATGTAACCGCCACCCCGTTGAGCGAACTTTCCCGCCACCGCCGGCAAGGCGATGATGGCTGCAGTGGCGGAGCCGCCGTTGCGGTTGCGCTCCGAGCCCCAACCGCAGCGGATGGCGGCCGGTGAGGAGGTGGCGTAGAGCTCGGCCAAACACAAGAGATCAGACGCCTCGACGCCGCTCACCGCAGCCGCCGCCTCGAGGGTCCAAGGCTGACTGCGTCGGCGGAGCTCCTCGGCACCGGTGGTATGGCGTTGCAGGAAATCCACATCGGCGAGGTGGTTGTCGAACAGCCAGCGAATCAGAGCCAAGGCGAGAACCAGATCGGTTCCGGGAAGGGGGGCCAGGTGCAAATCCGCCTTCTTGGCCAGGCCGGTGGTCCGTGGATCGATCACCACCAGCTTGGCGCCGGAGGCTTGAGCCCTTTGGATAATGGGCACCAGATGGATGCTCGACACCGACGGGTTGGCGCCCCAGACGATGATCAACCGGGAGTGCTCGAAGTCCTCCGGGGCCATGCCCGGCAAGTGGCCGTAGAGTCCCTTGTAGGCGCGGCTGGAGGGGGCGGCGCAGATGGCCCGTTCGAGTCGACAGGCCCCGAGGCGACGGAACAGGCGGGCGTCGGTTGCATCCTGGCTGAAGTAGCCATTGGAACCGCCATAACAAAAGGGCAAGATGGCTTGGGCACCGGCCGTCGCCACCGTCTCTTCGAGCCGCTGGCTGAGCAGGGTCATGGCGGCTTCCCAGCTGATCGGCTCGAAGTCAGCGGACCCCTTGGCTCCCCGACGCCTCGCCGGTTGCAAGATGCGTTTGTCGCTGTGGACATGACGTCCGAACTTGCTGACTTTTGAGCAGATGAAACCCGAGGTCAATGGATTGCGCCGGCTGCCTTCGATCTTCACCACCCGATTCTCTTTCACTGTCACCTCGAGGCTGCAGGAATCGGGACAGTCGAGGGGGCAGGAGGTGAGGTGGGACATCGACGGGGCGCTCTCGTCGGTCGGCTGCTTCGGCTTGGGGAGCGTTTGGGGCATCGTTTCGTCTCCGGTGACATGGGAGGCAAGTCACAAGGGGTTCGTCCGAGTCTCCAATCTATCGTCTTCACCGGGTTCGACCGAGGTCCAATTGTCAATCTTTTGCCGGGACCAATTAGAGGGTCATGCTAAACAGTTTTTTTGTCACGGCCAGGAGCAGCCTGTCGTCGCTGGATCTGGAGCTGCTAAACTGCCGCCATGATCGGAAATCTAACGATCGACTATCGAACCGAGGTCATGGAAAAGACCTCCGTCCTGCACCTGGAAGGGCGGGCTACCTTCAAAGAGGCACCCGAGCTGCGCCGTCGTCTCCTGGAGGCGATGGCAGGGGAGCCCGACGATGCGCGCCTGGTGGTGGAGCTGGGCTCGGTCCGGCACATGGATACCGCCGCCATGGCGGTGCTGGTGGAGGGCTTGATGCTGACCCGCAAGAGCGGCCCGACCATCTACTTTTGTACCCCGAGCCCATCGGTGCGGAACGTCTTCAGTCTGGCCGGTTTGGAGAAGGCTCTTTCCCGTTGTTTGGGCTGCCTGGGTGATCTGCCGGACGAAGGCAGCTGCGATTGCGATTGAAGGCGGCAAAAGCCCTCGGACGCCTCGGTGCCTGGAGCGAAGATTGGCTGGCCGATGTTGGCAGACTCTATCGGTTGGCAGTCCAGGCGACCGTGCAGGCGGTCGCCGGTCCGTTCCGTGGCCAGCGCTTCCGCTGGCGGGCCAGCTTGGAGCAAATGGAACGGTCTGGCCTCAGCTCCCTACCCCTGGTGATGCTGATCTCTTTCTTGGTGGGCATGATCCTGGCTTTGCAGTCCGCCTACCAGCTACGTCAGCTCGGCGCCCAGAGCCTGGTGCCGGCGTTGGTGGCGGTGTCCGTCGTGCGAGAGCTGGCGCCTCTTCTGACCTCCATCTTGGTGGCCGGCCGGGTTGGCTCGGCGATCACCGCAGAGCTCGGCACCATGAAGGTGTCACAGGAAATCGATGCCCTGACCGTCATGGGCATCGATCCGGTGGCGGCCCTCGTCGTACCACGCCTCTTGGCCCTGACCCTGGCCGTACCCTGCCTCACTCTGTTCGGCGACACGGTGGGCATCCTAGGTGGGGGTTTTGTCGGCCAAGTGGTGCTCGGAATTCCCATCGCGACCTATATGGTCGACAGCCTCAACGCCCTGCGTTTGGAAGATCTGCTGGGCGGCGTGCTCAAAGCGACGGTGTTCGGGGCCATCATCGGCCTGGTCGGTTGCCATCAGGGTTTGAGCACCCGGGGAGGCGCCAATGAGGTCGGCACCTCGACGACCCGAGCGGTGGTGCGCTCCATCGTCCTGATCATCTTTGCCGATCTGGTGGTGACGGCCTGGCTGTATCTGCGGGGTTAGCTCTGCGAGGTTAGCTTTGCGGACGGCCCGCCGTGGTTTTCAGGTCTCGACATGGCAGGCTGCGCCAGCGCTCTGAGACTTCAGCCGTTGTCAGAGGTTAGCCGTGCCACCAAATGCCGATGCCCCCGTTCCTCGGCGTAGTCGGCCGCCGATTTTCCCGCCGCACACCGGGGGCTGCGATCGGCGCCGCGGGCTAGCAAGAGCTCGACGATCTCGTCGTGGCCACCTGCCGCGGCCCCCATCAGCGGTGTGACGTCGCCCGACTGGCGGGTTTCGATGTCCGCCCCGTGGTCCAACAGCCGGTGCACAACCTGCAGGTGACCTCCAGCGACGGCGCTGTTGAGCGGCTTCAGGCCGCTGCCGTTGGTTGCCTCGGAGTTAACATCGACCCCTGTCTGAAGCAACCGTTCGACGACTTCGGAACGGCCGAAAAAGGCGCCGTAGTGCAAGGGGGTGAAGCCATCGGCGGAGCGTGTGTCGGCCGCCTCGCCCGCCGTCAGGCAGGATTCCAGACGTTCCGAGTTGCCCAAGGCAGCCGCTTCCAGCAGGCCGGGGGGCGGACCGACTTGGGCCAGAAGCTCGGCAATTTCGGGACGTTGGCAGTACAGGGCCATGAGACGAGCCGAGACGCCTTGCTCCTGGGTGGCAACGGCCCGCTGCGGATCCTCCGTCACCAAGCGGCGGCAAGCCTCTAGGTCCCCCCGTTGAATGGCCGTGATAAGAGCTTTCATGTTCGGCACCTCCTGAGGATCATTGCAAGTAACCCAAGGCTTCGAGCCGTAGGCGTAGGCGTTCATCGATCTCGACACTGCCAGCTTCTAGACGTCCCTCAGGGGAGCTCAAACGTTGGCGCAACAGCCGCGACAGGTAACCGAGACGGATGGGACGGCTGGTCGCCAGATCCTTTTGTTCCCCGGGGTCGCTGGGCAAGTGGTAGAGATGGGGCTCGACGAGTTGATCTGCTTGCAGCCGCTGGATGACCTTCCAATCGCCCCGCCGTAAGCCGATGCGCGGCGCTCCGTCCAAGTGCAAATAAGAAAAGATCGGAGTCTTTTTGAGCTGACCCGTCGACTGCCAGAGGGACGAAAGATCGCGCCCTTGCCAGGCACTATCCGGCGGCAGCCCCAGTTGACGGCCCAAGGTGGGCAGCAGATCGATGTGTTGGACCGGATCGCCGATGCGCCGGGGTTGGAAGTCGACACCTGGCCGGCCGGCCGGTTTGATCAACAGGGGAATGTGCAAGGACTCGACGAACAGGTTCTTGCCGTGCTCCAGGTAGCCGTGCTCTAGGAACTCCTCGCCGTGGTCCGAGACGACGACCAGCAGGCTGTTGTCGAACAGCTGTCGCCCCTCGAGCATTTGCCGAAGCTCGCCCAAGGCGGCGTCGGCGTAGGCGATCTCGGCGTCGTAGAGGCCGACCATTTCCGCCATTTGCTCCGCCGATGCGGCGCTGCGGCGGCGGCGCACCGACCGCGGCAGGCGATTGGGCGTCCAGGCCACGTCCGCCGCCACCAGGGGAGCAAATCTCTCACGGTAGGGGGACGGAGGATCGTAGGGGGAGTGGGGGTCGATGGTGTGAATATAGAGAAACAGCGGCGTCTCGGGTTGCTGATCGTCGAGCCAGGCGGCTACGTGTTCATTGATCACCACGGCGTCGACATCTTCGGCGCCGTAGTCCCGGACATGGTCGAAGCCCTGGGCGAAACCAAACAGCTCGCTGACGTTGGGATTGGCCAAGAAGGCGGCGGTGCGGTAACCCCTCTGGCGCAGCAGCTCCGCCAGGACGACGGCGTCCTCGGGCAAGACATGGTCTCGCAGGTTGGTGCCGTGGGCCAGGGGCCACAGCCCGGTGAACAGGGAAGCGACGGACGACCGGGTCCACGACGATTGGGCGATGGCCTGCTCGAAGAGTAGGGACTGGCTCGCCAGGGCATCGAAGTGGGGCGAGGTGGTCCGTCCGTAACCGTAAGCTCCCAGGTGGTCCGCCCGCAGGGTGTCGATCATGTAGAGGATCAAGTGTGGCGTCGGGTTCGCTGTCGGCGTCTGGGCCGCGGCGGGGGTAGCGGCAACCGAATCGCTGTCGGCCGGTGGCCCGTCAGCCGGTGGGCCGTCAGCCGCTGGGCCGCCAGCCGCTGGGCCGCCAGCCGCTGGGTCGCCAGCCGCTGGGCCGCCAGCCGACGGCACCTCGACGGTGTTTTCGAGCTGCGGCCGCTGCCAGACGATGCCCAGGTCTGGATCGAGGGCCTGGGGTATGCCTTCCCGGGACAGACTTTCCAGGCTCAGACGGACGAGGCGTCGGCCCTCACCCGGCAAGGCCAGGGTGCCGTCGGGCGGCGGCGCGTCGAGATCTGCCACCGTCTGGGCCTCATTCTGCCCTTCCTCCTGCAAGCTCAGGCGCAGCCGGCTGGAATCGCCGCGGAAAGACCACTGCTCAGCTGTCAGGCTGGACGAACCCTCGAGGGCGAGGTAAAGATCCAACCGTATGCCTTGGGGCAAGAAGACCCGGCCGGCGGCGATGTCGATCTGCGGCTTGGCCGCCACCGCCGGACTGGGTCGGCTCCAGCGCAGGCTGAAAAAGGCCACCGCCAGCTGACGGTGATCCGTCGCCGCGCCGCCCACCTGGCTGGGTCGCCGGTTCCAGGCGTAGCGAAAACTCAGGGAGTTGTTGCCCAAGACTTGAGTCGAGGCGGGCACCGTCACACGATAACTGCCGAGGTGGGGGCCCAACTCGATTCGACCCAGGGGAGAACCGTTGAAGCTGACCTCGACGTTTTGAGGCGGCGCGTCTTGGACCTGCAGAGGCCGCAGCTCCAAGACCAGCTCGGCGTCGCGTCGCCGCAGCATCGGCAGCGAAATCTCCGATCCCTCGCCCACACCCCAGACGTAGGGACGCTGCAAGCGCCGCTCGAAGTGATCTCTGGAGAAGCCCCGGTGCAGAAAGGGACGGCTTTGGGTGGTGCCGAAGTCCAAACCGCGGATCTCGCTGATCAGCTCACCGTCCGCCAGCTCGGCCAGTAGGTCATGGGTGACGGTGGGCTCGGGCCCCTGCTCCGGATCTCGGCAACCCAGGGCCCCCCCGAGGACGACGAACAGGATGATGCAGGGCAGCAGGCCGAGGCCGTCGCCGAGCGCCCTTGCATGACGGGAAATGTGGAGAGGTGTGGATTGGAGGCGCATTCTGGTCACCGGTGGAAAACTTCTGGAGAATGAGGGGAATTCTAACCGCTGGTGGCAGCCGAATGCAGGAATCTGTCGGAGGTTTGCCGGCGACTCTTCGGCGGCAACGCCACAGAGCGTCGTCTATGACTGGTCATATAGCCTGATGATTGAGTATACTTCACGATATCGATGTATCTTTTCAATCGCCTGCCTCGGGAATGTTGTCCCGACAGGACGCATTCGAAGTTGGTAGGCAAAAGCTCGCATGCAGTGCGAAGTGGGGTGGCTAGATCTTGAAGAGCGCTGAAGACGCCCGCCGGATCCTGGTGGTGGATGACGATATGGATATCGCCACGGTGGTACGCATGACCTTGGAGGAGGAAGGCTTCGATGTTTCCACCGCCAATTCTGCGACGCAAGCCTTCAATCTCATCGCCCGCGACGGCTTGCCCCATCTGGCGGTGGTGGACATTCGGATGCCCGGCACCGACGGTATCGAATTTGCCCGTAAGGTGCAGAAATACTCGGACCTTCCGGTGATCATGTTGACGGCCGTCAACGAAGAGTCGACGGTGGTCAAAGCGATCGAGGAGGTGGCCGAAGACTACGTCACCAAACCCTTCAACCCCAAGGTCTTGGCGGCGCGGGTCAAGAGGGTGATGCGGCGCATGGGCGATTTCGCCTTCCGCCTGGATACCCTGACGGTGATCGATGATCGCCTGGCGATCAATTTTGCCGACAAGACCGCGCTGATCGGCGAGCGCTCCGTCTCCTTGACCCCCACCGAGTCGAAGTTGCTGCACATTCTGATCCGCTCAGCCCGCCGCACGGTGACCACCGAGTACTTGCTGAGCCGTCTCTGGCCCCTCGACGAGGTCTTCGAAGACACCCTGCGGGTTCATGTGCACAGGCTGCGGCAGAAGATCGAGCCTACCAAGAGTAATCCCTACTATTTGATCACCCAGCGGGGCATCGGTTACAGCTTTCTACCGACCCAATAATCTGCCGCGGTGAACCTGCCGAACCGGGGCGAAGGAACAACCGAGGTCTCCGATCAATCCGTTGGCGGTAGCGCGAGGCCGTGCTCGCGGAGCACCGCTTCCGCCTGCCGAAGGCGGTCTTCCACCTCGCAGAAGCGATCCGCCAGAACCCGTACGAAGCGACCTGCCCAGGTCTCCAAAGACAGGCCAGAGGACAGGGCTTCCCGGGTGACGACGTGCACCTCGACGTCCTCCAAGGCGGTGACGGTGGCGGTGCGGGTGGAGGCGGAGAAGATGGCCATCTCGCCGAAGACATCACCGGGCCCGAGCTGGCGCAGCTCCACTTGCTCACCGTTGAGCAGCTTGCTGACCCGGCAGCGGCCCTGGCTCAGGATGTAGGCGCAGTGGCCGTCTTGCCCTTCACAGACGATATCTTGACCGCCGGTGAAGGTTTCGGTGGGCAGGTGCCAAACGCCGCGCAGCAGTCGTTCCACATCGTCCCGCAGGGCGGCGACGGTGGGGTAGCGGTCCTCGGGTAGCCGCGACATGGCCTTGGCGGTGATACGGCAGAGCTCCGCCGGAACGCGGTCCGTACCCACCACCGCCTCAGGCGCCATCGGTTGGCACTCCAAGGCTTCCATCAGCAGGGTGTAGTAGTTCTTGCCGGCGAACGGCGGCCGACCGGTGATGATGTGGTAAATCGTCGCACCGAGAGCAAAGACGTCCGTCCGTTCATCGATGCGGTCGTGGGCCCCCTCCACTTGCTCCGGGGCCATGTAGGCCGGTGTTCCCATGACCGCTCCGGGCACATCGAAGTCGAGCAGGGTGACGTCGTCCGACGTCTGGCTGGCCGCGGGCTTGGCCGAGCCGGACTGGACCCGCGACAGCCCCCAATCCATGATGTAGACCTGACCGAACGAGCCCACCATGATGTTGCTGGGTTTGATGTCCCGATGGATGACCTGGCGATCGTGGGCGAAGGCGATGGCGTCGCAGACCTTGAGCATGACCACCAGCCATTTGCTCAGTTGATCCGCTTGCAACCGATCGTCCCCCGCCTGCCGCAGCAAATCTTCTAGATTCTCGCCCTGCACCAGCTTCATGGAAAAGTAGAACTGGCCGTTGTTGTCGAGGGCCAGCTCGTGGATGGGGACGATATTGGGATGATCGAGGCGACCGGTCACCCGGGCTTCTCCGATAAAGCGATGTAGCGACTCGGGACCGAGGATTTTGTCTTCGTCGAGTCGTTTGATCGCCACCTCCCGTTGCAGACTGCGGTCGACGGCCCGTCGGACTTGGCCCATGCCGCCGCTGCCGACTTCACCGAGGTCGAGGTAGCGCCCGTCGGTGGCCACCGGTATCTTGACGCCGAGGCGGTGGATGACCTTGGCGACAAAGTCGGCGTCGGCGCTGAGGAATGCCTTTTCAGCTGCTGGCACACTCAGCGGCTGGTTCCTCTGCACTCTGGTTTCGGTGGACGATTCGTCAGTGCTGATGTGTTTGGAGGGTTGTCGGGAAGTTGTCATGGGCGTCGGCTGCTGCCAGCATCATAGTGGGGGATGGCGTGATTCAATGGCGCGGGGTGTAGGCACCGCACGGATCCTGAGTTACGCTTACTATAACGCAGTGGGACGCCACGGATCTGTGGCATCGACAGCCCTTGGCTGGCGCGACGCTACGGCGGCGGCTCGTCCACCCCGGCTCTCGGCCTCAAGACGCCGATCCCCAAACGGGACAGCAAATACCACATGGCGACGGCCATGAATGTGATGGCGGCCCACCGCGGTCCCGCCTCGGTGTAGCTCTGGCCCCCGGTTCCCAGTGCGATCTGGAAGCAGAAGCCGGCCTTGCCGAGGAGCAGAAAGGGGCGATACTGCAGCGGTCGCCACAGCACCCCCGCAAAACCCAACAGCATGGCCTGGAAGGCCAACTGATCGAGCCCGCCGAGGAGCGAGGCATCCTCTCCCAGCAGCAGGTGGGGGGCCCACAGGAGGGTGGCGGCATGGACCGCCGAGGTGAGCAGCAGGAGAGCGCTGGCGCCTTGCGACAAACAACCTCGCAGCCTGAGCACCTCGGGCGAGTTGTCGATCGGAGGCGGGGCCGGCAGTTGGAAAGGTTCCCCGGGCGGGTTGCCGTCCGAGCCACCACCGGCGGTGGATCGCGGCGGCTCGAAGCTCACGCCGTCGTCGTTCGGCGCAGGCATTGCAGGATGATCAGGGGACGGCGGGTATCGTCACCGTGGTAGTGGCTGACGGCGTGCAGCAGACGGCCTTCCGGCTCTTTGGCGTTCCACAACACCGTCGCTTGGTGGTGGCGCCGGAAGACGGCGCGTATCTCGTTGTGCCAGGGAACGTAGTAGACAAAAGCTCCGCCCTTGTCGGCGGTGTCCTCCGACAGCCCGTAGAGCACCGCAAAGACATCTTCACCGATCCACTCGCGGGGCCAGTAGAGATCCTGGTGCCAGCCGATGCCTTCCGCCTGCAAGCTCTGCAACGAGAGGGTCAAGCTGTAGGTGTCGCGGGCCGCCTCGTAGCCGGTTAGCCGACGGAAAGACTGGCTGGCCAGGGCGGTGTCGAAGAGGCCGAAGAGCTCGCACGCCTCGCTCCTCTCGAGCGCCCCCCACGAACCTTCCTTGGTGACCCGCAGGTCGTTCACGAGGCGGTCCAATTGCTGCTCCTGCTGGCGATCGAAGAGGCGGCTGACGGTGACGCAGTGGCTGTCTCGCAGCTCTTGGCCGGCCTCGCCGTCGTCGGCTGGCAGGCAGGGCATCAGCCGCGTCCCTTGGGGAACGGTGGGGCACTGCACCAAGCGTTGCAGGCGCAGCATGTCGTCGGCGACGCTGGCCAGCTGCGGCCAGAGCTCCCTGGGTGGCTGGCGCAAGGGACGATGATCGGCGAACAAGGGCAGATCGGCGGCGACGGTCAAGAGGCGAAACAGGGTGGGCCAGTCCGCAGATTCCAGGCTATCCCACCACTTGACGACGGGCTGCTCGCCGAGGGCCTCGAGACGACGCAGCAGGCGTCGGCCGAGGTTCGCCTCGGCCGATGCGCCGTCCAGGGTGTCAAGGGTGGGTTGCGGGCCCGTCATGGCGGCGTAGCCGGCCCTCAAGCGGCCTTGAGGACCGGGAAGTCGATGGCGAATGCCTCTCCCAAGAGCTCGAGGTAGAGATGGGAGAAGGTGGTCGAGTCCTCGTCCAATTGCAGCAGCTCGGCCAACGACTGGGCCGAGTCGGCCAGCGGTCCTTGGCCGAGACCGGCTTCGAGCAGGCGGCTCTGCAAATGCGCCGCGGCGATCAGCTCCTGGCGCAGCACGGCAAAGTAGCGCTGCGTTTCGAGGCCTCGCCGTGCCGTCCGGTCGGCCATCTCCTCCTCCGCCCGTTGCCAGGTATCGGGGGCGAAGAGCCAGGCCGCCAGCTTGTCTTCCTTGTTGCTGTGGAAGGCTCCGGCCTCCAGGCTACCGGCGGCGAAGGTCATGCGTTTCAGCATCTCGACGCGATCCCTCAGAGTGGTGGGGAAGTCGGCGGTGGGTCCGGGCAGGCGTTGCTTGACCGCCTCTTCGGGCAGATCGTAGAAGACTCCGCCGCAGGTGATCCGCACTTGATTTTCATAGAGATCATAGAGGTTGGCGTCGGCGGTGACGTCACCGTTCCGTTCGTAGCAACCATAGAGATGCAGGGTCAGGTAGGGCGCCCTGCCGACATTGCCCATCTGGTGAATGAAGTCGTGGCCGACGGCGACGACATCACCGGATTTGAAGACTTTGCGCTCGAGGGTGGTCAATTGACCGTCTTGCTTGCGGAAGATGGCGTGCTCGGCGGCACCGAAGAGCTTGACGGCGCCCCATTGGGTGTATCCGTGGTCGTGGATGGCGGCCATGTCGCCATCCACCCAGGACATCACCATGAGCTCGAAGAAGCCGCCGTCGTGGACCATCTTGCGACCGTAGGAATCCTCCTTGGGATGATCGAAATCTGCCCACGGCATCAAATCCTCAGCCGTCACTTGGCTGTCGAGGAGCAGTTGTTTGCACATCGACGGTGTCAGGTGATCGTGGCTATCGATCTCTTTCAGCAAGGCCTGAATATGTGGATTTGGCTGTGGATTCATCTGTGCATTCATCTCGGTGGACATGGATTTTCTCCTGACAATCGTCGCGCCGCCGAGGGATCGTCTCGGGGCTGAAGTATTCATGGAAAACGAACGGGTGCCTTGGCCGGCGCCCAGGGCGCGGCGTCGAAGAGGGGCTGCCGACTCGCGACTACGGAGCCTCTCCGGGCAACGGGGTATCGAGCACAAGCTGCATGATGGTGATGTCCTGCCATGCTCCGTTCTGATACCCGATCTCTTTCTGGACGCCGACGATGTCGTAGCCCAAGCGTCGGTTGTATTCGATGCTCGCCGTATTGCTCGACAGAATTTTGGCCACCATGTGGTGATAACCCATCCGCCGACAGCGTTCGATCTGTTGCCGTTTGAGGCGTGAGCCTAGGCCCAGACCCACCTTGTTTCGTTTCAAATAGACGGCGGTTTCACAGGCGAAGCGATAGCCGCGACGATCGCTGTAGCGCTTGATGACACCCCAGCCCAAAATTTGCTGCCGGGATGGTGTGACATCAACGGTTCCTGAGGGTTCCGTCGATTCGATGACAAGGATGGTTTCCCTCTCGTTGAATGAGGCCATCATGTGATGGATATCGGCCTCCGAGTAGAGATGCTCATCTAAACAGGCGCCACCGGCTCGGATCGATTGGTTGTAGATCTCTGCGATCGCTTCCGCATCCCGCGGTGTGGCGTCGCGAACCTTCAAACCATCCTGCGGTGACGCGCCGGATCTTATCATCATCGCTGGGCCCTGCGCAGTACCTGACCGGGCTTACCTTGCAAGATCATGCCTTGATCGAGCATCAAAGTGCCGTTGACCCATACCTTTTCGGTTCCTTCGGAATATTGCCGTGGGTCGGTGAAGGTGGCCTTCTCGCGAACCTCTTCCGGATTCAACAAGGTCAAGTCCGCCCAGTGGCCGAGGGCGATGCGACCGCGATCCTCGAGGCCCAGCCATTGGGCCGGCAGGGCGGTGATCTTACGAATCGCCTCGCCGAAGGGCAGCCGCTGTTGGCTGAGGGAATAGCGCTCGAGGAAGCGGGTGAAGGCGCCGAAGGTGCGGGGGTGGGGGTCGCCGAATTGGTTGGGGGCGTTGATCGGGTGGCTCCAGGAATCGGAGCAGACGATGGCATCGGGCCACAGGATGGCGGCGTCCATGTCGTCTTCGTCGATGCAGTGGTAGACGATCCAAGCGTCGGGGTCGGCCAGCAGCAGGTCGACGACCGTCGCCGCGGGCTCCTGCCGGCGCTCCCTGGCCAAGCTTGCGATGTCCCGGCCTCGACTGCCCGCAAAGCTTTCGGTGATCATCATCATGGCTGCGAAATCGGTCCCCCGTCCGAGCAGCCAATCGATGCTCTGCTGACGCCAGGTGTCCGACTGGAGCCGCTCCACCATGGCCTCGATGCCACCGGCCAAAGCTGCCTTGGGAATGAAGGTGCGCAACTTGGTGGAGACGGCGGTGTACGGGTAGACCTCGAAATTGATCGTCAAACCCTGGCGTCGGGCCTCTTCGATCATCGCGATGACCTGCGGAATCTTGCCCCAATTCGGTTTCTCGGCGGCTTTCAAATGGCTGACCAGGATGGGCAGATCGGCTTCCCGGCCGATGCGCAGGGTCTCCTCGATGGAGGCCTCCAGATCCTGGCGCTCGTCGCGGATATGACTGACATAAATACCCTGGTGGGATTTGGCCACTTTCGCCAGGCGGATGATTTCCTCCGTCGTGGCGAAGCTACCGGGGGCATAGACCAGGCCGGTGGACAGCCCGAGACCACCGCTGGCACAGGCTTCGTCGAGCCTGTTGCACATGGCGTCGATGTCCCGGCTGTCGACCTGCTGGTGGTCTTCGCACCAGCCCGCCCGCAGGGTGCTGTGGCCGACAAAGGTGCCGACGTTGAAGGGCAGGCCATAGGCTTCCACCTGCTCCAGCCACTGGCCGAGGGAGCGCCAGGTGAAGTCGAAGCCGATGCTCTCCGACAGGCTCTCCATGGTCTCCACCAGCAGCGGGCCGATGGGTCCCGACGAAGTGCCGCAGTTGCCACAGATTTCAGTGGTCACCCCTTGAAAGAGCTTGTTGTCGCCGGCCCGTGGCAACATGTAACCGAGGCCGGTGGAGGCGTGGGTGTCGATGAAACCGGGGCACAGGAAGCGACCGGGGGCAGTGACCACTTGGCGGGCCGCGTTGGTCAGGTCGCCCCCGAGATGGACGATCTTGCCGTCCTGGATGCCGACTGTCAGTTTCTGGGGTTGCGGGTCGATACCGTCGAAGACGGTGGCTTGGCGAATCAGAGTGTCGAGCATGGGGGTCCTCTTCGGTACCTCGAAGTCTCAGCGGGAGCTACGAAAATTGAGCAACTCGGCGCGGCGCACCGTCAAGCGGTCGAAGGTCGTTTGGTCGATGACCGGCGGTGCTGGATCTGATAGATCGACGTAGCCGTCGGTATCCATGGTGATGTCGGTGGCCAAGACGTCGCTGCTGAAGTAGCGCTTCGAGGGGCTCAAATCGTGGGCCTCGGCTCGCGGCAGGCGGGCCGCCAAACGGAGATTGGCGTGGCGTCCAATGCCGCTTTCGAACATGCCACCCACCCAGGCGGGCAGCTCGAGGCGATGACACAGCTCCAGCACCCGGAGAGTTTCCAGCGGACCGCCGATGCGTCCGGGTTTGATGTTGACCTCGTCCAGGGCCCCCAGACGATGGGCCGTCCATAGGCTGCCGAGGCCGGTGATCGATTCGTCGAGGCAAAGTCGCAACCCGGGAAGCTGCCCCTTGAGCTCGAGGCAGAGATCCAGGCGGTCGGGGGCAAAGGGCTGCTCGAAGACGCGGGGTGCGAGATCCGCCAGGCGGCGGATCAACGGCAGATCCTCGCCAGCGCAGGAACCGTTGGCGTCGAATCCCAGATGGAGATCGGGAAAGGCGTGACGGATGGCCTCGACGGTGCGCACCTCCATGCTCGGGGAGACCTTCAGCTTGACCCGATGATAGCCGTCGTCCACCGCCCGCTGCACCCGCTCGACGGCGGCTTCAGGCGTCTCGAAGAGTCCCAGGGAAATGCCGACGGGAACCTTGCGCAGCGGCGTCTCGGGCCAGCGGTCGAGGAGATCCGGCGTGCCCCGGCGGCGCAACAAATCGCTGGCGGCGTCGAGCACCGCGGCACAGGTGAAGGGCCAGTTGCGAATCCGTGCCAGGTCCCGGGCCAGATCGCCGAAGGTGCCGTCGGTCTTCAAGATGGGTGCCACGAAGTCGCTGAGCACCTGCCATGCACCGGCCACGAACTCGCCGCTGAAGTAGGGGTCCGGTCGGCAGGAGCACTCACCGATGCCGAGGTTGCCCTCGCCGTCGTCACACCTTACATAGAGGGCCCGACGTTCGTTGCGCACGCCGATGGCGGAGCGAAAGGCCTCCACTTGGGGGATCGCCAGCTCGCAGATCTCGAGCCGCCGCCAGGGCAGGGGAGTGGAGGCATAGTCTTGGATGAGATCTTGCAAAACGACTTTCATGGCGGTGAGGTTTGTGGGTCTGGTTTGCCGTGGCCGTGACGCCTCAGTCAGCGTACCTTAACGGCTCCCCGGCGTCGGCTCAAGGGTAGATGCCGCGTCCCTCGACGAAGCCCCTGGCGTCCTGCTGACGGCGGCGGCACTTGTGTTAGATTGCCAAGGCCGGTCGGCTGATGGCGGCTGTCTTGGCGCTCGATAGCCGAGCCTTCGACAGCTGCCCTCGCCCTCATGTCCTTGCCATGCAACGACTCCGTTTAGACAACGACTGCGTTTTGTTATTTGTGTCGAAGGATATCGTGCCGAGACCAAACATACCTCGCGAAGCCGACGGAGCCCCGACTGAGGCTCCGTCGATGGCATCTCTTCCCGAGCTGCCGCCCATTTCTTACGACCATTGGCGTCGGCAGGTGGAAGAACAGCTGGCGGGCCGGAGCTTCGACTCCGCCTTGACCACGACCGGCCGCGAAGGCATTCGCCTCGAGCCCCTCTACAGCGCTGAGAACGCCGTCCCTGATACCTCGTCGGTGCCCGGGGTCACTCCTTTTGTCGGCGGTGAGCGGCCTTGGGGTGGCGGCGAAGCGCCCTGGCTCATCGCCCAGGAATACGACGATCCACGGCGCGATCGGCTGGCGGCCACCTTGGCCAAGGATCGTCGTCAAGGGGTGCAGCTTGTTTGGCTGCGCTTCGATCGACAGACGCGCAGCTCATTCACCCTCACCCGGGCAGGGGGAACGGGCCTGCGGGTCGTCAAACCGCGGCACTTCGATCCCCTTTGGGACGCTGACGGCGGCGACAAAAGGGGCCTGGAGGTGGTGCTCGACGCCGGTGCCGCGGCGCCCATCGTGCTCGCCCTGTGGCTCGAGAGCGCCCGCCGTCGTGGTCTGCCCTGGTCAGAGCTGCGGGGATGTGCCGGCTTCGATCCCCTGGGCGCCCTGGCCGCCGACGGCCGCCTGGCCATGCCGATGGCCGATGCTTGGCGCCAGATGGCCGACACCGCCGTTTGGTGTCATGGTCACCTGCCCGGCGTCCGTGCCTCGCTGGTCTCGACGGTGGCCCATCATCATGCGGGAGCGACGGCGGTGGATGAGATCGCCATCGCCTTGGCCACCGGTGCGGCTTATTTTCGGCGTCTTCTGGACGCCGGGCTGGCGCCCGACGCCGCCGCCGGCCAGATCCTCTTCGCCTTTGCGGTCAGTGACGATATTTTCTTGGAGATCGCCAAGTTACGGGCGGTGCGTGGCCTGTGGGCCCGGTTCCTGGCCGCCTGCGGGGTCGGCCCGCAAGCCCGCTACATGCGCCTGCACGCCCGCACTTCGGACCGCAGCGCCACCCGCCGTGACGTGCGGGGCAATCTGCTGCGGGGCACCGCCCAGACCTTTGCCGCCGCCGTCGCCGGTGCCTGGAGTGTCACCGTGCGGCCCTTCGACGCCCCCTTGGGGCAAGCGGAGGAGCAGGGACATCGATTGGCGATCAATACGCACCACATTCTGGCCGAGGAGGCGCACCTCGGACGTGTCGCCGACGCCGCCGCCGGCAGTTGGTATGTCGAGACCCTCAGCGACCACCTGGCGCGGGCCGGCTGGCAGCGTTGCCAGCAACTGGAAGAGGACGGTGGCATCGAGATGAATCTCCTCTCCGGGCGCCTCGCAGCCCGTCTGAAAAAGGGGGCCGACGCCCTGCGGCAGGAGGTGGCCCTACGGCGGACCAAGATCGTCGGGGTCAGCGAGTTTGCCAATTTGGCAGAGGAGCCGGCGAGCCGTTGGCAGCCGGAGGCCCCACCGGTGGAGATCGATGAGAGCAGTTTCCCGCCCGGTTTGACGGCGGCGCGACTCGAAGATCTGGCCTTGGCGGTGGAGCACCGTGGGGAGATCGACGGACGTTTGATCACCGCCATCTCGGCCGCCGTGGCGGACGGCGCCTTGGCCACGGATGTCGCCCAATTGCTGGTCGGGGACGGGCCGGTGAGCTGTCCCCGGCTCGACGGCGTGCGCCTAGCGCAGCCCTTCGAGGACTTACGTTCCGCCAGTGAGCAATGGGCAAACCCCAAGGGACGGCCGCCACGCCTTCTGCTGCTGCACCTCGGACCCCTGGCGGAGCACGGACCGCGGGCCAGCTTCTTGCGCCAGCTCGTCGCCACGGCGGGAATCGAATGTGTCAGCTCGGAGCCTTGCTCGACGGTCGACGAGGCGTTGGCGGCGCTGGGCCGACAAGGGGTGGACGGCACCGTGCTGTGCGGCACCGACGCCCGATACGGAGAGCTCCTACCGCCCCTGGCGTCGGCCCTCAAGGCGGCAGGCGCCGGATGGCTCTTCCTCGGCGGCAACCCTGGAGATGCCGAACCCCTGTGGAGACAAGCCGGCATCGATAGTTTCCTGTTCCAGGGCTGTGACGTGCTGTCTGCCCTGGAGACCTTTCTCGCCGATCTGGGGGTGTGGGCATGAGCCAGGACAATCCTTCGATCCAGCCGCGGGTCAAGTCGGTCGACGAGGCCTTGCGTCTCGACTTCGATGCCTTGCCGTCGGCCACCGTCGACAACCCGGAAGCGGTGTGGCGGCAGCGCTTGGAGGCGGCGGGGGTCGAGCCGGAGGCCTTGAGGCAGCGCACCGCCGCCGGCATCGACATCGAGCCTTTTTATGGTGCCAGGCACCTGCAAGGGGTCGAGCACCTGCACACCATGCCCGGCTACCCGCCCTATGTCCGGGGTCCCTACGCCACCATGTACGTGCAGCGTCCGTGGACGGTGCGCCAATACGCCGGATTCTCCACCGCCGAGGCCTCCAACGCCTTCTACCGGCGTAATTTGGCGGCCGGTCAGCGGGGTTTGTCCATCGCCTTCGATCTCGCCACCCACCGCGGCTACGATTCGGATCATCCGCGGGTAAGCGGTGACGTGGGCATGGCCGGCGTGGCCATCGACTCGATCGAGGACATGCGTATTCTCTTCGACGGCATCCCCCTCGACCGGATGAGTGTCTCGATGACCATGAACGGCGCCGTGCTGCCGATCATGGCCCTCTATATCGCCGCCGCCGAGGAGCAGGGGGTCGAGCCGGCCAAGCTTTCGGGCACCATCCAAAACGATGTGCTCAAAGAATTCATGGTGCGCAATACCTACATCTATCCGCCGCGGCCATCGATGCGCATCATCGCCGATATCTTCGAGTACACGGCGCAAAAGATGCCGCGCTTCAACAGCATCAGCATCTCGGGTTATCACATGCAAGAAGCGGGGGCGACGGCGGACCTGGAGCTCGGTTATACCCTGGCCGATGGTCTGGAGTACGTTCGCTGCGGCCTGGCATCGGGGCTCGATATCGATCGCTTTGCGCCCCGCCTGTCGTTCTTTTGGGCCATCGGCATGGACTATTTCATGGAGGTGGCGAAGCTGCGGGCGGGACGTCTGCTGTGGGCCCGCTTGATGCGCCAGCACGATCCGAAGAATCCGAAGTCGATGGCCCTGCGCACCCATTGCCAGACCTCCGGCTGGAGCTTGACGGCGCAGGACATCTTCAACAACGTCAGCCGCACCGCCGTCGAAGCCATGGCGGCGGTGCATGGCCATACCCAATCCCTGCACACCAATTCCCTCGACGAAGCCTTGGCCTTGCCGACGGATTTCAGCGCCCGCATCGCCCGCAATACCCAGCTCTACCTGCAGCACGAAACCGGCAGCTGTCGGGTCATCGATCCGTGGGGTGGTAGTTACCATGTGGAGCGCCTGACCCATCAGCTGGCGGAGCGGGCCTGGGCCCACATTCAGGAGATCGAAGCTTTGGGCGGCATGGCCCAGGCTCTGGAAAGTGGGTTGCCCAAGCTGCGCATCGAAGAGGCGGCGGCCCGCACGCAAGCGCTGATCGACGCCGGACGGCAGACCATCGTTGGGGTCAACCGCTATCGCCCCGAAAACGATCCGCCCATCGATGTGCTGAAGGTCGACAACCGGGCGGTGCGGCAGGCGCAAGTGGAGCGCTTGCGAAAGCTGCGGCGGGAGCGCGACGAATCGGCGGTGCGCCGTCACCTGCAGGCCCTCACCGCGACAGCCAACGATGGGACCTCGGCCGATGGGCGGGGCAATCTGCTGCACCTGGCGGTGCAAGCGGCGCGGGCCAAGGCGACGGTGGGCGAGATCAGCCAGGCGTTGGTCGAGGCCTGGGGACGTCACCGGGCGACCATTCAATCGATATCGGGGGTCTACAGCGAAGCCATGGGTGAAGCATCGGCAGACATCGAGCGTTTGCGTCGGCTGAGCGCCGCCTTCGCCGAGCTCGAGGGACGGCGTCCCAGAATCCTGGTGGCCAAGATGGGACAGGACGGTCACGACCGGGGCCAGAAGGTCATCGCCACCGCCTTTGTCGACCTGGGATTCGATGTCGACATCGGCCCCCTCTTCCAGACGCCGCAGGAAGCGGCCCGCCAGGCGGTGGAGAACGATGTCCACATCATCGGTGCCAGCTCCCTGGCGGCCGGCCACCTGACCTTGGTGCCGGAGCTGCGGCAGGCCCTGGCGGAGGCGGGACGTGAGGACATCATGATCGTCGTCGGTGGGGTCATTCCTCCCCAAGACTACGAGGCCCTGTACGACGCTGGGGCGGCGGCCATTTTTGGTCCCGGCACGGTGATCACCGAGGCGGCGGGCACCCTGCTTCTCGACTTGGCGGCCCATTTGGAGTTGCCCTTGGCGGCCGAAGTGGGGGAACCCGAGGCGCCGCCATCCGGTGACGATAGGCCGTCCTCAGCCTAGGACGGCACCGTCCGGACCCCGTCGGCAATGCCTCAACCGCCGGTGTCGCCGGATCTCCAAGTCCCCATGCTGCCGTGCCGTCGTCGATGGCATGGCGTTTGCTACAAGTGTTGCTAGAAGCGCGAGTTGCAAGCGCCGAGCCGCTGCGCCTCGACCGTCGTCGAGGCTGAGCGACCGACGGGACGGCAACTTTGACGGATGGCAACTCTGACTGGGAGATTCTCCAATGGCTTTATCCAACACCCCCTCCGCACTATTCACCCCGAGGTCGACCGGTCGAGCCGCCATGGCGGCGATGGCGATCCTCTCGCTGATGGCCATGGCCCTCTTGGCCACCGCCGTCGGCGCCGAGAGCCCTCCGACCTTCGGCGAGGTCCTGGATGTCCGACTGGTCAACCTCGAGGTGGTGGTGGAGCAGAAAGGTGAGCGTGTCCAAGGGTTGAGCAGCGACGATTTTCAGCTCCTGGTGGACGGTGAAGAGGTGCCCATCGAGATGTTCAGCGAGATTCGGCGAGGGGCGGCGGTGGCAGCGCCCGCCGATCAGCCTTTTCCTGCAACGCCCTCCGTCGAGCCGGGACGCAACGTCGGGACCCGCTACCTGGTATTCATCGACGATTATTTCGCCGTTCCCAGTTATCGTAACCGCGCCTTGCGTCAGCTGGCGGCGGAGCTCGATGCCATGCGCCCGGAGGACAGCATGGCGATCGTCGCCTTCGACGGCCAGCGGGTGGATCTGCTGACCTCGTGGACCCGATCCCATGCCGAGATCGAGGCGGCCATCGAGCGGGCCAGGGAGCGCAAAGCCTATGGCCTGCAACGGCTCAGCGAGGATCGCTACTACACTTCGGTGGCCCGGCTCGGTTCCAGGGATCCCCGTGGCTCACGCTTCGCCAATGTCGGTTATTACGGCTCGGGGGCCTACCTCGGCAGCGGCTTCTATGGCTATGGTGGCTACCAAGAGGCCATTCTCCGCAGCACCGAAAACAGTCTCAAGACGGCACGGGTGGTGAGCGCCGCCAGCTCGGCTCTGCGGGGATTCGCCAATCCCCAGGGCCGCAAGGTGATGCTGTTGCTCTCCGGTGGCTGGCCATCCCAAGGCCATGGGTCGCCGGTCTACGGCTCGCTGCGGGACAGCATTCCCATTTCGGCCCTTTTCCGTCCCCTGGTCGACACCGCCAATCGCCTCGGTTATACCCTTTACCCAGTGGACCTGAACGTCAACCGCGATCACTTGCGGGGCAGTGCCGAGTACGCCAGTGTCGGGGAGTCGGAGTTTGCCGAGCTCTATCAACGGGAACGCGAGTGGGTCGAGGAAGATGCCTTGCTGCATTTGGCCCGTTCCACCGGCGGTCAAGCTTTTCTCGATGGTGCCTCCCGCAGCGCCCTGTCGCGCACCGTGCAGGATACGGAATCCTACTACTGGCTGGGTTTCACCCCCCGTTGGCAGGAAGATGACAGCGAGCACCGGGTGAAGGTCAAGGTCCGCGGTGACCGCATGAAGGTACGGGCCCGCAACGGTTTCTCCGATCTGTCACGGCAAACCGAAGTCACCATGTTGGTGGAGAGCGCCCAACTCTTCGACTTGCCCCTTCCCGGTCACGAGTTGGTGGTCAAAGTGGGGCAGCCCGCCAAGGCCGGTTACAAGAAAGTGTTGTTGCCCCTGAGCTTGGAGATCCCCTACGAATGGTTGACCTTTCTTTCCGGAGCCCAAGGGCAAAGCGCCCAGGTGGAGCTGCGGGTGGCGGCCACCGACGAAGACGGTTTGCGAGCCGATATTCCGGTGATTCCAGTCGTCATCACCCGTCGAGGGGACGAGGGCACCTGGGCCGTCTACACCACCCAGCTCAAGCTGCGTCAGAAGCCGCACCGCCTGCTGGTTTCGCTCTACGATCCGGTGACCGGTGACGTGTTGTCGAAGCGTTTCGAAGTGAGTCTCTGAGTCCCTCCGGGCAAGTCCCGTCAAGCCGATTCCCTGGGCTGCGCCGCCAAGCGTGGCTCAGGGACTGTCAGTTTAGCTCCTGTCCGACAAACGATGAGGGGCGGGAGCCCTTCGGCTGTGCGCGGCCTACGCAAACTCGCCCCAACGCTGACGTGTCGATCTGAACCCATTGATATCAAGGTTTGATTCCGCTCCCATGGCCCTGCGGCTCAGACAGCACTCCGTCCGTGCTCGCTCGAAGGGCCTCCCGCTGGCACCGATTTTGGTAAAACTGGATGGACACTGGTTGAAGGACATTAGGTTTGGGGCCTTCCCTGCGCCGGGACATCGCTCCCCAGTGGGCGTGATAGCCTGACTTGATGGGAGCTTGCTCAATCATGGACGGATCATCGCTCACCAACCGAGCTTCTCGCCTGAAGCTGTTTTGGCTCTGTTTTTTCATTTGCGGGTCGTTGGCTTGGACGGCGGCGGCACGGGTCGAACGGGTTGAGATCGAGGGCCGGGAGGCGGTGGCCGGCGGCCAATCCTTCGCCTCCCAAGGCGCTTACGAAAAGTTGACCGGCAAGATCCACTACCTGCTCGATCCGGCAAATCCGGCCAATCGGGCCATCGTCGATCTGGACCTCGCCCCCCGCGGCGCCGACGGCAAAGTTCGCTTCCACGGCGACTTCATGCTCCTGCAGCCGAAGGACCCGCAGCGCCTGCGAGGCAGCATCCTGCTGGAAGTCCCCAATCGTGGCCGCCGCACCCTCTTCGAGCACTTCCATGGACCCCTGCCGCAGGCGTCTCAGGGCCGGACCGGCCAGCTTGCAGGGCTCGAGGAACCCCTGTTGCTCGAACGGGGGTTACGGTTGTTGTGGGTAGGTTGGCAAGGGGATACACCCTATGATCCCGAGCTCCTCAGCTTGCAGCGACTGGAGGTGACGAAGGACAGCGAGGGTCTGTTGCGTTCCGATCATGTTTTTTCAGATCCGGCCCCGGTCATGCCGCTGGCCCACCGCAACCATCGGCCCTATGGCGTCAGTGCGCCGAGCGATCCACGCAACCGTTTGACCGTTCGCTCCTCGCCCTTTGGGCCTCGACAGACCATCGCTCGGCAGCGCTGGCGATTTGCCCGCCTCGACCGAGCGGGTAAGGTCGTCGCTGATCCCTTCTGGGTTCATCTGGAGGGTGGATTCGAGGTCGGCAAAATCTATGAGGTGGTTTACGTCGCCCGACGATCCTGGGTGGCGGGCCTTGGTCTGGCGGCCATCCGTGATGCGGCTTCGTTTTTCCGCCACGGTGCCGAGGCGGAGAAGGAACCGATCCCAGGCCTGCTGCCGGCACCGGTGATCGCCTTCGGCGCTTCCCAGGGCGGACGTCTGCTGCGCCAGATGCTCCATGAAGGTTTCGCCGTCGACGAGGCTGAACGCCAGGTCTTCGACGGTTTGTGGATTCACGTTGCCGGAGCCGGGCGGGGGAGCTTCAACCATCGTTTTGCCGAGCCGTCCCGGGAGTCCCACGCCTTCTCCGGTTTCTTGTATCCTAGCGAGCTTTTGCCGATGCAGGGGACCCCGTCGCAGAAGGGGGGCGAAGGGCTCTACGACCGCTGGCGAACCCTCTCGGGAAAGGCCGACAAGTTACCGGCCAAGGTCATGACGACCCATTCGTCCTACGAGTATTGGGGGCGTGCGGCGTCGTTGACCCACACCTCTCCGGACGGTAAGCGGGACAGCCCCCTCGACGCCAACGAGCGACTCTATCTCCTACCCGGTAGTCAACATTTTGTCGCTACCTTTCCGCCGCAAGCCTTGGGGACCAAATACGCCACCAATCCACACAGTACGCGGTTCGCCATGCGCGCCCTGCTGGTGGCCCTCGACGATTGGGTACGGCAGGGCAAACCTCCACCGGCCAGTCGCTATCCGCGGCTCGAAGACTCAACCCTCGTTCCGGTCGCCGCTTGGCGTTTTCCCAGCCTTCCGGGAGTCATGGCGCCCCAGCATCCCTACCAGCCCCGCGCGCTCGACTTCGGCCGACGCTTCGAAGGGCTCGGCATCATCGACCATCAACCGCCGCGTCCGCATGACCTCGCCTGGGGAGTTGGGCTGCCGGCGGTGGACGCCGACGGCAATGAGCGGGCGGGTCTCCCCATGCCGGAGGTGATGGTTCCGGTGGCGACTTACAGCGGCTGGAACCTGCGCTCGACCAAGACCGGGGCGAGTCAAGAGATGGCCGAATATCGGGGTGCCTTCTTGCCTTTCCAGTGCTCCACCGCCGGGCGACGGGCGACGGAGGATCCACGCCCTTCGCTGGAGGAGCGATATGGCAACCGCGCAGAGTATCTGCGCCGTTTTCAAGTGGCTGCCGAGCAATCGCGGGCAGCTGGGGCCCTCCTGGCGGCGGACCTCCCAGCCCTGAATCGCCATGCAGAAAGTTTGTGGCGTTTGATTTGTCGAAAGTGAATTGCTAAAGGCCGGGCCTTGACGACGCGGAAGTGATTGCATAAGATGGCGGTAATGGGGCGTAAGAAATGACCAGTGGGCAGTTTCCCTGGCCAACGCGATGTCCTTCCAGGATTGGAGTGATTCTGAGATGATGCCGTAGGTATCTTTTGTATGAAGTAGTGATTCTCGACGCCAGAAGGGAAGCGATCTGAATAGCGCTTGCTCGCGGCGTGGAGAAGATTGCGAAAACGCTTGAATCCTCTGCACAAATCAGTAGAATTGCGATCCGTTCGTACAAATCAGTAGAACTGCGGGGCAAGTGGTTCTGGAGAAGGAGATGGGGAGTCATGTCATCTGCCGAAAAAGAATTGGATAGGGTTCTCACCCTTCTGCGCAACAAGATCCGAGAACGTGGCTTCACCCAACTCGAGGTGCAAGAAGCTCTATCCTGGGGGCGGAGCTACATTAGCCAGCTCTTGACCAAGCAGAAGTCACTGCGGGTCGAGCAAGTCCTCCTGATCTTGGAAGTGATCGGTGTCGATCCCGGAGAGTTCTTTGGTGATCTCTACAATTTTCCCCATTCCGGCGGTCGAGTCCGTGGCTCCGAGTACATGGAGCCACCCCGGGGCCGTGGCGCCTACGAACCCTCGATGGTGGCGGAGACCAGCGCGGTTTACGACGACCCGGATTTTGGCAAGAGCTTTCAAGGGGTCCGCACCTTGCTGAGGGGTCTCGTCAACCTGCTGGTCGACAAGAGCATCATCAATGTCGACGAGCTGACGCTGAGCGTCAACGCGGCGAACGATGGCGGCGAAAAGAAGAATCTCGACGCGACGCGGGGTCTCGAGAGCGACTGATCGCCTCCTTGGACCGGAAGAGGAGGCGACCCTTGAAGGATCAACCTGTTGGCGACCCGACCCGCGACGGTGCTGTCGATGAGCTGGACAAGGGGTCCAGGTCGCAGTCCCGGGAGGTCGAGGTCCTGGACTCCCACGTCGAATATCCCGGACGGGTTGTGCACCTCGAGATCGAGCGCATCCGGTTGCCCAACGGCGAGGAGTGCAGCCTCGAGATCGTGCGCCACCAAGGGGCCGCCGCGGTTCTGCCAGTGGACGCCAACGGCCGAGTGCTGTTGGTGCGACAATATCGACACGCCACGGGCGGTTGGTTATTGGAAGTGCCGGCTGGAAAGCTCGATGCGGGAGAATCCCCCGAGGTATGTGCCCTCCGCGAGCTGGAAGAGGAGACCGGCTTCAAAGCCGGCCGCCTCGAGCCCATGGGTTGGATTTGGACGACCCCAGGTTTCTGCGACGAGCGCATTTGGCTCTTTCGAGCGACGCAGCTCGAGGTGGGCGAGCAAGCCCTCGAACGGGACGAGGTGCTGAGCCTGGAAACCTTGCCCTTGACCGAGGCCGTGGAGATGGCCCTGCAGGGGGGCATTCCCGACAGTAAGACCATATGTGCTCTGCTACGGGCCGTCGCCTTGGATACGACCTCGGCCGACACGTCGGACCCTGCTCTCGGGTCACCGGAAGACCGTAACTCACCGGAATACCGTAGCTCAGCGGAAGACCGATGAGCTCACAGGGAAGGCCCGACGACGACGACCTCGCACGGGCCGACAACATCTTGCTACAACACGTGGATGCCGAGATGGCGCAGGCCTATGCCCTCGGAGGAGAGCATTTGGTGTGCCGTCCCGGGTGCAGCGAATGCTGTGTGGGCCCCTTTGGCATCAATGCCCTGGAAGCTTGGCGTCTGCGCCGGGGCCTCGAGCAGTTGCGTCGACGGGATAACACCGTCGCCCGCGATATCGAAGCGCGGGCTCTGGCGGCCCGTCGGACGCTGGAAGATGGCTTCCCGGGAGATGCACAGAGCGGCCAACTGATGGATGACGAAGCGTCGGTGGAGGCATTTCTAGATCGCCACGGGGATTTACCCTGCCCCGTGCTCGACACCGTGACCGGGCGCTGCAGGCTCTATGCCCATCGTCCCATCACCTGTCGCTCCTATGGCCCGCCGGTCTGCATCGGGGGGCAGGATCAGCCCCCGTGTGAGCTCTGTTTTGAAGGGGTTCCGCCGGCGGATTTAGAGGTTTTTCGCCTTGAGCTCGACGCCGAGGGATTGGAAGAAACCGTGCTCGATGCCCTGCAGAGGGATCGTGGTAGCTGCGGCCAGAGCCTGATCGCCTTTGCCTTGGCACCTGCCTCGGAGTAGCCGACTCTCCTCCCACCGGGGCTGTACAAAGTCTTTCGAGATGCTAGGATAGCCTTCTCGGGGTTCCTACCATCCATAACCTTTCTGCGGGTACAATCCTCCTTCGCCAGGGCCGGATAGGCTGATGGGGAGGCGCGGTCCGTCGTCGGTCTATCCTGATGCTGGTCCTGAGACGCGATCAATGTTTGGGAAAGGAGGGTCGAGCCGCCTATCCCAGTGACCGTAGCTCTTGGGATTGGGTGCACTTTTCGCAGTGCGCAATCTAGTTTTCGAGAAAGGCAACAGCATTCATGGATCGTATCGAGATGCTCGTCAACCGAATCGAAGCGAGGGGCGAAGAAATCGACTTTGCGGGACCGGCGAGCGAAGAGAATATTCAGCAGCTGGAGAAGGCCCTCGGGCTCAGTGTTTCCCCCACCTATCGAGAGTTTCTCAGCCGTTTCGGAGCGGCGCTGTTCGTCGATCGCGAGGTCAACGGCATCTACGACGGCGATCCCTATCTCGAGCTCTCCGGGTCGGCCTACTCTGTAACCCAGAGCTACCGCAAGAAGCACGATTTACCCCAGAGTTTATTGGTCGTGCAAGCCTTCGGTGAGACGCCCCTTTGCCTCGATACCAACGCCAAGGCGGATAACGGAGAGTTCCCCGTCGTCTGCTACGAGATCGAGTCCGGCAGCTCCGCAAAAATCGCCGAATCCTTCCGTGACTTCTTTGTCTATTGGTATCTCGAGCTGATCGTTGACGATCTCGAAGAAGGGTTTGACTAGGGGTGCGCCGCCTTTTGCCGACTCTCGTTTGCGCAGCTCTCCTCGGGGGATGGTGGGTTCCGGTCGCTGGCGCCGCCGAAGGTGTCCCCCGGTCGTGCAAGATGTTGCTGGCCGAGGGCCAGTTGGAGTCCCGCCGGGCGCACTTCCCCGAGGCCGTCCAGCTTTTTGAGCAGGCGCTGGGCTTTCCCCAGTGTACAAGCGAAGCCCAGCTTGGTTTGGCCGAGACCTACAACAGCATGAATCGGCACAAGGAAGCCCTGGCCATGGCGGAGTCGGCCTTGAAGACGGCCCAGGATGATGAGTTGGCGGCCTTGGCCCACTACCAGATCGGCCTTGCCCTCGATATCCGCGGGCGGCGGCTCAACGCTAAGAAGAAGCGGGCCGTGGCCGCCTTCGAGCAGGCGGTGGAGCTCTCCCGTGGTGAGTACGAACCGGCGATTCGGGCCTTGATGCGAATCTATCGAGAGACCGGTCAAGAGATCGAGCTGGCGTCCCTGGAGGAGCGCTTTCCCACGGTGCGCAGCAGCAGCCGGGCTGAGCAAGTACGGCAAGTGCAGGCGCGCAAGAAGCGCTCAGCCAAACCTCCCCCGGCGGCGATTCCCGAAGGTGCCACCGAAGCCCCGGAAGAGGCGGTGGATCAGGTGTCGGAGACGGAGACCTGGACCTTGGACTGTGCCACCCAACAACGAACCGACGGTTTTCAGCCGGATGCCTCGATCCTCGCTCCGACGCCCGAAGATTGGCAGAACGGGTTGGTTCGTCCAGAGATCGTCGAGGCACCTCAGCCACAGTACTCCGAGCGCGCTCGCAAGGAGCGGATACAAGGGGTCGTGGTCGGTGAGGTGCTGATCGACAGCCGGGGTGAAACCCGCAGCGCACGCCTTCTCCGAGGCCTCCACCCGGACCTCGATGTATTGTCCCTGCAAGCCTTTTGTGAGTATCGCTGGCGCCCGGCCAAAGCGTCGGATGGCACGCCGACCGCCATCTACTACCAACTGACGATCAACTACAGCATTCAGTGACCCCACGGTCCCGGCGGATCTCTGACGAGGATCACCCCATGAGCATCTCAACGACCGCGGCTCCCGCGGGGCGGACGTCCCATCAAGCCTTTCGCTCGGTCCCCCGGACCGGTGTCATCTACGTCACCAATGAGGCCACCGAACGGGGCTACCGTCCCGGCGATGCCTCCTGGAGCAACCTGGGTCAGGGCCAACCGGAGTCGGGGCCCCTGCCGGGAGCGCCGCCGCGGGCCGAGGCGGTAGTCATCGCCCCGGACGACCACGAGTACGCACCGGTGCCCGGTCTCTGGGAGCTGCGCGAAGCGGTGGCCGGGCTCTACAATCGACTCTACCGGCGGGGTATGCCGTCCCAGTACTCGGCCGAGAACGTCGCCATTTGCGGCGGTGGCCGCGCCTCCTTGACCCGTGCGGTGGCGGCCCTAGGACGCATCAACCTGGGGCATTTCCTGCCGGACTACACGGCCTACGAAGAGCTTTTGGATATCTTCCGCTTGGTGACGCCGATTCCCATCCTGCTGAGCCGCGAGACGGGATATCGCTTCACCTCCGAAGATTTGCGACGGGAGATCATGGGACGGGGTCTCGGGGCCATCCTGCTGTCGAACCCATCCAATCCCATGGGTAAGGTGGTGTCGGGGGATGCGTTGCACGATTGGGTGGGCATCGCCCGCGAGCTCGACAGCGTCCTACTCTTCGACGAGTTCTACTCCCACTACATCTGGCGTCCCGGACCCGGTGAGCCCGGTCCGACGGTCAGCGCCGCCCGCTATGTGGAGGATGTGGAGCAGGATCCGGTGGTGCTGTTCGACGGCTTGACCAAGAACTGGCGCTATCCCGGTTGGCGGGTCACCTGGACGGTGGGTCCGAAGCAGATCATCCGCGCCGTCTCCAGCGCCGGCTCCTTCCTCGACGGGGGTGGCTCCAAGCCGCTACAGCGGGCCGCCGTCCCGTTGCTGGAAGCCCGGCAAGTGGAGGCCGAGAGCGCCGCCATCCGTCGAGCCTTCCTACCCAAGCGGAAATTGATGTTGGAACGCTGCCAAGAGCTTGGCTTGCAGGTGGATCGGCAACCGGACGCTACGTTCTACGCCTTTGTCTCCTTGCGCAACCTACCGCTGGCATTGACCGACGGCATGGCGTTTTTTCGCGCCGCCCTGGAGCGCCAGGTGATCTGTGTGCCCGGTGTCTTCTTCGACGTCAACCCGGGGCGTCGGCGTTCCCAGCACCTATCCCGCTTTCGCCAGCACGTGCGCCTCTCCTACGGTCCGCCCATCGACGAGGTCATGCGGGGCATGGATCGTCTGCAGGAGATGATTCAAGAGGCGGATGTGGGACGCTAGACGCTTGGTCCGCCCCCTTGGGCCTTTTCTGTGTGGGAGCTAGTTAGTGTCCATCCAGAAATAGCCCGAGGTGGGCGGAGGCCCATTGGGCTCGGCCGGGGCTCCGAGCTCGCCGGCCCCTTAGAGGGCACCATAAACTGTTGCTGCTCAAGCCTTTACCGGATGTTCAATGCTGTACAAGCTCAAACACGCTCGCCCCTGGGCGGGCCCCCCTTGCTCGCTCCAAGGGGCCTCCGTAGGCACCGAGTTTGGTAAATCTGTACGGGAACTAGTTAACGCTCTTGGGCCAGGAGATCGTCGAGAATCGCCGGGCAGGCTTGCTCGATCAGGTCGAGCACGATTTCGAAGCCACGCTCATCGCCATAATAGGGGTCGGGAACATCGATCGGCTCGTCCGCTTCGAGGTAGCTGCTGAGCAGCACCAGGTTACTCGGCAGGCTACCGGCCAAGCCCTGCAGACGGCGCAGATTGCTGCGATCCATGGCCAAAATGAGATCGAAGTCGTCGAGATCTTGGCGCTGCACTTGGCGGGCGAGGCTGGACAACCTATAGCCACGGCGGTTGGCCGCCTGGCACATGCGGACATCGGCCGGCTCGCCGACGTGGTAGGCATCGGTGCCCGCTGAATCGACCTCAATCTCGGCTTCGAGGCCCTTGTCCCGTATCAAATGCTGCAAGACGGATTCGGCGGCGGGGGAGCGACAGATATTTCCCATGCAGACAAAAAGGACTCTCTTGGGGGCCATGCTCGGGGTCTCCAGCTGAGGCTATGGCGGTGACGAAGCGCCTGGCTCGCGGGTCAGCGCCGTCGGTTCCGGAAGCCTGACATCGCAGGTCACAAAAAACGATCCCTGGGTTTATCTCGCTTTTTGTCTGGGGTCAAGAGCTGTTTGTCGAGTCGATGGTGGCGGGCGGTCCCCGGTCAATAGTGGAATAGGGGTTGTAGGCCGGAAGAGGTTTCTTCCACCAACAACAGATGGAAGCCCCGCCGTGCGGACATTCTCACAAAACCCTCATAGCCCATGGACTTATCGAGGCCGAGCAGCTGATTGCCGAAGCCGCGGTTGAGGTAACTGCGGTAGAGGTCGAGCACGTCACCGGGGAACTTGGGGCTGATCACCAGGACGCCACCGATGTCGCCGCCCTTGCGCCGCGCCTCTTTGGCGGCGATGACCCGATCGATGAAACGTTGCATGGTGTCGACGCTGGGGATGTCGAGACGCTGGGCGAGATGCAGCACCTTGCCCTGCTCGTTCTCGGTGACCACGTCGAAGGGGTCGCTCATCCCCTGGCCGGGACGCTCGAGAGCGGTGTGTAGCTTGCCCCGGTGGATTTGCAGCAGCCAATCGGCAAGGTATTTCCATGGTTTGGCCCGCTGGCGCTCGATCAACAGCCGCGGTAGGTCATCGACCATCCAATCCAGAATCCGGAAGGCCGGCGAATCGCGAAGGCAAATGGGCTCCCGTGGGCAGGCCGGCTCACCGGTGTCGAGACGAAACAGGCGGCCGTCGACCCGATCCAAGGCGTCGAAGGCGGAGACCAAGGTGATGGCGGAGGACCCCTTACCCTGTGGTTTGGGCAAGCCCAAGACTTCCTCGAGCACCACTTCTCGGTTTTTATAGGCGTAATGGAACCAGAAATCCGGCGGCCGAGGGCCGGACTCGAAGACCCGCGCCTTGACCGACTGATGGGCCAGCCAATGGGACCAGTCGGTTTGTCGGGGATCATCCGCCCAGCCGTTGGAGAGCAGCGCCAGCTCGGCCTTGCCGGCCAGCAGCAGCAGGTAGGCGGCAACCTCGGAGCCCTGCAGGGCGACGATGCCTTCGAAGCCTTCGCTTTGCAGCTTGGCGATCAAGGCCGGCAGCTTGACCACCAAAGAGTCCAAGTTTCGGTGATGGGTCTTGCCGGGGCTCAGCAGGCCCGCCAGCAGGAATAACAGGCCCTCGCCGTGGACGGGGGGGAGAAAGAACAAACGCACCGGCGCCGAGGCTTGCAACTGACCGTGGTCGACGACCTGGCCGGTTTCCACATCGATCAATGACAGCACGACTCCGCCTTCCACCAGAAGGCAGTGGTTGCCGAAGAGGGCCGCCCCGGCGAAGGCGGCGGTGTGGATCGGCTTGTCCAGGAGCTTGGCCAAGAAGGCGTCACGGTCCATGGTGCCCGGGGTTTGCTCTTGCCAAGAGCGCAGCAGCTCGGCCAACATCTGCCATGGGGAGCGGGCGTCCTCAGCCACATAAATGGTGGCGGGCGGCGTCGTCAGCACCGATGTCTCGGCCAGCGCCTGTGCCGTCTCCCGCAGAGTCAGGGCCCCTGCCAAGCTACGACTCGCCCGGCCGCCATCGGGCCGGGTGCCACTGTCGGATTTCCCTGGCACCAGGGCGAGCAAGCTGCGGGCCATGGCTTTGGCGTCG
This sequence comes from Acidobacteriota bacterium, assembly GCA_029263315.1. Taxonomy (GTDB): domain Bacteria; phylum Acidobacteriota; class Thermoanaerobaculia; order Multivoradales; family J023; genus JAJCXR01. The sequence continues at coordinate 22,889 of JAJCXR010000042.1, read as the reverse complement.
CCGAAACGCTTTTCCCGTTGCCGTTCCAAGGCGCTGCTGAACCAGGACTCGACGAGGATCGGCAGCTCGGGGCGATGGGATCGCACCGGTTCGTGGGGCTCCTGCAACAGGGCTTGGATGAACTGCATCAGATTGTCTCGCTTCCAGGGCAGGGAGCCGGTCAGCAAGTGGTAGAAAACCACCGCCGTCGAGAACAGGTCGGAGCGGCCGTCCACCTTGAAGCCTTGCATTTGTTCCGGCGACGCGAAGCTGGGGGTGGCGAGGACGGACCCGGCCATGGTCTGCACCAGGTCGCTGTCTTGCAATTGGGCGATGCCGAAATCCATCACCTTGAGGCGACCATCGCCCATGACCATCAAATTGGCCGGTTTGATGTCCCGGTGGACGACACCCACGCTGTGGGCTGCGTCCAGCACCTCGAGCAGATCCGTCATGTAGGCGATGGCCCGTTCCAGGTGCAGCGGCCCTTGGCGTTGCACCGCCTCCTCGAGGGTGATCCCTTCGACCCATTCCATGACGATGAAAGGGCGGTCGTCCAAGTGACCGATCTGGTAGACGGTCGTCACGCCGGGGTGCGTCAGGGTGGCGGCGGCCCGGGCCTCTTGCAGGAAACGCTGGCGTGTTTCACTGCCAGCGGCCAGTTGGGAGTCGCTGTCCGTCTTCAAGATCTTGATGGCCACAGATCGAGCCAGGTTGATATCGGTGGCCCGATAGACGATGCCCATGGCGCCTTCGCCCGCAACCCGGTCGATGCGATAGGGGAATTCGGAGCTGGGCTGTATCTGCAGTAGTGTCGTGGTCGACATGGCATACCTCGAAACGGAAACGAGCCCTTCGGCGCAGCTCTTGGACGGCGGAGATGCAATTTACCCCATTTTGGCCCGAATGACCGTTGATCCGTCCGAGACGTCCTATTGGATGTAAACCGAGCAGCAAAGGTTTCGTCCGGCATCGGGTCTCAGCTCGACCATGGCGGCGACCCATCTCGCTACGTGGAGCCGTGCCCAGCGATTCCGGATAACATGTCAGCATGGCGAGCCGGACCAAATACTTCATCGTCGTCCCACTGTTGGCGATATGCCTAACCTGGGCGTACCAGAGCTGGCGCCGTCTCGCCAACTGGCCGACGGTCCGGCAGGAAATCCGTCAACGCTTTCCGCAGGTGCCTCAGGTGTCCGTCGAGGATCTAGTCAAAGAGCTGCAAGACCTCCCTCCGGGTGCTCCTTCGCGGCCTCTCCTACTCGATGTGCGACAGGCGGAGGAGTATGCCGTCAGTCACCTGCCGGGGGCCCGACGCCTCGACCCGAGCCTCACGGCGCCGCAACTCGGTGCTGAGGTGGCGAAAGATCAACCCATCGTCGTCTACTGCTCGGTGGGTTATCGTTCTTCGCTGATGGCCGAGCGCCTGCAGGCCCAGGGGTATTCGTCGGTGCGCAATCTGGAGGGCTCCATTTTCGAGTGGGCCAATCGGGGCCTACCCCTGGAGCAGGATGGCCGACCGACGGAGGGAGTCCATCCCTACGATCGATTTTGGGGGCGTCTGCTGGAATCGGAGCTGCACCGCCAGGTTCCGGCCGCAGACGAGCCGTGAGCGACTCGACAGGTTGTGGCTAAGAGCTCAGCGGATAGTGACACGCCAACCGGTTGCCGTCAGCGTCGGCTTCCAGGACCGGGACCTGCTGCCGGCAGCGCGCTTCGGCGACGCCGCATCGGGGTTGGAAGGGGCAACCGGGGGGTGGTTGACGAAAACTGGGAGCTTCGCCGACGATGGCCTGTCGAAGTCGCCGCTCCGACGGCCGGGACGACGGCAGGCTGTCCAACAGGGCCCGGCTGTATGGGTGGCGAGCCCGTCGCAGGTGGCCGGCGGGTAAGACCTCGACGATGCGACCCAGGTACATGACCGCCACCCGGTCGCAGCAGGCGGCCACCGTCTCCAGATCGTGGGATACCAGCACCAGGGTCAAGTTGCGGTGCGCCTGCAGCTGTCGCAGCAGGCGCAGGATGTGAGCCTGGGTGGAGAGATCGAGGGCCGAGACGGGCTCATCGGCGATCAACAGCCGCGGCTCCACGGCCAGGGCCCTGGCCAAAGCCAGGCGCTGTCGTTGGCCGCCGCTCAGCTGATGGGGAAATCGCTCCAGGGTATCGGCGGATAGGCCGACCTCCGTCAACAGGCGGATCAGCGTCTCGTCCTCGGCGTCGAGGCCGTGCAGACGGCGCATCTCGGACAACAGGGCGCGTCCTCGCCAACGTTCGTCGAGGCTGCCGCTGGGGTCTTGGAAGACCATCTGGAGTTGCCGATACAACGGCAACCGTTGGTTGCGGTGCAAGCGCGACAGGTCGTACCCCATCACCTCGACGCTGCCGGCGGTGGCCTTCAGCAAACCCACGAGAAGGCGCGCCAGGGTGCTCTTGCCGCCGCCACTTTCCCCCACCAGGGCCAAGCTTTCCCCCGCCCGGATCTCGAGGTCGATATTCTGCAGGATCTTCACCGGCGGTTCGGCCCCCAACCAACCGCGGGTAGGGAAAGCCATCTCGACGCCCCGCAAGCGGGCCAAGATCGTCCCGTCGCCGCGTGGGTCAACCACCTCGGGCATCAGGATGTTCCGCCCAGACCTTGACGCCGCGGGTCGAGGTGATCCCGTAGTCCATCGCCGACAAAATTGAGCGCCAGCACCAGGAGCAGGATGGCCAGACCTGGAAAGATCGAGACGTGGGGGGCGATGAACAAGACATCGCGACCCTCGCTGAGCATCGCCCCCCAGCTCGGGGTGCCCGGTGGCGCCCCCAAACCCAGGAAGCCGAGGGACGACTCCGCCAGGACCACCCCCGCTATGCCGAAGGTGGCCTGTACCAGAACCGGTGACAGCACATGGGGCAGCACATGCAGTAAGAGGATGCGGCCGTCCGAGGCGCCGGATGTCTGCGCCGCCAGGACAAAGGGACGTTCCTTCAGGACCATCACTTGCCCCCGCACCAAGCGAGCGAAACCGACCCATCCCAAGGCCGCCAAGGCCAGCACCACATTGGACAGGGCCGGGCCCAGCACGGCCACGAGAGCGATCGCCAAGAGCAGGCCGGGGAAGGCTAAGAGAATGTCCACAAAGCGCATCAGCAGGGAGTCCAAGGGGCCGCCGTAGTAGCCCGAAATCAGGCCGACGGTGATGCCGATGAAGGCCGATATGAGCACCACCGTCAAACCGATGCTGAGGGAAATTCGGGCCCCGAAGAGCAAGCGGCTGAGGATGTCGGCGCCGTTGCCGTCTTGGCCCAGCGGGTGGTCGACCGACGGCGGGCGTAGCTGTTCTTCGAGTCGGATCTCCAGCGGATCGGAGGTCGCCAACCACGGCGCCAGCAGCGCCGCCACAACAAAGAGCGCCAGCCCCAGTGCCCCGACCCTGGCGGCCGGGCCCAGGGCGGTGAGCCAGCGCCTCCGGCCCCCCACAGGTGATGGCTTGGTCGGTATGGCCGAGCCCTTCATGCCAAGCGCACCCGCGGGTCGAGCCAGGCGTAGAGAATGTCTGTCAGCAGGTTGACCAAGACATAGATCAAGGCCACCACCAGGACGCATCCTTGCACCAAGGGATAGTCACGGCTCTGGATCCCGTCCAGCAGCAGCGAGCCGATGCCCGGCCAGGCGAATACCGCTTCGGTGATAATGGCGCCGGAGAGCAAACCGCCGATTTGCAGACCGACCACCGTCACCACCGGGATCAAGGCGTTGGGCAAGGCATGGCCGAGCACGACGCGGCTCGCCGTCAAACCCTTGGCGCGGGCAGTACGCACATAGTCGTCCCCCAGGGCATCGAGCAGCGAAGCCCGCACCAGGCGCGACAACATGGCGGCCATGGCAGTGCCCAGGGTGATGGCTGGCAACACCAAATGCTGCCAAGTGCCGCGTCCGGAGACAGGAAGCCAGTCCAGGTGTACGGCGAAAGCGAGAATGAGCAAGGGGCCGAGCCAGAAATTAGGGATCGAGACGCCGAGAAACGACACCGCCATGGCGCCGCCGTCGATCCACGAACGGGGTCGCAGCGCCGCCGCCGTGCCCAAGGGCAAAGCCAGCCCCAAAGCGACGACCAAACCGCCGACCATGAGCTCGAAGCTGGCCGGGAATCGGCTCCAGATCTCGGCGCTCACCGATCGTTGGCTGTGCACGGAGAGCCCCAGGTCGCCGCGCACCAGGCCCGACAGGTACCTGCCGTATTGTTTCCACAGGGGTTGGTCGAGGCCCAGGGCACTGCGCAGGGCTTGCCGATCGGTGGCCATGGCCTGCTCTCCGAGCATCAAGTCCACCGGATCGCCGGGGATGAAATGCAGTAGCAAGAAGACCAACGTCACGACGCCCAAGAGGACGGGTAGCAACTGACCGAGGCGCCGCAGAATGAAGATCACCACGGCTCGGGCTCAGGATTCAGCGACCGTGGCTTCCATCGCCAAGGGGCTGGCGAGAAAGGCGCGTAGCTGGTCGGCGGGCAAGGCCGGGGCGAAGAGGAATCCCTGTCCCCGCTGGCATTGCATGGTGGCTAGACGATGGCTTTGGGTGGCTTTTTCAATGCCCTGGGCCAAGGTCTCGAGATGTCTCCAACGACACAGGCCGAGCATGCCTTCCACCAAGTCGGCACCCCGTTGATCCCGTTCCAGCTCGCGCACACACCAGCGATCGATCTTGACACTATCGAAGGGGAAACGATGCAACACCGAAAGGGAGGAGTAGCCGGTGCCGAAGTTGTCGAGGCAGAGGTGGACGCCCAAGGTCTTGATGGCTTGCAGGGTGCCGAGCACCAATTCCGGATGCACCAGGGTGGCCTGCTCACTGATTTCCAAACGTAAACAATCCGCCGCCAGGCCACTGTTCCCCAAGGCCACCTCCACCTGATGGACGAGATCCGGTTGGGCGAATTGGGCCGGCGACAAATTGACGCTGACAAACAGAGGTCGCGGGCTCCAACCCTCCGTGCGCCAGCGCTCGGCCTCTTGGCAAGCGATGTCGAGGGTCTGGCGTCCGAGCAGGTAGATCAGACTGGTTTCCTCGGCCAGGGGCAGAAAATCCGCCGGTGGCACCAGACCGCGCTGCGGATGACGCCACCGCAACAAGGCTTCGAAGCCATCGACCTCGAGGCTTTGCAAGTCGATGATCGGTTGATAGAAGACTTCGATCTGAGCCGCTTCGACGGCGCGTCGGAAATCCGTCTCCAAGTGAAGCTGCAGGCGCACTTGCTCGTGCATCTCGGCGTCGAAGATGGCGTAGCGGGCCCGTCCCCGCTGTTTGGCGCGGTACATGGCGGTGTCGGCGTCGCGCAACAGCTCCTCCGGCTCGGCGGTGCCCTCGGCGCTCAGGGCGATGCCGATGCTGGCGCTGGAGAAGACCTCCCGCCCTTCGAGATGGAAGGGGGCCCGCAGCTCCTTCTGGATGCGCTTGGCCACCCGCACCGCATTGCTGGCGTCGTGCACGTTGTCGAGGAGAACTCCAAACTCGTCGCCGCCGAGACGTGCCAAGGTGTCGGTCGGTCTTAGACAGCTGCGCAGGCGCCCGCTGGCCTGTCGCAGGAGCAGATCGCCGGTGGCGTGGCCGAAACTGTCGTTGACCATCTTGAAGCGATCGAGGTCGAGGAAGAGGACGGCGCAGCGATAGGTCGGATTGCGCGCCCGGTGCCCTAGGCTGAGGGCCAGCCGATCCATGAACAGGACCCGATTGGGCAGGCCGGTCAAGGCGTCGTGGAGGGCATCGTGGATCAACCGCTCTTCGACGGATTTCCGATCACTGATGTCTTCCGCCGTTCCCTCGTAACCGAGGAGCTGACCTTGGGCGTCGCGTATTTCCTGCGTCGTCGAGCGTACCCAGATCACTTCGCCGTCGAAGCGCTTGATGCGGGTTTCGAATTTGTCGACCCGGCCGTGTTGTTGCATCGATCGCCGCCAACGCTCGACTTCCGGTTCTTCGAAGTAGAGCTCTGTGGTGCCCAGACCGAGCAGCTGGATGCGATCCGGATAGGCCAGGAGATCGACCAGCGCTCGGTTGAAATTTCGCAGCTCGCCGCGTATCGAAAGGCGATAGACGCCCACCGGAATGCCCTCGAAGAGCTCACGGTAGCGCTGCTCTGAGCGTCTCAGGGCGTCTTCCGCTTGTTTGCGAGGGCTGATATCTCGGGCCATGACTTGGGTGACCGGACGACCCTGGTAGGTGGACGGCAGGCTGACGAATTCCACGTCGACGAGGCAGCCGTCGAAGCGCCGCAGGCGCCCATCCTCCACCGTTACTTGGGTCGGTTCGTCTGCCCTTGCGCCGCTCTGCAAGCGGCTCCGATCTTCGCACAGCCCCTCACCTTCGACGATCACCCTCTCCACCGGCGAGCCGATCAGGTCGCGGTAGGAGGTTGCGGCCAACAGGTCGACGGTGGCGCGGTTGACGAATACCCACCGCCCCGCCTCATGCAAAGCCACCATGTCGGGGGACAGCTCGACAAGACGGCGGAACCGTTCCTCGCCGGGCGAGGGTGGTGCCACGGCTGTGCCGGAATCCGGCAGCGGCGTGGTGCGACGTCGGCGCTCGGCGGCCAGACGCAGTCGCGTCGCCAAGTGCCTAGCTTTGATCTGTGGGCTGAGGAAGTCGTCGATGCCGGCCGTCACGAGGGCGTTGAGGCTCGGTTGATCGTCGTCGACGAGGGCGAGAATGAAAGGCGTCGGGGCAGCCATGGCGCGCAGCCGACGGCACAGGTCGATGGCTAGATTCGAAGACATACGGGCGTCGAGGATTACCAGTGGATGGTGATGCTCGACGAAGGCGGCCAAGGCTCTCGGGACCTCGAGCTGGGTGTCGAGGTCGTAGCGAGAATCCTTCAGCGCGGCGCACAGCAGCTCGGGCTCAGGCGCCGCGGATCGATAGAAGAGCACTCTCATGTTGGTTCCGCTCTACCCAGGTGGAAGCACTTGGCCGAAGTGCTCGCTCATCACTGTCGAGCTGATTGTGCAGCTCAGCCTTCACTGGCGACTTGGTTCGCCAGAGAGCATACACTAGAAGGGCCGGCGTCGATCCCCTCCAAGCCCGCGGGTTTGCTACTATGAGGGCCTGTCACCAGGCTTGATCTCATCGGGTAAGGGGGGAGAAAGGGCATGATCGGCCACAGGCTTTCAAATCGCTATGAGCTGCGTGCGGTTTTGGGCCGTGGGGGCATGGCGGTGGTCTATCTGGGGCACGATCCCTGGCTCGACCGTGATGTGGCGGTCAAGATCCTCTCCATCGACCGCTTAGGCGAGTCGGTGATCGCTCGCTTCCAGCGGGAAGCCCGACTGGCGGCCAGTCTCGATCATCCCGCCATCGTCCCGATCTACGATTTTGGCCGTCACGAAAACTTTCTCTTCTTCGTCATGCCGGTGCTGCGGGGTCGTACCCTCTTCCAGCATCAAGAACAGGGTGACCTGGGGTTACCTCAGATCATCGAGCTGGCAGCGCAAGTGGCCGAGGGCCTGGCCTACAGCTCCATGCACGGGGTGGTGCATCGGGACATCAAACCGAGCAACCTGATGGTCGCAGCCCGGGACGATGCGCCCGGCAAGCCGTCGCCGAGCCGGGCCTGGATCACCGACTTTGGCCTGGCCCTCGATCACCAGGAAACGCGCATCACCCGCTCCGGCAAGTTGCCCGGTACCCTGGCCTATCTGAGCCCCGAGCAAGTGCTGTCCAAGGAGATCGACGGTCAAGCCGACCTCTACGCCCTGGGCACGATCCTCTACGAGCTGCTGGCCGGCAAGCGGCCGTTCAAGGGCCCTCCGGCGGCGATGCTCTACCGCATCGTGCACGATGCGCCGGAGCCCCTGGTGGCACGCGGAATCGATCCAACGTTGGCCGCCATCGTGCACCGATGTTTGGCCAAGGAGCCGAAGGAAAGACCCCATGGGGAGGAATTGGCGGCGGCCTTGCGCCACTTTTCCAGCCACCGTCTGGGCAGCGCTCGCCAAGGCCGGCAAAAGAGCCAAGGTGGTGACGAGGGCGGCCAGGCCGAGGTGCCCCTGGTGGGCCGGCAACGGGAGATGCGCCGCCTGCGCGATGCCTTGCAGCGCTCCGTCAAGGAAGGTTGTCAGCTCTGGTTGGTGAGCGGCGAGGCGGGGTTGGGCAAGAGTCGGCTCCTGGAAGAGGTGGAGAGCCTCGCCCGGCGGCGTGGCCACCGCGTTCTACGGGGCCGCTTTGCTGAGCCGGAACGGGCCGTTCCATTTCAAGGTTTTTGTGAGCTGATCGAGGACTACTTCCGTCAAGTCAGTGGTGAGATGCCCACCGTGAGCTTCGACGATCCCTCAGCGGAAGCAACCCCGACGTTGAATGGCGAAGCTGGAGATGCGGAGTGGCGGGATCTGGTGGGCGAGCTCTTGCTCTATTTCCCCCTGCTGCGAGACATCTCCGCCTTGGGGCGCCTTGCCGAAGCGCCGTCGACGGCGGTCCGCGATAGTTGGAATGCCACCCTATCCGAGGAGGGCGCCGCCGAGGGACGGCTGGCGATCTTCGAATGCATCGCCAGGACCTTGGGCCACTTGGCGGCCGAGGCGCCCCTCGTGCTGCTGGTCGAGGACCTACATGTGGCCGATGTGTCGATCGAGATGCTGCGCTATGTGGCGCGGCGTCTGAGCCCTGCCTCCCTGCTGATCATCGGCTCGTTTCGCAGCGAAGAGGTCACCCGGCGGCATCCCCTGGACGCCTTGTCCCGCGGTCTGGAGGAGGATCCGTCCGGCGGCCTCCTGGTTCTACCGCCCTTGGACGGCGAGCAACATCGCCAGTTGGCGGTCCATTTCCTGACCGGCACGGCGATCGACGATAGCCTGGCAGCCTATCTTTTCGAGATCAGCGAGGGTAATCCGCTGTTCCTGCGCGAGTTGGTGCGGGTGCTACAGGATGACGGGAGATTACGGACTCGGCAGTCGGGGGCTTTGGCGCTGTGCAGCGAGGGTGGGCTGAGGAGCGGCCGGTTGCCGGACACTATCCAGCTTCTGGTCGAGGCGCAGCTCGAAAGGCTGGCCGAAGCCGACCGGGAGATCCTGGGCATGGCCTCCGTCTTGGGTCGCAGCTTCAAGTTCGAGAATCTGGCGCACCTGGTGGGGGATACCGAACGGGCCGACGCAGCCATCGAGCGCCTGCTAGAAAAGGGATTCCTGGAAGAAGATTTGCGGGCCAGAGACGATGTCTTGAGATTTGCTTCCGGGGTTGTCCGCGATGCCCTCTACAATCGTTTGCCGCGCCGCCGCCGCCGAGGTTTGCACCGCCGCCATGGGCTGGCCTTGGAAGAGAAGAGCCGGCACCGACGGGAGGCCCCCTACCTCACCCTGATGCATCATTTCTCGCAGGCCGATGTGGCCGATAAGACGGTGCACTATGCCCTGTTGCAGTCCCGACAGTCCTTGCAGTCCAGCAGCTGGGACGACGTCATTCGAGGCACCTCCCTGGGTTTGGAATTCATCGAGGAAGACCCTTCCATCGACGAGCTCGAAGAAACCCAGGAAGCGGAAGGGGAGCTGCGTTGGTTACAGGCTACGGCCCTGCGAGCCGCCGGACGGCTGCAACCGGCTTTGCGTCAGGCGGAACGGGCGGTGCCGGCGGTGCAACGCCACGGGACGCCGAGGGAGGTGGCGGAAGTGGCGCTGTTGGTGGCGGAGATCGCCTGGCAGCTGCGGCAAGTGGACAAGGTGCAGCGCTGGGTGCGGGCCGGTCTGACCGGCCTTGACGGCCCCGAGACGGTCACCTTGCGTCGTCGTCTGTTGCTGCTCGGTGCGACCGTCGCCAACCTCCAGGGGGACTACCAAGCCGCTGAGGGCCTGATGGGCGAGGTGGAAGTTTTGCGCGGCGAGAGGGATGCCAAGGCCGGCTGTCGAGGCGGCTCGCTGGTCACCGCCTTGCCCCATCCGGTCACCAGCTTGGATCCCGGCAGCTTCGAGACCTTCGAGGATATTGAAGTCCTGGCCAATATTTTCGAAACATTGCTACGGCCCGACTTCGAAGGCCATCTCTTGCCCTCTTTGGCCCGCCATTGGCAAGGCGAAGGGGACGATCGGGCGTTTCGTTTTTTCCTCGATCCCGATGCCCGGTTCTCGGACGGCACGCCGATGCAGGCTGAGACGGTCAAGGAATCGTTGCAACACCTGGCATTACGCAGCGCCTATGGCTGCTCACGCACCACCTACGCCGCTATCGAAGGCATTGAAGACCTATTGACCGGCACAACCGATGAGTTGAGCGGTATCGAGGTGGTGTCGACCCACGAGCTGGTCATTCGGCTGCAAGAAGCGCTGCCCATTTTCCCGGTGCTGCTCTGCGGGCTCGGCACCTCGGTCGTACGCCGATTGGCCGATGGTCGCCTGCTGGGCACCGGGCCTTTTTATCTCACCGAGGTCGACTCGGATCACATCGAGCTTGCCCGAAATCCCCACCACCATGGGCCCGAGCCCCTGTTGGATCGTTTGTCTTTCCGTACCGATCTCGACGCCGCCGGCATGGCCCACGGCTTGCGGTCCGGAGCCCTGGACCTGGCCGGGGATCTGACCGCCTCCGATCTCGACGACTTGATGTCGGAGGCCCGCTTCCGCTCCCAGATGGTGGAAGCCAATCAACGCAATATTTACTTGATGATATGGAATACCCACGCGCCGTTGGCCCGGCACGCCAAGCTGCGCCGGGCCCTGAGCCGAGTGCTGAAGGTCGACGAGCTGATCTGGCGCACGGCGGGTCGATTCGCCCGTCCCGCCAGCAGCTTGGTGCCACCGGGCATTCTGGGGCACCTGGAAGAAACAACGGAGACCCTGGGCCTGGAAGCGGCGAAGCGTCTGCTGGCGGAGGTGCCGGGATCTCGGCCTTGGCGTTTGAAGGTCTGCGCCCATCCCATCTTCAGTCAGCGTTACCACGGCTTCCTGCAGGCTTTGATCCAAGAGTGGCGGCAGCTCGGGGTGGAGGTGGACCTCGAAGACGGTGGCGTCACCAGCTTCTTGCGGCGGTGGCGGCAGCCCGGCGATGTCGACTTGGTCCTCGGCCGCTGGTCGCCGGAGTATGACGACCCCGATGGCTATACCCACCTGTTGCTAAATTCCGAGGTTGGGTACTTGGCCGCTTTTTTGCCTTCGGCGGAGCTTGACGAGCAGCTGCTGCAGGCCCGGCGAGAGCGTCAGCCGGGGCCCCGCGAGGAGATCTATCATCGGGTCGAGAGAAGCTTGAGGCAAGGGGATTTGCTCTTGCCCCTCTTCCACGATGTCGATTACCGAATCGCCCATCCCAAGGTGCGCGGATTGCGTTTGCTGCGCCACCCACCGTATGTCGACTATCGCTCCTTGAGCAAGACGGACGCGCCGGCTTCAGGCTCCGGCGAAGCACGCAGCAGCATTCTGCGATTCCCCCTGGCGGCACCGATCCACAGCCTCGATCCTCTGCAAGCTTCCCTGGCCGAGGTGGCGGAGGTGGTGCCCAACGTTTTCGAGACCCTGATGCGGGTGGGTCCCGACGCCAAAGTGGTGCCGCATCTTGCGGAGAGCGTGACCGGCGAAGACGGGGGGCGCCGATTCCGCATCCGCTTGCCCGGCAATGTGCGTTTCCACGACGGCCGTCGACTGACCACCGAGGACGTGCGCTACACCTTGGAGCGGCTCCTGCGGTCTCCCCAGGCGGCGGCCCGCGATGCCCTGGCCCCGCTGTTGGGCGGTGCCAAAGACTTCCGTGAGGGTCGAAGCGACCATCTGCAGGGCCTAAAAATCCTCTCCGAACGGGAATTGCTCCTCGAGCTCGAGCAGCCCTTGGCATTTTTCCCGGCTCTCCTAGCCTTGCCCACCACCGCCATCGTGGCGGCGGGCACCGAGTCCTTCGTCGGCGACTGGCGCCAAGGATGTGTCGGCACCGGTCCCTTTCGCATCCATAGCCCGCAAGCCGACGACCGTCTCGAGCTGCGGGCTTTTACCGAATATCGACGCAGTGGTTATCCGAAGTGTGACGGCCTCGTCTTCGAGATCGGCAAGTCTTCGCGGGAGATTTTTACCGCCTTCCGCGACGGAGAGCTCGCCCTGGCTTCGCATCTGCGTCCAGAGGATGTCGCGACCCTGCGCTCGGATACGGCCTTGGCGGCCCGCTATGTCGAAATGCCTGGCATGTCGACCTATTTCATGGTGGCCCAATGCCATCGCGGTCCGTTGCAGGATCCCGACCTACGACGGCATGTGGCGGATCTCATCGATCTCGATGCCTTGGTGACCTCCCATTTGGGGTCTTTGGGGCATCGGGCAAGGCATCTCATTCCACCCGGCCTGTTGAGCACCTGGGGGGGGGCGTCGGCGGAGCTGGCTCAGGGGAGGGCCGCGCCGCCGGTCCCGCGTCCCCCGGCCGCCAGCGGACTCACCTTGCGCCTGGCTCTCAACAGTGTCTACGGTGACCAGCATGCCTCCTTCTTTGCCGCCCTATCGTCGAGCCTACAGCGCCAAGGGATGAGGCTGGAGATTGTCGCTTCGACGACCCGGGAGATGAGGTGCTTACTGCTGCAGGGCGATGTCGATCTCGTGGTGACCCGGTGGTTGGGGGGCTATCCCGACGCCAATTGTTTTGTCTCGCTGCTGCATTCAGAGGAGGGGATCTACGGCAAGCTCTGCGGTGAAGAAGGGCTCGATCGACAGATCGAAATGGCACGTCACGAGACGGATCAAGCATTGCGCCATGGGCTGTATCGCCGCATCGATCAACAGCTGGTGAGCGAAGCGAGGGTGATGCCCCTGTTTCACGAGCAGGTCTACCGCTTTGCCCAACCCCAGGTTGCCGGGCTGCGGCTCGCCTTCGGCATGCCGGAAGTCGCCTACGAAGAGCTGTGGTCTGCGCCCTGAGATGAACCTCTGTTAGGGTCGCGCCGGCGACGGGGCTTGCCAAGGAGTGGTGGCTGCCAGCGGTTTGACAACACACCAACCGACAGGGGGCCCGTCGATGGGGCGGGGGAGAAACGTCCCGCGACGGGCATTCTAGGAGCGGCGGATGAGCGATACAGAAATCTTTCGACAGACCCTGACCCACGACGCCGGGCAAAGCGAAATCTTGGTGGGGGCTGAGCTGCTACGGCGGCCGGATGCCCTGGCGGCACGGCAGGCATGGCTGGCGGATCGCACCCTGTTTGTGGTGTCGACGGAAAAAATACTCGAGCTGCACGGAGACCGTCTGGGAGCCTTGACCGCTGGCGCTCGGCGTCGGGTCGACCTGTTGGTGGAGGATGGCGAAGGGGCTAAGAGCCTCGCCAATGCCGGCAACCTGTGGCAGCAAATGCTGGTCGAGGGTGGCAAGCGAGACAGCCGTTTGTTGACCTTCGGTGGCGGCACGGTAGGTGATCTGGGTGGATTTGTCGCCGGCTGTTTCCTGCGCGGCATCGAGTACGTGCAACTGCCCACGACCCTTTTGGCTCAGGTGGATGCCTCGGTCGGCGGCAAGACGGCGGTGGACATGCCGGCGGCCAAGAACAGCGTCGGTCTGTTCCATCACCCGGTGGCCGTCTTAGCGGATACCTCGTTACTCGCCACCTTGCCGACGGGTGAGCTCCGTTCCGGTCTCATCGAAGCGATCAAGAAGGGCATGGTCTTGGATAGCCAGCTCCTGGGTCTCATCGAAACGCAGCTGGGGTCGTTGTTGGCCGGTGATCCCGCCGCCCTCGTGCCGGTGGTGGCGTCGGCGGTGGCGGCCAAATGCCGTGTCGTCGAGGCGGACGCCCGGGAAGGCGACTGGCGTCGTATTCTCAATTTTGGTCACACCCTGGGGCACGCCATCGAGTCGGAGCTCGACTACAAACATCTGCGACATGGTGAAGCAGTGGCCTACGGCATGCTCTTCGCCTTGCGGTTGGCGACCCGACGCGGCCTGGCGCCCGGGGCTGCGCAGCGCCTCAGCGATCTGCTGCGCAACTGTGACCTGCCGCCGTTGCCGCCCCTAGATGTGGACCGATTGTCGATGTTCATGGGGCGGGATAAAAAAATGACCGAGCAAGGGCTGACCTGGGTCCTACCGACGGCGGTGGGGGCCGGCGGCATGGTGAGCGGCATTGCCGATCGGGAGGTGAGCGACCTGTTGCCAGGTTTTTTGCTCGACCCGTGGTTTGCTGCCGATTGAAACAAGGAGATCATTTGTCTCACCAGCTCGGTTGCGGCAGCAAAGCTTGATATCCTCGCGGCGGGAAAATGACATTTTTTGTTTCGTGGATCGGCGTCGAGGGAGGACGGCTTGGTGACCAATTCGGAATTGATTCGGTGGCTGCTGGTGGCGATGCTCATCGTCATCGTCGTCGTCCGGCGCTTCGGCTTGCTCGACAGGATCAAGGAAAAGCGGCTCAAGCAGGATCAGGCGGCCGCCGAAGAGCAGCGCAAAGCACAGCGGCGGGAGCGCCAGGAAAAACTGCGCAAACGAGCTGAGCAGAAGAAACGACAGACCGCTGAGATCCTGCAGCAGTCCCTCACGGGTATGCAGCTGAAGTCCATGGCGGTGGGTAGCCTCGAGCTGTGGTACGCCGAGGGGGGGAGCCCCGGCGACTCTCCCAGCATCATCCTGCTGCACGGCTTCGCCGGTGCCAAGGAAGACTGGGAGGCCGTCAGCCAGGGCCTGTTGCGACTAGGCGCCCATGTCATCGCACCGGACTTGCCGGGATTTGGTCAGAACGACAAAAATCCCGATCTGTCCTATGACGTCTCTCACCAGGCCAAGAGCTTACGTGCCCTGGTGCATCGCTTGGGCGTCCAGCGGGCCCATTGGGTCGGACATTCCGTCGGCGCCACCATCGCCGCGGCCATCGCCTACGGTGTGCCCGCCGAGGTGGCGACCTTGACCCTCATCGAACCCTTCGGGGTGCGGGTTCCCGCCGAGACCGAGCTCGATACTTTCTTGGCCCGCGGTCTCAACCCCCTGGTGATCGCCGCCCCCACCGGTTTCGACAACCTTCTCAACTTCCTCTTTCACCGACCACCGCCGATGAGCGAAACGTTGAAGGCCCACCGAGCGGAAGAGGCTGCCAAGCACCGGATCTTCTTCCTCAAAGTCTGGCAGCAGCTGCGGGGGGGCGATCAAGCGCACCTGTTGGATCTCCTGCTGCCGGAGATCCAGCTGCGGACGCTGGTCTTGCAAGGGGCGCAAAGCCGTGTGGTGCATCCGACGACGGTGCAGGCGATTCAGTCGATGATGGCCAACGCCAAGGGAAAGGTGATCGACGAAAGCGGCCACATGGTGATGGTCGAGCAGGCCGAAGAGACGGTGCGCCAGCTGGCGGCCTGGCTGCCGCTACACCAGGTTTGAGTGACGCCGAATCTCGGTGTCGCCCAGAGGATCTCCTGCCGTCTCGGCAAGGGATCGAGCCCAGTCGCCTCTTGTCCTAGGTCTGGATTTGTGATATTACAAAGCGCGACACGTTGTGATTTCACACGATGCGTGGTTGATTCGATGGCCCACGATAGCCACTATCTGGATTTCTCAGGCACTACGATAGGGGACTCTATCTATGCAATGTTTTGATGATCTTAATATTTCGATGCGTCGACGGGATCGCGGTTTTTCCCTCATGGAGCTGCTGCTGGTGGTCGCGATCATCATGCTGGTGGCTTCGATCATGATCCCCAAGCTCATCGACGCCATCCACAAGGCCAAGCAGCGCAAAACAATGGCGGAGTTGAATAGTGTCGGCACCGCCTGGATGTCTTGGTTGACGGATCAGGTGGGAGCGGCGTCCGCGGGGACCGCCAAGACCTACAACACCGAAGGGTTCGTCGCTGTCGACTATCCGGAAATGGTCTCTTATCTGAGGCCGAGCAATACTTTTTTCTACATGGACAGCGTGCCGGAGCAGGACGGATGGGGAAGCGCTCTCAACTACTATCGCAATACCGATCTGGCGGACGAGCGTCAGCTGATGATTTGTGCCTCGGCCCGCGACGGCGTGTTCGACGTTTGTGATATCTCCGAGCCGCTACCCATCGGGCCCTTTCTCGCCACCGACTTCGATCAGGACATTATCTGGGCCGATGGCATGCTGCTTCGCTGGCCCGAGATTGCCTCCGGTGGCAACTGAGCCGTAGCAGCCTGTGGTGCCTTACCGCTGGGGCGGATTTGTACCGCCAAGAGGGGTGTTGACAATAAAAGAACGATCGTGCTAATTTGTCAACATGGTCAGCAAAGGAGAAACCACCCGCCATCTGATTCTCGAGAGCGCCCTGGCGCGGGCCAGCTTGGTGGGTCTAGAGGGTCTGAGCATCGGCGGAATGGCCAAAGAGGTGGGGATGTCGAAGAGCGGTCTCTTTGCCCACTTCGCGTCCAAGGTCGAGCTACAACAGCAGGTGCTACAGCTGACCATTGATCGTTTCATCGACCTGGTCATTGCTCCGGCCTTCCGGCAGCCGAGGGGGGAGCCACGGTTCCGGGCCCTGTTCGAGAACTGGATCCGTTGGGAAGGTTCCGATTGGATGCCCGGAGGATGTCTGTTCATCTCGACCGCCAATGAAGTGGATGATCGACCGGGTCCCTTGCGGGACCTCTTGGTGGAATCTCAGCGCTCGTGGTTGGAAGCCCTGGCCAAGGCGGCGCAGCTCGGGGTGGAAGTGGGGCATTTCCGCCATGATCTGGACTGCCGGCAGCTGGCCTACGAGCTCTATTCCATCATCCTGGCCTATCATCATTTCCACCGCCTCCTCCGCGATCCGACCTCCAGAACCCGAGTTGATCAAGCTTTTGAACGCTTGATCCGCGACGCCAAACCCTGAAGGGGCTCACTATGCTCGATGTCATCGACAGTAGAGTAGCGTTCAAGAAAAGCACGATCGGTCGTTCTAAAATGGCTGCGACAGTCCGTATTTTGGTGCGAGGTTTCAGCCATTTGGCCCCCCGCATGGCCACCAAGGTGGCGAGCAGGATTTTCCTGCGACCCCCCAAGAGCGCGATGCCGTTGCGCGAGCGCTGGTGGGCGACGGAGGCGGAGGAGATGAGCGTGCTCTACGGTGGCGGCCACCTCGCCGCTTGGCGCTGGGGCTGGGGAGGCCGTCGCAGGGTGTTGTTGGTCCATGGCTGGGGCGGTCGGGGTTTGCAACTGGGAGCCATGGCACAGCCTTTGGTCGAGGCGGGTTTTGATGTCATCGCCTACGATGCCCCCGGCCACGGTCTGTCCAGTGGCAGTCGCTCGTCGCTGCCGGCCATGGCCGATGCGGTGGGGACCATGGTTCGTAGCTTAGGGGGCGTCGACGGAATCATCGCCCATTCCTTTGGGGCCTCGGCGTGTACCAATGCTTTGGCTCGGCCGCAAACCACGCCCGACGTGCAACGTTTGGTCTACCTGTCACCGGCCACCGACATGGTGGGTCTGACGGAGCAGTTCACAGACCTGGTGGGTTTTGGGCCGCACATCGCGCCCCGGCTGCGCCGAGGTATCGAGCGTCGCTTTAGGGTGCCCTTCGAAGAATGGCAGAGCCTGGGCATCGCCCGTCGAATGCACCATCCATTGCTCGTGGTGCACGATCGGGAGGATAGGGAAGTGTCCTTCGCGGAAGGGGAGGCACTGACCCAGGCCTGGCCGGGTGCTGAGCTCCAGGCAACGGAAGGGCTAGGGCATCGGCGTATTCTTCAGCAGCCCTCGGTGGTTGAGCGAGTCGTCAGTTTCCTGGACACGCACTAGCTCCACTCAGTCGGATACGCATTCTGGCCTCCCCCTGTAGGAAAGGTGGATTGAGGGGGATTTGATCTGACGCCGGAGACTGTACGTTTTCGTACATCTTGAGCAGGTGGGCATGGCCTCATTTTCATAATTGAGAATGTGCGAATGCTAGTTGAGAACAATGGAGAAACCGAGGCTGGGTAGGGGTTCTCACAAAAAAGAGACAATGGAGAGATAAAGAGAAAGCTCTCTAATCAAATTGTTCTAGTGATCTGGAGCCTGTTCGTCAGCTTGGCATCGGATTTGCTGTACTAGAGGGTGTCAACGCAGGGAAAGAGTTTTGATGGATGGATGCTGTGGCACGCCGACAGGCGTTCATGGCTCCGCCTTGGCCGGACGCTTGGCAGCGGCTCCGTCGAAGCTCACCCTGACATTCAACACCCCCTGAGGAGGTTACACATGCTCCACCCGTCTCTGACAACATCGCGCCGTCGCGTCGTCGCGCTGGCCAGTGCGACCCTGCTTATCGCAGGGTCGTCATGGGCCTTGGTTTCGGACCCTGAAAAGGTCGAGGCCCCCCGCAACTACGATGCCCGCGTCGCACACAATGCAAGCTTCGCCGAGGTCGCCGCCAACCCACTGCAGCAGCGGGCCCTGGATCGCCTGCGTGCCGAGGTACCCGAGTTGGGCGTTACCTTCGACGAAACCACCGGTGTCACACGGTCCGTCTACAATCAGACCGGCTACCTCACCGATGGCTTGATGGCGTCGACGGATCCCGTTGAGACGGCTCTCAACTACGTCAAGGAGCGGGTCGAGGCCTTTGGTATCGGCTTGGCCGACCTGGAGAATTTCGAGGTCACGGACAACGTCTTCACCAAGGTCACCGGTGCTACCCACCTGTATTTGCGTCAGACCCACCAGGGCTTGCCGGTTTACAACGCGCAGTTGCACGTCAATATCAACCGCGACGGTCGGCTGATCAGCGTCAACAACGCCTTCGTTCCCAATCTGGCCGCTTCGGTCAACGCCCCTGCCCCGACCCTGGCGGCTGAGGAAGCCGTCGCCTCGGCTGCGTTGCACTTGGGGGTCGAGCTGAAGGCCATGCCTCAGGTTCTCGACAAGGGCCTCGGAACGGGACAACAAACCCGCATCGCTGGTGAGGGTCTCTCCCTCGAGCCCATCGACGCACGGCTCATGTGGTTGCCGATCCGGGCCGGCGACGTGCGTTTGGTGTGGAATTTCCAGATCCAGACCCTCGACTCCAACCACTACTACGACATCAACATCGATGCCCACAGCGGTGAGGTGTGGAATCGTTTCGATTGGACCAACGCCGGCAGCTACCGGGTCTACGAGCAGCCCGTCGAGAGCCCCATTCACACCAGCCCCTTGCCGCCTTCCGATGCCCGCAGCCTCGAGGTCAATCCTGAGAACGGCACCGCATCCCCCAGTGGTTGGTTCACCGGCGGCTCGATGGACGGCAACAACGTGCACGCTTGCCCCGATACCAACTCCAACAATGGCTGCGACTCCAATCCCCAGTGCTCAGGCACCACCTGCGACTTCGCGATCAATCTGAGCAGCGCTCCGTCCGCCTCGATTCCGGCGGCGACCGCCAACCTCTTCTACTGGAACAACATCATTCACGATGTGCAGTACCAATACGGCTTCGACGAAGCGGGCGGCAACTTCCAAGAGAACAACTTCGGCAATGGTGGCTCCGGTAGCGATTCGGTGAACGCCGATGCCCAGGACGGTGGCGGCAACTGCAACGCCAACTTTTCGACCCCCACCGACGGTGGCAACCCGCGCATGCAGATGTACACCTGTAACCGGGCCACCCCATCCCGCGACGGTGACTACGACAACGGCGTCATCATTCACGAGTACGGCCATGGCATCTCGATCCGTCAGGTCGGCGGCCCCGGCAACTCCAGCTGCCTCAACAACAGCCAGCAGGCCGGTGAGGGTTGGTCCGATTGGCTCGGCCTCGCCTACACGGGGGAAGTTGGCGATGCGGGCACCGACTCCCGCGGCATCGGCGCCTACCTCTTCAATGAGGCGGCGGTGGGCGGTACCATCCGCGACTTGCCCTACAGCACCAACCAGGCGATCAACAACTGGACCTATTCGTCGATCGGTGGCGCCGGTATTCCCCACGGTATGGGCTCCCGCTGGGCGCAGGCCATCTGGGAAGTCTACTGGGCCCTGGTCGATGCGCACGGTTTCAGCGCCGATCTCTACAACGCCAACGGCGGGGCCGGCAACCAGCGCGCCATGTTGTACGTCAATGAAGGTCTGAAGAACACCGCTTGCTCCCCGACCTTCATCAACAATCGCGACGGGATCATCCAAGCCGCCACCGACAACTACGGTGGAGCCGATGTCTGCCTGATCTGGGAAGCCTTTGCCGCCTACGGCTTGGGTACCAACGCCTCCACCGGCGGTTCCAACAGCACCACGGCCACCAACGGTTTCAACGTTCCCGCTTCCTGTGATGGACCGCCGCCGCCGTCCGATTGCCCGGCCGGTTCCATCGACTTCAACAGCTTTGCGTTGACCTCGTACTCGAACCAAAACGCCTCCAACACCACCTCGGTGGCCAACGGTGGCGATACCCTGACCCTGTCGAACAATACCTGGGTGCGCTCGACCCAGAACTTCACCATCACCCCGAATACGATCATCGAGTTCGATTACTCCTCGACTTCCCAGGGTGAGATTCACGCCATCGGCTTCGACGCCGATGACACCTTGAACGATGAAGCGGCCCACTTCCAATTCTGGGGCAGCCAGAACTGGACCGGCGTCGGCAAAATCGACTACAACCCGAAGTACAGCGGCAGCGGTACCCAATCGTTCAGCATTCCGGTGGGGCAGAGCTACACCGGCAGCCGACGCCTGGTCTTCACCAATGATCAGGACTCCGGCAGCGGCTCCAACGGCAGCTTCAGCTGTGTGCGGATCTACGAGGGCACCGGTGGCGGAACCTGCACCGTCGATGAGGGTTTCGAGAGTGGCAACGGTGGCTGGACCAATGACGGCGCCAGCACCTGCTCGACCGGCTCCTTCGTACGGGCCAATCCGACGCAGCAGACCAGCACCGTGGTGACCCAACCGGCGGGTTCGGCAACGGGCACCGGTTCCTGGTTCACCGCCACCAACAGCAGCGCTGGCAATGCGGATGTCGACGGCGGCAACTGCATCACCACCTCGCCGACCTGGAGTGTCAGCAATGCCTCCACCCTGTCGGTGTCGTACTTCCACGGCCAGCGGGACACCGGCGACGACGCCGCCGGTGACTTCTTCCGCCTCGAGTACTCGCTCAACGGCGGTTCGTCCTGGAATACCCTGACCTCCGTCGGCGACAGCCGGACGGTGGCCTCCTGGACGACGGCGTCCACCAGCAGCATCCCGGCGGGCTCCAACGTCAAGTTGCGGGTCCAATGCTCGGATGGTGCCGGCCCCGGCGATATCGTCGAGTGCGGTATCGACGATGTGTCCATCTGCGACAACTGAGTCGTGAACCGGCAGCGGCTCGGAAAGTGCCGAGCTGCTGATCGTCCGTAGGGGCTGGAGTCGTCCGGCCCGCAAGAGCCCCCTGAGCTTCAGGGGGCTCTTGTTTTTGGTGGGCCGCGGCGGTGGGGCAGTGGTGGGCGGGCGCTCTTCGATTCTAAGGTGTTGAACGAGTCCTGGAGTATCTGGCGCGGTACACACATCGGGTGGCGATCTGCAACTCCAAGGCTTCCAACGGATCCGCTCTTACGGCCTGCTGGCGAATCGCCATCGTGCGAAGAACTTGGAGACCTGTCGGAGGTTGCTGGAAGTGCCTTTGCCGTCAGACGGCGTGGTGCCATCAGATCCAGAGGACGCCAAAGAAGTGGATCCATGGCGGCCGCGCCGCAAGGTCTGCGAGCAAGGCCTGCTGGTCGCCATCGAAACCCTGGCCGCGGTGCCCGAGTCCCAAGTCGGGCCTGGCACCAGAGCACCACCCTAGAAACGGCTTGTAGCACCTCTCAGCTGAGACCGAAGAGGCTGTCACCGAAAACAGCACAGTCGAATTGCGTCTTCTCGACGGAGATTTGGTATACTCTCTGGGTAAACTTATCAACCTGGACCTCGCTGAGCCAAGTTCAGTGAGTTTTGAAGACCTGGGAGGTCGTCGATGACGATGATATTGCCAGCCCTCTCGCAGCTGCGAGTCGGCTTGACCGATGGCGGTCAGCCAAGCAATCTTCAAATAGCAAACGCTGTGTGAGTTCGGTCCCGGTTTCGTCCAACCTAGGTTCTATCCAACGACCATGGAGAGTCTGAGGCGGATCGAGAATTGTGGCTGGACGTCGGATAGAACCCTCTGTGTTCGGCGGCCTGTAGGGACCCTCGTGTCCTCAGCGGAGGTCGTCTTCTGCAAAAACCACTATTGTTGTCGCGTTCGCTCGGCAAATCTTGCTAGCACAGATTTCGCTGGAGGCGGCCATGTCTAAACCAAAACCAGCACAGGAGGGTTATCAGAAAGAAATAGCCAAGTCCGAACAACAAAACACCTATAAAGACCTATCCTGCTGTCCCTGATGTACATGGCTGCATGTACAGGCGACATCACCAGGAAAGCAGTGCGTACTGGTGCGCTTCGCGCAAGCCACCTAACCGACGACCATTGATAGTTTGACAGCCACTGGAGGAGAAGCCATGCACAGAACCAAACTCGTTTTGACCCTAATCACATTGCTCATCGCCACCTTTCTCTCCGCAGCAGCTTTCGCTGAAGAGAGCCCGGCGGCATCTTATGCCACCATCGCCACCCAGACAGATGGAACACCTACTGTCTTGCAGAGGCTTGGCATTGAATTGGAATGGTTGACCGCGCCACAGAGGCCTATGATGCCGCAGACCAACGTCGTTTTGGACTGTGCGCACTTTGATAGCTCTTGGTGTACCTATAAGTTAGACAAGATCAACGTCTGCTGCTACCCCATCTGGACTGCGCCGGGTGCGAATTGCCCTTTGATTTGCGCTTGAGCAGTCAAGTTTCTTCCGAGTGATCGAGCGGCTTTGACAGAGAGGCCGCCGAACCAGACGCTAGAGCGGACCAGGAAAGCCCGCTTCGCTGCCTTTCCTGGTCGCTCAGCTGTAAGCGTTCTGCGGCTTAATGGAAGAATCGAGAGACAGGCGAAGCAATCGAGGTAAAGGGCAGGTCAATGATCGAAACCAGAAGAGTTTTTACCTCGAAGAGGTTGCATCCATCAGCCCAGGGTAAGCGGAGCGCAACCCTGGGTA
>JAJCXR010000041.1 GCA_029263315.1 Acidobacteriota bacterium | reverse complement strand
GCATCCACGTCCGCGGCGTTACGCTCGCTGCAACAGAGCCCCACTATGCCTCGCTCGCAAGCCTAGCGGACGCGGCGCCTCGGGGCTCTCGATACGTCACCGTATTTCCGGAAAAGGTATACTTAGTACACCTTTTCAAATATACGCTGGTATTCGAGGTGCGCCGCCGACCGGGAATTATTCGATGTCGAGTCGTCGCATCAGGCGATAGAGGGTTGTGCGCTCGATGCCGAGGCGTTCCGCGGTCTCGGTTCGCGAGCCGTTCACTTGCGCCAGGACTTGACGAATGTGGGTCGCGGCGGCGGCGTCCATGACCGCTTTGAGCGTTGTATGGGCGCTGGCAGGTGAGGACTCCGCTGTGTCGAGGAGCAGATCGTCCTGGTCGATGTGATCGCCTTCGGCGAGCAGCGTGCCCCGCTCGACGGCGTTCTCGAGCTCGCGGACATTGCCCGGCCAAGGGTGGGACAACAGCCGTTGCTCCGCCTCCGAGGTGAATCCGAGCGGGGCGGGTCTCCTAGGCTCCCCGGCCCGCATCTGTTGCAGGAAGTGCTGAGCCAAGGGCAGCACATCCTGCGGTCGCTGGCGCAGTGGCGGCAACGCCATGGGGACGACTTGCAAGCGAAAGTAGAGATCCTGGCGGAAGTTGCCGCTCGCCACCTCGGCCTTGAGGTCGCGGTTGGTGGCGGCCACCACCCGTACATCCACCCCTATGGTCCGCTCTCCGCCGACCCGTCTTACTTCCTTGGTTTCGAGCACCCGCAACAGCTTGGTTTGGAAATCTCCTGAAATCTCTCCGATCTCGTCTAGGAAGAGGGTGCCACCGTCGGCCCTTTCGAAGAGGCCGGGGCGGGCTCGGTGGGCACCGGTGAAGGCCCCCCGTTCATGGCCGAAGAGCTCCGACTCGACGAGACTGTCGGCGATCGCCTTGCTGTTGACCGCCACAAAAGGGCCATCGAGTCGGTTGCTGTAGAAGTGCAGAGCGCGGGCGATGATCTCCTTACCGCTGCCGCTTTCGCCGGTGATCAACACGGTGCTGCGGCTGCGTGCCACCTTGCGCACTAGCTCTAAGACCTGTTGCATGGCAGGGCTCTCGGCAACGATGCTTTCCGGCCGATACTGGGACGACACCTCCGACCTCAGGTAGCGATTCTGCCGTCGTAGCTGCGACATGTCCAAAGCCCGTTGCACCAGGTTGCGCAGGACATCGTTGTCGAAGGGCTTTTCGATGAAGTCAAAGGCCCCTTGTTGCATGGCCTTCACCGCCGTCGGAATCGAGGCATGGGCGGTCATCAAGATGACTTGTAGCTCGGGATCGAGCTGTCGGGCCCGTTGGAGCACCTCCAGGCCTGAGAGGCCGGGCATCTTGAGATCGGTGATCAAGATGTCGAAGTGTTGCTTGGCAAGCGCTTCGAGAAAGCCTTCGGGGCGTGCGAAAGTGGTTACACCGTAGCGCTCTCCAAGAACCATGGCGACCACCTCGAGCATGCGCTTTTCGTCGTCGAGCACGGCGATTGGGTGTTTCATGGGTCGGTGGGTTCCTCTCTGGGTAGGCTCAAGCGCAGGCAGGCGCCGCGCCCCTCCGGTCCAGTGCCGGCGCCTTCGATCACCTCCAGGCGCCCGCCATGGGCGTCGGCGATGTGGTGGGCCAAGGCCAGGCCGAGCCCGGTGCCGCTGGCCTTTGTAGTGTAGAAGGGCTCGAAGACCCGCAGCGCTGCTTCAGCGTCGATGCCCGGGCCGTCGTCGGCAACTTCGATGCGCATCTCGGTGGGCCCGGGAACCGCCCGCACTTCGATGCGGCCCTGGCCGTTGGTCGCCGCACAGGCGTTGTCGAGGAGCCCGGCCAGCAACTGGGTGAGAAGATTTGCATCGCCCACCACCGTCCCTGGGGAGCCGGCCACCGAACGCTCGACCTCGATACCGGGTCGGGCCTGGGCTTCCGTCAGGTGTAGCGCTCGGTCGAGCATGTGATCGAGGTTCACCTCCTGCCGTTCCAGGGCCGTCGGCCGGGCGAAGGCCAGGAGGGCGGTGATGGTGGCATTCATGTGGTCGACTTCTTCGGTCACCAACTGGGCGGCTCGTCGCAGCTTGGGCATGCCTTGGGGAGCCGCGCCTTGGCGGGTGGATTCTTGCAGAAGCCCCGTCGCCGAGCGGATGACCCCGAGGGGATTGCGCAGCTCATGGGCGATGGAGGCGACCAAACGGCCGAGGGCAGCGAGCTTCTCCTGCTGCACCAGGGCCTGCTGTGATTGCCTCAGGGCATCGTGCTGGGCGGCGATGGTTCGACGGTCGGCTTGGGCTTGGGCTCTGGCCACCACCAGACGCCCCAGAATGTAGCCGAAGAGGGCAAGGGTCAGGGTGAAACCGAGCACCACCACGGGATTGACCTGCTGCCCTCCGAGTTGGGCGGAGAGGTCGATGGAGGAGAAGTAGATGGCGTCGACAAACCCGAGCAAGCCGCCCCCCACCAGACCCAATGTGGGGGCCAGGCGATAGCGGAGTTGGGACTGGCTGAGTGGCTTGCTGGGTTCCATCGGATGGCCCTTCGTCGAGGCGTACTTAGCGCGATGCGGCGGTGGCCAAGGGAGTCGTCTCGGTGCCATCGTGCCGCCGATGGCCGTCGTTCGTCAAGCGTCGGATGCCGATGATCTGAAAGATGGCGAAGTCTGCCACTGCCAGAGCGACCAACGCTGCGGAGATGATCCCGGCCGTGTTGAACAGGTCGGGACGGGTGAGGAGCAGGGCTACGGTGCCCACCACCCAGAGGATGTCCAAGGCTGAGATCAGGCCCGCGGCCCAGAGACGGATGGGGCGTCGGGTCGCAGCAAAGACCACCGTCGCAGCGAAAAGGAGCAGTGAGAGGCCAAGCTGACGTAACTGCCCTGGGGCGCTGAAACCGATGAAGCGAGCCATGGTTTCGGGGAAAAAGAGCATTTCGAGCCCGCTCAAGGTCGAGAACATGGCGTTGCCGATGAGGGCCTTGAAGAGCAGACTCTTGCGGGGGGATTGAGGCGCTGTGGCTTGGTGTTGCATGGTTGGCTCCTGGGTTCATGCCGGCCGTTGAGTCGGTCGGTGTGGACTCCTAGAGCAAATGAGGTGCCAGGTGTCATGGGTGATGCAATGGGTGCCGCTGCCATGGGGCCAGGCACTGATGCGGTGGAGTGCCCGGGGTGGAGTGCCAGGCACTCGTTCAGGGGCTGCTAGCCCATCGGTCACCCCGAGGAAAAATCCGGCGTTGGATGGAGAGTCGAAGAGACCGGACGTTGCAACCGTGCAATGGCGTGCTGCGGTGATGCAACGCCGGTGACCTCCGAAGGGGCCCAAAAAGAGCGACGACCCGATGGGCTTCGCCACATCGGGTCGTGCTTGGGACATTTCGAATGATTGAGATACTGCCTGTAGAGCTACCGGCTGTATTACGGGGCGGTGATGCCCCATTTGTCCATCAGATAGGTGGCGATGTCCGTAGCCTCGGTTGTTGATAGTTTAGAGTCGAACAAGAGCACCTCCTTGAACTTGGCTTCGCTGCGTAGGGCGGACGAAGTGACGTCGACGTAGAAGTCATTCAAACAAAGCTGGGTGTTGGCTTCGTAGGAAATGAGCTGCTGGCCGAGCCCGGAGCCGGGGGCGCTGTGGTCTACCTTCAGATTTGTACCGGGATTGCCATGATCCATACTCAGCAGGTAGGTGGTGTCGAGCTCGATCGAGCCAGCATTGCCCTGGTAATTGGATGTGCCGTTGCCTTGCAACGAGGTGGCGAAGGTATCCAGCTGGAGGCTGGGTGATCGCAAGGCGAGATTCCAACCATGGCGGGAGCCGTGGGTCAGGGTGGTCAGCAGCCCAGCATAGTTGCGTTCCAGGGACGACTCGAAGACGGCGAACACTGTGAAGTTAGCTGGATTGAGATCCGCCGCATGGGGAATGCACATGGCATCGTCGATATCAAAGTGGACACCGTCATAGGTGGGTGTTGGACGCTGAGCTGCGTTGGCCTGGAGCGCATCGTGACCGTGGCCGCTTAGATCGGCCCAGCTCTGCACTTGCCCAGAGCCATCAAGGGAGAGGCCGACCTGGGAATCGAGGTGTAAGACAGCCGAGCTGAGGGCCGTCGGGGCAAAGATAGGCAACTCCTTGATGGACGTATTACCGAAGACATCGGCCACCTTGATCTGGACCCGCGACTGGGGGTGCTGTACCAGGCCGATGTTGGGAAAACGGGCCTCGAGAGTGAAACCCGAAGACGGTTCCGGAGGATCCGGCTCGACAATCGTCGTCAGCTCCGAGAGATCCGAGGGCAGAAGGGTGCTGGAATCAATATCGTTGATAACGTCGATGCCGATCCGGCTGTTGTATCCCAGTCGACGTACGGTGGTTTGGTTCTGATCGCCATCATAGATGGCAATCTCCAGCTGATCGAAATCCGGGTCGACGGTCGCAATCTGTACTGTGACGATCAGATCGCTGCCATCGATTTCCTTTTCCAGAGCCATGATGGTGGGAGCGATGCCGTCGTCAGTACCGAGCAATTGAAAGGGATTGATTTCGGGATCGGCATAGCCCGGTGGAGACGTTGCTTTTAGACGGCTGTTATTGCAAGCCCTGACCGAAAGATGCAGATGAACGGAATTGGCTCCTGAGTTTCCTTGCCAACCGAGCACTTCATTTTGAGCCACAGAGTCGAAGGGATTGCCATCCTGAGCATCCCAGGGCTGAGCGAATGGAGAGCGCATGTGTTGGTACCAGATGAAGAGTTTGTCGCAGGTGGTCGTTCCCATCTGGATGACCTCGGGAGCCTGAAGCTTGGTTTCGATGACCAGGTTGTTGTTGCCCGTGCCATTACCGACACTTTTGACGTCACCACCCACCAAAGCACGGATGGGAGCGGGAATTTCGATGTCGCCAGCATTGCAAACCTTCTGGTCGCAATAGGAGGAAATGACGTTGCCATCTTGGTCCTTGACCTGACAGCAAGTGCGTCCGTCGGTTCGGCAGCGGTAGTCCGCGCCGCGGTGGAAGTCGGTGTCACCACTGGAGATGCGGTGGCCAAAGATGGAAGCTAGATAACCTTCGTTCGGCGCGTCGTCGGGCCATAGCGAGCAGTCGAGGGGCCAGTTGAGCTGGGCTGCCGTGAGGCTCGGTGGGAGAATGACATGGGGTGCCAAGGGGCTGTGATCTGGGGCTCCTTGGAGAACTTCCTGGACGGTCGCAAAGGCCGGGCTCACCTCGGTGCCGAGGATCAACAGCAGTACGATGGAACAGAAGACAACGGCGAACATTCGCCCACGTCTTGCCGTCCCTACGGCCTTCCGTCTACTCAAGGTACTGGCTGTATTGGTTAAAGCACTGATTAAAGTATTGATTAAAGTATTGGAACGTGATGCTGTGGGGCATGTCTTCAAGACGCAAGGATTCCTATCTATGTGAGCTGGAGTCATGATGAATCTCCCTGGAACGTGTTGTTGAAGGTATTGGAGGTAGGAGGATCGAGAGTGCGATCGGCGGTCCACCGGCCTCCCTGGGGTCGACAGGTCCGGCTGCTCTTGGCTATCGACCGCCGGACACTCTCTAATGCGAGAGAGCTCTAGGGAACCCGTCATGGAAAGATTATTTAATGAGATATATCGGTCTAATAAGTGCTGATCGACCAGGTGCCACTCACCTATTCGAAAAGCTCTCGAGAGGGTCCTGTTCTCCTCGAAGGGTACCTGCGTTGGCATCCGCCCGGGATCTTGCGGCATGGAGTGCGCTTGACGCATTAGCAGTTGCTAATATATAGTCACCGCCATGAACAGCACCGTCGATGTCTTCCGCGCCATCTCTGATCCGTCGCGGCGTGCGATTCTCGATCATCTCCGTGAAGGGGAGATGACCGTGGGAGATCTCGTCGCACGGTTTGCGATGACCCAGTCCGCCATCTCTCAACATTTGCGGATTCTTCGCGATTCCCGCCTAGTCCAGGTTCAAAAAGACGGGCGCTTGAGGCGCTATCGCTTGAATTGCAAACCGTTGCTCGAGATCTACGATTGGGTCGCTCACTACGAGAGGTTTTGGCAGCAGAAGCTAGATGCCCTCGACGACTTTTTAGGGGAAACCGATGTTTAGCCGAGATCTTGTTTTTACTCGTATTTACAACCATCCCCCGGAGCGCGTTTGGCGGGCGCTGACCGATTCGAAGGCCCTCGCTAGATGGCTGATGGAGAACGACTTCGAGCCCCGTGTCGGCCACCGATTCCAGTTCAAGACCGATCCCGCTCCCGGCTTCGACGGCATTGTCGACTGCCAAGTGCTGGCTATCGAAGCTCCCAGGTTTTTGTCCTACACCTGGACCGGTGGGCCGATCGATACGGTGATCTCTTTTTCCTTGGAGCCAGTCTCCGAAGGCACTCGGCTGGAGGTTGCGCAGAGAGGATTCAACGGTCTCAAGGCGGTGCTGGTGAGCTTCTTCCTACAGCGGGGCATCCCACCGATCTACGACCAGAAGTTGCCCGCCGTTCTCGATACCTTGGACGACTCCGAGGCCTCCGAGCCGGTCGCTGATCCATGGCGCTCGCCAGCCCTTGATGTGGCTATGGAAGTGGCGGCTCGTTTACCCGACGCCCCCAATGAGTCCGGGGCTGCCGAGCAGCGACAGCAGCCCAACCAATAAATGGATTCGCTCACCGACTCGAGGAGGATCGAGACGACATGGCTAAAGAACTGACCCCCGACTCGTATTTTTCCAACATCCCCGAACCCATGGCGACGGTCGCCGCCGGTCTGCGCTCGTTGGTCCTCGGGGCGGACCGTGACCTTCGCGAGGTGATCAAGTGGGGCTCGCCGGTTTACGAACGCAACAAACAAGTGATCTGGATCAAAGCGCATAGCAAGCACCTTACCTTCGGGTTTTTTCGGGGCGTCGAGCTCGCTGATCCCGAAGGTCTGCTCGAAGGTACCGGCAAGGCGATGCGGCATCTCAAGGTTCGATCACCCGAAACCGCCGCTCAACAGTCCGTTCGAGATCTTGTCAATGCGGCGCTCCAGCTCGATGGATGAGCTAGCGCCCGCCCCGCATCGTTTTCTCGGAAGGATACTAGCGCTAGGCTCGAAGTCACTGTCCAGATGTTTTCTAGAGGACAGCATGGACGAAGGCTGATGGAATGCTCTCAGACGAGAAACGCGGTTGGGCGGCCGACCCAATGAATCTGACCAAGGGAGCAATGAGATGGCCGAGCATTACAAGATTCGCATCGAAGTCGATCTGTCCGCAGATGAGAGCTACCTGGAACTGAAGAGCGTCGTTGCCAGCAATCTGGAGCCGAGCGCAAAGTTCAGGGTGGATCATCGAACCAACATCAAGGTCAACGCCGGTTCTTGGCAGATCGACTTTCACCGACCTCAGGACGCGGCTTGGAGCTTCAATGGTTTCGAGCTGCCGGTGGTCAGCCCATTCGGAGAGCCTCCAATCGAGCTGAAGGAGAATAACGAGGCTTTCATTCGGGTCTTGGACACCAATCTCGAAGCCTCTGGCAAAGGTAGCTTTATCTACAACCTCGGAATTGAAACCGGGGATGGCCGGACGATCTTGGTGGATCCGGTGATAGAGAACGAATCAGGGGGCTGAGAGCTGGGGAATACGTGGTTCCTGATAGCCAGCGGCTTCGAGAGTTGCGAACGGGGCGGCCGCCTCTTGATCCAGGCCGAGGAGGCGCAGGACGCGCACCCAAAGGGCCAAGTGTTCTAGGCTTCCGCTCTGCTGCGCCAAGGGCCGGATCAAATCGCGACTCTGCTGCCAGCTGACCGTCGCCTCTGCCGTGCGATCGAGAGCCTGGAGGATCAGTCCCCGCAAGAGGGAGGCCTCAGCCTGTGAAGTCAGGTCGGGTGGGTCGAGACGCCGCAGAGTCTTCAGGGTAGCCTCGATTTTGTTCAAGGCTGGGGTGCTTTGGCCCTGGGCGAGCAGCGTGTATCCCAGGGCGATGCGAGCCCTAGCCAACCTCCGCTGCCAATCCCTATGTTTGGGTTTTTGGTCGAGGAGGGCGAGGAAGTGGCGTTCGGCCTCTTCTAGCTGCCCCCGAGACGAGGCCAGATCTCCTCGCCAGGAGAGAACCTGCCCGAGGCTGGTCTGGGCAATGCCGAGCTCCCGCCGCCAATGACCATTGCGTGGGTCTTGGGTCACCAAGTCTTTAGCCAGGCTGAGCTGGTGGCTGAAGTGGTTTTGGGCGGCATCCAGCCGACCCCGTTGCCAAGAAATTTTACCCAGGTAATAGTGGCTGGTGGCGAGGCGTTGTCTCCACAGCGCATTGGACGGATCGTTGCTCACCAGGGCCCGCTTGATGTCGAGGTCGGCTGAGAAATGCTCCTCGGCTTCGGCCAACCGCCCCATGGCCGCGAGTGCGACACCCACGGTGTTGTGGGCCAAGGCTAGATCGAGCTGCCAGGCGGTGTGCCCCGGATCCTTTGCCACCAGACGCTGGAGAATAGTCAGCCGTCGAAGATAGGCCACCAGGGCAGCTGCCAGGTCTCCAGACTTCTCCAGAACGGAACCCATGTTGCTGGTCGCCTGGGCCAGCTCCAGCTGCCAGGTGTCGTTTTCTGGGGCCCGCGCCGCCCAGGATTCAGCGATTTCCAAATAGGCGCCCATGTGCTCCTTGGCGGCGGCGTAGTCGCCCTGATCGAAACGGCTCTGACCCACCCAGAAATAGCTGGCACACAGGGCGATGTGCCGACGACTGTCGTCGGGTGTGGATTCCGCTAGGGCCTTGGACAGCTCGAGGGACTCGCGGAAAGCGTCCTCTGCCGCCGATAGGTCCCCCTCCGATCGCTTGGCTTGACCGATGCGGCTCAATGCCTCCATTTGCCGTTCCAACAAGCCGGCCCTTGGCCCTTCTGCATCGATCATCGGGCTGGAGTCGGCGGGCACTAGGGCCAGGGCCGCGGTGAAGGCATCCAGGGCCGCGGCGAGGTCGCCTTGTGCCATCCTCACCTCACCGATTTGACGCAACGCCAGGGATCTGCGGTTGCGCTCGGCATCGCTCCAATGCTCCTCCGGCACTTGCTCAAAATAGGCCATGGCGCGATCCCCCACCTCGTCCAGAATATCGAGGCGGCCCAAGGGTTCCAGCTTGTCACGCAGATCGCCCAGCATGAAACCGACCAACCCTTCGGCTTGCAGGTGGCGCCATTCCGCCTCCTGCCGAGCCGCTTCCGCTGCCCGTCGTTGGCGATTCGCTTGCAGGGCGAGCAGGGTCACGATCAAGAGAACAAAAACCGTTGCCAGGGTCACAGTCGCCAGGGTTTTGCGTCGCCGCTGGCCGGCAGCAAGGGCCCGACGATTGGCCTCGATCTCCTGGCGAGTCTGCTCCTCTACCTTGCGCTGTTGACGCCGAGCTTCCAAGCTGCGTAATTCCTTGGCCAGCTCCAGGGCGCTGGACGGACGCCGTTGTGGCGATCCATCGACGCAGGCGGCAATGGTTTCGATCAACAGGGGATCGTCGACATGGCGCTCCCAGCCACTCGCCATGGCCCGTTCCAGGTCGCCTACCACCACTTGGTAGAGCACCACGCCGAGGGCGAAGATATCGCCGCGGGTGGTGAACGGTTTGCCTTCGAGCACTTCCGGCGCCTGATAAAGACGGGTGCCGCTGTTGGAGGATGCATCGTCGGTGCTCAGCACGCCGCTGATCCCCAGGGCAGTGATGCCGACCTTGGAGAACAAACTTTTGTCGGTGATCCGGCTGATGCCGAAGTCGGTCAGGCGAGCCTGCACGGTGTCGTCACCCAATTCCTGGATGAGAATATTGCTCGGTTTGACGTCCTTGTGGAGCACGCCCACCGAGTGGGCAGCGGCCAGGGCTTCAGCCATCTGGGCGACGATCTCCAGGCGCAAGGCCAGCGGCACTTGATCGAGACCGCCTCGCAGGTCGGCCCATTCCGGCAAGCTGCCGCTCTCGGTGTGCTCGATTTCAAGAAAATAGGGGGCTTCTGCGAAGTTCCATTCGAGAATGCGAACGATGTCCTGGCGATCGCCGAGGGTCTCTTTCAGCAGACGGAAGAGGGTGACCTCCCGCTGCAAAGCCCTCAATCGCTCGGTTTCATAGCAAAACTTGAAAACCCGTAGCTGACCGGTGGTTTCGTGGGCGCCGAGCCAGACCTCGCCAAACCCCCCTTCCCCGAGCTTGCGTCGCAGTTGCCAATGGGGCCGTGACGGGATGGTCAACCCCTGGGCGGCTCGCCAGCCGCGAATGATGCCGTCGGCGGTGAGGCGCCGGACCTGTGGCCCCTCTTTCGGCGGACGCAGGGGGGCGATGCCCTCGACACCAACTTCGAACAGATCGATGGGGCCAGCGGGTGCCTGCTCCGGAAACAGGCTGTCGTCCACGGCATAGGCACCGTGGGCCAACCATCGCAACCCGTCGTCGAAATCGAGGATTTCCTCGGTGGCGCTGCGAGCCAGATCGAAGGCGCCACGGGTGAGCAGGACCTGCTGCGGTCGT
The DNA here is from genome assembly GCA_029263315.1 of Acidobacteriota bacterium. GTDB lineage: Bacteria > Acidobacteriota > Thermoanaerobaculia > Multivoradales > J023 > JAJCXR01. The sequence continues at coordinate 254,560 of JAJCXR010000041.1, read as the reverse complement.
GCCAAGGCCAGCAAGCCTTTAGCCAAATTTGTGATCGAATGTTGCGCAATATCCGGTGCCACATCGGCTGCTGGGTCGCCGCCCTCCGTGAGCGGCCAAGTGCCGGGCACCTCCCCTAGGTGGATGAGAGCTCGCCAGGCCTGGCTGGCACTCGGACTTTCGAGACCTGCGGCGGATCGTCCCATGGCGAGGACGAGTCGCAGGGCTTCGATCGGTCGTTCCAGAAGAAACAGGTCCATGTCGCAACCCAAGGAAACCCGAGCTGGGTGAGGTTCCAGAGAATAGGCGATCGATGAAGCCGCCGCTGGAGCTCCGTCCCCTGGGTTCGAGGCGCTTGAACCTTGGATCAGCAGCAGCGTCCGCAGAACAGTTCCGGTCAAGGGCCGGACATTGGCCAGCAGACGATAGCCGCGACGGGGGATGGTCTGAATATATCGGGGCTCACGTGCCGAGTCTTGGAAGGCCCGTCGCAGCTCCCAAATGCAATGGGTGAGCACCGCTTCGCCGACAAAGGCGTCGCCCCATACCGCATCGAGCAACGCTTCGCGGCTGCGCACCTGTCCAGCATGGTTCGCCAAGTCCGAGAGCACCGCTGCGGTCCGGGGTTCCAGGTGAGCATCGCCGTCCGGCCCGGTCAACTGATTGAGCTGAGGGTGGAAGGTCCATAGGCCAATCTGCAGCGCGTCCGGCATCAGGGGATAGGCGGCTCCGGGAAAGTCACATCATCTACCGACGGCAAGGTGAGAAGCATCCTATCAGTCTCTCGGGGCCTTTGTTGATGGACCCTTAGGCGGCTTGAGCACCTTCCAGAGACTTTCCAGAGATCTTCCTGAGACCACCCAGAGGACGCCGGGTACGGCGGTGGTTTGTAATGCATACACGGTCGCAATGACGCGGCCGACCGATCCACTCTCAAGGAGACAAACCATGGCAACCATCAAGATCAAATCAGTCGACAACGATTCGAGCACCACCGCCGTTCTGAGCAAGAGCAACAGCGAAGACAAGACCGGATCTATTTATCGCGGCTGTTATGTGGGGCAGAATCTCACCTACTCCTTCGAGAATTCCTTGACGATTCCGGAAGCAGGGGGCGACGGTCGCTTGTTCTTGCAAACGGCAAAAGCCGGATACTCGATCAACTACAAGGAGAGCGACGATGTCTTGAAGGTCAGTATCGTTCAGAGCGGCAATCCTTCCAACACGATCACTACGACGGTGGAAAGCGGCAAGAAATACGAGCTCGAGATTTCATCGGAGGGTAGCCCTTCGCTACGGGCTGCTTCCTGAGGCTGCACCTCGCAGCCTGCTTTGGCAGGACCCAGGGTAAGTGTGTCTGGCACCTCGAGCATCCAGCGGCCCGAGGTGCCAGACGCTTTTCAGCAGGCTGTGACGACGCGTCCCGTCTCTATTCAACTCTGCCGTCTATGCTGAAGGTCCATCTCGGGGGCTCGATCGAGCCAGATTTGAGTTGAGAGGCCGCAGAAACGTTTGGTGTAAAATGGAAGATCTGATGGAAGGGTGTTCAAGAATATTGATATCCGAATATTGACATCCAATGGCAGGTAGGCTGCCACACCAAGCAAACCCGGACCAATCATGGTTTCAGATAATCTTTCAGATGGGTCGAGCCGTTCCGAACCCTCGGATTTCAAGCTCGGCGACTGGTGGGTCCGGCCACAGCGCAACGAGCTCGAACGCTCCGAGCAGTCTGCGCAAGTGGAAGCCCGCTCGATGGCCGTCTTGGTGTGTCTGGCCCGCCACGCGCCTCGGATCGTCAGCAAGGAGCAGCTGGTCGAAGAGGTTTGGAGTGATTCCCCCTACATCGGCGACGACGCCATCACCCATGCCATCTGGGAGTTGCGCAAGGCCCTGGGCGATGCTGCCCGTCATCCCACTTACATTCAGACCGTGCCCCGCAAGGGGTATTGCATCGTCGCCGAGATTTTGCGTCCCCAAGGCGCTCCGCTACCTCTGGTGGGGGCCCGAATCGACCACTACGAGCTGCGCCGAGAGCTCGGGCGGGGCGCCATGGGGGTGGTCTACGAGGCGCAGGACCACAAGCTCGAGCGCACCGTCGCCATCAAGTTCGTGGCCCCGGAGCTGACCCGCGATGCTCAGGCTTGTGGGCGTTTCGAACGCGAGGCTCGGCTGGCGGCGACGGTGGATCATCCGAATCTGGCCACCGTCCACGAGGTTGGGGAGACCTCCGGCGGGCATCGCTACTTGGTCTGTGGGTTCTACAGCGGTGGCAGCTTGAAAGACCAGCTCCAAGCCGGTGCGATTCCCCAGGGCACAGCCATTGACTGGATGCGTCAGTTGTTGGCCGGGCTGGCGGCGGCGCACCGTCAAGGCATTGTCCATCGGGACATCAAACCGGCCAATCTACTGCTCGACGAGCACGGCATTCTGAAGATTTGCGACTTCGGCATCGCCAAGCTGATCGGCGCCACCGACCTGACCAAAACCGGGGCCTCCTTGGGGACGCCGGCCTACAAATCACCGGAGCAAGCGCAGGGGCGGGAGATCGATCGCCGGACGGATCTATGGTCCGCCGGGGTGGTGTTCTGCGAGCTGCTGACGGGCCGTCGACCCTTCGCTGGGGAGCATGAGCAGGCCGTGTTGCGATCTATTCTGTCGCAGGGGGTTGTCGGCTTGGTGGATTGGGAGGGGGTGCCGTTGCCGGACCGGTTGTGCCGGTTTGTCGCCCGAATCCTGGCGAAGGAGCCGGCGCAACGTTTTCGGAGCGCTGAGGATGCCCTGGGGGCTTTGCAAGATCTCGAAAGTGTCCCAGCCTTCAATCGGAAGCGTCGATCGGGTCGTCGACTGGCTGTGGCCGTAACGTGGGTCTTGGCGGCGACGGTGGGTGGATGGATTGCCTATCGACAGATGGCCGAGCCGGAGATTGTGACTGTGGCTGAGCCGTCGGAGGAGGAGCAGGAGGCGGAGCTGCACCTCACGCAGGGTCGTCGGGCGTGGCTACGCGGCAATCATCCCGCCAATCTACAAGAGACCCGCTATCATTTTGCAAAGGCGGTGCGGTTGAATCCGCGGTCCGTGGAGGCCCAAGCACAGTTTGCGGCTTTCTTGGCCGAGAGCTATGCCCTTTCAAACAACAATAATAGCGAGGATCTCGAGGATGCTCAGATCCATATTCAGGCAGCGCAACAGAATGACCCGACCTCGCCCCTTGCCTACGCGGCAGAAGCATGGCTGATGTTGCAAGAGAACAAAGTGACGGAGGGGAAGCGTCTGGCGGAGAAGGCGATCGCCCGGGAACCGCACTGTGATCTGAACGGCAGTTGTGACCTAGCGTATGTGTGGTTGGCAGAGGCACAATGGATGCAAGGGAGCAAAGAGAGTGCCATGGAGACTTTGGCCAAGGGGATGAAGGTTGGTGGTGGACCTATCCGTTGTCGTCTAAAGCGAGCCCAATTCTTCGCCAAGGAGGGGCAACGTCGAGAGGCCGAAGGTGACTTACTAGACGTCCTGGAACGCGATCGAGATCAAACGACGGCCCTCGGCGAGCTGGGAAACCTGTACTTGACCAGCCGACGATTCGGAGAGGCGATACCCAGGCTCCAGAGTTACTACGCGATCACCAAAGATCCAAGAGCACGCAATAATCTGGGTTATGCGCTATACGTCCGTGAAATTTGGGACGGAGCGCTCGTACTCTACCGGGATGTGATCGCGGAATACGAGGCGGATGGTGTCGTGAACCCTAATCCGTACACAGCCATAGGTGATATTTACATGGAACAGGGTCAGAGGGAGCAGGCGCACGAACCCTACCTCCAGGCCTTGGAGATCTTCGATTCTTTGCCAAAGCTGAGCATGGGCCAGCAAGCGCAAAGGGCGGCGTGTTTGGCCAAGTTGGGCCGCTACGAAGAAGCCGAAGAGGTCATTCAAGGGTTGTTGACTCGAGCCGAAGATGTGCCACGTATTTTGAAATATGCAGCGATGATCTATGCATTGAAGGGAGATGAAAAGACCCTCTTCGATCTGGCTCGGCAATGGGCCGAGCGAGGCAAAGATGCCTATGAATTCTACGATGATGCCGCGTTCATAGATTATCGCCATGATCAGCGCTATCTCCGAATTCTGGAACCGGAGCTGATCCCCGCACGGCCACGGGGTATCAGCTCCGGTCTATCTACAACGTCCGATGGGCGAACCTCAGCCGCCACCCGAGCCGCTACCGGAGTCCGATTGAAACGGCTCGACTTCCGGTTGCGGACCGCCGCCGCGGGGATCGGCGTTCTGGTCGCCCGGCGCCAATCGACGTCGACCGCCTATAGATCCCGAGTCTCTGCCTCTCCGAGGCGGGCGCACCCGCAGCTCTCGGAAGCTGCTGCGTGGCTCGAAGACCGGACGTAGGGAGAAGTTGAGCTCCTCGGCTAGCCGGGAGATCGGAGAGGCTACGGCGAACTCGCCAAAAGGTGAACCCGGTGTGTCGCCAGCGAAGAGCATGCCGACGGCGTAGTAGGCGCGGGTTTTATGGCGGTTCTTGTGGTCGTCCTTGTTATGTTGATAGGCACTTGTTTGCTCGATCAGAGAGCCGAGAAGGTCTGAATCTTCGTTGAGTGTATTTTTCAACAATGCGCCGAACCATTTGTATTCATCAGGAGACTTTCCTTCCAGGCTTTCCAGGAAATTCCTAACGACTTCGTTGGTTGTCTCTTCGGTCATAGTATGAGTGGGTGAGCTTGTGTTGGCTCTGGCACTTCCTTTGGGCTTCTCCTCGAGATCTTTGGCGTTCTCTAGGAGCTTCTCCTTGAGATCTTTGATTATTTTGTGCATCGACCTATCTTTGAAGTCGTTCTCGGGTGTCAGCCGGACTAATTCCAAAAATTTCTTGCCGAAATTGAAGACTCTGCAGTGCTTTTGCCACTTTTTGAAATCTTTTTCTATCTCTTGGCAGAGTTTTATGCATGATTTCACTTCGTCGCGCTCTTTCTCACCATCATAGAGGCAGGCTCTGATTGAAATACGAAAACTTTTGGCCTCGACTTCGTGTCCTTTGTTCTCTTGGGGAGACTCGCTGTCTGGCGTCTTGTCAGGTTCGGCACGTCCTGGAATCTCGTTGAGCTCTTCGAATAGATCGTTTAGCTCGCTTAATCTGTTTTTAACAAGTTGGGGTCTTCCAATCTGCCCGGCAAGTCGTCGAAGCTTTCGTTCTTCTTTTGCGATAACGCTGAGGTTGTCGATTTTTGTGGTAAGTCTTGTTACTTCTTCGCAAAATTCGTTGCATTTGGCATTCAAGTTAGCGGATTGCCTTTTTAAATATGAGCAGATTGAATCGTAAAGGCTTGCCGTTTCTATTTTTAGGCATGCATCTTCGACCTTTTTTTTGGTGGCCCTGAGTATTTTGTTTATGGCCTTTCGACACGCTGGTTTTGGTGTAGGAGTTGGAGGGCCTAGATGATGCTTGAGTCTGACTTTTATTGTGTTGCAAAGTTCTTCCTGCAACGGCAGCCCCGCGCTTCGCAGTAGCCATCCTCGAACCGTTTCTAGGTCATCGTACAGCTCTGCCGGTCTAAAACTTGTGACAACCAGCGAACCTGAGTCACCAGTCTGACTCACGTCCTCCCCCAGCCTCAGGGGGGCAATATGGAATTGATCCTTGAAGAAGCGCACCACGCCACCCCCGTAGTCGATATTGGTGGCCAGGTGGATCCCGTCGACGAAACCCTGCGTAAATGCTGTTGTTCGACCGCTTTTACGGACCTCCATATTGAGCTTCGGCTCAAGGTAGCCGCTGATCGGTCGATAGAGGCCGAGAACCTCGCCGGAGGCGTACTCTCGATTGCCACAGAGCTCCGCGATGGCGGCGTCTCCGTCCTCGTCAAGATGCCAGCGCTTGAGGTAAGCCACCACGTCGTCGCCGGAGCCACCGTCGAATTGTCCCGGCTGGTATACAGGTTGGCCAACCTTGGCTTGAGGTGTTCCCGCAAGCACATGCCAATTGCTGAGCACACAGGGAGTGCCGTCGGTGCGATCCCAGACGATGGTGCTCAGGGTTCCCGCCTGAGCGGTGATAGTGCCGACACTGATGCCACCCACCAAAGGATTGACTCGACCACGGGCGATCAAGAGCTGTTCCCTGGACGAGAGCTCTTGATTGCCAAGGGGTGGGTCGACGTAGGTTCCCATCTCGGCATCACCGCCCGGGTGGCGTACCGATGTCCGGTTGTACTGAGCATTGATGATGTCAATGGGGACACCACAGATACAGAGCCGAACATCGTCCAAGGTGAAGTCATCGGGAATGCCTTCTGGGCAGAAGATGCTGAGATCATTTTCCGAGACACCGCGGAGGGGAAAGCGGCCGAGTCGTCGCCCGGATTCACCAGCCTTAGTGAGCTCATTCTCTTCGTCCAGGAGCTTTTGAAGCCGGAGGTAGGACGGGGATTGCTTGCAACAGCAAATACTGGGCGCGGACGAAGTGCCCTCCGGTTCGGAGGTCGGGTCTGGAGGAAAGAGGAAGGCTTCAGCCCCTCCCCCTGGACGGTTCTTTCTCAGGCCTTGACTATGTTTAGGGTCGTCGAAGCGGGTGAATCCGCGCCGGAAAAGTACCTCTGGGGGGAGCTTTTGATTGACATGAATCCGAATGGAAAGGAAATCACCAAAAGATCTTTTTTGTTCCCATATAGCAAACCCCACGTCGATGGCACTCACTTGCTCGAAGGCCAACACCTGTCGGTGAATCTTTTCATGCACTTTGCAAGCATGGGCGATGGCCATCTCTCCGCGTAAGATCCAGCCCGGTATACAGTCACAGGAGAGGCAAAACTCAGGAGCTCCTTTAGGCAGTTCGAGGTCAGGTACTAGGCAATTGGCGTACTGTCTCCACACCGATGGGTTGGCCCATGTCTTGTCGACCGGTTTCGTTAGGGTTGACTCCGACAGGAGCGGTTCTTTCCATTCCGAGCTGAATAGCGTGCTCGCTTTGGGCACGCAGATCTCAAACTTACTGGGATCCAACCCCTTGTTCAGTTTCTCGGACTTCCGTTTGTGTGACTTCGATCTTCTTCCGTGCTTCATCGCTGACCTCCATACCGGTTGAGAGTGCCATCGAGCCCGAAGGCAGATCGAGCTCCCGAGGATGGACCCGACGCACAGCATCGAGCCCGCGAAGCAAACGAAGGACGCCCAAATCCCTTGCTAGGGCGTCTCTCAGAACTTCCAAAGATTCTTCACAGGTCTATCACAGGACGCCCTCAACCCTTCTTCCCTAGCCTGGACACAGCTTCGAACGCAGCAGCCCAGCACAGGCAACGGGATGGGCCAAGGCCCAGGGAGGAGGCGCGGTGCACGACCCTCGACAGCTCGGCGAAGAGCTTTTTTTGCAACACTTGGAGGAGGTCGAGTGCATCCTCCAGAGAGTGACGGCGCGGCGTCGCTCCACCCCGGAGGAGGCGCAGGAGCTTTATGGTCTTGTGATGCTGAAGCTGATCGAAGACGACTATGCCGTGCTGCGCAACTTCCGGGGCGCGTCGAGTTGGAGCACCTACCTGACCGTGGTCATCCAACGGCAGTTGCTCGACCTGCGCACCAAGGAATGGGGACGCTGGCGGCCCAGCGCCACGGCACGACGTCTGGGCTGCCTGGCGGTGGAGCTGGAGCGCCGCCTCGAATGCGATGGCCTGGAGCCGACGGTGGCCCTGCAACAAATGCTGATGGCCGGCATGGCTCGCACGGCGGTCGAGCTCGAAGAGCTGCTGGCGCAGTTGCCGAGGCGTCGCCGGGGAGCCAAGGTTGCCGGCTTGAAGATCGACGAGCTGGCTGGCGACGGGTTGGCTGGCGACGGGTTGGCTGGCGATGAGTTGGGTGGCGAAGGCGCGACTGCCCTTGCCCCGACGGCCGGTAGGCACGTGGAGCTTCCGAGCGCAGCCATGATGCGTCGACAGGCCGTCGCCGAGTTGAGCGATGTCTTGTACGGTGCCCTGGGGGATCTGTCGCAACAAGAACAAACCCTTCTAAGACTGCGCTTCGGCGAGGGATGGACGGTACGGCGCATTGCCCTGCAGCAGGGAGCAAAGGAGCGTCCACTCTATCGACGTTTCCAAAGCATCCTCCGGCGACTGCGCCGTGTCCTCGAAGGGAGGGGTTTGAATTGGCAAGACATCGTCATAGGTCTCGATGGGCATCGAGCCGACCTAGACCTCGATCTGGGGCATTAGGGGGCCCACCCCAACGGCGAAACATGCGGGCCGGGTCGGATTCGGCCCGCCAACGGAAAGCAATTCTGGCGAAACCTCAGCCCCTGGGTTTGCTGGTCAGCTCCAATGCCCTGGCCGGGCTCGCCATCGACAGCTTGGCCGCGATATCGACGTTGGCGCCACCTGCTGCCGCCTGGCTGGCAGCGGCCCGCAGCAGGGTCTTGTCGACTTCGTTGGTCAGCCAACGGGCGCCCCCTACACCGACCAGGATGGCGCCGACGAAGGCGGCGAGGGTCAGCTCAAGCTTGTCGGAAGGGGGTTTACCACCGTTGAGCATGGGATAGTCGGCAAAGGGACCATAAAGCCCCCATGAGATCACCGCCGCGATGGCACCGATGAAGATGTTGCCAAGGTATCCGGGACGCAGGATCTTGCCATCCTCGGTTTCTGATGACCGAGGAAGCACAAAGCCGTTATCGCTCATCAGCGCATTCAGCACGCCACCGATGGCTCCGGCCAAACCAACGGTTCCAATGATCAACCAGATCGACATGAGGCACCTCCGCTTGTAGGGTTTGAAAGTAGATACTCAACCCACTACAGCGAAGGAGAGGGGGTAGAAACCCCATTTTTGTTCTGAGTCCAAGGTGCCTGACTCCAGGGTGCAGGCACCGATCCAGTGGATCTGCCTTGGCGCTCGACGACCACGGGTCAGGCGATGAGCTTGATCAATTGATCCACCGCCGCCCCGCGTCCATGACGTCCCAAGTCGATGCGTTGGTGGGCCTCGGCAAATCCCGGTTGTCGCAGCTCATGGAACGGACGGACCTGCTCGAAACGTTCGAGTGCTTCGCTGTAAAGGGGATGCCAATGATCCATGTCGGACGTGGCACCTTGACGCAATCGCCAGTAGCAGCTGGGTAGGTCGAGGTCGAGCACCACCAACTGTGCCTGGTCGAGGACCCGCTGGCGATTGGAAGGATTGATCAGGGTGCCGTCGCCGAGGGTGATGATGGCGTGGGGTTTGGCGTCCAACAAACGTCGCAAGTGCCGGTGCTCGAGGCGCCGATATTCAGCTTCGCCCTTGGTGTGCATCAACTTGGGGACCGACATGCCCGCGAAGTGCTCGACGGTGCGCTCCAGATCGGTAACGCCGAGGCCGGTGAGGGCTGCCAGTTGGTAGCCGATCTTGCGTGTATCGCTGCTGACATATCCGGCCAAAACCAGGTGGCGTTCGAGTTGCACGAGGGGATGATGATCATAATAAGAGGACACGGCTTGTGCTTTCTGGAGAAGTTCGGGTCGAGTTGAAGGCGTCGAGGGCACTTTTGACCATCCTATCGTCCCAGCAGCGGCCAAACGCTGTGTTACGGGATTTTACCCGCGAGATCGCTGTCCGCTGCCTGGATAAAATGGTGTCGAGGAAGGTTGTGCTCAGCGACGGAGGGCGCCACGATCGAGATCCTGACCTTTCCCTGGCGTGTCGAGGATGAAAGAATCGAGGCATCAAAGTGAGCTGTCCGAGTGAGTAGACATCATGACCTTGCCGGAAGCGTAGGGCCCAAGGCGCTGGATCCTTGGATGCGGCCAGGTCACGTAGACCTCAGGCAGAGGCTCGGACGACCCTCAGATATCCAGAGGAGGCACCCAATGAAATCGAATCGACGGCTCATTACGATGACTCTGATCCTCGGTGCCATCCTGGTGGTGTCCCCCGCCGTTGCTACCGACTTTTCTGGCCCACTGCACGACGATCCGGTGGGGGCGCCGATGCGGATCCGCGACTTCACGTTGCCGAGTTATGCGCTGTTGAATTTTGCGCCGCAGCCGGCTGCCCCCTTGGGCAAGGGAAAGTGGGCCATCGAAGCGCAATACTCGGTGGTCAACAACTTTCAAGTCAGCGCAGCGGTCGAGGAGTACCTCGCCGCTACTCGGGGTGGTACACGACGTAGGCTGGACGCCGCCGATCGGAATTTCATCTTGGGTCTGCCCGCTGGTCAAGGTTTCTACATCGACGGTGAGTTTCAATTCGCCGAGCTGATGGTGCACTACGGCATCACCGATCGATTTGATATCGGAGTCGGCGTGCTGCTGATCGAATTTGCGGGTGGAGACCTGGACGGAACGATCTTCGACTTTCACAATTCCTTCGGCTACGGCCAGCAGGGGCGGAGCTTTGTCCGTGACCACGAATTCCAGATTGTCATCGGCCGGGACGGTGATGGTCTAGCGATTGTGGACGGTCCTCCAGCAGGAGGGGCCAGCGATCCGAGTCTTTACTTTCGGTACTACTTGGGAAGCAAGGGGCGATGGCAATTCAACCTGGGCGGTGGGGTCAAGATACCGTTCAGCGACGATGACAGCGATCTTTTGACTTCGGGCGGATTGGATGTGGGGCTGATGCTGACGGCCCAGGCTCGGCTGCGCAAGAGCGCCTTTCTCTTCAACCTGTCCGTCGTTCAGGCGGAGGAGTTTGCACAGAGCGAAGTCGACCCGCCGCTCCTACCTTCCCTGACCATCAGTTGGATACTCCCCCTGGGCAGCCGTGGCAAGACCCGCGTCTCCTTGCAAGGCTTTGCGGCGGAGCACGCCTTCAGCGATCTCTTCGATTCGGCGATCTCGGAGCTGGAGGTCCAGATGACCCTGGCGGTCAAGCGGGCCACGCCCATCGGAGTCTTTGGCCTTGGACTGACCGAAAACCTTTTGGCCTACGACAATACCCCGGACATCGGCTTGCACTTCAGCTGGGGTTATCTTTCGAAGTAGCTGGACGATCCGAGCCTGCAAGGCGCCGCCGCCCCTTTTCAGAGTCTCGGCCTTTCGCAAGGCCAACGTACGGAGCACCTTAGAACGATGACCCCGAGCAACATGTCGCGACTGAAACGGCCGATCCACGCCATGCCCGAAGAGGTTCGCGCCGCCCTGGAGGAGCGTTGTCTGATGGCCGCCTACGAGGCTCGCCCGGCTTACCAACGCAATGATTATTTAGGCTGGATCACCCGGGCGACGAAGGCGGCGACGCAGCACAAGCGGCTGGCCCAGATGCTCGACGAGCTCGAAGCGGGCGACAAGTACATGAAGATGATGTACCGGCCAAAGAAGCGTCCGATGGTGAGCGAGCCGGTGGCCGAGCCCGATGGCTGACCGAGCAGGGGCGGGATGGCCACTAGCTGGCGAGGTGGGATACGCCGAGGTGCGGCGGCCGGTGGCTCCGCGGCAACTCAGCTCAATGATTCGCGGTGGCTTCCGCGTCGTCACCGCCCTCGCTCACCCTGCTGCGTTCGATCAGATCGATGAGGTCTTCGGCCCGTTCCGGGTCGTCGTTGCGTCGCATGGCCCGCAGGGTGGACTTTCGTGCCTCGGCCAGCTGCCCGGCACGAATCTGCGCCTCGGCCAGTTGCATGTGACTGACGGCGTTGTCCCAGTGGAGAGCGCAGTTCACCGCCGCCAAGCTGGCCGCCTCCTGCACGTCGCCCCGTGTCCACAGGACGCGGGCGGCGGAGTAGAGCTCCCCTTCATCGGCTACTAAATTGCGCACTTGGGCGGCGAGGCCATCGGCGTTGATGTTGGCATCGGTGAGCATGCCTTGCTGCAACCATTGACGGACGACGGGGTAGGAGGCATAGCTGGGTTGATAGGAGGCGCCGGAGACGATGGCCAGGAGATCACGCTCCAAGGAAAGGGCCGGATGCTCGACGATGCGTCCGCTTTCGACCCCGTCGCGTTCGATGATGAGGGTCGGGACACGGTAGATTTCGAGCCCCCGCTCCTCGCCGTCGGGGGACCGTTTGTGCATCGACTCGGCGCGATCGACGGCGACCAGTCGACGCTGCTCTTCAGGCCAACCCATGGCGTCGAGCAGCTGGAGCAGCCGTGGTACTTCCCGACGGCTGTCGCCGCACCAAGTGCCGAAGAAAATGGTCAGCTCGGTGCCTTCGACATTCTGCTGGCGGAGGGCTGCCAACACCGCCGGGTCCGGAACATAGCCTTCATACCCGGGGGTGAACCAGGCGTCATAGGGTTCCTGGCTCAGGTCACCGGCATCGCAGGCCCCGAGCAGCATGGGCGGCGTCTCGTCGGCGACGGACGGGGCGATGGGCATCAGGCAAACGAGCAGCACGGCGGCGACGAGCACGGGACGGCAGGGAGCCATGGAAACCTCCTCAGAGTGGCGGACATGATCAGGGCACAACCTTTTTAACACTCCGCTGCCGCCCGTCGGGTAAGCGGTGGGTAAAAGAGCTCTCCCGCCGACTTTGTCCTAGGGTTCCCTCAGCCGGCCCTCAGCGTCGAGGCGGGCTGAATTCGCGCTGCCCGGCGTGCCGGGATCAGCCCCGCTGCCAAGGTGACGACGGCCATGGCCGCCAACATGGCCACGAAGGAAACCGGGTCAGCGGGCGAGATCTCGAAGAGCAGCGAACGCATGCCGGTGGCCAAGACGATGCCGCCCACGGCACCGATCAGAACACCCAGACCCGACAACATCAGGGTGTCGCGCAGCACGCCCCGCTGGATGTCCTGGGCGGTGGCCCCCAGGGCCATGCGAATTCCGATTTCACGGCTGCGTCGGTTGGTGGCATAGGCGATGACGCCGTAGATTCCCAACGAGGCGAGAACGACCGCAAACAATGCAAAGCCGCTCAGCAGGGAGGCGACAAAACGGCGCGACGACACCGCCCGGTCGACGAACCAGGTCATCGGCCGGAGATCGTCCGTCGGCAGGGTGCTGTCGGCACCGCGCAGGGCCGCCAGGACACTGGTTTTGGCGCTGTCCGGTGGGAGGGCGGTGCGGATCACCAGATCGAAAGCGGCGCTGCCGTCGGGCAAGCCGATGGGCAAGTAGGCATCGAAGCCCGTGGCGGACTCCACTCCGCGGTGGTGTACGTCGCTGACCACGCCGATGACGGTGCGGTCGTCGAGGCCGATCGTCGCCTCCTTACCAATCGGATCCTGCCCCGGCCAGAAAGCGTCCGCCATGCTTTGATTGATCAGTACCACAAGGCTGTTTTGCTCGGCTTCGGCGTCTGTGAAGCGACGGCCGCGCAGCAAGGTGATGCCGAGGGCGTCGAAGAGCTCGGCGTCCACCCGACTGACAAAGGCGGCGGGAATCCCCTCATCTTCGGCAAAGGTCTGACCTTTGGCAGCCACTCCCCAACTGCGATTGCGATCCAGCGGCAAGGCGTCGGTGAAACCCACCGCTTCGATGCCGGGAAGAGAGCTCAGGCTCTGCCGCAGGCGCTCGAAATAGGCCATCCTCGCCTCGACCCCTTCGACGCTGGCATCGGGCTCGACGTTGAGGGTCAAGGCATGTTGGGGCTGGAAGCCCAGGTCGACATCGAGGATCTGGGAGAAGCTGCGAATCAGCAGGGTGGCGGCGATCAACAACATGCAGGCCAAGGCGGTTTCCGTCACCACCAAAGCGGAACGGGTCCGCTTCTGCCAGCCGTCGCCGGAGCTTCCACGACTGGCGTCCCGCAGGGCATCCTGAAGACGCGAGAAAGAGGCTTGCAGAATCGGCGTCAGACCGCAGACGAGACCGACGAGAAGCGTCGCCGCGAGGATGCACAGCAGGGTCGTGCCGTCGAGCTGGACCCGTTGCACCAAGGGTAGGCTGGTATTCGGCAATCTCGAAATGATGCCCGTCGCCAGGTAGGCCAGTGCCGAGCCGAGCAGGGCGCTGACCGTGGCCAGCACCATGCCTTCGGTGATCAGTTGCCGCAGCAGTCGTGCACGGCCAGCTCCGAGAGCCGCCCGCACGGCAAACTCCTGCCGTCGCTTGGCGGCCCGACCCAATTGCAAGCCGGCGATGTTGGCGCTGGCGATGACCAGCACGGCGGCGACGCAGGCCAAGAGGAAGAAAAGACCTCGCCGGGTCGAGCGACGGGCATAGTCGCTCAAGGGGACGACGTGGGAGCCATAGCCACTGCCCAAATCTTGGCGCTCTAGCTTGAGTTGGGCCGTCAGGTCGACGAGCTCCTGGTGAGCCTGCTGCGGCGTGACACCGGGGCGCAAGCGCCCGACGATGGAGAGAGTGTTTCCCCAGGGGGCTATTCTCTCGAGGTTGAGGGGCGTGAAGATGTCGACCTGGTTGCCGGGGGTGAAGACTGAGGCGAAGTCGAAGCTTTCGGGCAGGACCCCCACCACAGTCACCGGTTCGCCGTCGAGGTTGAGGGTCTGGCCAATCAACTCGCCGTCGGCGCGAAAGCGGTGTTTCCACAGGTTATGGCTCAGCACCACCGCCCTGGGGCCGTCCACCAAGGCTTCCTCGGCCACGAAGAAGCGACCCAGATGGGGTCGCAATCCGAGCAACTCGAAAAAACTCTGCTCCACCGGCACACTGGTCAATCGCACCGCTTGGTCGCCCTGCAACAGCTCGCGACGGTCGAAATTGAAAAAGGCGAAGTAACCCGACATGGCGTCGAAGGAGCGATTGCGTTCCCGCCAGGCCATGAACACACCGCTCGAAGAGGTGCTGCCCGACAGGCTTTGCTCGGCGTTTTCGGGCCCATTGCTGATCCAGGTCAGCTCCTGGGGTGCGGCGAAGGGAAGGGGCTCGAGCAGCACGGCGTCGACGACACTGAACACCGTCGCGGTGGCGCCGATGCCCAAGGCCAAAACGAGCACGGCGACGACGGTGAAGCCGCGGTCGCGGCCTAGGCTGCGGAAGGCCAGTCGTAGATCCTGTTGCAGCACGTCCAGAAACGGCAGGCTGCGGGTCTCCCGCTGGTGCTCCCGCACGGCGCCGAGACCCCCCAGCTGGAGACGGGCTTGGCGCCGAGCCTCGGTGGGGGGCACGCCGCGGGCGATGAGATCGTCCTCGGCCAAATGCAGGTGGCTCGCCAATTCGGCGTCGAGCTCCCGATCGAGGGGTTCCTTGCGGAAAAAGGCGCGCAGACGGGCCAGATTACGGCGCCACACGTGATTCATCGACCGCTCTCCTGGCTCACCGTCAAGAATCGATCCATCACCGATCTAAGACGCTCCCAGGAGGAGGTTTCCTCGGCCAAGGCCTTGCGGCCATCGTCGGTCAGACGGTAAAACTTGGCTCGACGGTTGTTGTCGGAGACGCCCCAATCGGCCTCGATCCAGCGCCGCTGTTGCAGGCGGGTGAGGGCGGCATAGATGGTGCCCTGATTGAGGCGCAGGGCATCGCCGCTCACTTGCTCGATACGCCTGGCCAAACCGTAGCCATGGAGGGGTCCCAAGGCCGCTAGGGTTTGTAGAACCATCAAATCGAGGGTGCCTTGTAAGAGATCAAGCTTGTCTTGGGTCATGGAGAGCTCCTGTTGTCATGCCACAGGAGGGTAGCGGAGCCCATGTGGCATGTCAACAGGAGAGAGTTGCCCTTTGCCAAAGATGCGCTAACGCAGCGGAACCGAGAGCTGGCTCAGGGCGTCACTTCGAGGTAGTCAAAAGCCGCACTGAGGTTGCGTCGGTCGGAGGAGCCTGGGATCACATCTGCGGGGCGGGCGCTGTGGGCGAAACGGAGATCAAGGATGTTGCCTCCGCGGCTCCAAGTGGTGCCAGGCACCTCTATTTCATGCTCAGCCCAATGCGGCAGCAGCTCCAACGTCGTGAGGTGTTGCTGGTTGAGCCACAGCTCGACCCGCTGCGGCGGCGCCGCCGGATAGTCGAAGGCGCGGAGACGCAGGCGCAGCGTCGCCATTTTCGGTGCAGCGATGGGCAGGGCGACCTCCGCTCGCTCGCCGACGGCCCAGCGAAAGGTGAGACCCTGGGGATTGGTCTCCGGCGCTGACCAGCCTTTTCCCAAGAGCAGGGCGCCGCGGCCGTCGAGCTCGAAGCGCTGATCGATGGCGGCAAAGTGTTGCTCAAACGCGGCACCCCGCTGGGCTGCAAAGCGACTCTCCACCAAGGTGACGAAGTCGGGGAAGAAGTACAGGGACATGCTCTCTTCGGAGCGCTGCATCACCGGCACGAAACGACGCATCCAGGCGCGCACGGCAGGATCTTTTTGATAACCCGCCGTCAGCAGCCAGCCTTGGGAACGGTCCGCCACCGCCGCGGCGGCGAGGTCCACCCTTTCCCAAGCGCTGATGAATTCCACCTCTCGATGGCGGCGGCGCAGGTAGTGTCGCAGGCAGATTTCCGGCCAGGCGTTGGGCACGATGACCGGCTCCCCTTCGATGGCCATGGCGTCGAAGAATGCAGCCACCCCACGCCAATCCAGCTTGCGCCACGGGTCACGGCGTGCTGCCTTGATATTCGGTGCAACGGCCGCCAGCAGCAGAATCACCACCAGGCTCCAGGTGAGCGTATTGGGGAGGTTCAATCCGAAGCCTTGCACAGTAATGCCCTGCTGCCTGGTGAGCTGCTGCCTGGTGAGCTGCTGTCCGGGGAGCTGCTGTCGGGGGGACTGCGGACGGAGGGGCTGCTGTCGTCCGAGCATCCGTAGCAAGCCTTGGGATGTCAGCCTGGCGGTGGCTGTGATGCCCAAAGCGAGCAGCAACAAGAAGGCGGGCAGCGCCGGGCTGGAATATCGCATGCCGTACCAGCGTCCCACCGACGCCAAAGCCAGGATTGAAAGAGCCGCGGGAAGCAAGTACATGCCCAAAGTAAGGAAGCCGTGACGCCGACGGCACCTCAAGAGATCGACTAAACCTATCAAGGCGAAGCCGAGCAGCCACCAGGAGCGTTGGATCATCGTGACTTCCGGATGGCCGGAGGTTGTCATGCTGGCCAAGAAGAGGCGCAGGCTGCGCAACGACAACAGTGATTTGAAGGTTGTCGCCTGGGTCGCCGGCGTCGCCGGGGATTGGGTTTCGCCGGTGGTTTCTGGGCTGAGGGTGGTTCCGGGGGCGATGGCGTCGATCGCCCCCTGGGCCGTCTCGGCGAGCAGCGGTGCGTTGACGGTCGACTGGGTCAAGTAGAGGCCGTAGACGAGGAGCAGGGCCAGGGCTCCGGCCACCAGGTGGTGACCGTGGGGAAGACGGCGCCAGCCGTGGCCGGCCCTGAGATCCCAAATAACGGCGAGGGCCGACAGGGCGGTGAACGACAGCAGAACAGGTGCCGAATGGAGCCCCACATAAGCCAACAGAGGACACCCCAAATAGGCGAGCCAGCGCCCGGCCTTCGATCCCCCGAGCAGCAAACCACAGAGCAACAGCAGGGCCAGGGCCATCAACAGGGAATAGGGGCGTCCTTCACGGCTGAAATAGACGTGCAGCGGTGATACGGCCAGGATGAAGGTGCCGCTGAGGGCCAGCAGACGACCTCCGAGGAGCCAGCCCGCCCAGGTCATCAAGGCAAGGGCCAAGGTGCCGATGAGGGCCGGGAAGAGCCGCACCCCGGCGTCACCGGGCAAGAGTTGTTGGCCCCAGATCTGCAGCCGGTAGTAGAGGGGGCCGTTCTCTGTTCCCCCTTCGATCTCACGCACCCCCAGGAGGTGGTGATACCAAGACTCCGACGCCAAGTCCTGGCTGACCTCGAGATGCAGGATTTCGTCGAGCCACAGGGACGGCCCGCCCAAATCCACCAGGCGAAGATAGGCTCCCAACAGGAGGATCGGGAGGAGAGAGATCAGGAAGGCCCTGCGTTCCATGGTCGTGATGATAGCGGCCGACGGAGGATCCTGCATAGCAGAGCGCGGTTGAGATGGTACCCTCGCCCACGGTAATTCCGTCCTTCATCATTTCTATCCCTTATCGGCTTTGGCCAGACTTGTGTATGCCACAGCCAGATGGCAAAATCCCCCGTGCAAAGAATCACCTTCTGTTTGGCCTTGAGCCTAGCCCTATTCCTACCCGCCGACACCCTGGCCCATGCCAGGGGCGAAGATTACATCTTCCTGAGCTTCCATCAGGACTCCATCGAGGGGCTCTTCGAGATCCACTTCGAAGACCTGGAAGGCAAGCTGAGCCTCGATGTCGATGCGGATGAGGCTCTGGCCCTCGCCGGGATCGAGAAGTCGGCGCAGCGAGTGCAGGCCTATGTCGACGAGCGCTTTGCCATCGCCCCCCACGGTGGATCGCCCTATGAAATCGAGTTCCTGCATCAGACGGTGACCGTTCTGCCGCAGGGGACCTTCGGCCAGTACCACTTTCGCATCGATAGCGGTCCCTTGCCCGACAAGCTCGATCTTCGTCACGACATGTTTTACGAGGGGGACCGGCTGCACCGCGGTCTGGTATTGGTGGAATACAACGCCAAGACCAATACAACCTATCCCGGTGAGTACACGGCCATGGTCTTCAGCCCGACGAACCAGGAACAAACCCTGGATCTGACGGATATCCCGTCCCTGATGGGCCCCAAGCAGATGATCCCGCAGGGGGTCCTGCACATCTGGATCGGCATCGACCACATTCTCTTCTTGCTGGCCTTGATGTTGTCCACCGTGTTGGTACGGCAGGAGGGCCAGTGGAAGCCGGTGGAAAAGTTCTCGGGCGCCCTGTGGAATCTGCTCAAGATCGTCACCGTGTTCACAATTGCCCACTCCGTGACCTTGCTCCTGGCGGCCTTGAGCATCGTCAGCTTGCCGTCTCGGTTGGTGGAGTCGGTCATCGCCCTGTCGATCATCCTGGTGGCGGCCAACAACATCTTCGCCACCGTCAAGGAAGGCTCCCTGTGGATCATCCTCGGGCTTGGCCTATTCCACGGCCTGGGCTTCGCCTCGGTGATGAGTCACCTACCTTTTCGCATGGTCGATTTGCTGTGGGTGGTCATCGGCTTCAACGTCGGCGTCGAGCTCGGCCAGATCGCCATCGTCGCAGTTATTTTTCCCATTCTTTTCTTGCTGCGTAGAACACGATTCTACGAACCGGTGATCCTCAAGGGGATCTCCGCGCTGCTCATGCTGATCGCCGGTTGGTGGTTCGTGCAGCGCGCTTTCGAGATTGGCTGATGATAGAAATTATGGACATACCAGACGACACTGCACTGGACAAGGCATCACTGGAAGATGTCGAAGCTCTCATCGTAGCCTTCATCCGCGACGAGCTGGTGGGTGACGACACCATGGACGTCGATCTCGACGAAAATCTGCTGACCGGCGGCTACGTCGACTCGGTAGGAATTATCCGACTGATTACCCACGTCCGCGAAAACCTGCAAGTGACCGTGCCGCCCCAGGATCTAGTGCCCAATAATTTCCGCACCGTCCGCATCATGGCCGCCTACATGCAGGGGCGGGTCGTCGCCAAAGCCAGTGGAGACGAAACTTTTTAGCGAAGCGCAGCAAGTGACTGAAGTCACTCGCTGCAAGGTCTTGTCCTCTGGCGGACCAGAGGACGGCCCAGACTTCAGATCCCTGGGAATCACCTGTGCACTCTGAAAGGGTTGATGCCTTCTCCGGCGTCCCGGAGGGACGAAACTTTTTAGCGAGTGACTTCAGTCACTCGTTGCCTCTCGCGGCCTCCAGCTCGCGGCCAGCCTCTCGCGGCCTCCAGCTCGTGGCCAGCCTCTTGCGGCCTCCAGCTCGCGGCCAGCCTCTTGCGGCCTCCAGCTCGCGGCCAGCCTCTCGCGGCCTCCAGCTCGCGGCCAGCCTCTCGCGGCCTCCAGCTCGCGGCCTCCTGATCGGCCTCTTGCTCGCGGCCAGCCTCTCGCGGCCTGGCTCTCGTTGCCTCTCACTGCCCCCAGCTCGCTGCATCTTCGACCTCCACCTCCTGCCTCTCGCTGCCCGCTGCCCTTCGCTGACCGCTTCAGCCGCCCGTTGCTGCCAAATCCTTTGCTAAAACCTGGCGATCGATCTTGCCGCTGCCGGTGCGCGGCATGGACGCCAGGATCTTGAGACGGCTGGGCACCCCATAGTTGGGCAAGCGCTTTGCGGCGCCGCGCCTCAAGATCTCCGCCGTCACCTCCGAGCCCTGGCGCAGCATGACGGCGGCGACGATCATCACTTGATCCTCGGTTGAGCGGAGGGCGACCGCCGCCGCTTCTGCCACTCCGGGTAGAGCGCCGAGCACCGCCTCCACCTCATCGAGCTCGACACGATAACCGCGTACTTTGACCAAGCGGTCCTTGCGTCCCAAGAACATCAAGTTGCCGTCGCCGCGATCCCGGACCAGATCGCCGGTGCGGTAAAAAACCTCTTCGAAGTCGGTAAAACGGCTACGACGTAGGAAAGCCTTCCGGTTGAGATCGGGACGTGACCAATAACCGCGCATCATGGTGGGGGCGCGGATCACCAGCTCACCGACCTCGCCGGTCTCCACCTGGCTGTCTTCAGCATCGACGATCAGGCCCTGGGCGCCGGGCCACACCGGGCCGATGGGAATGGGTTCCTCGGGGTCGATGGGGCCGATCGGCAGGTGATACGCGGTGCATTGATTGACCTCCGCCGGGCCATAGGAATTTGAGAAGCGGGCCCCGGGCCAGAGCTCCGCCAGGCGGGCCAGGTGCTTGGGGGCAAAGGGCTCACCGCCGAAGAGCACCCAACGCAAGCTGCTGCAGTCGCGTTCTTCGAGGCCCCCTTGCTCCAGCAGTTGGATGAGGGCCAAGGGCACGGAGTACCAAAAGGTCAAATGCTCGGTCTCGATGAGCTGGGCCAAGCTGCGGGGAAACATCGTCGCTTCTTCGGGAATGATCACCGTCGTCGCCCCAACCCGTGGACCGGTCAGATACTCGAAGGTGGACATGTCGAAGTGCAGCGGCGAATGGTTGCCCAGGCGATCGTCGGGCCGCACACCATATTCCCTGGCCGACAACCGGGCGTAGGCGAGGCCGCTGGCGTGGGTATGCATCAGTCCCTTGGGCACCCCCGTCGAGCCGGAGGTATACATGATGTAGGCCAGATCCTGCTCCACCAGGGGGATTTGGGGATCGCGGGCCGGCAGCGACGCCACCTCCTGCCAAGGGATGAAGCGACAAGTCTCAGTGCCGGTGGCTGCGTCGGCGGCTTGTTGGGTCGGAGCGGCGGCTCCGATGATGGCATCGACGGTTGCGCTGCTGACAGCTGCCCCCCCAGCCACCGCCTTGGCCGCCTTGCGGCCATGGGCCGGATCGACGATCAGGTGGCGGATGGCGCAGTCGTCGAGCATGAAGCGTACCCGCTCGGTGGGCGCGTTGGGATCGATGGGCACATAGGCGGCGCCCGCCGCCAGGATGCCGTAGAGCGCCACCGGCAAGTCGAGGCCCTTGTTCATGTAGATGCCGACCCGGTCGTGGGGACGCACGCCGATCTCCACCAGCAGAGAGGCCAAGCGGTGGCTGCGTTCGACCAAATGAGCGTAGGTCAGGTCTTGGCCGTCGAAGCGGAAAGCCCCATGATCCGGGCTGCGCTCTGCCGCCTCGACGATGCAGTGGTGCAGTAGGAATCCCACGGCAGACCGTTGTTCAGAGCCCCAGCAGGCTGGAAATCAAGTTGCGTTGGATATCGGAGGTGCCGGCATAGATGACACCCCCCACCGAGTCCCGCAATTGGCGCTCGACGCCGTACTCTTCCAAGTAGCCGCGGGCCCCGTGGATGCGTACCGCGTCCGTGGCGCAGGCCAGCAGAGCTTCGGAGATGTGCAGGTTGGCCATGGCGCATTCCATGGCCGCATCGGCTCCGGCATCCTTCATCGCCGCCACCTTGTACATCAGGAGACGGCAGGTCTCCAGGCGCAGGCGCATGTCGGCGATGCGGTTGGATACCGATTGAAAATTGCCGATGGGTTGGCCGAACTGCCGCCGCTCTTTGGCGAAGTCCACGCAACGCTCGAAGAGGCATTGCATGGCCCCCAAATGGCCGGCGTGGATGAACGCCCGTTCCCAAGATATCGTCTGAGTGAAGAGGCTCATGCCGATGCCTTCGCCCCCCAGCAAGTGCTCTTGGGGAACAAAGCAGTCTTCAAATACCAGATCACCGATCGGATTGGTGCGGGTGCCGGTCTTCGGTCGAGGCTCGCTCTGGCTGAAGCCGGCGCTGCCTTTCTCCACCAGAAAGGCGGAAACGCCCCACTTGCCCGATGCCGGATCGGCGTTGGCGAGCACCAAGGCGAGGTCCGCCAAGGGCGCCATGCCGATGTACGATTTGCGACCGTTGAGCAGGTAGCCGCCGTCGGACTTGACGGCGGTGGTCTGCAGGCTCAGGGCGTCGGAGCCGGAGGCGGGCTCGCTGACCCCATGGCAACCGATCCATTCCCCGGAGCAGAGGCGGGGCAGAAATTTTTGTTTCTGTGCCTCGTTGCCGTAGATCAGAATCGGTTCTTGCACGCTCCACGTTTGACCACCCAGGGCCAAGGTCAAGCCGTTGTCGCGGCAGCCGTAGCCCAGGGCTTCGAGGATCATCACCGTGGTGGTGGCGTCCAGTCCCTTGCCGCCGTAAGCTTCCGGGATGTGGCTGCCGAGGATGCCTTGGGCACCGCAGCGCTGCCAATCTTCCAGGGCGAAGGTGCCGCTGCGGTCGAAGTCCCGCAGTCGGGAGCCCAAATGCTCTTGCGCAAAGTCGACGATCCGTTGGCGATGCAGGAGCTGTTCTCTGTTGAAGAAAGGATACATGGCGGCCGAAGGATATATCATCTCGCCTGGCTTCTGGCTGGCATCTGGCGGATGGGCGATGTCGTGTGGCGATCGATAGGACGGCGGCAGGCTGAAAGATCTTTGATGGGAGCCCCGTGGGTGATTTGATGGAAGCTGATGTGACCGGCGGCGATTCGACCTACGACGGGAAGGGTTTGACCCACGGCCAGACGCAGATCTGGGTGGGACAGCGGTTGAACCCTGAGAGCCCGCTCTACAACATGACCTTCGCTTGGGTTCTGCCGGTGGAGCTCGATCCGGAGCTGCTGCAGCAAGCCTGGCAGCGGGTGGTCGATGCCAGCGACGCTCTGCGTACCGTGGTGGTGGAGCGCGATGGGGTGGTGCAAGGTCGACTGTTGCCCCGTGGCTCCTGCGGCACCCGGAGGCTCGGCACCGAGGTCTTGAACGGGCTTGATTCTGCGGCAGGCGTCCCTGCGGCGGTTGATCCTGCGGCAGGCGATCCTGCGGCAGGCGATCCTGTGGCGGCCTTCCGAAGGTGGTGCCAGCAGCGGGCTGCGCGGCCCTTGAAGCTCGAAAAAGCACTGATAGATAGCCTGCTGGTCGATCTGGGGGACGGACGAACGGGTTGGTATTTGAACCAGCACCACCTGATCACCGATGCGTGGTCGACGGTTTTGCTCTATCGTCAAGTGGCGG
Organism: Acidobacteriota bacterium; assembly: GCA_029263315.1. Classification (GTDB taxonomy): domain Bacteria; phylum Acidobacteriota; class Thermoanaerobaculia; order Multivoradales; family J023; genus JAJCXR01. Next base: position 231,281 of record JAJCXR010000041.1, on the reverse strand, counting down.
CGGAGTATGAATCCCTGGGCACGGCGGGCGATCCCCCGGCCGAAACCCCGCGACCGGAGCCGCTGGCGGACTATGACGCCACCATGGCCGAGGTGACCTCCCGGGGCGGCGATCGGACGGCGGCGGATCGGCATTGGCAAGAGCGTTTTGCTCGGCCCGAGCCAATCCTTCCTCTCTATGGCCGTAGCGGTCAGCCCGAGGGCACCGCCAGCCGCCGCTGGACCCTGGAGCTTGACGCCGAGCGTTCCCGGGCCTTGGAGCGGCTGTGCGGTGAGACCGGTTTCCTCAGCCTGTCGCCTGAGATGTCCCGTTTCGCCCTCTTTGCCACCCTGCTTAGCAGTTGGCTACATCACCTCAGCGGCCGCCTCGACCTCAGCTTCGACGCGCCGGTGGCCGGACGTCCCACCGCCCAAGCCAAACGCAGCCTCGGCCTGTTCATCGAGATGTTCCCGTTCGCCGTCCGTCTCGACGCCGACGAAACCTTCCGTTCTTTGGCGGCCAAGTGTCTGGCCGAGGCGGGACTCTTCCTGGGCCACTCCCAGCCGGGCACCAGCGCCCCCTCCGGTGCCGTCGCCAGCAACGTGGTGCTCAATTATTTTCCACCAGGCTTCGGCGACTTCGCCGGGCTACCTACGGAAGTGGAGTGGGTGCACCCCGGCCATGGCGACCGAGTGCACGCCCTGCGGTTGCAAGTCCATGATTTCGCCGCTCGAGGGCGCCTCACCCTGCACTTCGATATCAATCGAGAAGTGCTGCCGGAGACCCTGTGTCGGCGCAGTTTGCTGCATTTCGAGATCCTCCTGGAGGCCCTCTTAAAGGATCCGGACGGTCAGATCGCCGCCGTCGACGTGCTCACCGGGGAGGAACGCCAAACCTTGGAAAGGCTCCACGGCAGGGGCGGCGGTGCGGCACTGCCGCCCCTGCCGCAGCCGTTGCCGTTGCCGCCGTGCACGGTGGTGGACCTCTTCCTGGCCCGGGCCGAAACCGACGCCGAGCGTACGGTCCTGCGCCAAGGGGAACGGGAGATGACCTTCCGCCAGCTGCAGGACGCCTCCGGCGCCCTGGCGGCGGCGTTGCTGGCCAGGGGAGTCCTGCCCGGGGAGCGGGTGGCGATTCTGGCCAAACGATCCATCGAGGCGGTGGTGGCCATCCTCGGGACGCTGCGGGCCGGAGCCGCCTATGTGCCCCTTGATGTCGCTTACCCGCAGCGGCGGCGGCAGAGGATTCTGCGGGATTGCGGCGCCGGGTGGGTGCTGGTGGGTGAGGGGTTGAGGGTCGATGCCGACGATGCCGAGCCCGGTGGGCCCCAGGCCCTGAGCATCGCCGAGGCGATGATGGGGCCGGCGGGTCGGCACCCCGAGGGTCGTCTCCCCGAGAACTGTCTCCCCAAGAACCGTCTCCCCGAGATCCGTCATGCTGAGAACCATCACCCGGGCCTCGGTGATCTAGCCTATGTGCTCTACACCTCCGGCTCCACCGGCCGCCCGAAGGGGGTCCTGATCGAGCACCGCGGTGTCGCCGACTACCTGACCTGGGCGTCCCGGCGCTACGTCCGGGGGGATCGCCTGCGCTTTCCCCTGTTCACCTCATTGGCCTTCGATCTCACTGTCACCAGTCTTTTTTTGCCCTTGATCACCGGCGGCGTTCTGGAGATCTATCCGGAGCCGGAGGGCAGCATCGATGCCGCACTGATCGATGTGGTGACCGCCAACACCGTCGATTTCATCAAGCTGACGCCGTCCCACTTGACGTTGTTGCGCCAAATGGCCCCTGAGCAAAGCCATATCCGTCGCCTGGTGGTGGGCGGTGAAGCCCTGCCGACCCAGCTGGCGGCGGAGGTCGCGGAGCTGCTCGGTGAAGGGGTGGAGATTCACAACGAGTACGGGCCGACGGAGGCGGTGGTGGGTTGCGTCGTACATCGCTTCGTTGCCCACCGCGACGGCGGCGTCTCAGGAGACCATGGCCCCGGCGTGCTGATCGGCCGTCCGGCGGATCATGTGCGGGTCGAAGTCCTCAATCACGCCCTGGCGCCGGTGCCCTTGGGGGTGCCGGGGGAGCTGTGGATTCGTCGTCACGGTTTGGCGTGGGGTTATTCGGGTTTACCTGCCCTGACCGCCGAGCGATTCCAGCTGTCGCCCCAGGGTGACGGCAGGCGCCGCTATCGCAGCGGTGATTTGGTGCGCCTGGTGGAGGGCGACGTCGCCGACAGCCGAGCAGAGCCGCTGGGTTTGCAGTACCTGGGACGGCTCGACCGACAGCTGAAGATTTCCGGATTTCGCGTCGAGCCGGCGGAGATCGAAGGGGCCCTGCTGACCTTTCCCGGCGTCGAACAATGTGCCGTGGTGGCGCGGCGAGCCAAGGCCCAGGTGTCGTCGGCTCCCGGCAAGGGGGCAGAGGGCGCCGTACCCTACTGCCAGCGCTGCGGGCTGTCGTCCAACCATCCGCGGGCGACCCTCGATCGGCAAGGGGTGTGCAGCATTTGTCGGGCCTACGAAACCGCCAAAGTGCATGCCGAGGGTTATTTCAAAACCCTGCCCGAGCTCCAAGAGCTGTTCGCCGAGGCGGTGTCACGGCGGGGCGAGGCGGAGGGCTATGACTGCATGTTGCTGTTCAGCGGCGGCAAAGACAGCACCTACGCCCTGTGTCGGCTGGTCGATATGGGCTTGAAGGTCTACGCCTTCACCCTCGACAACGGCTTCATCTCCGAGGGGGCCAAGGACAACATTCGTCGCGTCACCGAGCACCTGGGGGTCCCGGCGGAAATGGCCTCGACGCCGGCCATGCCGGCCATCTTCCGCGATAGCCTGCGGCGCTTTGCCAACGTCTGCCAGGGCTGTTTCAAGACCATCTACACCCTGGCCACCCAGCGGGCCAAGAAGCTGGGCATCCCGATCGTCGTCACCGGGCTGTCCCGCGGTCAGATGTTCGAGACGCGATTGAACGAAGAGATGTTTCGCGACGGTCGGCGCCGCCCCGAGGAGGTGGACGCCGCGATGCTGGCGGCGCGCAAGGTCTACCATCGGCTAGACGACGAAGTCTCCCGCTCTCTGGATGTGGAGATCTTTCAAGACGATGCGATTTTCGACCAGATTCGCTTCGTCGATTTCTACAGATACCTCGATGTGGGGTTGAGCGAGGTCCTCGCATACTTGCAACGCAAGGTGCCGTGGGTACGGCCTGAGGATACGGGCCGCTCGACCAATTGCTTGATCAACGATGTCGGCATTTATGTGCACCAGCAGCAACGGGGCTACCACAACTACGCCTTGCCCTACAGCTGGGACGTGCGTCTGGGTCACAAGACCTTGCAAGAGGCCCGCTCCGAGCTCGAGGACAGCATCGACGTCGAGCGGGTGCGCCACATCCTGGCGGAGATTGGTTGCCAGCCGGAGGCGATGATGACCGGCACCTCCGGCGGGCCTTTGGTGGCCTACTACGTGGCCGATGGGGAGGTCTCTGACCAGGCCCTGCGGCGTCACCTGCGGCAGCATTTGCCCGCTGCCCTGGTACCCACCCACCTGCGACGACTGCCCAGTTTGCCGCTGACAGTGCAGGGCAAGGTGGACGCATCGGCCCTGCCAGCCATCGAGCTGGAGGGCTTCGCCGAGCGGCCCTATCGCATGCCGGAGGGGCCCGTCGAAGCTTTTCTCGCCGAGGTCTGGCAGGAGCTCCTGGCGGTGCCGCGGGTGGGGGCGGACGACAGCTTCTTCGAGCTCGGCGGCACCTCCCTCGCCGCCATGGAAGTGATGATCCGCCTGGGTCGGGAATTCGCCATCGACCTACCCCTGGAGACCCTTTTTGCCCACCGTGCTCTCGGCGATCTGGCCAGGGTCGCCGAAGACCGGATTCTGGCGGATGTGGAAGGTCTCAGCGACGAGGAGCAGCAGGCGCTCCTGGTGGGTGAAGGCGATCCCATGGCGGCGATCTAGTCATCTAAGGGTCCGCGCTGCCGCCCCACCCAGCGCAGGATTGAGCTGCAATCCTACTGGCTGGTCAGCCCACGATGCAGTTGACGGATCATCCGCTCGGTGGTGATGAATTGCCAACTCTGGGATTCAAAATCCGCCAGCGGCTTGGCTTCGAGGATTTGGTCGAGGGACTTGCCTTCGGCGAGCAACCCGCCCACCGCCTTCTTGGCGCTTTCGAGCATGTCGATGGAGGCCTTCAGATCGGCCGAGGTGGCCAAGGGGCCGTGGCCGGGAATGATTTTGCTCTCGTCATCCGCCATCTCGAGAATCCGCTTCTGAGCGGCGATATAGCCGTCGAGGCTACCGCCGTTGTCCATGTCGATGAAGGGGAAGACGCCGTTGAAGAAGACATCTCCGGCATGGATGACGTTGGCAGTTCGGAAGTGGATGACGGCGTCGCCGTCGGTGTGGGCGTGCTCGACGTGAAAGACGTACGATTCCTGGCCGTTCAAGTGGAAGGTGACGGCATCATCGAAGGTCAAGACCGGCAGCATCTCCTTGCCTGCCGGCTGAGGACCGTCGGGCGTCGGCATGCCCTCCTTCACCAGCCGGCTGCGCACGTTGTCATGGGCCACGAGGGTCGAGCCTTGGGCGCTGAGGGCCGAATTGCCACCCAAATGATCCCCGTGCACGTGGGTATTGATGACGAAGTCGATGGGCTCCGACACCACCTCGGCGATGGCCGCCAACAACTGTTCGGTGTGCGGCGGAAAGCTGTCGTCGACCAGCACAACACCGTCCTCGCCGATCAGCAGACCGACATTGCCGCCGCCGAAACCGCCGACACCCTCCAACATGTGCAGGCCGGGCGCCAGCTCGGTGGTTTTGAAAGTGACCTGGGGCGCGGCATCTTGCGCCATCGAGGGCAACGCGAGAAGGATCAACGGGATAGCAGCAAGGCTCACGAGGGTTCGTGAAAGCATGACGGGCTCCTTAAGTTGGGTAGAAACTGGCACCATGCTACCTAGAATGAAGTCGGACCGAAAGGGACGTCGCCCCTCGAGTGATAAATTTGTCGCCGATTCGGCGAATCGTCAGCAGGAACTGAGGGCCTTAGGTAGTTCCCATGCGAGAAAGCGAAGCGGGGCGGGAGCCCTTCGGCTGTGCGCCATGCGTCCGCGCCCTGTACTTAGCCGAGCAGCAAAGAGGCAATCACCGCCAGGCGCTGCCACGGGCTGAGCTCACGGAAGGTGGCGATCTGGGCGTTGGTGCTTTGATATAGCTTGAGCCGTTGCGCTCGGTGGCGCCCGCGCACAAATTCCAGATGGGTGATGCGTAGGCCCGGGTGGTATCTCAGCCTGAGGTCGGGGCGCCGCGCCGCCAGCCGGTGGACCAGCTCGCTGTCGGCGGCCCTGGGCCAGGTTTCGAAGGGGCCGAGCTCGGTAAAGACAGAACGACGCACCGCCATGTTGTTGGCATAGGCGAAATGGTTGGCCGGCGGACAGCCTTCGATGACGTAGCGGCTCTTGGCGTTTTCGTAGGCGCCGAGCAGGCGCAAGGCCAGAGAAGCGTCGGCTGGGTAGCGGCAGTGCCCTACGAGTACCGCAGTGTTGGGATTTGCCATTCCATCGACGATGGCCCGTAGCCAATCCCGATCGACGGCACAATCGGCGTCGGTCAGGGCGATGAGCGGCGCGCTGGCCTGCCGGATGCCGGTATTACGGGCGGCGTAGGCACCGGCGGTGGCCTCCGAGAGGAGCCTCAGGTGTCCGCCGTCGGCGTAGCCTTGGGCGATGGCGGGGGAGGCGTCCGGCGACCGGTTGTCGACGAGCAGGATTTCGTAGGGCGCACCGATATCTTCCTGGGCCAACAACGACTCGATGCATCGGCCGAGTGTGGCCTCGCTGTTGAAGAAGGGCACGACGATGGAGACGGCGGGCGCTGGCGGCTCAGGCATTGTCGCCCCTGGTCCAGTTGCAAGGGGTCGCCGCAGCTGGTTTCGGAAGGTCGAGACGGCAGCTCATCGGGGACTCGTTCCTGCTAGGCGCTGACGCAGCTGTTGGTAGAGGTCATGGCGCAGCTTGCCGTCGACCCAACGCCGTTGTCCGTCGCTGAGGGTTTGGCGGGAGGTGGCGGAAGGGCGCATGGGCCGCTCGACCTCCGTCTTCCAGGTCTCCCGCCGGGTGATCAGGCTTTTGGAGCTGGCACGATAGCGCACCAAGATTTCGGGTTCCCAGGGCAGAACAAGCTCGTTGAGCAACCGTCGAAGAACGCTCTCGGGACGTCGGGTGAGGTCTTCGTAGCACAGGAAGTGGTCGGTCGAAGACGACGCCACACGACGTCGGGAACGGCGCAAGGAAAGGGCCATGTCACGGTTCCAGCGCTCGACACAGGTGGCCAGGTCATAGCTCGTCGGCCAGTCCTGGGAGGCCCGATGCAGAGAGGCGACGGTTTCGAGGCCACCCCGGAGGACGTGCACGAAGTGGGTGCGGGGACCACCACGGCAGAGCTGGTCGAGCATCGGTAGGTAGTGAAGGTGCTTGGGGGTTTTTTCGACCCAGCAGCTTTGGCCACGCACCGCCGCCATGGCATCGAGCAATTGCAACAGCTGCCGCCCCACGGTGGGCCCCTGGCGAAACAAAAACCAGCCGGATCGACGTTGATCGAGGGGGAAGTGTCCCGCCGCCGACGCCACCGTCGACGGAGTGATGTGATTCTCCGCCAGAAATTCGTGCACTCGGGGGGACGGATCCCGCCGTAGCCAGGGGGTCGCCATCCAAGGCTGGGGCCGGAAGTGACGGCTGAAGAAATGGCTTTCGGTGAACGATGTCAGCCGGCTGTGGGCCGCCAGCAGGCTCTGCACCAAGGTCGTACCGGAACGGGGCACGCCGACGATGAAGATACGGCGCTCGATGGTCGGTCCGCTCATGGTGAGTCAACCGTCGCCGATACGGCCGCTGGCCGTGTTGTGGGGGTCGGCAGCCGGCTTACGGGCGATCAGGGCAAAAAATGGTCGCCAGGCCGGAGCCAAGCGTTCCGCCAGGCCCACCAGACCGCGTCCATGGCCGCCCCGGTGGATGATGGTCTCCACCCGCAGGCCGATGCGTTCCAGGAAATCCGCCACCTCGCGGCTGGTGTACTCGCGCACATGCCCCATGTGGCCCAAGGTCCTGAGCTTCTCGTACTGCCGATAGACCCCCGCCGACACGGCGTGCCCGCGGTTGTGAAGCAACAGGTTGCGCAGACCGCGGAAAGAGCGCAGATTGGGGGTCGACAGCAGCAACTGGCCCCTCGGTTTCAAGACCCGGTGCACTTCCCCCAGGGTGGCGATGGGATCGATCCGCAAGTGCTCGAACAGCTCGTTGAAAAGCACCGCATCGAAGCACTTGTCCGGGAAGGGTAGGGGCTCCGTCTCGATATCGCAAGTCGCCACCCTCAAGCCCAAGGCCTCGATGGTGGCGCCGAAGCGTTGCGGCGCGATATCCACCGCCTGCACGTCATAGCCGAGCTCCGCCAAGGCGCCGGTCATCAGCAAGGGCACGGCACCACATTCGAGGATCCGGGCGCCGGGCGGCAGGTGCTGCTCGACGATCCACAGATCGGCGGCCAAACGTCGACGGTGCTGTTGCCAGTAGGTGGCGAACCATCGACGCAGGGTGGCGTCGTCGGGAGTGATGCGAGCCGCCACCCGGTCGAGGATGTCGAAGTGGTTCGGCGCCAATCGACGAGGCTCGGTCCGCCGCTGCCAGCGCGACGGAGGATTTGAGGTGAGGCTCAAGGTGTGGCCTCCAAGTCTTGGAGGTGCTGCAGAATGAGCCCTTGAGCCGCGGCCATCGCCGCTTCCCCGAGGTGGGGATCGGGGATCGAATGGACGGTCCAGGGACCCGCAAAATGGGGCCGCCAAGTGGCGGCGGCGTCGGTGGCAGGCTCCCTGGCGTTGAACAGGACGGTGGGGGTCTGGAGCTTCGCAAGCTTGCCGGGGCGATATTCCCGATGCAGGCGAAAGCGCTCCAGGCGGACATCGGCGTGCAGAATACGCGGTGTCAAGGGCAAGCCGACCAGGCGACGGGCCGAGCCGAAACCGCAGAGCAGCCGCCGCCACAAATACACCGCCAGGAATCGCCAGATCTTTTGATAGGGATGTCGGCTGAGGGGGTGGTTGCTGCGCAGGACGGCCGCCAGCTTTTGACCCGCCGACATTTCTTCGAGGGGACGGCGCAGGGCATCCACTTGTAGGCGAAAGGGTCCGCAATGCACGATGTCGAGGGCCATCGGGGCGATGAGGATGAGGCGCCGCACCGGCAATCCATGGGCTTCCATCTGGCGCACCGCCTCCACCGCCATGGAGGCACCAAAAGAGTAACCCATCATGTAGCAAGGACGATCGCCGATGGCCTGGCGAATCTCCCGTACCAGGTCGCGGCCCAAGTGCTGCAGGGTCGGCCAGCGACCGCGGTTGCCCTCGGCCCGCAGGCTCACCCCCCGCAGGCCATAGACGGGCCGTTCGCCGCGCAAGCGCTGGGCCATCATGTCGCTGAAGACGTGGGGCACGCAGAAGATCAGCGGGGCCCCCTGACCCCCCGGTTGGATCGGAAAGAGGTGGGCATAGGTGGGGGTGTCGGCGTGCCGTCGGTGCTCGATGCGTTGGGCCAACTGGCGGATGGTGGGTTGTTGGAAGATCTCGGCCGGAGTCAGCCGGATAGTGAAATGACGCTCGATGGCCGAAGCCATGGTCACCACCAGCAGGGAGTGGCCCCCCAACCGGAAGAAGTTGTCATCGAGGCCGACCTTGGGACGGGCCAGCAATCCTTGCCATAGGGCGACCAAGGCCTGCTGACGATCATCGAGGACCACCCCGTCCTCGGTCCCACCGGACGTCGAGCCGCGCAACGGAAGATCTCGCAAGGCTTGACGGTCCACCTTGCCGTTGGGCAACAGGGGTAGCTCGGGCAGCACGACGAATCGGCTTGGCAGCATGTGGTCCGGCAATCGCGCGGCCAGAGCTCGACGTAGGGAGGCCTCGATATCGTCGCCGGTGCCGTCGCCTTCTCCGATCTCGCGGCCCCGGCCAATCTCCACAAAGGCCACCAGCTGATCGGCCGAGCGGACGACCACGGCGGCGGCCTCGACGGCCGGTAACTGCAGCAGGGCTCCTACGATCTCCCCGGGCTCGATACGAAAGCCCCGTAGCTTGATTTGCTCGTCCTCACGGCCCAAGAAAAGCAGCCGACCGTCCGCCGTCCGGGACAGGCGATCGCCGGTGGCGTAGGCCATGGCGCTCGCCGCAGCCCCGTCGATGGTAGGGCGGACGAAGCGCTGTGCCGTGCTTTCCGGTTGCCGCCAGTAGCCCTGGGCCACCGTCGGTCCCAGGATCCAACCCTGTCCCGGCACACCGAGCGGTACCCTTCTGCCCAGGGCGTCCAGCACCTCTAAGCGCACGCCGGGGATGGGTCGGCCGATGGCCACCGGTCGCTGGGCGTCCCGGGGCTCGATGTCGTGCACCGTGGCCCACACCGTCGCCTCCGTCGGGCCGTATTCGTTGAGCAGGCGGGCCCCGGGAAGGTGTCGGAAATGCTCCGCCACCAAGGGCGACGGGCAGCTCTCGCCGGCTACGATGACCGTATGCAGACTCCCCAGGGAGTTGCCACCGGCCGCCAGCAGGTGGCCGTAGAGGGAGGGCACGCAGAGCAAGCTGGTGATCTGGGTTTGGTGCACCAGGCGGGCCAGTTGGGCCGGGTCCGTCGCCTCGTCTTTCCCCGGCAGGACGAGGCAGCCGCCGCTGGCCAGGCTCCAGAAGAGTCCCGCCACGGAGCTGTCAAAGGCGATGCTGGAGAGCAAGAGGAAGCGCCCCGGGGAGCCACCGTAGAATTGCAAACGGGCATTGTTGGAAGCTTGTAGGTTGGCGTGGCTGACCACCACCCCCTTGGGACGGCCGCTGGAGCCGGAGGTGTAGAGAATGTAGGCCGGAAGATCGCCGCTGAGCTCGGCGTCTGGCCCCGGCAGATCCGTCACCTCGGCGGCCGGGCTGTGGCTTTCTTCCGGCAACCGCGCGATGTCGATCCATCGAGCCCTGGAGGTGGCCGCGGCGTCCCCGTCGAGCCCACCGTCGAGCCCACTACCGAGCCCACAGCCGAGCACCGCCGCCACCTCGGCGTCGTCGAGCACTTGCCGTCGCCGCTCCGCCGGATAGGACGGATCCAGCGGCACATAGGCGGCACCGGCCAGATGGCAACCCAGCAGACCGGCGATCATCCAGGGGGAGCGCTCGACGCACAGGCCCACCCGCTGACCCGGCCCGAGCCCGCGCCGACGCAGCTCGCTGGCGAGGCGACGGGCCGCCGCCACGAGATGTCGATAACTCCAAGTCTGGTCTCCCCAGATCACCGCCGGCGCGTCGGGATGGCGTCCAGCTTGGGTGACGATCTGCTGGGGTACGAGGCCGGCTGAGACCTCGAGCTCGTCACCGTGGGCGAAGGCGATCAGCTGGGCTTGTTGCTGCGTCGACAGCATGGGCACCGCAGCGGTGGGTTGGCCGGGCTGGTCCGCCAGGTGCGACAGCAGGGTGGCGTAGCACGACAGCAGCTGATCCATCCAGACCGCGGCGAAGCGGTCGGTGCGATATTCGACGGCGATCTCGAAACCGGGCGAACCGTCGCCGTCTCGGTGCTCGCCGGCGAACAGCGTCAGATCAAATTTCGATTCCCTGAGATCCAGGCTCACCGGCTCCAGGGCAAGGCCCCCCAGCCGCAGCCCCGGGGGCCCCTGTCGGTAAACGAACATGCTCTGGAAAATGGGGTGGCTGCCTTGCCGTCGCTGCGGTGCCAGTGCCTCGACCAACTGATCGAAGGGGATCGAGGCATGGGACATGGCTTGGCGCAGTTGACCGTCGAAGTGGCGCAACGCCTGGTCGACGGGTCGCCGTTCGTCGAGCGGTACCCGTACCACGGCGGGATTGAGAAAATAGCCGATCATCGACGCCGTGGAGGGGTGGGAACGCCGCGATACCGGCGTCGCGAAGGCCACATCGCGACCTCCGCTGAGCCGCTGCAACAGCAAGCGAAAGGCGAAGGCGCAGACCACGAAAGGGGTGCTGTCGACGGTGGCGGCGAGGCGTCGGATGGCCGCACCCACCTCGCCGTCGAGGCGCCGCTGCAGTAAGCGCCCACCAGCCTTGGACCCATCGGCCCGCCGCCGATCCGCCGTCCTCTCAAAGGGCAGTTGTAGATCGTCTGGCAAAGGCTCCAGCAACCGGCGCCAGTAGTCGAGGTCGGCGGAGCGCTGAGGGTTTTCCTGGTGGTCCTGCCAGTGGACGTAATCGTCGTATTGAGGAGCTTCTTGGGGAGCTTCCGATGCCGCCGCCACAGCACGGTTGTCGAGGGCGGCGTCGTAGGCGGTGGCCAGGTCTTGCCAGAGGAAACCCAGGGAGCGCTCGTCCGCCAGGATGTGGTGCAGGACAAGCAACAGCAGACCCTCGGGCGCGCCACCGACGGGATGGCTACCATCCTCTTCGATGAGCAGCAGCCGAAGCAGCGGTCCTCGCTCCAAGTCGAAGGGTTTGCGGGCTTCGGCGGTGGCCACGCTCAGCAAGTCGCCGCCGGCCGCCGTCAGCCGCTCGATCGTGGCGTCTCCTGGAGGATGGATGACTTGCACGGCGCCCTCGCCCTGGGGGCGAAAGGTCGAGCGCAACAGGCGATGGCGGGACAGGAGGAGATCGAGGCTGCGCCCTAGCGCCTCGCTATCGAGGTGGCCCCGCAGGCGGAAGGCGCTGCTCAGGTTGTAGGCGGCGGAGCGGGGTTGCAAGCGATGCAACAGCCACAGACTGCGCTGCAGCTCCCCGAGCCGGGGTTGCTGCGTCGCCGGCCGTGGCGGCAGCTGCGGCGGCGCCGCTCGGGCGGCGGCCTGTTTGAGTCGGATGGCCCGCTGCAACAGGGCAGCGCGGTCAGCCTTGCTGGGATCCGGCATGGGGGTTCTCGACACGGTCTGACGTTCTAGCCTATGGTACCGAACTGCGGGGCACGATGTCGTGTCGCCAAATGACTTTTCCGACCCCATCGACGAGACCATGGACGTACCCCGAGCCCCAACGCCGAGACCTTTGCGCATCCTCGAGATCGAGACCTTCGGCCGGGGCGGCTTGACCCACTACGCCTACAACCTGTCCATGGCCTTGGCGCAGCGTGGTCACCACGTCACCTTGGTCACCGCCGCCTGCTACGAGCTGGAAGGGCGCCATGATTTGCCGGCCAACCTCGAGATCATCAAGGCCATCGGCCGTGGTGACCATCGCTTCGCTGCCGCCCTGCCGAGCTTTCTGCGGCGCCCGTGGCGCCAAGGGGAAGCGATCTACGACGGCTTGGCAGTCGCCGCCCTGGCCCGGCGACTGCGTCCGGACGTCATCCACCTGCACTGCACCAATCAAATCGCCCTGCTCTACTTGAGGGCCCTGCGACTTTTGGGTCGTCCCCTGGTGGCCACCGCCCATGTGGTGACGCCCCATGAGCCGATCCCCTTCCAGGATGCCATCTACCGCCGCATCCACCGGCTCGGCGACTTGATCATCGCCCATTCCGCGTTCGACCGGCAGCGTTTGGTGGACGAATTTGCCGTCGAGCCCCAGCGCTTGACGGTGATCCCCCACGGCGAGTACGGCTTTTTTGGCGACCACGGGGCGTCGCCGGGGGCCCTACCGGAGAAGCTAGAGGTCAGGGACAGCCTCGGTTTGGGACAACAGGACGAGGTGGTGCTGTTCTTCGGCTATATCCGCGAGTACAAGGGGCTGGATTTGCTCTTCGAAGCCTGGCCGCGGGTGGTGGCCGCACGGCCGTCGGCGCGCCTGCTGGTGGCCGGTGATCCGGTGCAGCTCAGCGCGGAGCGTCGCGGGCAGTTGGAGAATTGGGGAGAACGCCTCGGGGCGGTGCAGGAGCTCAGCTACATCCCCTTCTCCGACGTCGGCCGCTATTTCACGGCGGCGGATCTTCTGGCCATGCCCTATCGTCACATCAGCCAGTCCGGGGTTTTATTTCTCGCCCTGTCCCTCGGCCTGCCGGTGGTGGCCACCCGGGTGGGGGCCTTGCCCGGCATGCTCAGCGACGGCGACAACGCCCTGCTGGTGGCGCCGGAGTCCCCCGAAGCCTTGGCCCAGGCGTTGATCCGAGGGCTGGCCGATGCCGAGTTGCGACGCCGCCTGGCGGCGGGGGGGAGACGGCTGGCGGCCGAGCATGCGTGGCCGAGCATCGCCGAGCGCAGTGAAGAGGCCTTTCGCGCCTTGCAGCCGCCTCAGCGGGGCAGCATCTGAAGCAACCGCCGCTCGATGCCCGCCGGTCGCCCTTCGAGCCGCCACAGGCTGATTAGGATGGCGCCGAAGACACCGACGCCAACACTAACCTTGGTCGTCAATGCGAGCCAGGAGCCGGTGCCGTCGCCGGAGCCATCCACCGCAGCCCCCGGCAGCCAGTGGCCGATGCTCCACACCGCCAGCACCATGGCGGCCGTCGCCAGCAAGGGGCGGCGAAGCTGCTGCAGGATCTCCGCCAAGGAGATGTCGAGGCAGCGGTGCAGCAACCAGGCGTTTAAGTAGGAGTAGAAGAAACCTGCCAGCACGATGCTGCCGATGGCTCCCATGAGGCCGAAGAGGGCGGTGCCGGCGACGAAGGCTGGGATATGCACCAGGGCATAGATCAGGCTGACGTGGAAGAGCCGTCGTGTCTGGCCCAGGGCCATGACGCAAGGCAAGGCCATCGACAGGGTGCCGCGCAAGCCGAGGAACGGTACCAGCACCACCAGCAACGGCACGATGGGCAGCCATTGCTGGCCCAAGGCCAAGGGCACCAAGTCGTTGGCCACCAGGGCGAAGCCGCAGCCGGCGGGCAAGCTCAGGCTAGCCAAGACATTCATCGATTCGACCACCACCCGCCGCAACCGTTGACGGTCACCGGCCATCTCGCTGAAGGACGGAAACAAGAGGCGCTGCAAGGGGCTGATCAGCTCGCGGGTGGGCATCACACCCACTTTTTGGGTCATGAAATACAGCCCGGCGTCGGCGACACCGAGCAGCCGACCGACGATCAGCTTGTCGGTCTCCATGGCCAGGGTGGTGACCAGGGTGGTCAACGACATCCAGCCGCTGAAGGCGAAGATCTCAGGGGCCCGGGCCAGGGTTGGCCGCGGCCGATAGGGGCGCAGGGCATAGGTCAGCACGAAGCTGCTCAGAGCACCGCTCAGGGAGCCGATGACCAGGGCCCAGTAGCTACGGTAGAGCAGCGCCAGGACGAGGGTCACGACAAAGGTGACGCCCTTGGTGCCGAGGGAAAGCCAGGCTAGCTTGGAGTACACCAACCGACGCTCGAAGAGCACAAATTTGGGATTCGACAGACCCTTGAGCATCGGGCTGACGGCCAAGGTGAGGATCACCGCCGCGATGCGCGGCTCGCTCACCAGCAGGGCGATGATCACCATCAGCAACGCCGTCAGCAGGCCCCGCAAGCTGGACAAGGTCCAAGCGCAATCGAACAGCTCATCGTCCTGGGAACGACTGTGGATCAATGCTTTGTTGACGTCAAAATCGCTCAACCCTTCGATGATCGCCACCACCGAAACGGCGATGGCCACTAGGCCGAAGTCCTCCGGCACCAGCAGCCGGGCCAGGACGATGATCGAAATCAGGTCGAGCAGCCGCTCGCCCCATCGGTAGGCGTAGAGCCAACCGGCCCCGGTCGCCAACCGCTTGGCTTGGCTGCTCAAGGACCCATCCCGCGGGGTGGATCGCTCAACAGGGCCTCCACCGTCTGCTCGACGATTTGCTCCTCGGCGTACGCCAAATAGTGGCGGCGCAGCTGCCTGACCTTGTGGACGAAGTGGGGTTCGTGCAGCAGCCGCTCCAGGTGCCTGGCAATGACTTCGGGGCTATCCCGCCGTCCGTTGCCGGCGATGCCCAGGCCATGGTGCACCAGGCGGGCGGTATTGCCCGCCATGTCGGTTTCGCCGCCGCAGTAAATGAGCATCGGCACCCCGCCGAGAATGCACTCGTCGACGGTGTTGATGCCGCCGTGGGCGACGGCCGCGTCCACCTGTCGCAGCACCTGGGGTTGCGGCAGCCAGCGGAAGACATGGACGTTGTCCGGCAGCTGCCCCAGGTCTGTGGGCTCTGAGCGACCGCCCAGGCTGAGGATCAAATCCCAGTCCGAGTGCCCGGCGACGGCGAGAAACAAACGTTCCAGGAGGCTACGATCGGCGGTGAAGAAGGAGCCGAAGGCGGCGTAGAGCAGGCGCCGCTTGCTCTCACGGCGGGCGGCATACAGGGCCTCGAGGGTGGACCGCTGCGGCCCGTCGAGGGGTTGCTCACCTCGGTTTTCCAACAGCAGCGGACCGATGTAGCGCACCTCGGGGGCGGGCCGGTGGGGAAACTCGAATTCGAAGCCGTGCAGGCTGAGCACCGGCAAGCGGCGATAGGTGAAGGGGATGAGCCACTGCTCGCGGTCGGTCTCCCGTTCTAGGTCGACCCCGACCTCGTCGGCCAGTTGACGCAACAGGGAAAGACGATCACAGCCGACCCGCTGCCATCGCTGCCGTCGGGCCAAACGCCATTTCCTGAAGCGCAGGGCTTGCCAAAGCAGCCAAATGCCGGGGCGCGAGCCCCACCAGCCGACGCCGGGCCGGGCCCCACTATGGGGCGGCGGCAGACCGGGTCGGCGCCAGATAGACACAAAACAGTTGAGCAGCACCATGGGCACGCCGCTGGGCCTAGCGGCGAGGATGTGCTCGTGCATCTCACCGTCGATCAACAGCAAGTCGGGCTTCTGCCGTCGGATGAGATCGGGCAGAGCGTCGAGGGCCATGGAAGCGAGGGCTTGGCGTCGTCGTTCCGCCGATCGCCGCATCCTGGTCAGGCGACCGAGCTTGGCATCCTCCTGCAGAAAGTCTCGGTATCGGCTTTCCTCCAATGCCACAAAATCGAGCCCTTGGGCGTCGACCGTGGCACGAGCCTTGGCGAAGCTGGCGTAGGTGACCGCGTGGCCGTCGGCCGCCAGACGGCGGGCCAGCTCCACCCCGGGGAAGAGCATGCCGGCAAGGTCACTGCTCAGGCAGAGGAGGCGCGCCATGGCTCTAGTTGTGGCCCGTCAGGTCGGTGTTGTTCGAGCAGTGGATGGGATGCATGGTCGGCGTTTGATAGGAGGTGCTCAATGAGTCTGGGCGTCGCCAGGTGGCCGGCGTCGCAGCAAGTGCAAGACGACTCCGACGGCAAAGGCCAGACTGCTGTAGAGATAGTAGAGCACGTGTGCCGGGATGACGAGCAGCAGAAAGAGTAGGCTCTTGTTTTTGGTCAGGAAGCGGTAGAGAGGCAGGTTGAGGGCGACGATGGTGAGCAACCAAACCACGGCCATCAAGGTCCATGGCTGTAGCAAGTCCCGCCCGATATCGGTGGTGGCGAGGGCGATGCCGGCGGCGCCCAGGCAAACGCTACCGAAGGCCACGCGACTCCACCCGGGGACCGGACGGCGCAGGGACCAGCGGTCGATCAGCAACAGGCCGCAGAGGGGCAGCAGCAGCAGCAAGAGCATGCTGGGGTGAAACCACGATCCGATGGCCAAGGTGGCCACCAGGGCGGCGGCGCAAAGAGCGCTCAGCCGTTGGCTATGACGCAGGTTCAGATCGTTGGGGATTTTTCCCTGACGCAATAGCAGCAGGGTCCAAGGGATGGCCCTCTTTTGGATGTCCGTGCGGATCATCGGCACCAGGGTCCAGCGCTTCATGTGCTTGACTTGGATGGTCTTGACCAAGGCGATGCGGTGGCCGGCGTGGCGCAACCTATCCCCCAACTCGATGTCCTCGACGCTAGCATTGTCGAAACCGACATCGAAGCCCCCGAGCTTGAGAAACACGGCTTTGCGGATGGCACCGCAGCCGCTCCAGAAACTGAAGGTCTCTTCGTTGCCGGCTTGGTGCACAAAATGGTGCAGCAAATTTCGATACTGGGAGAGCACATTCGGGGCGCCGGGGAAGGCGTCGTAGGACCCGAAGACGGCATCGACGGTGGGGTCGTGCCGGAATTTCGTCGCCATCTTTTCCAGGGTGGTGGGCTCGACACAGACATCGGCGTCGACAAAAAAGAGATACGGGTGGCGCGCCACGCTAGCGGCGCGGTTGCGGGCGGCGGCGGGGCCGCCGCGCTGTTCCTGGCGCAGCAGGCGTACGCCGTGGGCATCGGCCACGGCGGCGGTGTGGTCGATGGAGGCGTCGTCCACCACGATGATCTCGTAGTCGGAATAGCTGGAGGCATCCAGAGCCAGCAGACAGAGCTCCAGGTTTTCCGGATCATTGCGCACCGGAACGATCACCGAGATGGCGATCGGCTCGGCGCCCTGTGCAGATCGCCGGGGGGGGCTACGGGCGGATGTCTTTGCCATCGTCAAGGGTTCTGCCCCGTCGTCTGGCCCGATCTCCGTTGGCTCGGGGGCGACGGGGACGGTGTGTCAGAGTTGATAATTTTTGAGGGCAACCGCTCAACCGCCTGCGGACCCTGACAACCGATCGAGCGCTTCGTCGAATCGCCAGACGGCGATCTCCGGTGTGCTCCGCAAACGCCGATCTTCGGTGAGGAAAGCGTCGGCCCCCGCATGGTGGCCGGTGGCCATATGCAACGCATCCGGGGTGCGGAGGTTGTGGGCCGCACGCAAATCGGAGGCGATTTCCGCCACTTCGGCCCCCATGGGAAGCATTTGAAGATTGGGAAACGATTGGAAAAAGTCACGGTAGCGCTGGCACAATCGGCGTTCCCCATGTCGTTTGGGGGCGACCAGGACCTCCATGAGAACCAAGCTGGAGACGATCAGGCGACAGCGACCGTTCTCGACCGCGGAGAGGATGCGGCCGACCACCGAACCGAATGCGGGATTGGCCTCGAAGTGATAGATGAACAGCATCGTGTCGGCCCCGAGCAAGGGCGGCGAGGACGAGCTCATGGGTCGTCCCATGCCCCACGCTCGGCTTCGATGGCCCTGGCACCACCCCCCTGGTCGGCCCAGAGCTCAGCGCCGAGACCACGATAGGACTCCGTCCAGCCCTGGGGCAAAGCGCGGAGGATGATCTGGCCGTCCTCGAGGGCGAGGAAAACAGTATCACCGGGCGCCAGTCCCAGTTGACGCCGAGCCTCGGCGGGAATGGTGATCTGATGTTTTCGGGTCAGCTTGGCTTGCGCAATGACCATGGCTCCTCCTTAGGGTCCGCAAAGAAATTAAGTTCCCCGCACCGAGGGGGCGAGGGCGCGCCTCTCGCCAGGCGCGCGGACCCTTAGTCCACCTCCTTACCTTAGCGCTAGAACGTAAGGGGATCAATACGCAGGGCTGATGAAACATCGCCGCCGTCGCAGAAACAGCCGTCCTCCAGCGAGGACTGGCCGTTCTGACTGCAGGCCATCGTCAGTCCGAAGGCATGCCAAGGAGGACGCGGTGGATCGGTATGGAGGTGCCACCGGCGGCCCTGAACGGGCCATTCGGCACCGCTGTCCGGTCACTCACCACAGACTGCGGATGGTTGGACGCCATCATGCAGTGCGCCCTTGCCGTATCGCACGCAGCTGAATGCCCACTTCACGAGGAGACGAGATGACCAGACAACGAAGCATGTCCAGTGGACGAGGGATGCCGCAGGGATCGATGTCGACAAGAAAATGGATCAAAGCGGGGGGCTCGTTACTGGGTGCCTTGGGGCTCGCCGCATCCTTGGGGGCGACGACCCTCGAGCCGATGACCGGTGAGCAACTGATCGATGCCTCGGAGCTCATTGTGGTCGGGGAGTGCGCGGAGATGCACGCCCAGTGGTACGGCCGCTCGTTGGTCACTCTGGTGACCGTCGCGGTGACGGATGTCTTGAAGGGAGAAGCCGCCGACGAGGTGACGATCGCCCTGCCAGGGGGCCTCGATCTGGACGGTCCGGTGCCCGTAGCCGTGACCTTTCCGGGCGCCCCGGTGTGGAGCCCCGGAGACGAGCTGTTGCTCTTTCTCGATGGCGTGGAGGCACCGCCTGGCGGCAATTCGTCGAGCGGCAGTACGTCGCTCAAGTCCACGACGCCGGCATCGACCGGTCTCGGCGCGGCCATGTTCGGTGTCGTGGGATTTTCCCAAGGGGTCTTCCCGGTGGTGATGGACGGCGACAACGCCCTCATCACCCAAAGTCGGAGCTCGAAACAGGGAGCGATGCCCCTAGCCGTGGTCAAAGCGCAGATCCAGTCGTACATTCACCGGGCCAGCGGCCACTGAGATAAGGGAGAGGACGATGCAAACAACCACCCGAAGTATGGCAACCCCGCGAAAGTCTCTACCCTTGGTTCGCCTTATCCTGGCCTTGGGCCTGTTGCCCAGCCTGGCCTTGGCCGGTGGCCAGCTGACGCTGCCCAACCTGACGGGTTTCCCCGACGACCTACCGCCGGGGCCCATCCCCGGCAGCGTGGCGGTGCCGCAAGTGGCGGCGCAATGGGACACCCGGTGCCTGCCCCTCGACTACACCCTCAATACGGAGACGCTGCCCAACGCCGATCCGCCCCTCGATGTGGCCACCACGCGGCAGGCTCTGGATCAGGCCCTGGCCGCCTGGACGAATATTCCGACTTCCTTCATCGAGATGGGTTTGGGGGGCGAGCTGCAACGACCGCGCCTGGGGCCCTTCGACTACACGGTGTTCGATTTCATCAACGAGCTCAACTTCTTGTCGGGGGCGGAAGCCTTCTACGTCGCCATCTCCCCGGCTACCGCCCTATTCGAAGACACGGTGCTCAACGCCGGTGACGACCTGGACGGCGACGGTGACTCGGATGTCTTCGATCCCGCCGTCGCCGGACGGCAGACCTGCGGCGATGTGGACGGCGACGGTGATTTCGAGTTCCCCGCCGGTTTCTACGCCGCCGGCACGATGCTCGACAACGATGTCAGCTTCAACAATTCGGTGGTCTGGACCACCGGTTCGCCGGACGCCATCTTTGGCAATTTCGACCTCGAAGCGGTGGCCGTGCACGAGCTTGGGCACTCCCACGGTTTGTCCCATAGCGCCATCAACCAGTTTTCGGCCACCGACGGTACAAGCGCTACCATGCTGCCGTCGATCTTCTCCAACGATGCCCTCGGGCAGGAAGCCCTGCGCAGCCCGTCGTCGGACGATGTGGCGTGGAGCTCTTTTGTCTATCCCGAGGGCAGTGCCGCCTCTGGCGTCGCCGCTCTGCAAGCGGGGGACGTGGCCTTCGACGATGTTTATGGGGTGATTCGCGGCGAGGTGATGCAAGGGGAGCTGGGTCTGCCCTTGGCCGGCGGCAGTGTCTATGCCGTCGATGAAGACAGCGGCGAGATCGTGGCCAGCCATTACACCGGTGAGGTACAGGGGTTGTTCATTCCCGACACCGGCTTCTTCGGCTATTTGCCGGAATTCGCCGACTTTCACTTGATCAGCGGCAGCTACACGCTGCCGGTACCGGCGGGTGACTACCACCTTGCCGTCGAGCCCCTGGATGGTTTCCCGGTCTCCGCCAACTCGGTCAGCACCGCTGCTTCGGTGGGGCTCAGCCTGGGTTTGCTCTCTTTCAACGAGGCGTACTTCCAGAAGGAGCCCCATGGGCCAGGGCATCCGGGCGGCGGCGGCGGTCTCGACAAGCTCAAGCTTCGGCAGGTCAAAGTGCGAGCCGGTAGCGACGTCTGGGATGAAGATCACACCACCGCCGTCGAGGTCAATTTGGACCCCTTCGATACCCTTGGATTTGGTGGTTTCTTCGACTTCGACACCGTCGCCTTCGGTAGCGCGCAACCGGGGTGGCTCTACGCCGTCGAATTTCCGGCCGCGGAGATCCTCGAGGTCCTCGAGTCGGGCTTCATCCCCAGGTCGGCCGCCTTCCGGACCTATTTGGCGGAAAATTCCGTACCGTTTGTTGTCGCCAGTGCGTCGATGGTCCGCGGAATAGTGGACCCTAGCGGCGGCGCCCTGCTCGATCTAGACGATCCCCTGGTGGAGGTGGCGGACGATCCCTCGCAGCAAGACGACGACATCTTCGTCGGTCAAGACAACGACTTCAGCCAACTTTTCTTTGAAAAGCCGGCCCATCTGGCCCGAGACTTGCGGCGGGCCATCGACCGAGACGGAGTCGAGCACTTCTTCCTGGTGCTCGAGTTACCCGATGCTTTTGGCGGTTTGCAGGGTTTTCCCTTTTTCATTGGCGCCGATACGGGACCGGAGCTGGGGCTGCTCGGGCGGTCCTACGTCTCGGTCGACGGCGGCGCCTTCTTCTTCCGCTTTGATCCCTTCAACTTCATGTTCCGCTTGACCTTCGGCTGAGCGGCGTCTCGCCTCGCCATCCCGGGAGCCCGAGCCACGGCAGAGGCTTTGGGGATGGCTTCGAAGATGCCTCGATGCATCGAAACTGCGGTAAGGTATCTCCACGCTCTCTCGGCACAACACAGCCGAAGGAAAGGAGGCGCCCGTTGAAAACGATCCGCAATACCACCACCCGCCCGATCAAAGTTCCCCTGCCCCGTGGCAAGTTCCTGCACCTCAACCCCCGCAAGACCGGTGAGGTCGCCGACCGGGCGGTCGATCATCCGCCCCTCGCCAAGCTCATCGCCGCTGAAGAGCTCGAGGTTCTCGGCGACGGTGCCCACGCCGATCCCGGCAAGGCTGCGTCCAGCTCCGTCCACGGCTCGAGCCAGGGGCATCATCCCGCCGTCAACATGCATCGCCGCGGTGATCGCTAGGCGGTGACCACCAGGCGGTGATACCGCGCTGTAGCTTGCGGGGCGTTCCCGGGGCGTCCCCCAGGGGATTCTGTCGACGACGGTCAGCTCTCCGGGAGGATAGGTGGGCAGAGGGCACGCCGATGGCGCAATGTCCGCTGCCCGGATAGTCATGGGAGCTGAATTTCGCTGGCGAGTCGCCTGAGGTGGGCGCGGGCCCGTTGCGCCCCTTGCAGAATGCTCTCGGAATTTTCTCCGCCGGCAATCTCGAGGATGAGGGCACCGTGGAAACGGCACTGTGCCAACTGTTCCAGGAGCTTGGGCCACGGTATCTGACCGTCACCGGGTGGCAGATGGTCATCGAATTGCTGCCGGTTGTCACTGGCGTGCACCATCCAAAGGTGTCCCGAAAGCTTATGGGCGACCGTATGGAGATCCCCCGTCAGGAAGGCGTGGCCGGTGTCGAGGCATATTCCGACGTCGGTTGCATTGAGAGCTCCCAGCAACCACATCAGATCACGCACCGGGCCGGCGAAGAGATGGGGCAGCATGTTCTCCAACACCAGGTTGAGGTTGAGCTGTCGGCAATGTTCTGCCACGCGGTCGAGGACGCGGGCGGCGTTCTCCATGCGATCGAGTCTCTCGGAGCGGGGGATTCCGCTCTTCTCCGGACCTGGGTGGATCACGTAGTAGCGCACCCCGAGGATGGCGGCGGCATCGGCGGCCCGTAACACCTGGCGAAGAGTCGGACATAGAATTCCGCACGGCAAGAAGTCGCGGAGCAGGCGCAGTGTGCCGGCGGTGCCATGTCTTGCCATGCCGTAGAGCGGCAAGCCCCCATCATTCCAGGTAGTAGAAAACCGCCTCAACGGAGGTTTCGAGTCTCGGCGCCAGGCCGCAGAATAGAGCGGTCCGGGTACCTATGCTCATCATGAATCGCAGCCAGCCCCTGCGAGCCCATGTTCCGATCTCCTGACATCTCGAACTGCCTCGCCACGTAAGAGGAGTGGGCTGAGACGCCACTCATGGAGCTCTAGACAATGAAAACCCAACACCTAATGACGACAGATCCCACCACCTGTTCGATCACCGATCATCTGGCGACCGCGGCCGTAAGAATGTGGGAAGAAGATTGCGGCATTCTGCCGGTCTTGGATCACGGCGAGGTGGTCGGGGTGATCACCGACCGTGACATCGCCATGGCCGTGGCGATGAAAGGTGCCGCCCCGACCGCGGTGCGCGTCGGTGAGGTCATCACCGGCCAGGTCTTCAGCTGTGCGCCCGATGACCAAGTCGAGGTCGCCCTCTCGTCGATGGCGGAGCATCAAGTCCGGCGGCTACTGATCCTCGACAAGGGGAGGCTTGTCGGCCTGCTGTCGCTCAACGACATCGTGCTCGAGGCGGCGTCGAAGCCCGGCCCTCAGAAGAAGCCCACCTATGCCCGGGTCATCGATGCCCTGCGTGCCGTCGGCCAGCACTCAAAATTTCTCGCTGCGCAACCGGGCGAGGCGTGACGCCATGCCACAGATGGCATCGGCTGCTACGGAGGTCACCTCGCAGGAAGATTCGAAAACATGCCACGGCCACAGCGATCCCTGGTGCGTGATTCTGGCTGCCGGCGAAGGTAAGCGGTTGCGCAGTCTGACGACCTTCGAGGGGCGCACGGTTCCCAAGCAGTTTTGTGCGCCATCGGAGGTGGTGTCTCGCTGCTCAGACTGGCCCTCGAACGCGCCAGACGGCTGGTGCCCGACGACCTCGATCGGCTCCAGAGGCGGCGACAGCGCGTCGGGACCGGAGCCGGAGCCGACGGAGGCGGGCCACAAGCCTGTCACTGGGCTAGATATCGCGGGATGCAGAATTTGGTAGGTGCTAGCCATCGGGGCGATGGCAGAGGCCATCGCCCCGATGGGATGGGAGGCCCCGGCGGGCCATCTAGGCGGCGACGCTGGGGATGAGCTGACGAATCTGCGGTGGCAGCACGCTGCGCACGTCTTCCATCTCACCGGCGGATATATGTCTCGCCAGCAGGCGGAAGACCGCCCGGGCGATCTCTTCGACCGGTTGTTTCCCCAGACCGGAGAGCTCCGCCTCCAGCGGCTGCAGGAACTCCGCCGCTTGGCGGGCTCGTTCCGCAGTCTGGGTCGGGGTCCAGCCGTCATAGTAGAAACCCCGAACAAGCATCGGCAGCTGGGCGCCGAGATCCACGGCTTCCGCCAGGGGTAGCCGATCGCGCAGGGTGCGAAGGGTCACCCGCAGCGCAGCATAGGTATGACGGTGATCCTGCCAGTCGAGATCGGCCGCCAGCTCGTCGAGCCATTGATAGGTTTTTTGCAACGTCTTGTCGAAAGATTTGACGTCGTGCTTTGGTGTTTTCTTGGAGCTCATGCTGCTTTGACCTCGACTTTCTTGACCCTGGGCACCGCATCCGCGGGTCGATCGACGGTGACCTTCAATAGCCCGTTCTTGAGCTTCGCTTTGGCTTGACCGGGTTCTTCGGAAGACTTCCACGGTAGCGGGATCGAACGCTCGAAGCTGCCGAAGGTTCTCTCTCTGCGGTACCAGTTGTCGTCCTCTTCGACAGAATCCTCGCTCTTCTCGCCGCGCAACACCAGGGCATTCGGTGTCAGCTCCACTTCGATGTCGTTCTCCTCGAGCCCCGGCAGCTCTGCGGTCACGACGAGATGTTTATGATTCTCGACGATGTTGATCTGCGGTTGGAAGCCGGTGAGGCCCATTTCGGGGCGCCATCCCGCCCAGTCATCGAAGAGGCGGTCCATCTCCCGGCGCAGCTGGCCAAATCCGGTAGGAGCGGCACTTTGTTCGGTCTTGGTCAAAAACATGGCTATCTCCTTGTCACAGGGCGTCGACGGGACGGTTACCCTCCGTCGACCGCTGGGTGATTAGAACGTTCTAGAAGTCTAGCCAGAATCGATCTCTCTGGCGCCATACCAACGGGCGGGAGCGAGCACACCAAAGCATGGCTACCTCTGGGACCAACATTTTTCGAGTCTCCAAAGCGGGTAGGCATAGAAACAATGTGGGCAAGAATGAGGCTACCGTCGACTCGGATCGGCAGCGCTGGAGGGCACGACCTCTGGGTCGTCTCAGTGGTCTGGGTCGTGCTCGCCGTCATCTCCATTGGGGGAGGAGAGCTGCGTGTGACTCAGTGCCCATTGGCGAAGCACACTTTTGTCTTGCTCGGACAGGACGGCGTCGCGATGCGCGGGTAGATAGAACCAGGGGGGCATCTCGCCCTCCTCGATCTCCTCCCAACTCTCGGCCATGAGCTCGATCTGGTGCTGCGTTTCGTATCGATTCCAGGTGGAAAAATTCATCGCCTCCCTGCCTTCTCTCACGTCCTTGGCCGTCAACCACGAGACGGGCGCTATTCGGCTGTACCAAGGCCAGCGGGTCTCGTTAGAGTGGCAGTCGTAGCAGGACCGACGCAGTACCGATTTAGCCTCGGCAGATGCGAGCACATCCTTTTCGATCGGGGGATTGGTGGTGCTGACGGGGTAGAGCTGAATCAGCACAAAGACGAGTATCAGGGCTGCCACGAGACCGATGAACGATTTCTTCGAAAAACCCATTGCAACTCCTCATGGGAGGTTCTGTACAGAACTTGGATCCTGTCTCGGCTGGCGAATCTTGGAGTGGTGGGCTCGGATCGGATGCGGCCGTAGACCACTCCCGGAGAGGCCAGGAAGCGGAATTTCATCAAGGCAGTCATTTTACCTCGCGGAAATCTTTTTGGTCTTCACCCTTCAGGGTGGGGGCTGATGTTCATGGGCCCGCCTTACGGTGGGTCGAACGCCATCGGCAGCTCAGCTAAGCTTTAGCGGAACTGGAGGTGGTCATGCCCGAGCCAAATGCCAACCATGTCATCGCTTCGCAGCTCCGCGAGGCGGCCAGGTTGCTCTCACTTCAGGGGGCCAACCCATTTCGCGTCGATGCCTATCGTCGAGCCGCCGAAACGTTGGAGGGGCTGGGCACTTCGGTGTCTGCACTCTTCGACGCAGGGGGCACCGATGCCCTCGTGGAGCTATCCGGGGTCGGCACCGGCATTGCCGGAGCCATTCGCGAAATGCTTGCAACGGGTCGATGGTCAATGCTCGAGAGGTTGCGAGGTGCTGCCGATCCAGAGCAGGCTTTCCGGCTGGTTCCTGGCATCGGCCCGCGGCTTGCCCGGCGTCTGCACGAGGAGTTGCACATCGATACTTTGGAAGAGCTGGAGATCGCCGCCCATGGCGGCGGCCTGCAACGAGTCAGGGGTTTCGGCCCACGCCGAGTCGCCGGCATCAAGGCGGCCCTTGCTCAGCGCCTGGGCCGACATCGCGCTGCCGGCGACTCTCGAGCCCGGCCTTCGGTGGAGCTCTTGATCGAGGTCGATGGCGAGTATCGCCGCCGCGCGGCGGCTGGGGAGCTACGGGCGGTGGCTCCTCGACGCTTCAACCCCGAGTCGACGAGGTGGCTACCGATCCTTCATAGCGAGCGCGGCGGCTGGCATTTCACCGTCCTATTCTCCAATACCGAACGCGCCCACCGTCTGGGGCGCACCGACGACTGGGTGGTCATTTATTACTACGACGATCAACATCGCGAGGGACAGGCGACGGTGGTGACCGAGCGCCTCGGACCGCTGGCCGGTCGGCGGGTGGTGCGTGGCCGCGAAACCGAGGGTTCGAGCGGGCCCGGTCCAGGGAGCTTGGCCCCGGACGCTTCTGGATCAGTGGTCGATGAAAGATGACTCAACCGGCGACAGGCCAAGGCGTTGATCGAGGAGCTGAGCGCGGCGCCGTCCGCGGCCATGTGACCGCGGTGCGCGGTGGTGTGGTGAATGTCTTCTTCGACACCCGGTTGCCGGCGACGCGGAGCCTACTGCAGGTTGGAGCGCAGGGCGTGCGGGTCGAGGTCGAGAGCCACCTGGACGAAAAAACAGTGCGCGGGCTGGCCCTCGACCCGACCCGTGGCCTGGGCCGCGGCGCGCCGGTCTGGGCGCTCGGACGGCCGCCGGGGTGGTACGAGCGCCCGGCCTCACCACCCGACGGAGTGACCGTCTCCCATACATCCGGCTGTCGCTGGAGCTCCTCCAGGGCAGTAAGCTGGACTCGCACGGAGTCGAGTGGGAAGGAGGATTCATGCTGCGTTGGTTTCCATGGAAACAGCTGATCGGTCGTTTGGCCCGTTCCCGCGGCCTGATCGATCCGGTCAAGCTGCTGTCTCGCCTCGAAAGCTTCGCTCAGCCGCTGGAGGTCAAGGAGCCGCTGGAGCTGCTGCGCGCCGGCCTGGTCTTTCATGCCCGTGGGCTGCTCAACAGTAGCGCCATCCAATACAACCTCGATTGGATCTGGCCGTTTTGGGTCGAGCGCCAATATGACCCTTACGATGACGCCTTCTTGCCCCGTGCCTTCTCGGTCACTCACGTCAACCTGACGCATCGCAATTGGACCGCGGTGGGCCTTCCGGACTTCCCGGCGCTGCCCATCGTCGACCCACGGGGTTTGGTGACACCGCTCTGGGATGGTTGGTCACTCGATGCTTGGATCATCGACGAGGCGGGGCACTGCCTCGTACCGTCGCGCGCCGACCGGTCGTCCCAGAGTCTCGATCTGGAAGGCGGAATCGCCGTCTTGACGACGGTCGAGGATCAAGGCCTGCACCTGGAATCCCGCGTCGAGCTGCGCCGCGCTGAGCACGGCGCCGAGCTTTGCCTAACTTTCGAGGGCACGAGCGATGACCGCCCGGCGCATCTCGTCGCCGCATTGAGACCCTACAATCCCGAAGGGGTCAGCTTCATCCATCACATCGAACTGTCATCGGGACGCGACGGCTGGAGCATCGATCACCGGCCGGCGGTGAGGCTCGATCCACCGGTGGAAATCCACAAGCTCTCGAGCTACCACCGAGGCGATGTGCGGGCCCATCTCCACGAGCCCGAAGACGAGGCTGACGGGCATATCGAGTGCCGAGTCGGCATGGCGACGGCAGCGGCCCTCTACCGCCTGCAACCGACACGGTCGCGCATCCTTCGCCTGGTTCTGCCCCTCAGGCGGCCGGCCCATGTGCACCGGCCGCGGCCCGGCGCCTCGCCGGCGGCACAATGGCGGGTGGGGCGCGATGATCCACCATCCGCAGGCTCTTCCGAGCCTACGTGGTCTGACGTTCTCGAGACCTGTCCAGGTTTCGAGACGCCGGACTCCGATCAGCGTTTCCTCTACGACGCTGCCGTGCGCACCCTGATCTTGCATTCGCCGGATGACGTCTACCCGGGACCCTACACGTATTTGCGTTTTTGGTTCCGCGACGCCGCCTTCATCCTCGACGGCCTGCTCTGCCTGGGGCTCTTCGATCGGGTCGAGCGGGTGCTCGATACCTTTCCGGCTCGCCAGACGCGCAAGGGTCATTTTCTGTCGCAGGAAGGTGAGTGGGACTCCAACGGTGAAGCGTTGTGGATTTTAGAGCGAGCCTGCCGCCTGAGCGGACGTCGGCCCAAGGAGGCTTGGCGCACCGCCATTCGCAAATCTGCGCGATGGATAGGCGACATGCGCATGCCGCGTGACGGCTCGCTGTATGCCGGCCTGCTTCCGGCGGGATTTTCCGCCGAGCATCTCGGCCCCAACGACTACTACTATTGGGACGATTTCTGGAGTGTCAAAGGTCTGCGCTGCGCCGCCCGGCTGCTCGCCGACCTCGGCGGACCCAAAGACGCCGCCTGGTGTCTCGCCGAGGCGGCGGATCTCGAGCAGGCGATCGATAGAAGCCTCGACCAGGTGCGGCAACGGCTTGGCCGACCGGCGGTGCCCGCCTCGCCCCATCGCCGTCTCGATGCCGGGGTCATCGGTAGCCTGGCTGCGGGCTATCCGCTGGCCCTCTGGTCGCCTACGGATCCCCGGCTCCTCGATTCGGTGGAGTTTCTCCTCAAGTGTTGCTTCGTGGCCGGAGGCTTCTTTCAGGACATGATCCATTCCGGCATCAATCCCTATTTGACACTCCACGTGGCGCAAGTGCTACAGCGGGCCGGCGATCCGCGAGCTGCTCAGCTGACCGCCACCGTCGCCGGGCTGGCATCACCGACCGGGCAATGGCCGGAAGCCGTGCATCCGCGGACCGGCGGTGGCTGTATGGGTGATGGGCAGCATGCCTGGGCTGCCGCTGAGTGGATCTTGCTGCTGCGCAACAGCTTCGTGCGCGAAGAGGACGAGGGCTTGGTGCTCGCCGCGGGGATGACCGAGCGATGGGCGGACGGTGGACGAAGGAGCTTCGGGCCGACGCCGACCTCGTGGGGGCCGATCACCGTCACCGTGGAAGCTGCCTCCGAGTCTCCGGAGACCGGCGCGGTACGTATCTCCTGGCATGGCGACTGGCGAGGCGAAGAACCGGCGGTCAGCGTGCAGCCCATGGGCCGGGTAGCGCAGCGGGCGTCGACCACCGGTCGCCATGGATCCATCGTCATACCCGCCGCGGACGCGCAGCGACTTCTGGAGGTGCCTCGATGAATATCGTCATGTTCACGAATACGTACTTGCCCCACGTCGGAGGGGTGGCCCGCAGCGTTGCGGGTTTCGCCGAGGTGCATCGACGGCGCGGGCATCGGGTGATGGTCGTGGCGCCGCATTACGAAGGAGACGAGGCTCGCCATGGGCGCCACTCCGCTTCTCACCCGGATGCCTACAATCACGTGGTGCGGGTGCCGGCGATTCAAAACTGGAACGGCAGCGACTTTTCAGTGCCCATGCCGGTGCCCGGGCTGGTGTCTTCGGCGCTCGATCGTTTTCGTCCGGACATCGTTCACTCTCACCATCCCTTCTTGCTCGGCGACAGCGCGCTGCGCGCTTCGGCGGCACGAGAGCTGCCGCTCGTCTTCACTCATCACACCCTTTACGAGCGCTACACCCACTATGTCCCGGGAGACGTGCCGTCGTTGCAAAAGGCCGCCATCGATCTGGCCGTAGGGTATTGCAACCTCTGCGATGCGGTGATCGCACCCAGTGAATCGATTCGCGGGTTGCTCCTAGATCGCCAAGTGAAAACGCCGATCGAGGTCATCCCGACGGGTGTCGAGATCGAGGTCTTCGCCTCGGGTGATCGGCAAGGGGTCCGCGAGCGTCATGGGATTCCGAAGGATGCCTTTGTCGTCGGCCATGTGGGACGCTTGGCACCGGAGAAAAATCTTGATTTTCTGGCCGGCGCAATCGGTCGCTTCATGGTCGACCACCCCTCATCCCACATGCTGTTGGCGGGCCTGGGCCCGTCCCTCGAGCCGTTTCGGGAGCGTCTCGGAAACGTTTTGGTACACGGGGCCGGCGATGGTGAGGCGGCCGTGGAGCTCGAGCGGCGCCTCCATCACGTTGGGCTTCTCGAGAGTCGACGTGACCTGGCGGACGTCTACGCGGCCATGGATGTCTTCGCCTTCGCTTCCACCAGCGAGACCCAGGGCATGGTCCTGACCGAAGCCATGGCCGCAGGCGCGCCGGTGGTGGCACTCGATGCCTCGGGTGTCCGCGAGGTGGTGGAGGATCGAATCAACGGTCGGCTCTTGACCGCAGCGGGCAGCGACGACTTTGCCGATGCCCTGGCGTGGATTGCGGACCTCGATGCGCAGCGCAGGCAGGCCATGGCGATCGCCTTGGCGGCCACCTCACGTCGTTTCTCCATCGAGCACACCGCCTCCAAGACCCGTGAGCTCTATCGAGGATTGATCGACCAGAGCGGCTTCGTCGACCGAAAAGCCGGCGCCTGGCACCGGGCGCGCCTCCGCTTCGCCGAAGAGCTGAAGATTTGGCGCAATATAGGCCATGCCCTCGCCGAGACGCTGAAGGACACGAGCGAGGGCTCCCCTTGAGTCCGAATCGTCAGGCGGCGCGCCGAGTGTGGACGCCGCGGATTTGGCGTGCGAAGTGCCGGCCGTGGTTGCTGGGCTGGCTGTGGACGATGGTGCTTCGGGGGCTGCACGCCACATGGCGAGTGGAGACGCAGGGGCTCGAGGCCTTCGACCAAGCCTTGGCGGATGGCCGTGGTGTCATCGCGGCGTTCTGGCACGGATCGTATATTCCGCTCTTCGCCCTGCTCAAGAATCGCAACGCGGTGATCTTCACGAGCCTGTCGGCCCGCGGTGCGGTGATCGCTGAAATCTGCCGACACTTCGGCTACCGTGCGGTGCAGATCCCGGACCACGGTGGCGACGCGTCTTTGGCCACCATGGCGCGGACCCTCGCCACCGCCCCTGCCGCAGGCTTGGCCGTCGACGGACCTTTGGGGCCTCGCCATGAGGTCAAACGGGGCGCGATCCAGCTGGCGGGTGGGCTTGGCTGGTGCATTTATCCCATCGCAGTGGCCTTACGGCCCAAACGGGTCTTGGCCGGGCGCTGGGATCGCCGGGAGATTCCGTGGCCCTGGAGCCGCGTCGCGTTGGTGGTCGGGGAGCCGCTGGAGCCGGAAAGGGAGCCGGATCTCATGACTTGGCAACGCAGGGTCGGGGAAGCTCTCGAAATTGCCGGTAGGCGGGCCTCGGAGCTCCTGTGCCCTGAGGGGCAGAGGTAGCTCCGGATCAAGAGCCCGTCTAGGAAGGGATTTTCGAATTCTTCAAGATCTCCAGCCTCATGGGGTGGGTGCAGAGGACAGACGGCACCTTCCGTCGGGCGGCGCAAAGGCATCCTAGATTTGATGGAGTAGTAGGACCGGTCGTCTTGGGTGGCTGCCGCGACTTGATTCCAGACGCGCCGGGAAGCCACGAGACCGCCAAGCTGCGCTCGACAAGTACGCAATTTGTCCAACCTGTGCGCCCCGGAAGGACCTCGTAGATGACCTCGATCCCCAAAAGTCAGCAGCAACCCGGTGCGGGCTCGGAAAAAGTCGGTCTTCGGGCTCGCGGGCTGACCAAGGTCTACACCAGTGGTCAAGTAGAGGTGCACGCCCTACGGGGTGTGGATCTCGATCTCTATGAAGGCGAGCTGCTGGTGCTGCTCGGTGTCTCCGGGTCAGGTAAGTCGACCCTCTTGAACATCATCGGTGGATTGGACGTGCCGACCAGCGGTGAGGTGACGTTCCAGGACCACGACTTGATCTCGGCGGACGAAGAGGCGCTGACTGACTATCGGCGCGAGCATGTGGGTTTTGTCTTCCAGTTCTACAACCTGATTCCGAGCCTGACCGCACGTGAGAATGTCGCTTTGGTGACGGAGATCGCGCCTCAGCCTCTCGATCCGGCCTCGGCCCTCGAGCTGGTCGGACTCGGAGATCGCCTCAATCACTTCCCGGCCCAGTTGTCCGGTGGCGAGCAGCAGCGGGTGGCGATCGCTCGCGCCATCGCCAAGCAGCCGCAGATACTGCTCTGCGATGAGCCCACCGGCGCGCTCGACATCGAGACCGGCATCTTGGTGCTGGAGGCCATCGAGCGCATCAACCGGGAGCTTGGTACCACGGCGGCGGTGATCACCCACAACCAGGTGATCGGCAGCATGGCAGACCGTGTCTTGCGCATGGTCGACGGTCGCATCGCGAGCACCGAAGTCAATGATCGACGCCTCCGCCCAAGCCAGCTGAGTTGGTGAGATGCGTGCCCTCGACATCAAGCTGCTGCGCGATATCTGGCACCTGCGTAGTCAGGTCGCCGCCATCGGTTTGATCATTGCTTCGGGCGTCGCTCTGCTCATCATGTCGCTGTCCACCCTGGAGGCCCTCTACGACACCGCGGACGCCTATTACGAGCGCTACCGTATGGCCGATGTCTTTGCGCATCTCGAGCGAGCCCCGCGTCACCTGAGCGAGCGCATTCGGGACCTCCGCGGGGTGCAAGCCGTGCAGCCGCGGATCGTGCACTACGCAACGCTCGATGTCGAAGGTTTCGAGGAGCCAGTGATCGGTCATCTGGTCTCGTTGCCGCACGGCCAGCAACCGGTGCTCAACCGGTTGGCGCTGCGGCGCGGTCGTACCCCCGACGCAGATCGGCACGACGAGGTGGTGCTCAATGAGCCCTTCGCCGAAGCCCACGGGCTGCTGCCCGGCGATCAGCTGGCGGCGGTGCTCAACGGTGCCCGCCGCACCCTGACGGTGGTGGGTATCGCGCTGTCCCCTGAGTTCGTCTATGCCCTGGGGCCAGGCTCATTGATGGCCGATGATCTGCGCTTCGGTATCGTCTTCATGGGCGAAGATGCCCTGGCTGCCGCCTTCGACCTCGACTCGGCGTTCAATGATCTCACCCTGTCGCTGACCCGCGGTACCTCACCGGAGGAGGTCATCGCTCAGCTCGATGAGATCCTCGAGCCCTACGGCGGTACCGGCGCCATCGCCCGGGCGGATCAGCTTTCCAATTGGTTTGTGATGAATGAGATCGAGCAATTGCGCACCATGGCCACGCTGCTGCCGGCGATCTTCTTGGTGGTGGCTGCCTTCTTGACCAACATGCTGCTCGATCGTTTGATCGCCATCGAGCGGAGTCAGATTGGTCTGCTGAAGGCGTTCGGCTACCGCAATCGGGCCATCGGCTGGCACTACACCAAGCTCGTCCTGTTGATCGCCGCTTTCGGTATTCTCATCGGGACGGTGGCCGGCGGCTGGTTTGGGCGTGCCTACACCCAGATGTACGCCGAGTCGTTCCGCTTTCCGTTGTTGCTCTACCGGCCCAGTGCCGAAGGTTTTGCCATCGGCGCGGGGCTCAGTCTGGTGGCGGCCCTCGGTGGCGCCCTGGGATCGGTGCGCCGGGCGGCGCTGCTGCCGCCGGCTCAGGCCATGCAGCCGCCCGCTCCGGCGACCTTTCGCTTGGCGCGCTGGAACACGACCCGAGCTGCCAAGTGGCTCGACCAGCCGAGCCGCATCATCCTCCGCAACATGGCCCGCTGGCCTCTTCGGACGGCGACCTCATGTTTGGGTCTGGCCTTCGCCGTCGGTGTGCTGGTGCTCGCTTTGCAGTGGACCGACTCGATCGCCTACCTGGCGCAGCGCTTCTTCTTCGACGCTCAGCATCAACACGCCTCGGTGGGGCTCGCCACACCGCAGGCCCCGACGGTGGTCAATGATCTGGCCCACATGCCTGGGGTGCTCGCTGCCGAGGGCTCGCGGATCATCGCCGTCGACTTCGAGGTGGGACCGGTACGCCACCGGGGCAGCCTGATCGGCCTGCCGTCCGGCGCCGTGTTGCAGCCGGTGTTCGACGAGGCGTCGGGCCGCGACGTGGCGGTGCCCGAGTCGGGGCTGGTGCTGTCCACCGTCCTGGCAGAGAAGCTCGGTGTGCAGCCCGGGGACTGGGTTTGGGTCGACGTGCGCGAGGGCCGTCGTCCAACGGCTCAGCTACCGGTGGTGGCACTCTTCGAGACCGGAATCGGTATGCCCGCCTATATTCATTTCGAGGCGCTCCACCGCTTGCTCGACGAGCGCCCGCGCATCGGATACGTCAGTCTTCTGCTCGACGCGAACCGGCAAAATGAGCTTTTCTCCGAGCTCAAGCGGACCCCCATGGTGTCGGCGGTCATGCTGCGTCAGGCGGCGGTCGACGAATTCAACGAGTCCTTGGCCGAGCACACCTTGGTCTTCATCTCGTTCTTTGTCGCTTTCGCTTGCGCCCTCGGCTTCGGGGTTGCCTACAACAGTGCACGCATCGCCCTCTCGGAGCGTGGACGCGAGCTGGCGACGCTGCGCGTCCTGGGTTTCCGAAAGCCCGAAGTGGCCTACATCCTGCTCGGTGAGATGGCGGCGCTGGTGGTCTTGGCACTGCCCATTGGCTGTGTTGTCGGGCGTGGGCTCGCCGGCATCATGAGCTCGGCCTTCCGTACGGAGTTGTTTCGCATACCCATTGCGATCGAGCCGGCAACCTACGGCGTGGCCATCCTGATCACGCTCACCGTCGCTACAGCTTCGGCGCTATTGGTTCGGCGACGGATCGACCGACTGAATCTGATCGAAGTGCTCAAGACGAGGGAGTGAGGACATGAGAGCAGAGACGAAGCGACGTTTGGTGTGGGGAACGATCGGACTGGCCGTCATCCTGGGCCTTGCTTTCGCTTTTTACCCGCGGGCCATGCTGATCGACCTGGCGACGGTCGAGCGCGGTCCCATGATGTCGACGGTCGCTGAGGAAGGCTTCACCCGGGTGCACGACGTCTTCACCCTTTCGGCTCCGGTGACCGGTAGGGTGCGGCGCATCGAAGTCCACGCCGGTGATTCGGTCGCCGCCCAGCAAACCGTTCTGGCGGAGCTCGAGCCGGTCGACCCCTCGTTCCTCGACCCGCGCAGCGAGGCGCAGGCCAAAGCCGGCTTGCGGGTTGCTGAAGCGGCCCATCAGCGAGCCATCAGCGACCTCGAGCGAGTCGGGGCCGAGCTGGAATTCGCCCGGGCTGAATATCAGCGGGCAGTGGAGCTGATTCGTGACGGCACCATCGCACAACGGGACTTTGACAACGCCGAGCGTGCCTACAAGGCGACGGGTGCTGCCGTCGACACCGCCCGGGAAGCGCTTCACGTCGCTCAGTTCGAAGTCGATCGAGCCCGAGCCCAGCTCCTGTCGCCGGCCACTTCTCAGAGACGATCGGGTGAATGCGCCTGTGTACCCATCACGGCGCCGATCAGCGGCCAAGTGCTCCAGATCTTCGATCCCAGCGAACGGGTGGTCACCATGGGAGAGCCGCTATTGCAGATCGGCGATCCGAGCCGACTCGAGATCGTCGTCGATCTGCTGTCGACCGATGCGGTCAAGGTCGAAGCGGGGCAGCGGGTGTTGATCGAGCGTTGGGGCGGCGAGCATGCCCTCGAGGGTCGCGTCCAACGGGTCGAGCCCTTTGGCTTCACCAAAGTCTCGGCCCTTGGAATCGAAGAGCAGAGGGTCAACGTGTTGATCGATTTCACCACGCCGCGCTCCCAGTGGCAGCGGCTGGGCCATGGCTATCAAGTCGAGACCCGCATCATCCTCTGGCAGAGTGACGACGCCCTCATGGTGCCACTCACCGCCCTGTTTCGAGACGGCCAGGAATGGGCTGTTTTTGTCGAAGATGGTGGACGGGCTCGGTTTCAGACGATTCGCCTCGGGCGCCGCAACAGCCTGGTGGCGCAAGTCGTCCAAGGCCTCGAAGGTGGTGAGAAGCTGGTCGTGCATCCCACCGATCGAGTGGCCGCGGGAACCCGGATCGCCGATCGAAGGTAGCCGGTTGGGCTGGGCATTTCCCTGTGCACAATTCGGCGCCTCCTGGGCGATTTCGCCCAGAGCTTGGCCGTTTCCGGCCGAATCCGGTCGAAAACGGCCGGCCTCCGCGGCTTCCGAAGGTTCACACTGTGGTGGGTCGGACGATACAACCGGGGTTTACAGGGCCCACACGTCCCCTTGAGAGTTGGTATTCTATTTGCTTATGGGTATGTCTAGCTGGTCACCAAGGGCCCTCAGCTGACCAGAAGGGAAGGCCAGCACTGGCCTCCGAAACTTGAACTGTTCTCAGACAAGGGATGTACCCCCATGATTAGAACCTTCGGTCTTTCGAAACTCTGTGCAGCGTCCGCCTTCACGCTAGCTGCCCTGGCTTGGGCAGCGCCGAGCTCCGCCGGTGAGGTGCGCGTCGCCCCCACCTGTGACC
This sequence comes from Acidobacteriota bacterium, assembly GCA_029263315.1. Taxonomy (GTDB): domain Bacteria; phylum Acidobacteriota; class Thermoanaerobaculia; order Multivoradales; family J023; genus JAJCXR01. The sequence goes on along the minus strand of JAJCXR010000041.1, from coordinate 195,113 downwards.
CGGTGGAGGGGTCGTACTTGGTCAAGCTCAACGCCACCCAGGGTGCCTTGATGGCCTCGGTGGCGAACCAAGCCAAGGATCTGACCGCCCGCTACGGTGGCCGTACCAAGTCCACCTACGAACGCACCGTCCAGGGCTTCAGCGCCGAGATGTCGGCCCAGGAGGCCGCCTTCCTGGCGGACGATCCGGCGGTGGAATTTGTCGAGCAAGACTGCTGGGGTGGCCTGACCACGACGCAGCTGAATCCACCCTGGGGTCTCGATCGCATCGATCAGACGAACCTGCCCCTCGACCAAAGCTACACCTATTCCAATAACGGCAGCGGGGTGCACGTCTATCTGACCGATAGCGGCATCGACCCCAACCATCCCGACTTGGCAGGACGGGTCGGCAACGGCCACAACGTCTTCGGCGGTAGCCCCAACGACTGCAACGGCCACGGGACCCATGTGGCGGGCATCGTCGGTGGTACCACCTTCGGCGTGGCCAAAGGGGTGACCCTCCATTCCGTCCTGGTGGTGCAATGCAGCGGCTCCGGCACCGCCGCCTGGGCGGCGGACGGTGTCGAGTGGATCACCACCAATCACCAGACGCCGGCCGTCGTCAACATGAGCGTCAGCTATCCGGGCAGCACCTTCCTCGATCAAACGGTGCAGGCGTCGATCAATGCCGGTATCACCTACGTCGTCGGCTCGGGCAACAACTTCGCCAACGTCGCCTGCAGTCGGTCCCCGGGACGGGTGGGCGACGCCTTGACCGTCGGTGCCACCGACATCAACGACGCTCGACCCACCTTCTCGAATGACGGCACCTGCGTCGATGTGCATGCCCCCGGGGTCGATGTGCTGTCGGCGTGTCCCGCGTCGTTCAGCTTCTGCACCACTGGCTGTATTCCGAACGGCGGCAATTCGTCGTTTTGCACCGGCACCTCCATGTCGTCGCCCCACGTGGCGGGCATCGCGGCCCGCTACCTCGGCGCCAATCCGTCGGCCACCCCGGGCGACGTGCACCAGGCCATCGTCAGCAACGCCACCAACGGCGTCATCAGCAACGTTGGGGTCTCGCCCAATCGCTTGGCCTACTCCGGCTTCCTCGACAACCCCAACCAGCCGCCGGTGGCGGTGGACGATCATGTCGAGGTGCCGGCCGGTGCCACCGGCGTGAGCGTTCCCCTCGGTGTCATGTTGGGCAACGACTCGGACCCGGAAGGGGGGCCCCTGTGGATTCTCAGCTACACCCAACCGAGCCATGGCACGGTGGTGCACCATGTGCAAGGTGCCCAGTACACGCCGGCCGCCAGCTTCTGGACCACCTGTCGTGACAGCTTCACCTACACCATCGCCGATGATCCCTTCAACGGTCTCACCGATGTGGGTACCGTCTTCCTGCGCTGCGAGATGCTCGGTATCTTCGACGATGATTTTGAAAGCAACAACCTGAGTGCCTGGGATGGTGTCGCCGAAATCGCCAACGCCACGGTCAGCACCCTGGCGCTGAAGAGCGGCGTCAAGATGGTGGTCAATGTCACCGGGGACACGGCCGATCGCGGCTACGTCGCCGACCAGAGCCCCAACCGTCAACGGGCCTTCCGGGCCAGCTTCGAGCACTACGCGCCGAATGCCCACATGGCGGTGGGCGATGCCCACTTCATCTTCGCCGCCAACGACAGTGTGTTGGTCAAGAATGCGGCCTTGGTGGGTATCCGCAAGCAGGGCACCGGTGGCGAGATTCGTCTCTGGGTGTGGCGTGACAACAACACCTGGGCGGTCAGCCCGTGGATCCCGTACAGCCTGACTGCCTTCCATGACATCGAGGTCGATTGGTGGGCCAGCAGCGGTGCCAACGACGGCGGCTACCGCTTCCTCATCGACGGTAATCTGGTGGCCGAAGCCAGCAACATCGACAACGATACGTTGCGCATCGACAACGCCAACATGGGCGTGCTCAACGGCGTCGATGCCGGCACCATCGGTGATTTCTACTTCGACTCGTACGTCTCCAGCGGCTATTAGGCGCTACTCCGACTGAACGGGCTCTGGTCCGTCACTATGCGGCCGCGGTGTTCAGCACCGCGGCCATTTTTGATGGTGCCTGGCACGTATCCTTTGATAGGTGCCAGGCACCTATACGGCGGTGCCAGGCATCTAGGCGAGGGGACGACGACCGGCGAGGAGGTGGGATACAGTCGAAAGAATACAAAAAGGAGATGACGATGAAAAGCAAAGTCAACATCGCCGTGACCGTCTTGGCCCTAGGCATCTTCGCCGCCCCGTCCTCGCTGCTCGGTGACGCCGCCATCAAGCTCAAGCTGCGGGACGACGCCACGTGGACTTCGGTCAGCGGCTACTCTGCGGCCTACAAGACCCTTGGGGCATCAGGCGGTTTTCGTGGCACCTACAAGATTCGCTGGTGGGAAGACGGCGACAAGCCCTGCAAGCTCGAGCTGAGCACCCGGCACCTCAATACCTTTGATACCAATCTGCCCTACATGGTGCTGGACGGCATCGGCGTGCAACTCGGCAAGAAGCCCTGCAGCAGCCCGGGGAATGTGAAATCGGTGCAACTGACCGGCAACTCGAACTGGATCTACAAACTGCAAGTCTGCACCACGGACAAGGCGTCGACGAGCAAGAACAAGCTCAAGGGTCTGAGGATTTGGGCCCGCACAGTGAACGACCGCGACCCGCTCTCCCTCAGCACCCAAGGCTCCACCGAAGAAACCGTCCACACCAACTGCAACAAGTGGCACAGCGCCGTCGCTTGTCCGTCCGGCAAGGTCGCCTCGCGGTTGCGGGTCCACTATGACGCCAGCGAGGAATTCATTCGAGGCATCGCTCTGGAATGTCGGACGCTGGAGCTCAAGTAAAACATGCGTCGCTGAAAACGCGATTCTGGGCGATGATCATCTCCCGCGACCCTTACCCTGTTTGCCACGGGGTGATTTGGTAGCCGGAGACACTGGCACCCCAGGGCGATAGAGCCTGTGCACCGTGCCATTGGCTGGCTCGAGCTGCCTGCTGGGCGGCTGGTTGAGATCTTGGATACGGTATCTTGGCACCCTACTTCCGAGGGTCTTTTCGACTTGCGCGACGCCAAGGCCACGCTCGGCGATCCACCGGTCCTGGGTGCGGTAAAGGGTGGCGTCGTGGGTCGCCCTGAAGAGCCCCGCGTTACGTTCCGTAGATGCGATATGCGATCGCAAGTCCGGCGCCAACAAATGGCCTTCTCCAACAAATACCCAACTTTGCGGAGCCACGGCGACGGAGAGGTCGAGATGGCTCAGCTGGAGACCCAATTCGACACTCCATCGGGCTTGGTAGGGCAGTGGCGCCCAGCCATACCAGCCGGGTCCGGTGCGCCAAGCCACCCAAGCCGGAGCCCAGTGTCGACCCGGTATCCAGATCCACCCATGCTGATGGTGGTGGATCCAGCGGCCATAGTGAAAGGGGGCCCAGCCCCAAGACCAGTAGGACGACCAAGTCCAGCCGAGCTCCGTGTAGAGCCACTGGCCGTGGGTATATGGTCGCCATCCCACCTGCACTTCTCCCGGTATCCAAATCCAGCCGTAGTCGGCCAGGAGGAGCCATTCACCATAGGGCGAGAGGGCATCATGGAAGACTTCAATTTGTACTCCTCCGCCATATCGGGGCGCCGGTCGCGACTCGACGTAGGAGGAGCAGGCGAGGGTGCCCAATAAGGACAGTGCTACCAGTATGCGAAACAACACTCTTTGGCTTCTCATGAGAGCTACCTCCACGGGGACTATGATCTTTCACCACCCTGGACCGATCTGCTCAGCTGCCACGGCTCACCGTAGTAGCCAGCGTCTACCCATCAGACTACAGCCGAGTGTCAATCGGGCGCACCACCCTACGGTAGGGCGATAGCTCCTTTTCAGGGTGGCTTGTCTGTGGTGTCCAGTCCGCTAGGGTGGTAACCCGCGAGGGTGGTGAAGGGTACTGGCCAAACACTTTCGTTTCTGAAGCGCCAAGCTGACGGTCGTAGACGGCTCGCTCCGATCAACCCCCGAGCTCGCGGGAGAGCCAAGCCCGGGCCCGCGCCCAGTCGCGGCTGACGGTAGCGTCGCCAACCTGGAGGACTTCGGCCACTTCCCGGATGCTCAGGCCACCGAACATGCGCAATTCCACCAGTTTACCCAGACGTTCATCTTGTCGATCCTTCGTCGGGACATCACAGGGGAGCTGGACATCGAGGAGGTGGCTTGGTTGATGAAGCGTTTGAGAAGTGTCTATCAGCCTGTGGCAAAAGTCAGACCGCGTTGAGAGCGGCTTAGGCGGCCCCGCTCTTTTCCGCCAGAACGGTGTTCCAGAATCTCTGAAGATCACCAATATTCATGCAATTCTGTGCCTTGTTCTGACGAAAAACTTCTCGCTCTCATTCGCGGAGCACTTTCACCACAGGCTGCTATCCCGGGATTCAAGTCAGTAGGGAAGAGTCCTCGGCGTGATTCTTGGGGCCCGTGGCCACGCGGCAGTTGACTCAAGAAGGGTAAACGGAACCGTCGTTCCTCTTTCTTCCTCTTTAGAATACCTTTTAAAAATACCCGTCTTCGAGCCCCTATTCATCCACGTCCGCAGCGTTACGCTCACTGCAACAGAACCCCGTCATCCCTCACTCGCAAACCTTGCGGACGCGGCGTCTCGGTGCTTTCGATACGTTCCCGTATTGCCGGAAAATTGTACTTAGATACGGGAAACGCTTTGCAAGTACTTCATCGCATCGCCCTTGGACTTGACCTCGGCTAGCAGAGACTCCATCGCCGGTGGCAAGGTGCCGGTGTTTTGGGCCGTGGTGACGAGCTTTTGGGTCTCGCTGGGGGGTTTGCCATGATTTTCTCGGTAGAGGGCAAACGCTCCGAGCACTCCCTCCTCCAGGTCCGTCAGCTCTCGATCATCATCGTTGGGCGGCGGCGCCAGCTGACACGAGGGCACGATGGGCTGTGTCGGTGCCGGCGGTTGGGTATTGGTGAGGATGCTTTCGAAGGTTGGAGCCCGCTGCACCCGCTGACTGGCGAGGGCGGAGCGGGGAATGCCCTGCCAGTCGAGCACCGCAGCGAGGATGGAGGTGTGGTCGTAGGGGACGTCGGGGTGGGTGGCGCCGGGGTCTGGGAAAGCGCGAAAGACGGTGCCCGGCTCGATGAGGGGCGACGCCATGATGGTCGGGATGCGAACACCGAAGCGGTTGAAACCGAATCCTTCGTCACCGGGTGTTGACTTGGAGTCGGGGGGCGTCGCGGTCCAGGGAGTGGGGATGTGATCGGCGCAGCCGCCGTGCTCGTCAAAGGTGACGATGAACAGGGTGGAGGCCCAGTTCTTGCCCTTGCGTACGGCGTCCCAGATTTTTGCCAAGTAATGCTCGCCGCCACAGATGTCGGTGGGCGGATGCTCGCTGCTTACCTTCGATTGATCAAAAGGTGAGTCCTGAATGAATAGCGGCTCGAGGAAAGAATACGGGGGTAGATGGCCCTTTGCGGCGTCTCGACAGAATCGATCGATGCTATGGAAATGATCGAACAGCAACGGGTCCCACAGCTTCCACATGGACAAACGGGTGAGGGAGGGCAAAATGGCGGAGGGTGAGTAGACCCGCCAGTCGACTTGGTGATCTTCGAGGACGTTGAAGATCGTCTTGGCGCCGTAGATCGGAAGTGGCAAATTGTTGACCCGGCCTTCGGACGTACCGGTGGCCATGAAGGCGCGGTTGGGCAACGTCTGGGTGGGATTCGATGCGTGCCAAGCGTCGGAGATGGCATAGTTGCGCGCCAGGGTCGCCATGGCGTTGACCTGCTGGTTGCTGTAAGTCTGCATGATCTGTGGCGCGATTTGTGACGAGCTACCTTTGGCCTCGGCGTAGTCGACGACGAAGCCGTTCATCGTCGCCGGAGCATTTTCTGGCGGTAGCCAATTGGGACCCGAGACATTGGCGCCAAAGAGCTGCTGGTTCATGTGCTTGAACTTTTCATTCGGATCAGGCCTTGGCATGGACATACTCTGGGTGCCTTCGATTGCCGGCATCTCTAGTCCGTGGGTGAAGGCGGTTGGATTGCTGAAACCCGTCCCGGCAAGGCCCTGGTAGTGCGTTGGCATGCTGGAGGGACCGATAATCTGCCGTGGCGGATCGGCAGTGCTATAAAGCCAGCCCATGAGATTGTCGAAGGAACGATTTTCGAGCATCAGAACAACAACGTGATCGATTCCCGGCAGTGAATTATTAGATTGCTGGGAGTCTGTCTTGGGCGGCGTAGACATATAGATTCCTCTAGATTCCTCGAAAAAAGTGGGACATTGCCATGGACCAGAGTCGAATTCTTATGGAAACTATAGCATTATGGAAGTGATAGCAGCCACAGGCCCGAGTTGGCGCTCTTGGCTTGCCGCTTGCCTTCCCGGCGTCCAGAATGCGAAGGTTGTAGCCATGGAACAACCGTCAAACCAGGGGACGTCAGGCCAGGGGACGCTGTTGAACGGTAAGCCGGGGATGCCGAGTCGATGCGGTGGTCCCGGTGGGGGTGTCGGCGTTGCTGCGGTGCGCTTCCTTAGTTTGTTCCCGTACAAATTTACCAAAATCGGCGCCAACGGAGGCCCCTTGGAGCGAGCAAGGGGGGCCCGCCAAGGGGCGAGCGTGTTTGAGCTTGTACAGCATTGGATATCCGGTAAAAGCTTGAGCAGCAACAGTTTATGGCGCCCTCTAAGGGCCCGGCGAGCTCGGAGCCCCGGCCGAGCCCAATGGGGCCTCCGCCCTCCTCGAGCTCTTTCTGGATGGACACTAGTTTGCCTCACCTTGTGGGTGGCGCTGTTGAGCCCCCCAGCGCAGGCGGATTCCTGCGGCGGCCCTACGGTGGGTTCCGATCGACCGCGCATCGGCCTGGCGTTGAGCGGCGGCGGTACCCGTGGTCTGGCCCATGTGGGGGTCCTCCAGGTGCTGGAAGAGTTGGGCGTCCCCATCGACTGCATCGCAGGCACCAGTATGGGGGCCATCGTCGGTGGGCTTTACGCGGTCGGATATTCACCGGAGCAGATCGAGCACGAGCTCTTGACCATGGATTGGCTGAAGATCTTCCGCGGCAAACCGCCCCGGGAGAGCCTGTCGGTGCGTCGCAAGCAGGACGACAACCGCTATGTTTTTGATCTGGAGCTGGGATTCAAGAACGGCAAGCTGACCGGCTCGGGAGGGGCCCTGTCCGCCTTCGAGCTGGAGTTTCAGCTCCAGCGGTTGACCCTGCCGGCCCTTGGGGTCGAGGACTTCGATCAATTGCGGGTGCCCTTTCGAGCCGTCGCGGCGGATCTCGGTACGGGGGAGACGGTGGTTCTTGGGAAGGGCGATCTGGCGATGGCGATCCGCGCCAGCATGTCGTTGCCGGGGGTCTATCCTCCGGTCACCCTCGATGGGCGACGGCTGATCGATGGTGGCGCCGTCACCAACCTACCGGTGGATGTGGTGCGGAGCATGGGGGCCGATGTGGTCATCGCCGTCGACATCGGGTTGCCCCTGTTTCCCCTCGACAAGCTGACCTCCGTGGCCTCCATCTCGGCCCAGGCCTTGAGCTTGGCCACCGACCGGTTGAACGGCGAGCAGCGCGCCCGGGCTGACCTGCTGATCCGACCCGAGCTGTCAGGAGTGGGTCTTCTCGACTTCTCGGCCCTCGACGAGGTGATTCGAGAAGGGGCGGCAACGGCCCGTGGACACGGTGTTGCCTTGGCGGAGCTGGCCGTCGACGGGACGACGGTACCCGAGGGCGATCCGCACCCGGCGACGGTGCCCGTCTCCATTTCGGGAATCCGCATCGAGGGATTGGAGCGGGTCGACGAGCGATTGGTCAGCGCGCGGCTGCGAACCCCACTGGGGTACCCCTTGCACCTCGATCTATTGCTGGCCGATCTCGGACGGATCGTCCAGATCGGAGAGTTCCAGACGGTCCGTTTCACCCTCCAGCCGGTGGCCGCGGGCTCTGAGCTGGTGATGCGCTTGGCCGAGAAATCCTGGGGGCCCAACTACCTGCGTTTCGGTGCCTCCTTGAGCGATGACCTGGAGGGCTCCAACTCCTTCGCCCTGTTGGTGAGCTACACCCGCACCAGCTTGAATGCCCGTGGAGCCGAATGGCGCAATGACTTTCAGCTCGGGGAAACACGACGATTTTTTTCGGAGCTCTATCAACCGTTGAGCTTCGATGGCAGGTTCTTCGTCGCCGGCAGCTTCGAGAGCCTGTTGGACGTCACCGACCTCTATGAAGACTCGAGGAAAGTTGCAGAATTTGAAGCTCGGTCGGATGTGGCCAGGGTCAGCGCCGGAAGCCAATTTGGTAAGTACGGGGAGTTGCGAGCTGGCCTACTCTGGGGAGAAGGTCGCAGCGAGCCGCGGGTCGGCCCCAGCGATCTACCGGACCAGGAGGTGACGATCGCCGGCCTCGAAGGACGCCTGGTGATCGACCGTCTCGATAGCTCCAACCTGCCCCGGCATGGATCGTTTGCCCAGTTGAGCGCCTTTCGCTCCGAGCCCTCCCTGGGGGCGGACGATCCCTACACCAAGGTCGCTGGATCCTTCGCCAGCTTTGCCACCCGCGGCCGACATACCGCTTTCCTCAGATTGCAAGGGGGCACGGCCCTCGATACCGAGCTGCCGGTCTACGACCAGTTCGTGCTCGGGGGGCTCTTTTCCTTCTCGGGCTACCGTCCAGAAGAGCTGCGGGGTCAGCATGTGGCGGTCGCCCGGCAAGGATATCTATACCGTGCCTTCGATCTGCCCCCCGGTCTCGGTGTCGCCATGTACGTCGGCGGTTGGCTCGAGGTTGGCAACGTGTGGCAGCGGCGTCAGGACGTCGACGCCAGCGACCTGACCTACTCCCTCACCCTGGCGGCGGCGTTGGATACCAGGATTGGGCCGGTGTACTTCGGTTATGGTTATGCCGAGCGCGGCACCGGCTATTTTCAGTTGTTGGTGGGGCCGCGGTTTTGAGACCTCGACCGGTCGCCTCGACTTGGTGGAATCCCACCCCAAAAGGTGTCGTGGCGCGCTTTGGAACGACCTACCATAGGACATTGCACTCCAGCCTAGGGTGCGACGGCCTGGTCTGGCACATCGACCGGGACGTCGTCGTCAAGGGGCGGGGAGTGGATCTTTGCAAACGCTGACTACGCCAGGAGCTATGCGATGGATATCCAGCGAATCCTCATGCCGACGGATTTTTCGACCTGCGCCAACCACGCCCTCACCCATGCCATCACCTTGGCGCGACGCTTCGGTGCCGAGCTGCATCTCCTCCATGTCAATGTCATGTACGAGGTGGAGCCCACCCCAATGGATGAGCTCTTTCCGGGCTTCGAGGAGCTGCACTTGCGTCGCGAAGAGGCCATCGAGAAGCGGATGAGTCTGCTTCTCGAACAGCGACATGCGGAGGGGCTGACGATAGTCGAAGCCCAGCTTCGCGGGTTCTCGGCCGCCCCCACGATCCTGGACTATGCCGTCGACGAGCAGATCGATCTGGTGGTGCTGGGTACCCATGGTCGGCGTGGGTTGCGGCGTTTTGTCTTGGGCAGTGTCAGCGAAGAGATAGTGCGGGCCGCCCCCTGCCCGGTGTTGACGGTGCGGGACGAGGAGGAGGTCGAGCGCTTCCACGAGATGCGGCGTATCGTCGTGCCGTTCGATTTCTCCGCCGATTCCCGCAAGGCGCTGGACGCCGCCAGGGAGCTGGCGGCGGTGTATGGGGCGCAGATCGATTTGGTCTACGTCGTCGAGCCGCCGTTGTTCACCCAGTTGGAGGTGCCCCTCGGACGCTACACCTTCGAATTCGACCGCGAGAAGTTTGCCCTGGAGATGAAGGCGGAGATGGCGAAGCTCGTCGACGGCCTCGACGATGACGGCGCGGATGCTACAGGGCCCGGCGTTGAAGGTCATATCGTCGACGGTTTTGTCGCTCCGGCCCTGACCAGGTTTGCCGAGACCTCGGGCGCAGACCTCATCTTGATCGCCAGCCACGGGCTGGGGGGTTTGCAACATTTCTTGCTGGGCAGTGTCGCTGCCAAAGTCGTGCGCTCTGCCTCCTGTCCGGTGCTAACCCTGCGGTCCCCGGCCGCAGACTAGGCCCTCGCCTCGGACACTCCTCGACGGGGTACGGCCCGGTGCCGAGTAGCGGCGGTGGTGGCTACGCGGTACCATGGGGCCAGACCCATTTTCGAGGAGATGACGATGCGACTTCGAAGCGCCTGGCTTTGCCTACCGATGTTTGCGATGGCCGCCTGGGTGATGGCCCAGGAAGTGCCGCCGTCGGTCACCGCCGAGGCGGTGACGGAGGAGCAGGCGTCGTTTCACAGCCCGGTGACCAATACCGGCGCCTTTGTGCACAGCATCCCCATCGATGTGCCGCAGGGTATCGGCGATATGACGCCGCAGCTGGCATTGGTCTATTCCAGCCGCGGTGGCATGGGCGTCGCCGGAGTGGGTTGGGATTTGCCCTACAGCGCCATCGCACTGAATCCCGGTGACGGCTTCCGCCCCGGCTCGGTGGAGGAGGACTTGGCCCGCTACGAGCCCAACGTGCCGGTGGAGCGTTATAGCAGCAACTTCGGCACCTTGACGGTGCTCAAGGACGATGAGGACTACGCCTCGGCCACCAAAACCTTCCTCTTCAATCCGCACAACGATCAGCAGGTCGACACCATCCAGGACGAGGCCAACCACCTGTGGGTGGGGGGCGACCGCGCCGCCTGGCTGGTGTCGCTGAAGGACGGCACCAAGTATCGCTACGGCTACACGGCCCAGGCGTCGCTGCTCAAGGATGCCGGGGACGAGGACAAGGAGCGCAAGGTCGCCTGGATGCTCGATCAGGTGGAGGATCGGCACGGCAACCTGATGCTCTACTACTACGAGCTCTACCCGAACCGGCAGCTGACCTTGCGGCAACCGGTGCTGCGATACATCGAGTACGGCATTCCGGCCCGCAACCCGGCGACGACGCGGCGCATCGTCGTCGAGCTCAATTACATCGAGTCCCCTTGGAAACGTTTCTCATACAACCTGGGCACCAAAACGGACACCGCCTTCCTGCTGGACGAGATCTGTATCTACGCCAAAACGCAGGTGGTGTCGGAGGAATTCTACGGTCGCCAGGGTTGGAAGCTGGGCACCGACGTTGCCAGCGAGGGGGTTTCCCACGATGCCTGCACCGAGCTGACCTACGATTTCGAGAGCTCGGCCTACGATGCCGCGTACACCGGCCGGCCCTTGCTGATGAAGGTGCAGGCGGTGGACCGCGACGGCTCCAAGCTGCCGCCCTACGAGATGACCTACAGTCATCAAGGGGTCGACTTCGAAAAGGTTTTGTATGCCGAAGTCATCGGCCCTGGAGAAGGCTGGCAGCCGCCCTACCAGAAACATCCCTTCCAGGTGAGCCACGACATCCAACACGCCATGATGGACATGAACGGCGACGGCCTGAGCGATGTCATCACCGGCAGCCCGGTGGGCGCCTTCGACCTCGCCTTGGGGCAAGTGGATGGCTCTTACGAGACGGTTGCCTGGGACAATCCCTTGACCTCCCTGGGTGCGGTGTCGATCAGCGGCACGGAGAACAGCACCAAAGATACCGCCAAGTCCGATTGCTGGCACAAATTCGACTACCACCTGTCGTTGAGCGGCGGCGCCGGTGGCCTGGCTTTCACCCGTGCCTTGACCCGCGCCCCCGAGGACTTCTGGACCATCTACCAGAACGCCGGCAAGTCCGACGAATTTGAGTCCTATTTCAAGAAACTCGGGGCCTTCCAGTTCCTGCGCAGCTCCTACTATGGTCCCTACCCGGCCTTCGGCAAGAAGAACCTCACCGCCACAGCCGATTTCATCGACGAGCTCGAGACCTACGGCTCTTGGAAGAAGGACAAACACGAATACGCCTTCGATTGGCGAGCCTCCGATTGCCGCGATTGGGGCGACAAGGTGGAGCTGGACTATTGCTGGGACATCGGCCTGGGGGGCGACGGCATGCTGGGCGCCGACCACGGTTGCCTCGACAACGCCGGCAGTCGTTGGTTCACCACCGCCGCCGGCAGTTACTTGGGTTCCAACCGCGGCTATGCGACCGGTCTGTGGGATCTGCGGGACATGGACGGCGACGGGTTGCTCGACTGGGTCTACGCCGCCAACATCATGGGTCGCAACGCCGACGGCGATCGGCGTAACTTCGCCAACGGGGCCAACGATTGGTACTGGGCTCGGGGCACCGGCCTGGGCTGGGAGACGCCGCAAGCCTGGCATGTGCCCGCCAAGACCGGCTCCAGCCTCGGTCTGGAGAGCTACATCGACTACGTGCACGGCACCGCAACCCTCTACACCTCGGTCAGCACCACCTCCCTGACGCCCCAACCGGCCTTCGGCATCGGCGTCAGCGTCGGGGTCGGCTATCAGGGGTTCGCGGTCAGCCCGTCGTTGATCCTCGGGGGTAACGCCGTCGGTCTGCCCACCAGCTCCCGCGGTTTGTTGCGGTCTTCGGTGTCAGGGGTTGTCAGCCATGCCTTGGGCAACTACGCCTCGCCGCAGCAGAACATGGCCTTTCAACATGCCAGCGCTGCCGTCTCCGGTGTCGGTGCCCTGGCCGGCGGCAACGCCCTGGTGCTGTTGCCGTCCGCCAGCTTCGCCCTGACCACCCAGGGCCCCAAGTTTGGGCTCCACTTGCCGGTGATCGGCGATGTGCTGACCAAGTTCCAGAAGAACTATTCCTTTTCGACGGACTACTTCTACCAAGGCATGGTCGATCTCAACGGCGATGGCAGGCCGGATCTCGTGAGCGCCCGCTGGGACGCCGGAGCATCGATCAATCCCAATGACTATTGGTTGTTCTATCGCAACAGTGGCAGCGGTTTCGACGATCCCGAGTTGTGGCATTTTGCCCAGGCCCCCTCCAGCCCCAGTGGCTCGGCGACCCCCGACGCCATCAGCGCCACCTTGACCGATACCTTCGTCAAGCATCCCTTCGACTGGGGCATCCAAGATATGCCCTTCGGCAACGTAGAGCAGCATTACGGTCTGGCGGACATCAACGGCGACGGTCTGCTCGACTACGTGGACGCCGACAACTACGAAGAAGTGGATCCGGAAAGCGGCTCGAAGCATCAAGTCTGGTGGGTGCATTTCAACGAAGGGGAGGACTTCGGTAGCCCCGTGGCCTGGGCCTTCGACGGGGATTGGCAAACCCAGCATGGCAGCGATTGCACCCATGTCTATGGCTATCCTCGCATCAGCCGTTCGGTCTTCGGTCACCCCAACTATGCCAACGGTGGCCTGGCCTACAGCCGACAAGTGCAAGGGCTCTTCGATGCCAACGGCGATGGTTTGATGGATTTCTGGTACGTGCAGCCCATGCCGCAGGAGGGACCGGATTCGTCCTGCGGTTATTTCACCAGCTCCATCGACATCAAGAACGATGTCGAGCTGGAGCCGTGGATCTCCCCCTTCGATCTCAACGGTCCCCTTTTGGTGCGTCTGAACACCGGCAGCTCCTTCTCCGAGCCCATCGAGTGGTCGTCGGACATCTCCGGCCACGCCTTGAACGGCGGCGTCACCGACCTGCAAAACCTCAATGACCCGCCGGTGAAGACGATCAGCCAAACCGTTCTGACCACCGGCGATTTCGACAACGACGGGGCCATCGAGCTGGCCCTGCGCAGCCTCAACCGCAACGACGACAACGACTACGATTGGACCCTCTATAACTTGAGCCTGCCCAATCAGGACGCCTTGACCTCCATCGTCAATCCCAGCGGCGGGGTGCTCGAAGTGGAGTACAGCTTCAAGCAAAATACCAATGGTGAGATGGGCGCCGGGCAGTGGGTGGCGTCGTCGGTGCGCAGCCGCGATCAAGACGCCGGCCGTTTGGACGTCAGCCATCGTTATCGCTACGAGCGGGGCATCTACGATCGCGACAACCGCACCTTTCTCGGCTTCGAGCGGGTCTATGACGAGGTCGACAGCGGCTACACGGTGTCGCGGTACTACCAGCGCAAAGGTTTCGAAGGGCGCCTCTACTGCCGTGAGGTGCGCAGCCTGGAGGATGCCCCTGCCTCCCTGACGGCGATGGTGCAGGAGCACGAGGAAGACTGGCGCTCGGCGTCGACGCAGGCCTTGCCGGCGGGCTACGTGCGGGCCGTCGCCATCGGCTCACCGGTCACCGGCCTGGTGCGTCCACGGCGGGCGGCGGACGAAGACGAGGACGCCTTGGCCATCGATCCGGACGGTCGGGAAGATGCCGGCGGTGCCATCGCCGATGGCGAAGCCGGGTACGGAGGCGACTTCAGCGACCCGGACGACCCCGCCGAGGAGGATGCCGAAGGGGACCGGTGGGCCAACGATAGGCCGGAGCCCGCCGTCGAGTCACACTTGCCCCTGGACGCCGTCACCGGCACCTATGACGGTAGCTGGGGCCCCGGGACCGACTTCAGCGATCCACAGGATCCTGATCCCGAGGATTCGTGGGACGGGCCGCCGGGTCGCTGGTGGGATCAGCCCTTTTACGATCCCTGCCCGCCCGGGGGCTCGATCCTCATCGATGGGGTGATTTTTGTCTGCGATCCCGACGATGTCACCTCGGACATGCTGGTCTGCGGCGACGAAGACGATCCCGGTCGTCTGGTGCGCAGCGAGTTCTTCATCTTGGGGGACCATTCGGGGCTGGCCGGCATCGCCGCCCCCAGGCTGCGCTCCACCTACCAAAAGCTCTACGACGCCCAAGGGGCCAATCCCCTGGTCACCAAGCAATCCAATACCCTGGACGACTTTGGCCGTATCGCCAGCCACACCGACTTCGGCGACGAGACCCTGATGGGGGACAACCTGCTGACCCGCTACGATCATGTGACCCCCAATCTGGCGGACTATCTCGTCGACTTCACCTGTCATGAGGTCCAGGAATCCGGCGGCGTCACCCTGCGGGAAACCTGGTGGGGGTACGACGGTCAGTTGGCGGATGACGAATGTGCCGAGCCGGTCTTGGGCAATGCGACGCAGGTCAAGCGCTTGGTGGGCGGCGGCGAGACCGTGGTGGAGAGCTTCGGCTACAACGAAGAGGGCCTGCTGTGGAGGCATGTCAACCCCAAGGGACGCACCGTGGTCTCGGTCTACCACCAGGACTTTCCCTGGTTCAAGAACAGCGAAACCTGGACCGCCTTGACCGCCACCGGGCCGCAGATCCTGACCCGCCAATGGCTCTACAAAGGGGTCGACTTCACCACCGACAACTTCGGACAGCTGGCCCGTGAGGTCGATTTCAACGGTGAGCGCACCGAATACACCTACGACCGCTTCCAGCGTCTCCTGTCGGTGCAGGGCCCCTTGGACGACCCCGCCTGGCCCAAAGAAACGTACGTCTATGATGATTTCGAGCCCGACGGCTCACCCACCTGGCCCCATCGGGTGACCGTCAAGCGGCTCAACGGCAGCCAGAGCTACAGCCAAGAGGTGCAGCTCTACGACGGTTTTGGCAACGCCATCGAGGTGCAGCGCACACCGCCACGCAACCTCGGTGCCTGCGAGGCGCCGGATTGCCATCTGGTGGCCGGGGAGAGGATCTACGACGCCAGTGGGCGGGTGATCAAGGAGCGCTTGCCCCATTACAGCAACCGCGCCGCCGGGCAGCTCTTTCAACGCACTTTCGATCTCTTGGGGCGGGAAACGCAGCGTCTGGGCGTCGACGGCTCGTCGATGGTCACCGCCTATGACCGGGAGCTGACGGCGGTGCAAGAGCCGACGGGGCAGGTCACCTTGACCCGCAACGATGCCCGCGGCCAGCCCCTGGAGGTCGCGGAGTACCTCGACGGCGGCGCCAGCCTCTATGCCACGACGAGCTACGAGCACAATGTCCTCGGGGAGCTGGTGGCGGTGACCGACGACGGCGGCCACGCCAGCCGCTTCACCTACGACCTGCTCGGCCGCAAGCTGCAGGCCGAAGACCCCGACAGCGGCATATCAAACCTGGTCTACGACCGCGCCGGCAATGTCGCCATCAGCTACGACGCACGTTTTGCCGCCCAGGGTTTGGCGGTGCGCACTGTCTATGATGTTTTTGATCAGCCGGTGGCCCGTGAGGTGCGGCAGGGGGCGACGATCTATCAAACCGAGCTGGTGGGTGGCGACCTGCTGGAAGCGGTGCTGTGGGCTTACCACGTTGATCCGGCGGCCCTGCCGAACGCCACGATCACCGATTGTGCCGGCCACTGGAAGGGCCGTTTGACGCGCTCCGAGCTGCGGCGTTTCCAAGGCACCACCTCCGACATGGTGAGCCGCAAGGACTATTGCTACGACGCCGAGGGCAAGGTGCTCACCGAGCATCACACCATCGGCTCGACACGTTTCGAGTTTGCCTATCAATACAATGCCGCCGGCTGGCTCGAACAGGCGACCTATCCCGGCGGTGAGGTGATCAGCTATACCTACGATGCGGCGGGCCGTCTGGAATCCACCCACAGCTCTTTACACGGTGATTTGCTCACCGCCAGTTTTGTCAATGCCGGCGGCTTGCCCAGCAAGCGACAGCTCGGCGCCAACCTGGTGCAGCGCTATTGCTACGAGCCCGGCGGCCAGGGCAAGCGGCTGCGTCGCGCCGTCACCGGCAATGCCTTGGCGGGCCCGTTCACCGTCGATTGCGGCGCCTCCATCGCCGACGATGTGGTGAGCGGCACGGTGCTGCACGATGTCGCCTATGCTTACGGGGCCTCAGGACAGTTGGTGGGCCGCGATGAGACCTTCGAAGATCCCCTCGCCGGCACCACGACCCACGCCACCACCTACGAATACGACGATCGCAATCGGCTGGCGGCGGAAACCTTCGACGGCGTGCGCTCCGAGTATGCCTACGACACCATCGGCAATCTGACCCAGCTGCGGGGCGTTGACCTGACCTATGGCGACGCCGCCCGCAGCGTCCGTCAGGCGGGGCCCCGGGCCGTCCTGGAATCTTCCTCGGGCTATGACCTGCGCTATGACGAGGCGGGACGGGTGACCCGCATCGACCAAGGGGATCGCACGCTGCGTTTCTACCGCAATGGACACGGCCTACCCAAGCGCATCGCCGAGGACGGCGTCGCGGTGGCCAAGATTCTCTACGACGAGAATCGAGCACGGGTGAAGGAGACCCGGGGCAGCGATGAGATTTTCTACTCGCGCAATCTGCGTCAAGGGCCGGACGGCACCGAGCTGAGCCATGCCGAGACCGGCATCGGCTTCACAGACGCCGCCACCGGTGCCTCGAGCTTCTATTTTGTGATCAGTGACTACCTGGCCTCCACCACCCTTTTGGTGGACCAGAGCAGCGTCCCAGCCCAGGCCGCCGGCTACTTTCCTTACGGTGCCAGCCGAGCGGAAAGCGCCGCGACCGGTGCTTTCACCACGGACCGGTTGTTCGCCGGAAAGCGTCGTCAGGAAGGCTTCGACGGCCCCGAGGACATCTACGCCTTTGGACCGCGGCTCTACTTTTCAGATCTCGGCCGCTGGCTATCGCCGGACGACAGCCTGAAAGACGGCTTCAACCGCTACGCCTTCGTGAGCAACAACCCCATCCTGCACGCTGATCCCAGGGGCCAGAACGGGCAGGTTTTCCTGTGGACGCTCTATTCCAGTCTCTGTGATTTCTGCGCCGGTTATTTCGATGGCTTGACCTTCGGCATCACCGAGGCGGGACGCGACTACGCCGGCTGGAGCGACTCCGTTGACCAAGATACGTGGGCCTACTTTGGTGGAGGGGCCGTCGGCGTCGTCGCCGAGGCGGTGTTCCTCCCCGAGCTCTTGCCCATGCGGGCGGAAGCGGCGGTGGGCTCCATGCAGCTCCTGCTGATGCCCACCGACGCCCAAGCCGGTGGTCGCATGCGTCTCGGCGGCAGCGGCCTGAGCTTCCGAGGAGCCATGTGGCGCAGTCTGCTGCCGGAGGTGGCCTTCGACTACAACAGGGCCCCCGATCTGGTGGCCAATATGCTGGACGCCCAGCGGGCCGGCTACTCCAGCGTCCTAACCTACGCCGGTTCCGGCTTCAGCAGATACAACCGGCGGTTCGCCCTGGGGGACGTGCGGCCCTATCGCTTCGGCGGCTTCAGTTGGGACGAGTATCCCTTCGCCTCAACACTGGAGGGTGGCGCCGCCACATTTCTACGCCCCGTACCGGTGTTGCAGCAAAGCTACCAAGGCGGTGTGCTCAGCAACTTTTATCGACGTTCCGGTCTGACGGCCGGGGATCGGTTCCGAGTGGTTTTTTTGAATGTGCCGGAGGATCTGTGACACCGCCTGGGTAGCTCAGCGCAACGCCCACCATCACCGATTCGCAGGCTCTGTCGTCACCACGGTTTCGAGGTCCGGTGGATCCAACAGCGTCCGTTTGACAGCGCATTGGTCGGCGGCTCGAATCACCGACTGGTGATACTTCTCGGGGAAGTCCGGTGGTAGATGAATTTGCGTTCGGATGGTTTCCATCCTGCGGGTTTCGGGGTTGCGCACCACTTGCAAGCTCAACGATACGTTGCTGGGATCGATCTGCCGCTGTTGGCAGAAGCGCAACACATAAAAGCCAGCACAGGTGCCCAGGGAGGCCAGGAAGAGGTCGAACGGTGAGGGACCAGAATCCTCGCCACCGCTGGCCACTGGCTGATCGGTGTGCACTTGGTGACCCTTGAAGTGGGCATCGACGGCCATGCCGCCGGGAAAGCGAATCGCCATTTCCATCATCGAGTCCCTTCGTACGTTGTTTGCCAGGTGCGCAGCAGATCCACCAAATCATCGATCCGGCCATCGACCTCCCCAGGGGAATTATCTCCTCGCAGCTCGAAGGTCAATCCCCAGACCGGCATTTCGCTGGGACCATGGGCCGGGACGGCATCGCGGCCGTCGATCTTGCGTCGGGCTCGCAGAGCCGGGAAAGTTCCGCCTGCCCGCTCAGCGAGGCGGGTGAGATCCGGCGGGGGAAGCTTCAGACTATCGGCCACCGGACCGTCGCCGCGGCCTTCAGCGCCATGGCAGCTCTGGCAGTGGTAGCGGTAGGTTTGAGCGCCCTGGTGCTCAACGGCGCCGGTGGGCTCCTGGGCCTGTGCGTGAACAGTCGGGGTCAGCAAGCCGAGCACCAAACACGTGGCTGCTGAGAGCCGAATGTGGAAACGAAGGCGTGTCGCGTCGGGCATGGTGTCTCCTTGAGAGTACGTCCAACTCCATGCTGCCCTATCGAGGCCCGTGCTGCACCCGCCGTCCGGGTAGGGGGGGAGGGCGTCGGCCCACCTGGGCAGGGGGTGGGCGGTCGATCGACGGGTTGTCTAGGTCTACCCTCCGGCTATGCGATGGTTGGAGCTCGTGTCCGTCGACGGCGTTCCGATAGCATGGCCGGATGCGTCGGATTCCCCAGGGTTGCTTCCAAGAAACCAGGCTCCGGGCTCGTGTCGCTTGCAGCAAACTGTTGTTGGGGCTGCTGTTGGGCGTTTTGACGTTGTGGGCCTGCGGTGAAGGGGGCGCAGCATCGCCGGTTCCTCCCAGGCTGCAAGGAGTGATCGCGGAGCTCCTCGACATTTGGCAGCATGCCGACTTGGTGTGCTTGGGCGAGACCCATGGCAGTATCTTCGACGGGCTACTGCGGCAAGAGTTGGTGGAGCATCCGCGATTTCCCGAAATCGTCGATGTGATCGTCGTCGAGTTTGCCAATCCGCTGCACCAAAACTTACTCGATCGGCTAGTGCTCGATCTGGAGCCCTTGACGCGGGAGATGCTGCGACCCATTTGGCGCGACGCCGGTTTGGGAGAGGTCTGGGAGTTGCCGCCCTACGAGGATTTTCTGCGCAGCGTCGCGGCGATGAACGCTCGTCGACCGAAGGGAGAGCGCATTCCGATCATCGGTGCGGCGTTGCCCATCGATTGGCAGACTGTTCGCGGACCGGCAGACCTCGAACTATTTCGCGATCGCATCAGCCATTTCGAAGCGGTGCTACGGCAAGAAATCATACGCCCAGGCCGCAAAGGGTTGGCCATTTTTGGCAGCGGCCATTGTGAGCGTCGGCCGCCGAGCGCCTTCTCACGTTTGGTTGCCGAGAATCCGGAGCGCGTCAGGGCAGTGTTCGGTTTCGACGCGGACGGTGGGGCGGAGGCCGGACGGCGAGCTTTGGGCCTTGGCAAGCTACCCCAACTGGTCAAGATCCGGGCCTCGGCCAAGGCCGAAACACCGAGCGGCGACATGTTCTTCGAAGGGCATGGGCAGGTCGGAGTCCGGCTGGGTGAGCTGGTCGATGCCATCGTCTACTACGGAGAGGCAGAAGACGTGGTGCTCGATCCGGCGGCGCTGGAGATGGTGCCTGAGTTGGCCCAAGAGCTGGAACGGCGGGCTGCGTTGTGGTTGGTTCCGTAGCCAAAAGTCTAACGTTCACCACAGGCTGGTAAGCAGGACGGACACTTCCGAGATGAAGAGAATGCCTCCCTCAGCTGCTCTGCGTAGCCGAGGGAGCAGAAAATCATTTGGAGCTTTTGGGCGGTTTTAGGGCAAATTTCAACCCAGCCCGAGCCGACAGCTCTTCGTCCACCTCGCCGCGGTACTCTGGACGGTTGGCATAGACCAAACCGGCAGAGAACGACAGACCCTCCTTGTTGAGACGTTGGGTGAAGTTGAGTGTCGACACGAAACGGGCTTGCTTCATGGTGTCGCCGGTAACGTCTTCATACTTGGCTTCGAGGTCGATGCGATTGACCTCGTGATTATCGTCGTCCAACTGAAGAGACCGTCCGGCGGAAAGACTAAGGTCCCAGCTCTGAGACGAGTCGAGACTCACGGACACCGTCTCCTCCGGGCTCATGTAGTTGTAGTCGTCGCTCCAACTGTAGGTTCCTTGGAATGAAGTGCGCCAGTTCTTCTTCAATGCCTTGTCCTGCTCTTTGAGAAAATCTTGGTAACAGGCCAAGTCGAGGCCTCGAGTCTTGCAGAAGCGCCGCAAGCCGTTGACATTGGCCTGGCCCACTTCGTACTTGACCGAAGCGCCCCAGCTGTTGCGACCCACCAGCTCGTCGCGGAAAGAGTAGTTGCCTTCGAGGACGAATTGAGGCTGATTGGCCACCAGATCACTAAAGGCATAGTAGCGCTTTTCCTTGAGATTCTCGTTGAAGTCCTTGAAGTCTACTACTGCGGCGGCTACGAATCGATCGATGGATGCTCTGATAGCTTTGGCGTCAGCCTCTGGAGTCGTTCCGATCAAGAGCTCGTTACCTTCAACCTCTACTGGCTTCTGATTCTTTGGGCCATCTTCCTTAGCTCTCTGTTCTTCTGCTTTCTGAAAATTTCTTTCTGCCCTTTTGATAGCGATCTCTAGATCTCCGAGGGCTTGTTTCATTTCTTTTCTTGTCGAAGCGGCGGCGCTGGTAGCGGCGTCTTCCGTGATCATTTCAAATACGGTCCCGCCCACCTTTGCATATCCGGTGGGTGCGCCCGAAGTGGTACGATAGCGTCGACCCCACCAAATGGCCTTGTCCTTACCGAAACGATCCAGGGAGAACGCGATGCTGACGTCGACGCTGTCCAGATTGCTGATTTCTTCTTCCAGATCCTTCTCGGTGTCGCCCTGATCCAACTCGTCGAGCTTCATCTTGATCTCGGGGAAGAGCTCTAGTTGTTTGGCTTGCACAGCGACGGCCAGGGTGCCGTAGGTCAGTTGCACATTCTTCTTGAATCGAAGGCCGTCGTCCCCGTTCTCCAAACCATCGAGGTCTAGGTTGGTCAATAGAGACGATAGAAAGTCCTCTAGGTTGACCTCCGATGACGTGGCGGCACCGGCTAGCGCTTGCCAAACTCCGAATTTTTGTCTTTCGGAGGCAGCTGACATTTCATCTGCAGCGGCCTCTTCGACCTTGATCTTGATTCGTTTGTCGATTTCTGCGTCATCCGCTTGGTTGGTCATATGAATCAAGCAGTTAAACCATGTACCCGTCGTGTCAGCGCAAGGATCTTGCGCTCCAGCCACATTGGCACCCACAAGGAGAAGAATCAGACAAAAGCACACATTTGACTTGGCTTGAGGATGATTCATTTGTTACCCGCCTCTTTCTCATCTTCTGCTTTCTGGTCCTTTGCTTCTTCAACATCAACGATGACGCCGATGTGGCCAGAGGCTGCGGGCGAATCGGACTCCAAGTCCCAGACAATATTGCGAATTTCTTGTCCGTTGTCTTCGACGGTGACGCAGAAGCTAGCTTGGCCCTCGCCGTCGATCACTGGAATGATTCGAAGGAACACCAGGTCCGGGCCTTGAAGCACTGCTTGGGAAGTGCCCGCTTCCATCTGGCCGAGGCTCCACTCTTGGTCGGGAATGTCCTGGGAACCAGGCATGTACAAGGCCGTAGCTTGTACATTGCCGGCAATGCCGTATGCCTTCACTTTCAGTGTTGCCCCATTCGGGATCTTTTCGAAGCCATGGAATCTATTGGTGGCCTGCACTGGTGGGTCCTCCCTATTTGTCGTAGATGTGTTCACCTACTCACAGCGCAACGGGCCAGTGGAACACCCCAGTGGATTTTCTCAACCAATGAGTCGTATGCTTGGGCCTGCAATCACCGAGTGCCCCCAAGCTCCGTCAGGCGCCCTACGAGGAGAGACCATTTGAACCAAGAAACGATACCGGAAATCATCGCCTATGCCGTCCACTGGGTGTCCGACGACACCCAAGAAGACATCCCCTTGTCCGAGGAGGCGACCTTGGAACTGGCGGAGGAGCGGGCCGAGGCCGAGGTGGAGAAGCGTGGGTTGATCGGTGGCTTTCTCGATACGTATCAGGTGGTCGCCGAGGCTTGAGCATAGGCGACCCTTGCGCGTCTGCTGCGGTTATGAAATCGAGCCAATCAAGAAACTTCCGACATTCCAGCCGGGTTCGGTTTTAGATGCTGATCAACGACAAGAACATCGAGATCACCTCGATGGACTTCTTTCTGATCTTGCGACAGTTGGCTGAAGGGAACCCTTCCGATATCGATCTGATCGCTTTGCGCAGAGAGGCTCCGCCTCTGACCGACGAGGCAGCGATGGCGCGGGCGCTCGTCTTTTTGGATTCCCTGAAGATACCGGAGGGGCACGAGCACTATGCGGCGGAAGGGCTAGCGAGCTCTCTGCGGGCGGCGTCGGATCTTCGGTCTCTCACACGACAGGAGTTGGTGAAAACCCTCGGCAGATTGCCTGCCTCTGAAGCTGACTCTTCCCTGAGTGGTTTTGAGCGCAAGGCTCTGAATTTATTGCGCCAGAGCTCGATGGGTTTCGTCGATGAAGCGTTTCGAGACGTCGTCGAAACGCCGCAAGGATCTGCCTACCAGCCTTGGCTCGATGTCACGCCGCTGACCCGACGTTGGCCCCGTGAGTTGGTCGAATCGCCGGTGTGGAACCGCATCGAGAGCCCCGTACCCGGTATACCGGATCAGCCCCTCGACGATGCCTGGGTGCAGCTTTCATTTCGTGAATTGACCCCAGAGGGCATCTCGGGCCTCGTCTCGGCAAAAAACGACAACTGGCGAGACTTGCTGTTCGATCACGAGGAGGGCAGCCTCACCGTGCAGACGGTCCTGCTCAAGCTGCGGGGACTGACGGTCATCGCTGGACGACCAGGTGCCGGCAAATCGACACTGATCAAGTGGCTGGCCCGGTATGTGGTCATGGAGCCACGATCTCCTTTTGGGATTCCGGTGCTGATCAGCTTGCGGCAGTTTGCCAAAGAGAAGGCCAAAAATCCCGGACTCACCCTGTTCGAATTCTTCTTGAGGAGTCGGGGCATCCGCTCTCAGACTCAAATAGAGCGTTGGCGCCAGCTCCATGACGGCCTATTTGTTGATTCCGGTAAAAGTGGCGGAGCTTCCGATGCGTTTCTCTGGCTACTGGACGGCTGGGATGAGCTCCCGGTGGCCCAGCGACACACCGTCTTGCCGGATATCCAAGCCATTTCGCTGTTGCCGAGCATTCTCACGACCCGCTACTCCGGTGATCCCTTCCGCTTGCCGGCAGAGCGCTATTTCGAGATTTGTGGGCTCAAACACGGGGCTGCCTTGGAGCTGGCCCACCGTTGGCTTTCCGCCGTCGGTAGGGAAGCGGATTTCGGAGCGATCGAGATCGGCCTGGAAGAGTCTTCGGACTTGCGGCGTATGGCAAGAAGCCCATTTCTGCTCACCTTGATATGTGCCCTAGCGACAACGCCCCAGGGCCCTCCCCGATCAGGTTGGGGATGGTTGCCCCGTCATCGAGGCTCCGTGTTGGGCGATACGCTGCGGCTCATCTATGACCAGCACAACCAAGATCCCAAACAGGAGGAGCGTTTTTCGAAGCGAGATATTGCCGAGGTCGCAAAGTTCTGCCGTTGGTTGTTCACCGAGGCGACGGGAGACCCCCGGTTCGTGTTTGATCAGGACGATTATGGCCGCTGCCTGGGGTCGGAGGAACGCTTCGAAAGGCTCCTCGTTCCCTCTCGTTTGATGGCTCGTATCCCCTTGAGCCCCAGCGACTATCAATTCTTGCATGCGAGTTTTCAAGAGTATCTGGTCGCCGAGCATCTGCTCCGATCAGCGGACGAGATTCCCCCCTGGGAAACGTTGATTCTCAACCGCTCTTGGCAAGATGTCGCACGGTTGCTGGCTGAGATTGCCGATGTCACCTCGCCTGCCAGCGAGCGTCTGTGGTCGGCGGCAAGATCGGCTGTCGATCACCTGGACCCCTTCGGGATCGTCGGGGCACGCATTGCGGAGTTGCTCGCGGTAGCCGGTGTACAGGATGGCGGGTTGGAATACCTCGGTGTCGATATCCGGGAGCACCTTTGGCAGGTGCTGGAGACGTTTCCACGCCAAGGCCCGGCCCAGCCCCTCGAAGCCTTTCTGAATCTCGATGCAACGGATCTATCGAAAAGAATTCTGATGGATCTAAAGGCTCGAGACAACCATGCTCGTATGGTGCACTGGCTAGAGCTGGTCTCTGTTTTCGATTTGGAACCCTTGGCCGAAGATGAGGTCTATCGCCAGACCATGGGTCACCCGTCGGTGCTCGAGCTCTGCCCGCAAATCGTTGACTTGCTGGGTGATGGCTCCGAAAATCAGAGCTCGGAGCCTTTGCCGAGTCGTGTCGAGGAGCTGGATCGGGCTCTCGCAAGGCGTGATGACGAGGCGGTGCTGATCGCATTCTGGCAAGCATTCCGAGAGGGATGGATAGAGTATTGCTTCGAGGCGGTGAGCCGTTTCTCGCAGTTTCCGGAAGCTATCGCCAGTCGTCTCTTGCTCGACGTGGCGATGGCTGATCTGACCGACGATGTGACTCGGGGAGAGGTGGTGTCTTGGTTGATGAAACTGGGCAGCCGAGAAGCGGAAGACGAGCTTTGGCGATTCTTGGCCTCCTTGAGCCCTGAAGACTTTCGCATCACGGCAATCCTCGGTAACTTGACGGGATACCGCATGCTCCCCCGGAGCCGCCGACTGCTCGAGGAATGGCTGGGCAGCTCCGAGCCCGAGACGCGGATCTCAGCCGCCGACGTTCTGGCGGACAGCCGTCATGGGGACGCCGCCGCCGTCCTCGTTCAAGCCCTGGCCAGGGAGACGGAAGAAGAGGTGCGCCGAGCGTTCCTGACGCTCTTGTCAAGGATGCCGATCGAAGCCGTCTTGGAAGAGTTGTGGGCTCTGCGTTTCGAGGCCAGCTTCGAGACGGTGGGGGACTGGAAGGCTTGGTTCCGGGCTGTCCTGTTGGCCGTAGAGAGGCGAAAACGACGCCAGGACCGTTGGGGCCACGACGAAACGTCTGAGGCGATGGTGCGCCACATCCGTCGGTGGGCGTGGTTGTCTTTGGGATCGAAGGCGCCCGCCAAAACGCCGATTCCTCAGGCGCATTGTCAGGATGCCGTTTTGGAATTTCCAAGCATCCTGGGCAAATCGGCTGCCTCGATTCTGCTGCGTCTCCTGAGCACCGGCGATTTGGACGAAGACGCACAGGTCATGGCTCTCGGGGGCCTGGGCAAACTGGAGAGAATCGAAGAAAGCGACTCCGTTGTCGCCACCTTGACGGCTTCGGTGACGGACCCGCGAGCTTCGGATCGGGTTCGCGGGGCCACCTGTGATCTCTTGGGGAGCCTGAACCCGCTTCTGCTGTCGGGTATCGACACGCTGACCGCTGAGAGAGCACGGGCGCGTCAGGCCTTTCGTCACAATATTCTCTATTTGCCCGGCGCCGTGCTGGATGCCGGAGGCCGTCCACTGCCGACGATCGCGTCTCATGGGAACGGGGAAACTGAGTCTGGCTCTTCAGGGGCTCGCCCGGGCTCCATGGGTGAGGTGAAGCGATCATCGGACGCTTCTTCGAACCCACTGCCTCCAGGTCAGACGGCAGGGGGTTCGACCGGATCTGGGGTGGGCGAGGAGCCCCTTGAAGATGCCGAGCTCACGATAGAGGTAAGGCTCGATGGCACGGGCAACGATCGTCATTTGGTTTATACGTTGCGCTCCGACGATATCCAGCCCGACGGTTGTCTCAAGCGAGTGCGAGGGCCAACTTTCAACATAGATCCGAAAGAATACCAGAAGCTCTTGCTGTCGAAAGTCGAAGACATAGAACATGCCTTGAGCTCTGCCGCTGAGGAGTTGAATAGGGAAGGGGTGGAGAGTCTCTTGGTCGGTGTCGGCAGGCGGCTCTTCCAAGATCTTTTCAATGGCGAGATGAGGTTGGAATATCGCCGACTTCGCAGCCGCTTCAATCGCTTGCTGATCCTCTCAGAGGAACCGTGGATTCCATGGGAGATGATCAAGCCCTATGACGCTGCGCATGGCGAGGTGATCGACGACGATTTTTTGTGCCATCGGTATGCCATGACCCGATGGATGCTGGCAGGAAATCAACCTTCCAAGGTCATAGAGGTTCGGCAACTGGCAACGGTCAACGGGGGCAGGGCCGATCCGCATGGGATGCTGATCCATGCCGATGAGGAAGTCGAGCGGATTCGACGCCTGGCGGAGGATCATCCGAGGATTGTCGACAAGAGCCTAGCTCCCGAGAGTGCCGGGGTGGGCCAGTTGAAGACCCTCCTCGAGGCTGGCGGTCTCGGACTGTTGCATATCGTTGCCCACGGTGAATTCGACTCCGAAGACCCGGATGACGCGGCCATCGTGTTGGCCCATGAGCAACGCTTTCGCAGCTCCGAAATCTTGGGTCCCATTGCCACAGAGATCGGCCGATCTCGTCCGCTGGTATTCTTCAACGTTTGCCACAGCGGACTGCAAGCTGTGACCTTGACCGGCTTGGGGGGATGGGGCCAGGCTCTCGTCGAGGCGGGATGTGGTGGCTTCGTCGGGCATCGTTGGGCAATCGACGATCGACACGCCTCACGGCTTGTGGAAGTTTTCTACCGTGAGCTTGAAGAGAGGCAGGGTTTGGGCAACGCCATGCGGATCGCCCGTCGAGAGCTGGCCAAAGACTCCCTGCTGGCCAGCCTCGCCCCCATGGTCTATGGCTCGCCGCAGGCGATCGTTCAATTCGGCGACACCTGCGGCGCTTCGACGGTTCTAGAGCGGCCCCCTGACGAGACTCTGTTGACCACCTTGGCTACCTTTGCCAGGGGCGCCCGTCGAGCCCTGGAGCCCCTGATCTTGCCTCGCATCTCACGCCTTGTGACCCGCGACAAGTACCTGGCGGCGATTCGTCTCAGTATCGAAAGAGAGCGTCATCGGGTGATCACCTTGGTGGGCGATGCAGGATCAGGAAAGAGCACAGTCCTCGGAGAGCTTTACGACCATTTGCTTGCGGAAGGTTCCCAGGGTTGGTTGGCCATCGTCGATTGCGGCTCGTTGCTGTTGCAAGAGGGACAAGACCTGGCGATGGCCTTGGGGCGAGCTGTGGTGGGCGGGGACATATCGATGATCGCCTTGGCGAGGCAGCTCAATCAGCAAGGTGCTACAGGAGTCCTTTTGATCGATACGCTGGATTTGATTTTGGCTCGACGGCTGGTGCCGGAGATTCAAGAGGTTCTGTACGGCCTCTCGCAACATCGGGTGACGACGGTCATCTCATGTCGGGACTATGATTATGTGGCATATTGTCAGCCGATTGCTCAACGATTCCCCAGGGTTTATGGGAGCATGGATCTCTATCACCTGCCAACCTTCACTGCGGAGGAAAGTCATGAGGCGACGCTTGCTTTTGTGCAGGCATATCCGCAGATTTTCGATGCAGATTCGGGACAGGACTTTGCAGAGCGTTTGGCTTCATTGTCAGCGGGGGATCAGCGTCTACAGAGCATCACATCCAACCCTTTGCTTCTCGCCATGCTTTGTGAGCTCTATGGCCCTGAAGGCCATGTGCCCAAAGATTTGACGGTCAGCACGCTCTATGACCGATTTTGGCAAGTCAAAGTCGCCAGCAGTCGTGCGGCGGAGCCCGACGCCCCGGTGACCCTTGCCAAACCCAAGCTCTGCTTGCAAGTGGCGAAGGTTCTCTGGCGAAGGTCCGCGGAGCGCCTAGTCGATACCTGTTTCGAAACCGATCTAAACCTCGAAGTGTCCTCTGCCCTGGCTTTGGCCCGAAGAGAGTTGGTGAGCGACGGTGTGTTGAAGATCCTGGAAGGCCAGCGATTCCGCTTCTTTCATCAAACGCTTCTCGAATATACGATGGCCCGTTGGTTACTTTCGGCAGCCGGCGAAGACGATCTGGAGCGACTCCTCAAAGCCATCGTCGATGCGGAAGAGTCCTTTTCCCACATCCATTGGTTGCCGACCCTGAGGCAATTGCTGGCCTCCTGTGATGGGGGACTCTTCGATCGAGTGGTTTCACGGCTGCCACTCGAGAATCTCGGTGTGTTCAGAACAGTGACCTTGGCGAGCGTTGTGCGGGGAGGAGACGCGGAGCTCCTCGAAATGCTGTCCTCTGCTCTGGAGCAGGGGTCGGCGTATCAAATGGTTGTCTGCCAAGCTCTCGATGGTGCACCTAACTCTATGGCAGACGTGTCGCAAGGAGTCATCCTGAAACTTCTGCAACACGGCGATACCGAGGTCGCTATTCTGGCGGCTGAAACGGCGGGAAAGTTGATGTTGCGTCGGGGTCTGGACAGTGCGGCAATTCCCCGGATGCTGGAGGCGCTAGAAGCTCGAGGTGGCACCATGGACAGCGATTTGGCTGGGCAACTCTTGCAACGGTGCCTGAGTGCGTTGGACGATGGGCGCCTGAATCCGGATTTCATAGAGGATCTGGTGCGCAGATTTTCCTCCTTTGGCTTTCGAACCCAAGCCAAGGTCCTCGAATTGGTGGCGGAGAACAGTGCTGACCGCCGAATGGTCACCGGGCTGCTGGATCAACCGCTGCGACGCAGTCGTTTGGTGTCTGAGCACGCTGCGAGTCTTCTTCAGACACGCTTCGATCAATTGGTGGGATCGGCTCCCGGTTGCCGATGGCGGCTGCCGGCCGACTTCTTGATCGCCGATCTCGAGGAAGGCTGGGGGGGCGCCTGTGTCAAAGCAGTGGGTCGGCACATGACGCAGAATCCAGCTTCTCTGCATCAGGTTTACAGCTCTTTGATCAAAAGCCTGGAGAGAAAGGAGGCGCAGCATGTTTCGCGGGTATTGGGTGCCCTCCATGTTGCAGCCACCGAAGGGGCAGCAGAGGAGATGCTGTCCCTGGTGCTAGCGACGGACATCGCCGAGGCTCCCGTCACCTATCGCAAGGCGCTCTATCGTATCGCCGCCGACCTCGGCTCATGCCTGTGCCGAGACGATAGCCGAGCATCCCTGGCTCGTTGGTATCTTGGTCTCAAGACAGAAGATGTGATGAGCGGTTTGGCAGCGGTGGCCGATGCCGACACTGTTACTTGGGATTATTTTGTTGCCGGTCTCGAGGAGTTGGCAGCAAAAAGTAACTACAAACGTCTATTGAAGGTGCTTCGTTCTACGTCACCGGGAGCGCTCCCGGACCTCTTGGCTACCTTGGAGCCATCCCTGCCACGGGAGACTGGAGATGCAGAGCATATTCGCTCGGTGCTCCATGGTGCTGCTGCCGAAGGCTCCCGAAACTCAGCGCAGGAGCTTTCGCGGCTGGCGAGAAGTAAATTCAAGAGGGTAGCCAACAGTGCAAGCCACCGATTGATGGTACTGGCGGCACAACCGAGCACCGTTGTCGAAGCGCGAGATTTTCTCCCTCTGTTGACTTCTGACGTTGTCGGAGTCGTCGAGCATGCCTTGACCGGTCTGTATTCGTTGACCGTGCAGCATGATCGCGTTGAAGCTGAGGTATTGCTCTACCTTTGTCGGGCGCTCCACAATTTCGGTTTGGCCAATACGGCCAAGATGGCTTGCGATCTGGTGTATGGATGGGTCCAAAGTCGCGGCTTGCCTCCCGACGAAGTGTTCACGAGCTTTACGCAGTTGGCGGATCGTCTGGTGAGCAGCCAGCAGTTGGATGGTGGGTCGGCCATTGGTTTGATCAAGGTCTATAAGATCCTGGCTCAGCTAGAGCACACCCAATTTGCTGACTCCCTAGAGCAGGGTATCAGCACAGTCTTGGGTCAGATCAACTACAACCGAGTCGAAAATGCGGTGTCTGAGACAGTCGATGTATTGAGTGCCCTGGCCCGCAAAGACGCCCAATTGTTGCCCAGAGTATGGCGAGGGCTGCCACAGCTACCGGAGAAGAATCTGTCTGCCATCATCGGGGCAATTCACCGCGTCGACAGAGGCTCGCCGCTTCTCCTCGACTTTGCACAAGGGCCGAGCTGTTCGCCCCGAATCAAGAAGCTTATTCTCAGTCTGCACGAAACCTAGGCGGAGGCGTTTCAACCCCCTCCGCAATGACCCCCACAGCCGCCCCCGCCATGACCGCCGCCATGACCTTGACCGCGTCCTTTCCCACGTCCCGAGGCGGAGCCCGAGCAACGTTCAAAGGCGGGCAGGTGGTGCTCTGCCGAGGCATTCCGCAGGTGGTTGAAGGTGTCGCGAACATCCGCTTCGACGATATCCTCCAATAGCCCATCGTAGAGCTTGATATTGGCCTTCTCGGCTGCGATGGCCTGGACGCAAGCTTCGCGGATCGTCTCCGGAACCTCGATCGTCCTCTCCGCCCAAGGATCGGTCGGTACGTCCACCCCATACGTCTCCATCAGCTCCAGCAGGAACGACTCGTGCCGCTGCTCGCCGCGGATGATGTTGGAGAAGGGGCGGATCTCGCCGTGTTCTTGCATCACCGCTTGGTAGAGGGCTTGGGCATGGCGTTCGTCGTCGAGCGCCAGCAACAGCGCCTCCTCGCTTCGTGGGCTGAGGGGTGGCGTCTCCTCGGCCACGGCGCCGCCAGCCAGAAGCATGAGGGTGGTCGTCAGAACAAGGGTGAGTGTGGGTTTCATGAGTGTGGGTTTCATTGTCGAACCTCCGTGCCGAGCAAGTCGGCGGTATCCTGGGGAGCTTGTACGCTCTCCCAGCCTGGTCTCCTACTAGGTGAGAGGCACGACGACCGATGGAGGTTCCCGAGCGGTTTCTATCCGCAGCTTGGCGGTGAGGTTCCAACGGGAAGTTCCGCCCAACGGCAAACGTCCGGGCCGTCATCGGCCCGGACGAAATGCTACCAACCGTCACACTGTGTGCGGTCTGGAGCTTGTGGGCGGTCTGGATCTTCAGCCGATCCGACCTCGAGACAGCGTTGCCGGCTCAGCGGCTAGCGCAGGTGACGTCATTGGACGCCGAGTCATAAGTGCTGAAGTAGGCTTGGGTGACATTGGTGACACAGAAAGTAAAGCTGGGTTTGCTGCTCTTCAATTGACCATGCAGGATCGTGGCCTGGCCCAAGTGGTTGGTTATTCCCGAGTAGGTGCCGCTCAACCCGCCGGAGAAGGTGCCGGTGACGGTAGCGAAGGGCACCACGTTACCGAGCTCATCGACGACCGTGATGGTGGCCTTGCCGAAGAACAGCGAGAAAATGACTTTCTGGGTACCGGCTGCGACGGCGGAAACATGCATCTTGTTGGTATTGCTCGGCGATCCAAGGTAGGGGCGCACGCTTTTCCAATAGTAGGAGAAAGCGCCGTCGAGGGTATCGAAGGTGGTGGGGCTGCAGAGGTTGTTGTCATTGGTAACGCCGAGGAGCTGACCGACCACTTTGCTGTCGTCGCGAAAGATGGGGGAGCCACTGGAGCCCCCTTCCACGGTGCCGATGATATTTTCGGTGTGGATGTACTTGCTGCTGGAGTGGAGCACCACCTCGTGCTGCGAGAAGCTCTGGGGTTTCCCCTTGGGATGGCTGATGCGATAGAGCTGCGTTCCGTCGCTGTCCATGACGTTGGCGTTGGTCCATCCCATGAGGGCCCAGCTGGAGGGCAGCTCAGAGAGCTCCAGAAGGCTGAAATCGCCGGCGTTGTCAGTGGCCCACAGGTCGGCGCCGAGAACGCTGTCGACATAACTCCCTGAGCAACTGCCACAGGAGGATTGATATTGAAAGAGGGCTTCCAGGGAGTTGGCGGCGGATTCGGTGCTCAAGCAATGGTGGGCGGTGAGAAACCAGGGGGTTCT
Organism: Acidobacteriota bacterium; assembly: GCA_029263315.1. Taxonomy (GTDB): domain Bacteria; phylum Acidobacteriota; class Thermoanaerobaculia; order Multivoradales; family J023; genus JAJCXR01. The sequence goes on along the minus strand of JAJCXR010000041.1, from coordinate 162,623 downwards.
ATCCGAGCTATCTTGATCGTTGAGCAGCCCGCCGCTGCAGATGTAGGAAAGGCCGTCGTCAGGATCTTCGAAAATGATCTTGGCAACCGCTTTGCGGGCCGAGCTCAAAATATCGTCCCAGTCGTAACATTCCGCGTTCTCGACGCAGCTGATATTGCCACTGCAGTCCGCCTTGTCGGCATCCGCTCCGACCAGCTTGGCGATCTCGAAGCGATCGCCCAAGTGGGAGATGTCGGTGATGTTGAAGGAGGCCTCCGCCAGCTTGGCGCTGTCTGCATCGTCGGAGTGTAGTTGGATCCACACATGCTCGCCGAAGACGGTGTGCGACCAAAACTCGCCGTCGCCGTGGGGGCCCGTGCCGGTGTAGGGGCCGTGGGCTTGGCCAGCGTCGTTGTAGAGGTAGAGGGCGGTGCGAGGTGGTAGCTGGAAGTTGGTGAAATGTATGCGCACGGCGGAAGCGCCCTGCGCCTGCAGCGAAGTCGCCCACACCAACCCACCTGCGGAGTCGAGCCGGGTGCGACCCACTCCCGAGGCATGACCCGAGGCGGTCGATTTGGACGTTGAAAGGGCCTTTTCGCGCCCCAGGCGTACCGCAACGTCGACCGGCAAATGCACGCCAACGGCTCGGCTCTGGGCTTCGTCCGCGTCGATCAGGATCTTGAGATCCGGATCGATCTCGACGACGATACGTGCTTTTTCGAGATCAGTCATCCGTTCGTTGTTCAGGTAGCTCCAAAGGGCTCGTTCCATTTCCTTTTCAGCAAGGATCTTTTCGCCGCCGCCGCCGCTGAGCTCAGCCGCCGATTCCTCGATGATTTGGCAGAAGGCGGGGGCAACGAAGGATAGCAAGGTAAAGGAAATCAAGGCAAGGGGTAGCACTAAACGTTTCATGACGTATCTCCTTAGAGGCCAGGCCTGGGCTTTAGTTCGGCTCGCTAACGAGCCGGTTGTCGGTCTTCACCTATACAAGCGGACTATGTAGGCGATATGTGTCATGAATTGTACTGAGGGAAGGCATTCCTGTGGTGGTGCCACCGCATCTCAAAATGGCGTCGCTGCTCTCCTGACACTGGGTTTCCGTGGAGCACCTCTTGTTTGTACTCTTCTTGTCATGGGGTAGGCGGATCATCTGCCGGTGGCGGATGCCCCATTAGGGCCCACCAGCGCCGACTCAACCACGGACGCAGACGGCCGGGCACCAACGTCCAAGCAGCGATCTTGGCGGTCCAGTAGAAGACCTTGTCGCGGCGCTCGAAGAGTAGACCCCAACCGAAGGGTCCGGCCCGTAGGTGAGTGGCTAAGCAGCGCAGGGCCAGCCAAGCATGGGACCAGCGGAAAGGCTGCTTGAGGATCTTGCCGACGACGTAGCCGTCGATCACCGCGCAGGCGTGCCACTGCAAGGGTTTCAGACGCGCCGGTTGACGGGCGGCGGCGGCGGCGATAATGCGGTGGGTATCGCGACGCAGCTCAACGAAGTGGAGGTTGCTGGCGGACTCGGGCCGTCCACGGTAGTAGATCTGGTGCTCGGGAACCAGGGCAAAGTCACAGCGTTCTGCGAGGCGCAAGAAAAAATCGTAGTCTTCCGAAAGGAAAAGTGATTCATTGAAGCCCCCGACCGCCTCGCAATCCCGCCGCCTGACCAACCCATTGGAGCCGCATTGCAAAAGAAAGCGTACGAAGAGGGCTTCCAGGACATCCCCGTCGACGATCTCTTGAAAACCTCCATGCACCACGTTGCCTTCGTAGTCCGTATGGTAGGTAAAACTATAGGCGACGCCGGCCCGGGGATTGGCCTCGAGGGCCTCGACTTGCTTCTGCAATTTATCCGTCGTCCACAGGTCGTCGTGGTCGAGGAACGAGAGGTATTCACCGTTGGCCAAGGCGATGCCACGATTCCTCGCGGTGGAGATGCCGCCGTTGTCGAAGCTGTGCACTGAAATGCGGGCATCGCCAATCGACCTGGCGACCTCCACGGTGCCGTCGGTGGAACCGTCGTCGATGACAAGGATTTCCAGCTCCTGATGCGTTTGTGCCAGCACCGAGCTCAGGGCCTCGCCAAGGGCTGCTTCGCCATTGAGCACCGGAATAATGACCGAAACTAACTGCATGCTGGCTCCCAATGCACGTCTTGTTTCTCCACAACATCGAGAACATTAAAGGTCTTCAAGACAATGGTCTTCAAGATTGGTCTTCAAGACCATGGCCCGCCTCGTAATGACTCTCAGAAACGATGGTTACATCTCAGACGGATGCTATGCGACAATCCGAGCCGTGACAAGAAAAGGGACCATGGAACCTCATCCATCGACAGAGACGGCATCTCCGCCGTCGGTGTCCCCACCGGATCGCCCATTTTTCCTCGTCCTCGGCTATGGCACCTTCTGGCATTCGGGTTATGAGCACTACCTCGATGGTATCGCCGAAGCGGTCGAGCAAGACAATCCGTCCTGGATCCTGCTCTGCGGCGCGGCGACCGGCGATGGGTCCGAGCAACCCTCGGAGGCCCAGTGGATGGCCCAGATGCTCGAGCAGTGGGGCGTGGACCCCCGGTTGATGCGTCTCGAAGAGTTTTCCCGCACCACCTTCGAAAACTTTCTGCAGGCCGAAAAAAGCGGTTGGTTGGTCGGCGACCGCCCCGTCGTGGTGTTCTGCGACCGTTGCCGTCTCGCCAAGGTTCGGGCCATCGTCCACCGGCTCGGCTTGCTGCAACCCCGCTTCGAGGCGCTGCCGATGGAATTTGGCTGGCGCGCTTGCCTGGTGCGATTCAAGAGCCAGATCGATGCGCTGCGGGTGCGACTCTGGGGTCTTCCGGGGCAATAGGTTGTCTAGGTATTCCAAGGGGGTGATTCTGCTGTGCTGCGCTGCCCTCTGGAGCTGCGGCGACGGCGTGCCGACGTCGCGGCAGCCTCCTGACCTCGACGGAATGGCCGAGGAAATACGCGATACACGGAGCTGCATCGCCGGGCCGCCTTGTGGTTGGCACCTGCTGACCGTTAGGCAGCTTGTGGTGACGTTCCGATCCCGGGGTGGCGATAACGGGGTGCCGATCCCGGGGTGCCCGACCCCGGGGTGCCCGACCGCGGGGTGCCAGGCACCTAAACGGAGTTTGTGTGGCGCCGATCCCGGGGTGGCGTCGCTGCGCTCCTGACCCCGGTCTCATAGGGAGTACCCCTTGCGGGGTCCAAGGGGGCAGAAAATCGGTGCCAGAAAATCGGTGCCAGGCACTTATTTCGGGCACTAATCTCGAGCACCTATTCAGGCGGTGCCTGGGTCGCAAGGTTGCCTGCAGTCTCCAGATTGGCGGCCGACCAAACATAACCAGGCTTCAGAGTGCAGGCTCGGCTCCCCGCTTCGCCGCCGGCATCCGGGGCCGTTTGCCCAAATTGATAGGGGCCCTCGAAGGTGGGGCATTTGCAGTCGGCAAATCGCTGGCCGGGCTCACCATAGGGTTCGCCACAGGGGGCCGTCATGCAACCGGCATAGAGCGGCGTGGGTGCCTCACTACAGTCGGTGGAGCCGATGGGATAGCTCGCAGCGTGCTTGAAGGAAAAGGTGGAGAGGAGGCTGGCCTGGGGAAAAAACGACTGGCCGATGCCAGCCTGGGTATTGCCGAGGTCGCCGCAAACCGGGGCCGTCTTGCAGCAACTTCCGAGCTTGGGATCGCTCTTGCACGGCTCCGGCTCGTCGCCCGCGGCACAGGTTTTCTGATTGACCATATTGAGGCACAGCAGGCCGTCCTCACCGCAGGCGCTCTCGGTCTGCGCCAGGATGTCGGGATTGAGAATCGAAGGCAGCGCGACAAAATTTGTCGACGCGCCGTCCTCGAAGGCGTAGCACTTGCAAGTGGCGGATTTGCCGTCGTCCGACAGCTCACAGGGCAAGGCGGGCACCGGCCGGTTGGTTTTTGGCGGCGCATGCTGCGGACCCGAGTAATAGCACAGGGCGTAGGGATTGCCCGAGCAGAGCAAGAACTGAGACACGGCGGTGATGGTATCGGAGCGGGGTGGCGGCTCGGATACCTGGCCGAAGGCGGCCGAGGCCAGGACGCACAGGGCGAGTACAACCAGGATGGCTACGGCGGGACGAGGCGGCGACGGGCTGTGGCTAGGCGACGGGCTGTGGCTAGATTCGAGCATGGAACCTCCTTGTGAATGTCGAGTCTGCTGAGAACCTGCCGGCAAGCATACGCCTGTCTCAGGCTAGTTCGGCAGATGGATTGTTGGGCTGCTGGGAGGTCCGATCGTTGGATTCCCTCAGAAAGATGAAAAGAACTGACCAGGACATTCTTGTGTTTTGCCCCAGACGAGGAAACCTTGGAGTGGGTTGATGGCGTATTCATGGTTTCGGTGACCGAGTCGGTGCCTCCTCGCTTGGAGGTACTGGCGGACGGGTCGAGATGAAACCGGGAGCCAAGGAGGACACCATGAGATTAGAGAAATCACTGTGGGTCATGGGCGGTGCGATGTGCATGGCTGGGCTTTGTGCCGCTGAGACGGCCGAGCCGTCGGCGGTGGCTCGAGTGGCGGATCGCTATCGGGCTACCATGAAAGCCAACGACATGCCGGCCATGGGGAAACTGTTGGCTTCCGATGCCTGGTTCATCGATCCCACCACCGAGGTCTACGGCATGGCCTTGGCGCAGGGTCTCCGCGGCCGGGAGGCGATACTCGCCGAGCACCTCAGTTGGGGGATTTCGGGTATGACCTGGCAGCCCCTGCTGCGCTTCGAGTCGGGGCACTACGACATTCTCTTCTCCTCGGCCCGGGCGGACGCGGGCCCGGCCTTTCCCTTTCTGAACATCTTGCACATCGAAGGTGGTCAAGTGATCGAACGCTTCGACTACGCCGACTACAAGGCATTCACCAGCCGCCTCGAGGCAGGCGAAGTCGAGGCCGAGGTGCAGACCACACACGACGTGGCGAGGCGCTATGTCGCGGCCTATGCCCGGGACATGGACGCCATGCAAGGCCTGCTGGCCACGGACGCGGTATTCCGTGATCCCACCGCCGAGTTGCTGGAGCCAGGCATGGGGGCTGAGCCCATGGTCGGCGTCGCCGCCATCGGCGACTGGTTTCGCCGCTCCAGGGCGCGTTTGGACAGCTTCGAGCTCGAGGTCGAGGATGCTTTCTTTTCAACCCACCATGCGGTGTTTATCACCCATGCCCGGGCCCGGCCGGCGGACGGTGAGGTGGAGGTGGGCGTCGCAGCGGCCCCACACGAAACGCCCTTGCTGATCGTCCTCGAGGTGCGGAACGGCAAGGTGGTTCACCATCAGGACTTTTGGCGGGCCTCCGAATTCTAGCGGGCCCCTATCGGGACCCAACTAGGACTAGGCGGCCTCACTTCAAGAACGTACCGCGCTGCAGCTCCTCGAAGGCCTGTACCAACTCCTGCCGAGTGTTCATGACCACCGGGCCATGCCAGGCCACCGGCTCCCGCAGGGGCCGGCCCGACACCAGGAGAAAGCGGATACCCTGGTCGCCGGCCTGCACCGTGACGGTGTCGCCGCGATCGAAGAGGATGAGGCTGCGATTGTCGACCATCGGTTCTGCCGTCTCGGCTACCTCACCCACCGCCTCGGTGACGGGCCGCCGAGGACCGGAGGCGTTGAGGAAAGTTCCGGAACCGGCGAAAACATAGGCGAAGGCGTGGCTGTCGGTCTCGACGGGCAGCGATCGGCGTTTGCCCGGCGGTACCGAGACATCGACATAGACCGGGTCGGCGGCGATGCCCTCGACCGGTCCCTTGGCTCCCCACATCTCGCCGCAGATGATCCGCGCCTTGGTACCGTCATCCTCGATGACCTCCGGGATGTCCGCCGAGCTGACCTCCTGGTAGCGCGGTGCCGTCATCTTCAAGGCGGCGGGCAAGTTGGCCCACAGCTGGAAACCGTGCATGCGTCCCTGGGCATCGCCCTGGGGCATCTCCTGGTGGATGATGCCGCGGCCCGCCGTCATCCACTGCAGGTCCCCCGGCTGGATGATGCCCTGATTGCCGAGACTGTCGCCATGCTCGACGGAACCCGCCAGGACATAGGTGATGGTCTCGATGCCGCGGTGTGGATGCCAAGGAAAACCCGCCGCATACTCCTCCGGCCGATCGTTGCGGAAGTCGTCGAGCAGCAGAAATGGATCAAAAGCGGAGGGTTCTTCGAAGCCAAAGGCGCGGAAGAGGTCGACACCGGCACCCTCGCGGGTCGGCATGGCCTTGCTGTGTCGTTTGACGGGACGGATGGACATGGTTGGCTCCTCGGTGGAATGGTGGAAAGGGAAGCCTGCACAGAGAGAGACGGCGCAAAGAAGTCTATCGTCTTGGCCCCCGGCTGGGCGCCCCCGGCTTGGCGCCCCCGGCTTGGCCCCCGGCTGGGCGCCCCCGGCTGGGCGCGAAGGAGTGCCCGCGAAGGAGTGCCTGTTGATGAGTGCCAGGCACCTGTGGATGGCATCCGCCGTCGAGGAGCCCAAGGAGATCCAATTTGGATTGGAGGGTCTTGGCTTGGATCGGGGCCTCGGCCCCCGCCCAGGGCACCTTCCCGGATCGCTGCGCTCCCTGTCAGGCGGCCTGGGCTCACGACGCCGGCCCCTGGCGGGGCCACAATCTATTTTCTTTTTCCAGATGGGGTTGTTGCTTCTTGGGGCGAAGGAGTGTCTGTTGATGAGTACTCGTGTTGATGAGCGCCTGTGTTGATGAGTGCCAGGCACCTGTGGATGGCATCCGCCGTCGAGGAGCCCAAGGAGATCCAATTTGGATTGGAGGGTCTTGGCTTGGATCGGCGCCTCGGCCCCCGCCCAGGGCACCTTCCCGGATCGCTGCGCTCCCTGTCAGGCGGCCTGGGCTCACGACGCCGGCCCCTGGCGGGGCCACAATCTATTTGCCCGTTCCCTGCGGACTGGTTAGGCTTACTTACCATGAGCCAAACTTTCGATGTGAAGAATATCTACTGTCAAGTCCTCGGCATCGAGGTGCCGAGTCTCGCCAAGGTCAAGGACCACCGCGAAGCGATCACCTATTCCCTGCTGCTGGTGGCGTTGCTGGAGGCGGGGGAGCCACAGACCCTGGAGCAGGTGGCGGAGCGCTTCGCCGCGGCGGGGGTGGCGCCTTATGACCGGGCGTTGAAGTCGCTCAAACGCTGCCGTCCGGGACGCCCCCCGGTGCATCGCAACGGCGATCTCTATGCCTTGGATCCCCACAACGACGAGCTCGATCTGTGGGCTTTTCGCCTTGGTTTGCGTCCGCCCAAGGTGCAGCGTCCGGCGCCGGAGCCTGAGATCGAGGCAGAGCCGAAACCGTTGCCGGGACCGGAGGTGCCGGTGACTTTGGAGGAGCTGGAGGAGGCGTTCGCCGCGGCGAGCTTGCCGGGGTGGTCCGATCAACGCCTGGCCATCTTGCTGATGGAAGCCAGCGGCGAGACGTTGGACCGACAGCGTGCCGCCGAGCTGTTGAGCCGTTGGGTTTCCACCCATGGGAGGTTCTCGTGGTGGCGTCGCTGGACAAACGGTGCCGTCCTCGAGAACGAGGACGGCCAGTGGTTTTGGAACGATCGGCAGAGCTCGCAAGTGATCAAGGCGCGAAAGGCCCTGCGTCAGCGCTTGGCCAAGGTTCGGCAAGGGCCCGCTCGGCAGCGGCCGAGCGCCGCCGAGTGGGCGGCGATGACGGCCGAGAACGAGACCAGGGATGCGGCGGAGCGTCAGGAATTGGAATCCCTGCGGCGCTGTTTGCTTTTCGCCTTCCCCCACCGCGATCCCGGGGCCGTTCTGCGGCTCGATGTGGCGAGCCGCGAGATGCGTTGTTTCATGGCCCGAGACTTCGCCGATGCCAAGGCGGACATCGAGTCCTACGATTGGATCGGGGCCTTGGAAGTCTTCGCCTTGGTGGACACCCTGCACCTCGAGGTCGGAGCACGACACCTGGCCGATTTGGGGCCGCCGCAGAAGACTTTGGCGGTCTATGAGACGGGCAAACCTTTGCAGCTCAGCGCCGAATTGATGATTCGCAGCTGTAGCAATCTGAGCCAGCCCTTGGGTGACGAGAAACGCATGCGCCAGTTCCTGCGGGAGGGCAAAGAAGCCCATTTGCGCAATCAGATGGTCAAGGCCATGACCGGGCTCTTCACCCTCTACACCTATTGCAAGACCCACGGCACCGCCCGCATCCGACGCGGCCATGTGGACGAGCGACTGCGGGTGCCATGGGTCCACCATGTCGAGGAGACCTTGCACAAGCTCAAGGCCCGCGCCTTCGAGCAAGGGCTGGAGATCGAGGTGGATATCGGTCCCCATGCCTCCCTCACCAAACCTTGGCGGCACACTGCCCGCCTGGCGGTGGCCCAACTGGGTCGGTGGAGATATGGCCTGCGATGGATCGACGGCTGGCATGCCGGGGGATGGATCGACGAGTCGATGATCCTGGCGGCCCGGCTGGTCCTGTCGCAGGAGGACTCGGGCCTGCCGGTGAATTGAGCCGGGTCCGGTGCCCGCTGCCCGGTGCCCCTCCGTCCGGTGCCCGTCGCCCGATGCCCCCTCATTCTTTCGTTTTCAGATGTGGCCTTCTTTTCTTGGCGCGACGGAGTGCCTGTTGATGAGTGCCAGGCACCTGCGGGTTGGATCCATTGGGGCTGCGAAGCCTTTCACTCTGGCCCTCGCGGTACAATGGCGGCGGTCAACATTTTTTCCGATCCTGGAGGTACCGTATGGACTATCAACTGGGCATTCCCCTCTCCGAAATGATCCGCCAATTGCGTCACGAGTTGCAGGCGACGATGCTCGAAGGTAAAGACGAAGACCTGCGTTTTCGCTTGCAGGACATCGAATTGGATCTCGAGGTGGCCGTCACCCGGCAGGTCGGTGGCACCGCCGGCAGTACGGGTAAGGTGGGTTTTTGGGTGTTCAATGCCGATGCCTCGGCGGAGGCGTCGGCGTCGTGGGAGAAGAGCCAGACTCAGCATTTGAAGCTGCGACTGCGGCCGATGGCTTTGGATGAGGCTGGCAACCTTGAAGAGGATGTCTTCTTGGCGAACGAGCCGTAACATGGCTCTCGACATCATCAGGCGTTGTGTGCGGATCATCGATACGGATTCGAAGAAGTTCCTCGGTAGTGGCTTTCGACTGAGTGCTCGAAGGGTCCTCACCTGTCGCCACGTCATCAAGGAACGGCAGCGGGTCACGGTTTTGGATTTGCAACTCAGCGACTGGAAGCCCACCTCGGCGACGGTCTGTTGGTCGCATCAGGAGTCCTACCCTCAAGAGCTACCGAAGCTCGACATCGTCCTTTTGGATACAGATCCGATCGAGGCGAAGGATCCGATCGATGCCTTGCAACCTTGGACTCTCTTTTTCGATAAGTTGCCTGAAGAGCCGGTGGAGTCGATTTGTCACATCATAGGTTTTCCGGGCGGAGCTTCTGCCCCTGAGCGTCGCGAGACGGTGACGGTTTCGGCCTATCTCTACTCCGATTTGAAAGAGCGAATACATTTGAAGCCCCACGGTGGTGAACCGGAGGGGATCGCAGGATGGCGGGGTCTTTCGGGTTCTCCGGTGCTGAACAAGGATTCAAAAGAGTTGGTCGGAATCCTGGTCTCGAAGCCTTCGGACTATGCGAATAGGAAGCTTTGGGCGGTGCCCATCCCCTCGCTGCGCCGACTACCTGATTTTTGCTCAGCCTTAGAGATTCCCGCCCTCGAAGGTCGTGTCCTGGCTTTGTTGGAGCGGAGCAAAGAACTACTAGAAGGGGGCTTGCGAGACGAGCTCGCGAAGCATCATCGCCATTGGCAAGAGCTCCATGCGAAGGGCGGCAGCTCGGGCGACCTCTCGAAGGCCATCTGCCTCGAAACGGACTTGGAAGAACACTCCATGGCTTTGCTCAAGGCGCTGGAGTCGGCCCTTGAAGATGGCAGGGAAGAGACGGCTCGAAAGATCTACGAATTTGTTCGCGTCAGCCTGCCGGCGGCGGTGCTGCGTCGTTTCGAGACAGGGCCTCCGGATGCGGAAGACCCTGAGATCAGAGTCCCAGCTGTCACCAAGATCTTGATCGAAATTTCGATGGCCGGCATCGACGGCCGCCCGTTGTGGGTTCGCGAACCGACGGCATCGACAGCCCGCGATGTGCCGCAGCCGGTGCTCAATGTGTCTTTGCCGGAGGAGACCTCGATCGATCCAGAGGGACGCCAGAAGTCCGAGGACTTGGTAAACCGACTTTGCACAGATTTGGGAATTCGCAACCTGCAAGGATTCCCGGCAAAAGGAATCGGCAGGGCGTTGGATTTTGTCGTCAAAGTTGCCGCTTGCCAGATCCTTCCCACCCACCAGACGTTTTTTCCTTCCAGCCACCTGGATGACTTGCAATTGGGCGGTGGTTTGAATCAGGAAGCTCTGAGAAACGAGGTCAGCGGTATCGTCGACGAGCAGTTGGCCATCGAAGTCGAGCTGAAGCGCCGTTGTTACATTGTTGCCGATCAGAGTGACCAAGAGTTCATGGCAGAGGTTCGCCGACGCTTGCCGCATTTGGGGCGAGTTTACCCAGAACCTTTGGAGGGGCGGGCGGTCGGGGAGCGACGCACCAATCGATTGGTGCAACGAGCCTTTGCGTGTAGAAATCAGACATTGGAGCAGGAATCATGAGCCCCGTCCCCCGCTACCTCACTCTCCCTGACCAACCCCTGCGACTCGACGGCTTCGGCCCCGGCGAGCCCGCCTACCATGTCTTCGAGCCGGAGGACGTGGAAGCGGTCAACGCCGCCTTGGCGGCGGGGCGCCCCTTGCTGCTGCGGGGGGAGCCGGGCACCGGCAAGAGCCAACTGGCCCGGGCCGCCGCCAAGGAGTTGGGACGGGCCTTCGTCTCGACGGTGATCGACGCCCGCAGCGAGGCGTCGGATTTGATGTGGACTTTCGACGCGGTGCGCCGCCTGGCCGATGCGCAAGTCATGGGCTCCGAGCGTCGAGAGCTCCGGCAGCAAGGCCAGGACGACCCCCTCGGCGAGGCCCACTACACCGCCCCGGGCCCCCTGTGGTGGGCCTTCCGGTGGAGCGATGCCAGCGAGCAGGCCGCCAAGGCGCGGGTGGCGCCGCCGCCGGTGCCCGAGGATTGCTCGCCCGAGCGGGGCGTCGTGGTGCTGCTGGACGAAATCGACAAGGCCGACGCCTCGTTGCCCAATGGCCTCCTGGGTTGCCTGGGGGACGGTCGTTTCAGTGTGCCCGGTGGCGGGATCGTCGAGCAGGGTGACATCGAGCCCCTGGTGATCATTACCACCAACGAGGAACGCAGTCTGCCCGACGCCTTCCTGCGCCGTTGCTTGGTGCACAAGCTGGCCCTGCCGGAGGATCGCCAGGCCCTCTTCGAGACCTTGGTGGCCCGCGGCCGAGCTCATTTCGGGGCGCAGGACGAGCGCCGGGCCCTGGACGAAGAGGTCCTCGGCGAAGCTGCCAAACAGCTGATCGGCGATCGCCAGAAGTTGCGGCGACAAGGCCTGGCGGCCCCCGGTTGTGCCGAGTACTTGGACCTGTTGCGCATCGTCCACCGCCGGGGAGAGAGCACCGAGCGGCAGCTGGAGATGCTCGAGGTGGTGGGACGCTACGTCCTCGACAAGCACCCGCCGGGGATGGTGGGGTGAGGTGAGCACCGTGGAAGCCGGGGGCGCCTCTTCTGGAAGACCCTTCGCCGGTCGCGCTGACTTGCTACGGGTTTACTTGGAGCAAGGGGAGGCCGCGGCCGATGCGTTGGCCCACCGTTTGGGCTATCGGGCGCGCCCCGTCGTTCGGAGGAGGCGTACCCCCGGCGTCGAAACCGACGCCGCGGGTGCAGCTGCCGATGGGGCAGACCTCCAACCGACCCCCGTCCCCAGCCGCTTTGCCTCGGTGCCCCTGTGGCGGGTGGTGCATCGGGAATGGCAAGACCAGGTGGAAGGGAAGCAGGACTCCGAGGGCGGGTCGAAGGATGCCGAGCCGCCAGCGGAGCAAGGTCTGCACCCTGAAGACTTGGAGCCCGGCGACCAGCCGCCGCCGTCGTCCCGGCCCATCGCCCCGTGGCCCGCCCTGCGCCGTGCCCTGGACCACCGCCTGCGCACCCCCAGACCCCGCCGTCGCCTCGATGTCGAGGCCTTGGTGCGGCGCTGGGCCCGGGGTCGCAACGTCGTGCGCCTGCCGCAACTGCAAGGCCTGGCCCATGCCCGCCTCGCGTTGATCGTCGACGACAGCCCTCGGCTGGCCCCTTGGGTGCCCGACCTGCTGGGCCTGGTGGCCTCCCTGGCCCGCCGCCTGGCGCCCCACATGTTGCGTTTTTTGCCGCCGCCGTCGCGCCTCGGCCGAGGTGGATGCCCCGCCGTCGGTCGAGACGAAATAGTCCTCGCCCTCAGTGACTTGGGACACTACGGCTCGGAGGGCCAACGCTTCCCTTGGTACCGCTTGGGCCACCAATTGCGGCGTCGCGGCGATCGCTTTCTGGCTTTGGTGCCGGTCTCGCGACGGCGCCAGGAGACCGCCTTGGCCGGTCTGTGGTCGGCCGTCGATTGGGGCGCCGTCGGGGGCGCGGGCGCAGCAGGACCGAAGACGACCTTCGACGGAGATTCCAAAGAGCCCGAGCCACCTAAGGGCAGCGAGCTGTTGCTCACCGCCATCGCTCCGGCCCTGCGGGTCGAAGCGCCGCTGCTGCGGGACCTGCGCCGTCGTTTGCCGGAGGTCGATCTGGGTTGTGAAGTGGAGGTGTGGAACCATCCTCAAGTGCGCGGCAGTTCCTCCGCCGCCATATGTATCGACCTGCAAGCTGCCCCCGCCTGGCAGCTGCGCTTCGCCCAGTTGCCGCTGGAGCTACGGCAAGCCGTCGCCGAGACCTTGATCGACGGTCACCGCCACTTGCCGCCCCCCATCCGCTTGGCGGAGGCCCTGCAACTGCGGGAGGCCGGTATTGATGTCGAAGTTTTCGATCCCGAGTTGGCCGACGCCGCCGGATTTCTGCAACGAGCTGCCCACACCCTGGAAGAGCAGGCCCCCGAAGACTCGCCCCTTGGTCAGCAAGTCGACGCCTACTGGCAACGCTTCCGCCAGCGGGCCGCCAGCCGTCTCTACCATGCCCAGGATCTGCAGCACACCTTGGCCAGGGTGGAGGCCGTGCTGCGGGCCCGCCACCCGGAGCTATTGCCGCCCGCCGGCAGCAACCCCGCCATGTTGCCGGGGGACCGCCCGCCCCGGCACTGGACCCTGTGGCAAGAGGGGCCGCAGCTGCGGGCCCGCGCCAAGGGGGAGCCCGGCCAAGGCAGCCCCTTGCTCGACATGGTGGCCCGCCGCTTACGCGTCGAGGACGGTCAACAACCCGTCGCCGAGCTCGACCTCGACGGCGATGCCGAGGTGCCTTGGCCTGCGAGTGGGGCCCTGAAGTTGGTCAGTGACCTGGAAACGGTGACCTCGGAAGTGTTGCCGCTCCCGTCCTGGGCCACCGGCATGGGCCGCGATCGCTACGGTCTGTGGGCCGATCTGAAAGTTGAGGCCGTCGTGCAACGACTGCGCTGGATGCCGCCGGGGCGATTTGTCATGGGCTCACCCCCTGAGGAGGCGGGCCGGTGGGACGACGAAGGTCCGCAGCACGAAGTGATCCTCAGCCGAGGGTTTTGGCTCGGCGAGACCCCCTGCACCCAGGCGCTGTGGCAGGCGGTGATGGGGGAGAACCCCAGCGAGTGCAAGTCGCCGCAGCGGCCGGTGGAGACGGTGTCTTGGGACGAGGTCCAGGGTTTCCTCACCGAGCTCCAGCGGCGGGAGTTGCCGGCCCGCCTGCCCAACGAGGCCCAGTGGGAATATGCCTGCCGGGCCGGTACCACGACGGCAACCTGGTTGGGGGAGCTTGAGATTCTCGGCGCCTGCCACGCACCCTTGCTCGACGGCATCGCCTGGTACGCTGGCAATAGCGGTTGGAAATACGATCTGGAGAAGGGATTCGACTCTTCGGATTGGCCGGAGAAGCAGTACGATCATCAGCTGGCCGGAAGCCGTGAGGTCAAGACCAAGGCTGCCAATCCGTGGGGTCTCTATGACATGTTGGGCAATGTCGACGAGTGGTGTCAGGACTGGCAGTCTGGCTATGGTGAGGCGTTGGCAGTGGACCCTGAAGGGCCCAAAGAGGGCGTCAATCGCGTGATCCGCGGCGGTTCCTGGTACGGCTACGCCCGCCACGTGCGGGCGGCCTATCGCCGCTGGGACCACGCTGGCGACCGCGACGACTCCCTGGGCTTCCGCCTTGCCCTAGGTGGGGGTTTGGGCCGCGGAGCGGCTTCCGAATCTGGACCGCGGAGCGGTGAGGGTTCTGCGCCGCGGAGCGGCGGCGAGCGGAGCGAGGGAATCAGGACGAAACAAAGATAGGTGTCGTGAGCTACACCGAGGAAGGAAATAAATCCCCCATATGAGAATACGGTTCTTTGCCGCTCCGGTGCTCGATTCTGCTGCCGCTGAGGAGGAGATCAACAGGTTCTTGTCGAGTCATCGGGTGCTAAAGATAGAAACCCACCTGTCGGAGAGCGACGGCGGAGCCGTTTGGGCACTTGCTGTCACCTACTTGGAATCCGGTTCGTCGAAAGCTCAACCGTCCAGGGGCAGGATAGACTACCGCGAGGTTCTTCCAAGCCATGAGTTTGTCGTGTTTGCACGGCTTCGCCGCTTGCGGAAAGAGATTTCGGAACGAGAGAACGTTCCGGCCTATAGCGTCTTCACCAATGAGCAGCTTGCCTTGATGGTCCAACAAAAGGCGAGCACGACCCAGGCGCTCGAGGCGTTGCATGGCGTGGGGCCAGCCCGCATCGCCAAATATGGCGACGCATTTCTTGCCGTATTGGCCGAAGTCGGCACAGGCAAGAGCCCAGGTACCGCCGAGTGAAACGAGCTCTTCTACGCCTTGAAGACATCGCGACGTGGGACCACCTGCAGTGGGCTTTTTGGCGCGCTTCTCGGGGAAAGCGGCACCGTCCTGAGGTGCAGCGTTACGAAGCTTCTCTGAGCCGCGAGACCTCCTCCCTGCAGCGCCAGATACTCGGCGAAGAGTTGGTATTGTCGCGGCCTCGAAGCTTCGAGATTCGAGACCCGAAGCTGCGTTGGATTCAGGCTCCTGGATTCAGAGAGCGGGTGCTCCATCACGCCCTGATGGCGTGGGTCGGCCCGATCATCGAAAGGGCGCTGATCGACGATTCCTTCGCTTGTCGTCTGGGCAAGGGTACCCTGGCTGCGGTGACCAGAGCGCAGCAGCATTGCCGTCGATTCCCTTGGTATTTGAAGATGGATATTCGAGCCTATTTTGCATCCATCGATCACGGGAAGATGAAACAGCGCCTCCGACGTCATATCAAGGGCAACGGTGTGCTTCGTCTTTGCGACCAGATCATCAACAGTCATTGCGTAGCCCCAGGGAAGGGTCTGCCCATCGGGTCGTTGACTTCCCAGTGGTTCGCCAATCTCTATATGGCAGACCTTGATCGGTTGCTCCTGGAAGGGCCGAGCACCCTTGGTTATATTCGATATATGGACGATATGGTGGTTTGGGGCCGCTCGGCTGCCGATCTGCGGAGCGTCCGGGAGGCAGCCTTCGAGTTGGCGTCGGAGCGCCTCCATCTCCAAATCAAGAAAGCATGGCAAGTGCAAAGAGCTCGTCGCGGCTTGAGCCTATGTGGATTCAGAATTGATCCTTTCAGGCTTCGGTTGTCGAAGCGGCGAAAACGTCGATACCGAAAGTCTCGGATAGCCTGGGAGCGCGCTTTCAGTCTTGGGAAGATCGATGGCATTGGCCTGCAGACTGGCTTTGCTTCGACCCTGGCGATTGTCGCCCATGCGGATTGTGGCGTTTGGCGTCAAAGAGATCTGGACCGCCACCCCCCAATCGATGCATGATTCCAGCAGAGGACGAGATTCTCAAGGCGTCAATCGCGTGATCCGCGGCAGTTCCTGGAACGACAACGCCCGCAACGTGCGGGCGGCCTATCGCAACTGGAACCACGCTGGCAACCGCAACGACAACCTGGGCTTCCGCCTTGCCCTAGCTCGGAGACGGCAGTCGCCGACCCCGACCCAATCTCGCTCCTGTCTGCTCCGATTAACTCGAAGCGGCAAAATCTTGAACGGGTTCTGGTGTGCTGGTAGTGCCACAGAAGTGACCGCGAAGGCTCGCCAGAACCCACTTTTTCCGCCATGACAACCCAAGAACAAGCTGCCCCGCACCCCCTCATCGACGGCCGCCCGCCAACCTGGGCCAGGCAATGGGGCGAGGACGATTTCGGCGTATTCGTGGGCATCGGGCTTGGGGACGCCGAGCAACGGTTCCGTTGGATTCCGCCGGGGCGTTTCTGGATGGGCTCGCCATCCGATGAGGTTGGCCGTGACAGGGACGAAGGTCCACGTCATCTGGTGACGTTGACCGAGGGTTTCTGGCTGGCGGACACTCCCTGTGCCCAGGCCCTGTGGCAGGAGGTGATGGGGACCAATCCGAGCCGTTTTCGCTCAACCTTACGGCCCGTCGAGCAAGTCAGCTGGGAGGATTGTCAAGTTTTCCTAGAGAAGCTGAACCAGCGCATTGAAGGGTTGCAGGCGATCTTGCCCACCGAAGCCCAGTGGGAGTGGGCCTGCCGAGCAGGAACCGAAACTGCCACTTGGCGGGGCGATCTGAAGATTTTGGGGCACAACAACGCCCCAGGGCTCAACGAGATCGCCTGGTACGGCGGCAATAGCGGCGTCGACTTCGATCTCGAAGAAGGCGAAGACTCTTCCGGTTGGCCGCAGAAACAGTTTCCCCACCTCAAGGCTGGGACCCGCAAGGTCGCGACCAAGGAGGCCAACCCCTGGGGCCTCTACGATATGTTGGGCAATGTCTACGAGTGGTGTGCCGACTGGAAGGGGGACTATGGGGCGGATCCGGTTGAAGATCCTGTTGGTCCTGAGGAAGGCGTCCTTCGCGTGATCCGCGGCAGTTCCTGGTCCGGCCACGCCCGCTTCGTGCGGGCGGCCTATCGCGACTGGTCCCGCGCTGGCAACCGCGACGGCGGCCTGGGCTTCCGCCTTGCCCTAGGTGGGGGTTTGGGCCGCGGAGCGGCTTCCGAAGGGATCCGCGGAGCGGATTGAGGTCAGGGCCGCGGAGCGGTCTCGCCATCTAACAAATCCCCCTTCGGTCCCCTTTTTTTAAGATGGGAGGTCGAAATCCCTTTGGCCAAAGGAGAGAGGCGAGAGCGAGCCGCAAGAGGCGTTTCTTCATGGCCCGAGACTTCGCCGACGCGGATGCGGACATCGAGTCTACGACTGCTGTGAATAGTCAATAAGTGCCAGGCACCTGTCGCAGGAGGATTCGGGCCTGCCGGTGAATTGAGCCGGGTCCGGTGCCTGGCGTCCGTCGCCCCTCCGTCCGTCGCCCCTCCGTCCGTCGCCCGCCTGGACAGATACGGGGCCGTTTTTTCGATTTCAAAGACTCACGAAGGCTTTCTCCTCGAAAGCAGGCTTGACGGATTCTCTGTTTCTCACTAGATTGATCGAGATTCTCGTATGAGCTGAATTTGTCTGGACCTGCGACCATTGTCTCAATCTTTGGGAAGGTCCGTGGCGTGGCTATGTCCGCGGTCCATGGGCGTCCTTCAACCTGAGGCCATCGGTTTCCGGCGGCCTTCTTTGATCAGAGGAGAAGCTATGCTGCATCGAATTCTGCTGTCCTGTTGCGCCCTTACCTTGGTGGTGGCCATGCCCCTTGCGGCGGGTCAAGAAGCCGTCGGCGTCGACCTTCCCGGGGCCGAGAAATGTTCCACGTCGCCGCAAGCGGAGTGGATCGCCACGGACTCCTACGGCCTTGCCCAGAGCGTGGCGACCAAGGGGCAAGAGAACCTGGGCGTTTGCTCTGCCATCGCCGATTGCTGGAACGGCTCCACCGTGTCGTGCAGCGGCGGTGTGGGTACCACTTGCAGCGCCATCGACAGCAATTGCAGCTCCCAACGGGGATACGTGCGCTGCGGTTCTAGCTACACCTACTGCCCAAGCTGTCCGAGTTGTTCGATAGAAGGCTTCGCTTGCTCGTCCAACGCCTGGTGTGCCTCCAAGTGCGACTTGGTCTGTGGCCTACCCTGGGGTATCTGCACCCCCAACGGGTGTTCCTGCGACGACCCCTGATCGAGCTCACTCCATCGCGAGTCGGCGAATTCCCCGGCCTGGACGGGGAATTCGCCAGTCGACATCCACAACAAAGAGTAGAAGCCGGAGACTAGAAATCCGGAGCGCTCCCCCCAGGGTTGCGCTGCCGCTATCCCTCAGTTGGGTGCAGCGGCCGAATCCCGTGGTGGGCTGGATTTGGATCGGTGCCAGGCTCCTGCGGAGAAGGGCTGGGCTCAACTGGCGGAGGTATTGCCTCTTTTGCCAGGGGGATCGCCAACCCGCAATGTTCCACCAGGGATTCGAATCCGAGTCCGAATCGGGCCGCCATGGAGCGCAGAGCCGGGCCCGGATCCCCCGGCCGATCGGGATAGCGGTAGAGAAGGAGGGCATCGCAGCAGGCTGTGACGGAGGCGAGGAGCTGGCGAGCTGTGGATTCCGGGACCTCGCTCAAGCGTCCCACCATCAGCAAGGCAAGGGCGTAACGCCGCTTCGCTCCGGGGCCTTCGATCATCCAATGGAAGAAGTCATCGCAGAGGATTGTTTGTCGATCATCGGGCAAGAGCTCATGGCCATGGGCGATCCGGCCCGGGTCCAGATCGACCCCCCAGGGTTCGAGATCGCTCCTTCCTTGACAGATGCGCTTCAAGAGGGCGCCGTTGCCGCACCCCAAGTCCAAGATTCGGCCCTGGAGCTCGGCCAAATGACGGCGGGCGACCTTCACCAGCGGGGCATGCAGCTGCTCCATGCCGTGACGACTGGAGAATCCGTTGTCGGTATGGAACCAGGCGGGGCGATGGGTCAGGGTTTCTATCGGGTGTTCCATGCCGCGCAGGAAGGCCGGTGATTGGGTCAAGGGTGACTGCCGACCCTGTCGATAGGGAAATGTAGGCGCCAAGGCCCCCGCCTCGGGATAGTGATCCCCGGTCAACCGGACGGTGTACTCGAGCGGTGTCGCGTCCGTCGCCGTGGAGATCTTGAGCAACGGGCTCTTGATCTCGGCGATGCCGTGCAAGGCTGACCACTGGATGGGGGTGGCGAGCAATTGCCGCAGCCACCTCACCTCTTCGACCAACCCTTCGCGCTCTCCCAGAGCGAGCCAGTCTTCCGCCATTTCGAGACTGGGGGCACAGTCGAGACGACAAGGCAGGTGGGGCACGGCCCGCACACCGACAAAACGCCACAGGATGTTGGCTAAGGTGGCCGGGTGCTCGAGGCGCCGCGGCTCCAAGGGGCGCGGGGGAGCGCAGGCTTCGACCATCGGCCAGACGGTATCGATGCGTTGTCGGTTTCCCCACAGATCTTCGAAGAAGCTGCAGCAGCATGCCGGGAAGCCCAGGAGCCGGCCAATTTCGACGGTGTCGGAGCGCCGCCAGGCGTCGGCCAGCTCGAGACAGCTGCTGAGTTGGCCCACCACCACGCAATGGACGACCTCGTCGCCAGGGCGGGCTGGTTGTGGCGTATTCGAGTAGCCCTTGAGGGTCCTCGCTTCGACGCCCAAAGGCAGGGTGGCCAAGCCGTGCCGAGCCCATAGGCCGGCCCGATCCGCCAGAGCTTCGGGGACGAGGCGGGTCAAGTGGCAGTTGCGAAGCCCTGCGGCGACGGAGCGCCATTCGATCTCGGTCCAGGCGTCAGCGATACGGCTCAGCCGCGGCTGCCAGACGGCCCGTGCCCGGTCACTGGTCCAGGCCAGGCGGGTGAAGTCGGGGAGTCTGAAGTCGAGCAGCTCTCGACGGTCCCGAATCTCGGATTGTCGGGTTGTATCGTCGTGGGTTGTGGATGCCCTACCCATGATTCATGGTGGGTCTATGATTCCTGGTGGGTCCATGATTCATCGTTGCGTCGACCGGTGGGGATGCCTAGGAGCACGCAGCTGAGCTGCCAGGGCATGGGAGAAATCCTTGCCCAGCCGATGCAGTTGAGCGCGCCAGTCGCCGTCCTCGGGAGGGTTGTCGGCGGTGCCGCTTTGGCTGGACGCCGGGTTGACTTCCTTGGCCAGGGCCTCCATTCGCGGATTCTGCCCGCCCAAAAGAGCCGCGATATAACGGGCTTCCATCCCCAGCCGTTCGTCGTGACGCATGGACAGGGGTGTGGTGCCGGTGGCCAGCATCTCCTTCTCCAGATCCTCGAACAGGGACCACCAAATCTCGCAGTGCTCGCTGCGATTGCGCCAGTCCCCGTCGATGGCGGTGCCCGGACACTGGCCCTTGCACATCAGGAAGAAGCGGCAGCCCTTGCAGCCGCCATGCTCCTGGGGGGTGTGGTAGAGAGCCAAAGTGCGCTCGTAACCCACCGTCTGCGCCTTGACGAAATCGATCCCGTCCTTGTTGGTGCGGCCGCAGTTGCTTCGCTGGCCTTGACCTTCCACGCCGCGAACCGCCTGGGTGGTGAGGGGGTCGCAAGCATGCCAGATACAGGTGGAGTCCCCATCCCGGGCCCGCAGCAGGTCACCCATTTGTTGAAAGAGATCGAAGCGCCCACCGCCCATCTGGCGATCCAACTCGGCGAAGGCCCGCAGGGCCGCCAGGTTCTCTTCGGTGCTCAAGGCGTAGCGCTGGCGGATCGCCTCACTCTCGCTTTCCAACAAGTGGAGGCGGATGCTGGAGATCCCCAGGCCGAAGAGATAGCGCACCCAATCGAGTAACTTGGGTAGCCGGTCGGCCCGAGCGTTGCCGCGGTGCAAGGTGATGATCAGCCCCGGTGGCGAGCCCTTGGCGCAGAGACGCTCGATGGCCCGTTCGGTTTTGGCGGTGCTCTGGCGAGTGCGTTCGAGGGTGCCATGCCAGCGGATGTCGTTGAGCTCGCCGGGGCCGTCGATCGACACCCCCACCTGCACTCGATAGGCCGAGAACATGGCGATGTGGCGGTCGTCGATCAGGCTGCCGTTGGTTTGGATGCCGTTGCTGCCGAAGCGTTCGAGGCCCCAGGCCCAGAGGTCCTCGAGGTCCTGGTGGGGAACCAGCAGAGGCTCGCCGCCGAAAAGGCAGAAGGGGCCTCCTTCCGCTTCGATCGCCGCCTTCATCTTGTCCAGGTCATAGGAACGGGTCAGGTTGCCGGCGTCTCGCTGAGGGTTCTGGTAGCAATACTGGCATTTCAGGTTGCAGTGCACACCCAAGGGCCGTAGCTCGACACTCAAGGTCAGGGGTTCCTCGACTCGAGCTCGCTCACCCTGGTTTCCAGGCCAGCCAGCCGTTCGTCCACCTCGGCGAAGGCACGGTTGGCCTGCTCGGTGATCGTCGTGACTTGCTGGCGGATCTTCTGCTCGAGCTGGCTCTCGAGCTGGCCGATGAGGTCCGCAGTGCGACTCAGAAAGCGCTCGAAGAGGGCTTCGATTTCGGCCGTTGGCAGGCTGTTGTCGTTGTGATCCCCGTGTTGGTCATAGTGTTTGAAATCGCCGTGTGCTGAATCATCGTGGATCCAGTCCTGATGATCTCCGTGGGGTGCATCGCCGTGGGGAAGGTCGGAGTGCCAATCATCGTGCTTCTGCTCTTCGCTATCGACCGGGCCCGCCGTGTCGACATGGGCCAGGTCCATGTGCTCGATGAGGTCGACGTGTTGGGGGCCATCCAAAGTGATTCCGAGGTCAGTATGGTCGATCGGGCTCATGGCTTCTCCTTGCGGTCGTTCCTTGCAGGCGTTGCCGTCAACGGGCGACGGAACGGGTTCTATCTTTGCAGAGGCTTCGGGTCATCGCTGAAGCTTTGGATACCTTTTTTGAAACTACAAATTTTGTCGAGATTATCATAGCCAAGGGGCGATTTCTAGGCTTGCGGTGGGCAAGTCGCAGGCCAGCGGACAGCAAGGCAAGACGCCCTCACTCCACCGCCCGCCGCAACACCGCCACCTCGCCGGACACCTCGTCCCGCAGACCGACGGTGAGGTGACGGGTGCCGCGATTGACCATCACCTCGGCGCTGTAGTGGATGTCCTGTTGTAGCACCGCTTCCAGGTGCTCGTCGGGGATGCTGAGGGGCAGGATTTCCACCTGCGGGATGGAGGTCTTGCCGTCGTCGTCGATCACCGCCACCACCAACCGAAGCTGGCCGGTATGGTGGGCGCCGCGGGGTAGAAGGGTGACGCGGTTGAAGGGCACGGTGACGGTGACGGGCACCAGCAGGTTGCGGCCGTCGCCGCGGCGCGGTGGCGCCAGCTGCAGGTCGGCGGCCATGGGGTTGGCTTGCCAGCCGTGGTGCAGGGAGGCTTGCACGCGGTCCATCAAGCGGCTTTCGGGGCCCTTGGCTCGGTAGCTGCCGCGGTGGCGGAGCTGGAGCCCCTTGTCGTCCCGCAGCCGCACGTCGATGCTGTGGGCCCGTCCGTCGCCGCCTTGTCGCGGTACAAACCCTAGGGAGTAGTAGGAGCTGAAGTCGGAGCCCATGCGTTGTAGGGCCCCGGCGATGTTGTTGGTATTGAAGGCGGCCAAACCCCCGGTGTCGGCGGCCAGCATTTGCAAGGTTTCTTGGTTGTTGAAGCTCCGTTCGATATCGAGATCGATTTGCGACCCTTGGTCGCCGCTGTGTTCGGCGGAAAGGGAGGCGTGGGAGCGCACGCCGAGGGCCTCCAAGGTATAGAAGGAGACGCGGTTGGAGTTGGCGGTGGAGATGAGCTCACGAAAGCTCGACCTTACACTGTAGCGATTGGCCAGGAGACCGGCGCTGGCGCCGTGGGTGAAGCGTTGATCGAGGGAGGCGTAAAGGTCGGCCCCGGCCTTCATCGGCAGCCCATCGCTGACGTAGAGCACCGCCTTGCGGCCGGGCAAACCGGCCAGGGATCCGACGATCTCTTTCAAGGCGTCGATGCTCAGCTCGAGATCGTTGAAGAGCTGCTTGGCGTAGAAGTCGACAAAGGGCTCCGCTTCGCTGAAGGTCTTGGCGCTGCGGATGTTGCGCAAGGTGCTTTGACGGGCGGCGTCGGCCTGGGAGGCGAAGCCGGTGAGCTCTTCGATCCCGAAAAGCTGGTCGGCGACCGCCTGGCGGTTGTCGGTGAACGGTTGCCGTACATGTAGGGAGCGCTCGAAGGTGACCAGCATGACCCGATCCTCAGGGCTTAGGTTGTGGCTCAGGAAGTTGCGCACTTGACGGGTCACTTTGTTGCGGTTGAACGGCTTGAGAAAAAGGTTGTCAAAGTAAATTACCAAGTGCAATCGCTGCTCTTCGGGAAGGCTCTGGACCGATGGTAGGTCCGTGGCTTGGCCGTCCGACGGCGCCGCCAGCGTCTCCGGCGACGGCTCCATTCGCCGCGCCGGGACTTGGCCGTCGACGGCATAGAAATTCGAAATCTCCATCGGCCGGCCATCCACCAACAGCTCGAAGTCGTCGCTGGTCAATCCCGCAACCGCCTCGCCGCTACGGTCGGTGACATAGACATCGACATTGACCACCTGGATGTCGAGGGACTCGAAGAACGGAACAGCTGCGTCTTCTGGGGCGCCTGCGTCGAGGGCGCCTGCGGCGTCGGATACCTGAGCGTCGTCGGAGACCTGAGCTGGTGCAACAAGTGGCAGGATCACCGCGACGGTCCACAGAAGGAGGGCCATCCTCAGGCCACGGAGCGTCGATACCGTTCGATTGGAGCGCTGTTGCATGCTGATCCTCATGGGTTCTTCGGAGGTCATTCCTGTGAAAACTCTGAGAGAAGATAATGTGAAAGAAAAAAATGTGAAAGAAGATGAATGGATCGTGCCACCAAGCGGGGTGTCCCAGCAGGGTGCACCAAAGGGGGGCGCCCGATCACCGCGAAGCCCCCAAGGCCAGCAAGATCTCATCGGCGCTCTGCGCCGTCCAAGCCCGCCCCTGCTCAAAGGCCTGGAGTCGGGCCCTTTCGAGCTCCGCCGCCGCGGCTGGGGCCCCGGCCAGCACCTGGCGCTGCAAGTCCGCCGCCTCTTCGAAGCGCTGCGCCGCCGCCAGCGCCAAAGCCAGGGCTCGGTTGGCCTGGGCGTCCGGGCGATCCCGGTGCACCCGTTCGATGATCCTCAGGGCGAGAGAGCCGTCGCGCACATCGGGGTCCGGCGACAGGGCCAGCAGCCGCACTTGGGTCACGGCGAAACCCCGATGGCGGGGGAAAGTCCGCAGGGCGTCTTGCAGGGCCAGGCGGGCTTCGCCGAGGCGACCTCCCAGGACCAAGGCGACGACCTGGCCCCGACGGGCGGCTTCGTGCTCGGGTACGGCGTCGATGACCTGCTGGTATTCCTCCACCGCTTCGTCGTAGCGCCGGGTATGACCGAGCAGGTCGGCCAACTCGCGACGCGCCGTATGGGCGTCTGGTTGGGAGGCGAGCAACTCGCGCAGCCGTGCCTCGGCGGCGGTAAAGTCCTGTTGCCGCATCAGCTGGCGAGCCTCGGCGAGCAGCGACGGCGCCCGATCGGCGCCGGTGCCTTCGAGATCTTGCGCCGCCCGGCGCTGGTCCTCGGCGGCGGCGGCATCCCCCAGCCGCCGCAAGGCGTCGGCGTAGAGCTGCCGCAGGCGGAGATCGTCGGGGGTGACTTCGATGGCGCGCTCGAAGTCGGCGATGGCCTGCTGGCGCTGGCCGAGGTTGACCCACGCCGTGCCCCGCCGCTCCCAGACCGCCGGGGCCCATTGCGGGGATATCTCCACCAGCCGGTCGAAATGCTCGATGGCCTCGGCGAACTGACGCTGCCGGGCCAGGGCGTTAGCCAGCCGCAACAGGACGCCCGGCTGCTCGGGCTGCAAGGCGAGGGAGGCCCGGTAGTCGGCGACGGCGTCGGCGTCCCGCCCGTCGAGGGCCGCCAGGCGACCCAGTGAGCGGTAGAGGGTGGCGGCCTCGGGGCGCAGAATCGTGCCGTCGTCGTCCCGGGCCAGGGGCAGGGCGTCGAACAGGGCTTGCTGGGCGCCGACCAAGTCTCCGAGCCGTTCGAGACCCACCGCCAGACCTTGATGGGCCGGCAGGTTTTGCTCGTCGAGCTGCAGGGCGCTGCGGTAGGCGGCGACGGCGGCGGCGAAGTCTTGGTCGTCGAGGGCCTCGGCCCCTTGCACCAGATAAAACTGAACACTCAGGGCCATGCTGGCCAACGGATTGATCAAGGGATCGACGATGCGCGCTGCCACATCGCCGCTTTGCTCCAGGTGGCGGCGGGCCTGCTGTAGGTCGCCGAGGTCCCGGTAGGCCTGGGCCAAGGCGTAGTGGTTGCCGGTGGCCGTCGGTTCCAGCTCCAGGGCACGCTCGAAGCTGGCCACCGCCGTCGCCAGGTCGCCGTCGGCGACCTGCACCTTGCCGAGGCCCTCGTGGGCGGCGGCGATTTGCGGCTCCAGCGCGAGGGCCCGTTCGAACCATTGCTTGGCTTGCGCCGTCTGGCCCAAGGCGAGATGCACTCGCCCCAGCCTCAGGATGGCGGGCAGGAAGTCGGGTCTCAGCTCGAGGGCCCGGGCGTAGTCGGGGAGCGACGCCTCCAACTGGCCCCGGGTCATCACCAGATAGGCCAGTAAATAGTGCCAGCGGTAGTCGTCGGGCTCGAGGGTCTGGGCGTTGCGCAGGCTGATCTCGGCGGCGTCGAGGAAGTCGTAGGTCAAGTAGAGGCGGCCCAAGTCACCATAGGCTTCGGCGGTGGCCCCTAGATCGGCGTCGTTGCCGGCGAGATTGTCGGCGAGCTGCTCGACGAGTTTCTCGACGGTGTCCCGTTGCTCGTCGAGCTGTTGCCGGGCCGCCGGATCGGCGGCGTTGAGGTCGAGGTCGGGCAGGGGGGTGAGCTGGGGCGTGTCGGGAGGGGCTCCGCAGGCCAAGGTGAGCCCGAGCAGCGGCACGAGAAGCAGCAGCTTCTGAAAACCTCTCACGGCGCCTCCACCCTCTGCCCACCGCCCTGCCGCAGGGTGTGGTAGCGCCCAATCGCCAGGCCGAGCCAATCTTCCACCGTACCGTCGGGCCAGACGACGCGCAGGCCCTCGATGGCAGGATCGTCGCCCAGGCCGATGAGAATCCGCGGATCACCGGAGACGTTATAGCTACCGGCGGTCTGGGTTTGCCGCCACCGGGTCGTCCGGCCTTGACGCAGGATAGCCGCCTTGGCCCCCAGCAGGTCACGGGGCGGCTCGCCGCCTGGCAGGTCACGGGACGGCTCGCCGCCCGGCAGGTCACGGGACGGCTCCGCCCCCACCAGGCGCAGGCCGATCCAAGGCTGGTTCTGGCCCACCTGGTTGAGCAGCAGGCGCAGGGGGCCGCTGTTGTTGAATACCAGGGCGTCCGGGTCGCCGTCGTTGTCGACGTCCCCGACGGCGACGCCGCGGCTCACCTCGGAGAGCTGGAAGACATCACCGGCCTCGGCCGTGACCTCGACGAAGCTCACCTCCGGCGGGACGGCTTGGGATGGGGCGCCGGCCCCCAGGTTGTGGAACAACTGATTCTCCATGTGCAGTGGGAAGGGGTCACCCTGCGCCACCAACTCGGGGTCGAGCACGACGCCGCCGCTGGCCACCATGAGGTCGAGCCAACCGTCGTTGTCGTAGTCCAGCCAAGCGGCGCCAAAGGACGTGCGGGCCAGGCTGGGAGAGCCGAGACCGCTGGCGGCGCTGGCGTCGACGAAGGTGGCGCGCCCATCATTGCGGTAGAGGGTATTGGTCTCCTTGATCAAATGGGCGACAAAGATATCGAAGTCGCCGTCATCGTCATAGTCGCCGGCATCGGTGCCCATGCCGGCCTCGGCCGCGCCACCGCCGTTGACGGCACAACCGGCCAACAGACCCTGCTCGGCGAAGCGAACCCGGCCGGAAGCATCGCGATGGTTGAGCCATAGATGATTGGGCTCGCCGTCGTTGGCGACGTAGATGTCCGGCCAGCCGTCGTCGTCGAAGTCGGCGATGGCGACGCCGAGGGCCGGTTGCGGGGCGACGGAGCGCAGCCCCACCGCCTCGCTGACCTCTTCGAAGGTGCCGTCGCCGCGGTTGCGGTAGAGGGCGTCGGGCTCTGTCGGGTAGGCGCCGGGGCCGCAATAGTCGGGGGCGCCGCTGAGGCTGGCGCAGCGGGTGGCACCGGAGTTGTCGAAGCTGACATAGCTACCGACGTAGAGGTCGAGCCAGCCGTCCAGGTCGTAGTCGACGAAGGCGGCGGCGGTGCTCATGCCGTCGCCGTCGACGCCGGCCGACGCTGCCACGTCGCGGAAGGTGACGACGCCATCGGCATCGGGACCCTGATTGTGCAGCAACTGATCGGGCCCCAGGTTGGCTAGGAAGATGTCGACCCGGCCGTCGTTGTCGAAGTCGGCGGCGCTGATGCCGCAACCGTAGGTCGTCGCCGCCAGGCCCATCGAGTCGGTGATGTCGGTGAAGGATAGGTGGGGGGTGCCGTCCGCCGCCCGGCGTAGGTCGTTACGGTAGAGACGGTCGCTGATCGGCAACGGATGTTGGGGTGGTACCAGCGCGTCGTCGATGGGAGTGTCCGGGCCGATCATCTGGCCTTGGGAGACATAGACGTCGAGATCGCCGTCGTTGTCGATGTCGACGAAGCCGCCTCCGCCGCAGGTGATCTCGCTGAGATAGAGCTGGCCCGACATACCGTTGAAATGCACCGCGTCGAGCCCCGAAGCCGCCCCGCCGTCGATGAAGATGGCTGTTTCGAGGCTCGCGGTCTCCGGCTCGAGGGGCTCCGTCGCCCGTCGTCCGTCGCCGTCACAGCCAAGCAGGGTAAGGCTCAGGCCTAAGGCGAGGCTCGCTGCTGCCCAGGGAACGCGCGCCGGGCCGCCGATGACTAGGTTGATCATTGCATTCTCCAGACCGTGAAGGTAGCATGAATCTGATCTAAATTCAGTCGCTTAGCTTGCTCTGGCTCTCGGGTCCCAGGGGCCCCCCGTGCCGGGGCAATCTGCGTATGGGTCGGCGCCGACCAGCGTGGCGTTCTCAGTGAATCTTTCCAGTACGGACCGCTTGCGCGGGTGCTGGAATCCAAGTCGAGGAGCATCTGCATGAATTTCAGGAGAAACGGCATCCGGAGAAATAGCTCGAGGGCCCTCGTCATCTTTGCCGTCTTGGCAATGTTGACGACCGCCGTCTGGGCTCAGAATCCCACCGGCACGTTGATTGGCCGGGTCGCCGACCAGGACGGCGGGTCGCTGCCGGGGGTGACGGTCAGCGTCACCTCGGACAAGCTGCAACGGTCCCGGGACACGATGACCAACGCCAATGGCGACTACAAAATCGCCTTCCTTCCCCCGGGTGTCTACGAGGTGGTCTACCAACTCGAGGGCTTCAACTCGGTGCGCCGCGAGGTCAAGATCTCGGTGGCTTCCACGACCCCTTCGAACATCACCTTGGATCTCGGCGAGATCAGTGAAGAGATTTTGGTCACCGGCCAGCAGTCGTTGATCTCGGAGACCTCCACCGGTTCGGCGACGCTGACCGGTGACGAGCTCGAGAGCCTGCCGGTGCGCCGCGATCTGATCGGTGCGGTGCGGCTCGCCCCCGGCGTCTCTGATTCCGGCTTTCGGGCTGGGGGCCCCTCGGTCGCCGGTGCGCCAACCTACGAGAATCTGTGGATGATCAACGGTGTGGTGATTCAGGACAACATCCGCGCCACCGTCGCCAATCTATTCATCGAGGATGCCATCCAGGAAACGACGACCACGGTCTCCGGCATCTCCGCCGAGTACGGCCGCTTCACCGGCGGTGTGATCAACGCCATCACCAAGTCCGGCGGCAACCAATTCAAGGGCTCGGTGCGGGTCAATTACACCAACGATGATTGGGAAGCGCGCACCCCCCTTTCCAGCGAAGCCATTGACGAGGTCAATGAGACCTACGAAGCGACCCTTGGTGGCTACATCCTCAAGGACAAGCTGTGGTTCTTCGGCGCTGGCCGTGAC
Organism: Acidobacteriota bacterium; assembly: GCA_029263315.1. Taxonomy (GTDB): domain Bacteria; phylum Acidobacteriota; class Thermoanaerobaculia; order Multivoradales; family J023; genus JAJCXR01. Next base: position 133,739 of record JAJCXR010000041.1, on the reverse strand, counting down.
TTCTCCACCTCCGAATCCCGCGATACGGACATCACCAATATCCCGTATTCCTTTGGAAGTGAAGAGACCCGGCTCGAGGGCAAGCTCACCCTCTCTCCGAGCCCCAAGCACAGCATCATCGGCTCCTACCTCGAGGTGGAGGGATCGTCCCAGAATTCCGACTTCGGCACCATCCTCGACCTGCGCAGTCTCAACCCGAACCGCGAGGATCTGCAGGATATTTCCTCCATCAACTATAACGGCGTGTTGACCCCCAACTTCTTCATCGAAGGGCAGTGGTCGGAGCGCAACAACACCCTGGGCATCGGCTCAGGCGGTGTGCCCGACCTGATCGACGGCACCCTGATCCGGACCCAGAACGAGGGCTTCCGCTACTGGGCGCCGACCTTCTGTGGCTCCTGTGGCGACGACGAGGAACGGAACATGGAGGAGTACCTGGTCAAGGGCTCCTACTTCCTCTCTACCGAGGCCACCGGGACCCACGATTTGGTCTTCGGCTACAGCAGCTTCGACGACATTCGCGGGGTCATCAATCACCAGACCGGTAGTGACTTCACCGTCTACGGCACCGACGTGGTGCGGGACGCCGGCGGCAACATCGTCATCGATCCCGCCACCGGTAGCCCTTACCCGGTTTTCGATCCAGCGGCCAGCAGTAGCTATCCGCGCATCCGCTGGTTCGCCATCTTCAATGAGGACCTGGCGCAGCCCACCTCGTTTGTCACCGATTCGTTCTATGTCAACGACAGCTGGCAGCTCAACGACCGTTGGAGCTTCAATGTCGGTGCCCGCTGGGACGTCAACGACGGAGTCGACAGCGCCGGCACCAAGGTGGCCGACGACAGCAAGATCAGCCCCCGTCTCGGTGTCAGTTGGGACACCAAGGGCGACGGTGATCTGGTGCTGCACGCCAACTACGGTACCTACGTGGCGGCCCTGGCCAACGGCGTTGCCGACGATGCTTCGGCGGGCGGCGCGGTCGGTTCCCTGCGCTGGATCTACCGCGGTGATCCGCTCAACGCCAACTGCACCCCCGGGGTCGATTGCTTGAGCGCCGACGAAGTGTTGCGTCGGGTGTTTGCCTGGTACGAGTCCTTGGGCGGTGTCTTCGACCTGGCCAATGTGGACCCCAACGCGCCGATCAACGCCTTTCAGAACGAGAACGACGTGCCCGGCGCCACGGCATCCATCTCGGGCATCAAATCGCCGTCCGTCGACGAATTTGCCTTCGGTCTGACCAAGCGGTTGGGCAGTCGGGGCCTGTTCCGGGCCGATGTCGTATTGCGGGAATGGAACGATTTCTATGGCACTCGGGTGACCACCGAAACCGGTCAGGTGCAAACCTCGACCGGACCGGCGGATGTCGCCTTGATCGGCAATTTCGACAACAACGTCGAGCGCACCTATCAAGGGCTGCATACGCAGTTCCGCTATCGCTTCACCGACAAGCTCACGGTGGCCGGCAACTACACGCTCTCGAAGGCCGAGGGCAACTTCACCGGTGAGACCAGCGGCAGTGGTCCGGTGACCGCCGCCACTGAATCCTATGCCGAGTACAAGCAGCAGAGCTGGAACTATCCCACCGGCGACCTGCGGGTCGACCAACGGCACAAGGTTCGCGCCTGGGCGGTCTATGACCTCATCGATAGCAAACGCCACAAGTTGACGGTCAGCTGGTTGGAGAACTACTACTCCGGTCAACCCTATGGCGCCTCGGCCAGTGTGGCCGTTTCGCCCTTCGTCAGCAATCCTGGCTATGCCGATCCGCCGAGCACCTCGACCTACTGGTTCACCGATCGCGACGCCTTCCACAGCGATGACGTCCACCGCTCCGATTTGTCGCTGAACTACAGCTTCAACATTGCTGCCGGTAACCGCAATATCGAGATCTACCTGCAGCCTGAGGTGATCAACATTTTCAACGAAGACGCTGTGGTCGATCCCCAAGGGCTCGACGGCGGCGAAGGTGTCCAGGTCTTGAACCAGTTCAATCCCTTCACCACCTCACCGGTGGAAGGAACGGACTGGCAAACCCGGTCGACCTTCGGCCAGCCTTTGAACGAGGGTGATTTCCAGACTCCACGGACCTTCCGCTTCTCGGTGGGTCTGCGCTTCTAGGGATCGTTCTCCGCAGTCATCTGGGACGCTCCCCGAGTGGGCGCCTCAGGGATGGATCAAGGCCCCGGTTCAAGGACCGGGGCCTTTTTTGTGGGTGCAGCAACCCTTCGGGGTAAATCTTCGGTGAGGCGTGCTGGATTGCCATGCGCACTGGATTGTTGAGCCCAATAGGGTATCCTTCGGCCATGAGTCAACCATCTTCTAGACATGCCCAAACTCGCAGCCACGCCGGTCCGCGCCGTGGGTCGAATGCCCCCGAGGTGCCCGAGCCGTCCCATGCCGAGCGGGCTCGCACCTTGCTGCACCGTCAGCACATCGGTTATCTGTCGAGCCATTCGCAGAAGCTGCCCGGCTTTCCCTTCGGCTCGGTCATGCCCTTTGCCCTGGACGCAGCGGGGCGCCCCATCTTCCTGATCAGCAAGATGGCCATGCACACCCAGAATCTGGACCGCGAGCCGAAGGCCAGCCTGCTGGTGCCGGACGCCGAGGCGATGGCCGATCCCTTGGGGGCGGCGCGGGTGACCTTGCAGGGCGAGACGACGGCGGTGCCCGACGCCGAGCTCGAGGCCGTGCGGCAGCTCTACTTGGAGCGCCACGAGAAGGCCCGTTATTGGGTGGACTACAAGGATTTCGGCTTCTACCGCATGCAGGTGGTCGGCATCTATTTTGTGGGTGGTTTTGGTGTCATGGGTTGGGTGGAGGCCGGCGACTTTGCCGCCGCCGAGGCCGATCCCCTGGTGGACGCCGCAGCGCACATCATCGAACACATGAACGACGATCATGGCGACGCCTTGATCCTCCTGGCTAGCCTCGACGACGGCGTCCGGGAGGCGGAGACGGCGGTGGAGGAGGCGACGATGACCGCCGTCGACCGCTTGGGATTCCATCTCCGCTTGCGTATGGGAGAGCGTTACCGCGGCTGTCGCATCGCCTTTCCGCAGGCGGTCGGCAACGCCGACGAAACCCGTCGGGTATTGGTCGACATGGTGCGACGGTTACGCCGGCAGGGGAAACATGCCGCCGAGTGATTCGAGAGGGCGATGCCGCAGAGCGATGCCACAGAGCGATGCCACAGAGCGATGCCGCAGTGTAATGCCGCAGCGCAATGCGGGACGTGGGTGCTCTAGCCCATGACAGCGATGGCTTCTCTCTGCTACCGTTGAGCCTCAGCAATGCAACGACAATTTGTCTCCGTTCGCACTAGGAACGACCCTCGAGGAAGCATCATGGTTCAGCGAATCCTTTCCGTCTTCATGTTGTCACTGTGCATCACCGGCCTCAGCTTGGCCGAGGTCCGCGACGGCAAACTCTACGATACCGGCGCCGAGCTCACGGCCCCGTCGGAGAAGGCCCCGGCGGCCCTCGCCGAGATGGCGGATTTTGTCGGCGATTGGGACGTCGAGGTGGAGATCTTCGCCGCAGGCGAGGAGCCCGTGCGTTCCAATGGCACGGCCCGTGTCACCTACATGAATCGCGGCCATGGCCTGATGGAGCGCAGCCGTATTCCCAATTTCAACGGCAAAGGGCACGATCTGGCCAGCATGGCCTTCCTCACCGTCACCCAGGCGGGCGTCTGGAGCTATGGTCAGGGCGACACCTGGACGGAGTCGGTATCCATCGCCAGCGGCGCTTTCGAAGACCAGCGGTTGGTGATGCACGATGCCCGGCGTTCCGGTGGCAGCATCGGTCTGGCCCTGCTGCGCCGAACGTTGGGGCCCACCGAGGAGGGTGGTTTTGTCTACACCGCGGAGTCGTCCCAGGACTTCGGCAAGACGTGGAGCATCTCCCAGAAGCGGACCTATCGCCGCCACCAGGGTGAGGGAGAGTTTTTTGCCGTCCGCGACGATGTCGGCATGGCGGCCCCGGATCGGCCGGAGGAGGCGGGTCAGTTCGATTTCCTGTTGGGCGAATACGATACCAAGCGCTGGTTGTGGACGCCGCAGCGGGTGCTGCGCTGGCCCGACGTGACGACGGCGGTGTTTGTGCTCGACGGCTACGGCATTCTCGAATTCAGCTGGAACGATCTCGACCCCTCCCTGCCCGATGCTGCCACCTCCATTTTGCGCCTCTACAACCGTTCCATGCGCCGTTGGGAGAGCCTGTACTTGACCAACCGTAGCAACGCGCCGCTGCACTTCGGAGGCGTTCAAGAGGGGGATCGCATCGTCCTGCACCCCTTTGCCGCGCAGACCGCCGGCAACAACCTGAGTCAGTGGATTTTCTACGATGTGCGGCCCGATGCCTATCGTTGGAAAGGGCTTTCCAGCTTCGACCGCGGCAACAGCTACGCCCTCACCTGGGGCATCGACTTCCAGCGCCGCGGCGTCGAAGCGCCGGAGGCCAGCGAAGCGCCGCCGACGGAGGTGCACACCATGGCGGCGGACGGAGTCGTCGTCTTCGGCGATCACTATCGTTCGTCCTGGCCCGGTGCCCGCACCGTGCTGCTCTTCCATCAAGCGGGGGGCGACGCCCGCGGGGAATACACCAACATCGCCCGCAGGTTGGTCAAGGAGGGCTACGAAGTCATCGCCTGGGATGCCCGCAGCGGCGGTGAGCGCTTTGGCCAGAGCAACCGCACCGTCGTCGCCCAGGCGGCGGCCGAGCTACCGGGCTACTGCGCTGCCTATGGTGACTTGGAAGCGGCGTTGCAGTATGCCAAAACCTACGCCGGTGGAGCCCCCATCTACGCCGTCGGCAGCAGCTACAGCGCCGCCCTGGTCATTCGCCTGGCGGCCGAGCATGGCAAAGACTTGGCCGGTGTCGCCGCCTTCTCGCCGGCCAGTGGCCGCGCCATGGGGGACTGCGACACCGCCAAATGGCTGCCCGAGGTCGAGGATACCCCGGTCCTCGCCTTCCGTCCCGCCAGGGAAGCCGAGCTCGAAACGGTGAAGAGCCAGACACAACAACTGGGCGAAAAAGGCATCGAAGTCTTCGTCGCCGAAGACGCCGCCCACGGCGCCTCGATGCTCGAAGCCGATCGCAACGAAGGGGATGTCGAGGCTACTTGGGCCAGGTTCCTGGCTTTCCTGGCCAATCCGAGTGGGGAAGAGACGACGCAGTAGGTCAGCGACCCTACTCAGGCGGCAGTGAACAGGACGGAACAACCGCTTCCAACCCGTGTCGGAGGCGGTGTCCGTTTCAAGGGGTCAGAGGCCCGGTTCGTCTAAGTAGATCGCGGTGGCACCAACCGGCCCGGTGGGAGTATTGTTGATCACCCAATAAGCATAGCCATACACCGTTTGGCCAGGCGAGATAGGCGCCGAGCAAGTCGTCGCAGAGCAACTGGAAGATGGCGTCACCCATACAATACTTTGTGGCGTATAAGGCAAGAAGACCTTGAAGACGGCAACGGAGGACTGCTGTCCCCAAAGTCTGTAGCAAGTATTGGGCCGGTAGGTATCCCAAGCCGGGGTGTCTATGTAGCAGCCCATATAAAAACTGCTATTTTTGTCAGCCGGATTGTCGGCGTATCCCTGTGTCGGAAAGTTCTGCTCAAAACGAACGCTCCGCTGCTCTGCGTCGCGGTAGGTCATGGTCAGAAAACCGTCCCCGGCGACACTGAGCTCGCCCTCGATGGTTTGAACCATGTGATTCTCAAGCTCGAGTCTGAAGGCGACGAACCCAGGGGTGCCGTCAACATGCAGCGCAAATGGATGCTCCGCCAGTTTAGAGAGCTCAGCGCTATCAAGTCCCGCAAAGCGGCTGTAGTGGCCACTGGTTTGACCCATCTGGTTCCAACGCGGCATGAGTTGTGGCATCCACTGAAGCTCAGCGCCAATCATCTGGATCATAGAATCCGGCAGGGAAGGCAGCGCGACGACTTTGCCCGCCGCGGTTGACGTTTGGGTAAGGCATTCCTTTACGGTCAAACCGCCGTCTTCGCTGATCATCTGGAAACAACCCCGTTGCTGCGCCGAAGAAGTATCAAGCGTCGGTTCAGCTTGGGCCGGCGAAAGGCTGACGAAGGTGAGCACCAAACCCACAGTGAGAAATTCAACAAGAGTTTTTACGTTACGGATCATTTTCAAAACCTCCAACAGATAGATAGGGCCAAGCACGATCAAAGCGGACACGGATGAGTGACCTCTTCGCGAACCTGGAACTGAGTGAAGCCCTAGTGGGCAGTCTTCATAGTAGTAAGAGCTGCTAATGCTGAGTTTTGTTTATGCAAAGATCAAACTATTTTGGACATTGCCTCAATGGACATCTGATCTTCAGCTGAGCTACGTCATCTAGATGGCTCGTCAGAATCAATCCGCCAAGCGCTCCGACCTGAAGACCCCATTCGGCTGATGGAAGACGATCCCCTGGACATTCCCGTCGGCGTCGTCCTCGAAACCGACGCTGAAACCGCTCAGCCCTTCGATGGCAAATCGACCACTGACTTGCGGCTCCAAGGTATAGCGGGGTTGGCCCGGAAGCTCGACGGTGAGCTGGGTGCCTTCGACGGCCACGGTGGCCACTTGGCCGGTGGGGCCTTGGTACTTGCCCCGGTAGCGCTGCAAGTGCTCGGCGTCGCTGAGCAGGGGATTGGGTCGTTTGCCGAAGACCACCGGTGAGGCGCTGGCGTCCATGATGACCACCGCCTCGGCGATGAAGCCGTCGAGGTCGGTGCGGAATTGAACTTTGGTGCCCTCCCAGGTGGGATCGACGGCCTCCTTGGAGCCGTTCCAGACATCGTAATGCCAGTGTTCCAGTGGGGTGACGATGCCGTTGTAGGTCCAGCTCAGGGAGTCTGCCACCAGCTCCACATGCAGATCGCCGTAGCCGGGGTGATGGTAGAAACCGGCATACTCTGCCAGGGCATGGGACGGCTGGGTGTCGGCGATACGGGCGGTCTCGGAGTCGGCCTTGGCTTCGGCGTCGGCGGCCTGTTGCTGTTGTTGCTGGGCCAGGGCTTGGCCCGTCCAGTCGATGCTTTCGAGACCGAGGATGCGATCGCCGGCCATCTGGGCGATGAGCATGGCGAGCCCGCTGCCGCGGTTGTTGAAGGCCACCAGACCGAGGTCGTGGTCGGGGAAGAGCATCACCGTGGTGATGAAACCGTCGATACCACCGTTGTGGCGCAGCCGCCGTAGACCGCGGTAGGTCTCGACGCTCCAACCCATGCCGTAGGCGATTTGAGAGATCTGGGTTTCTTCGAAGGGTGGGGCCTCGGTGGTCATGTGCGGGCTGTGCACGTCCTTCAGGGCGACGGCGGAGAGCAGCGATTTGCCGTCGATCGAGCCCTCCGCCAGGTTGAAGCGCAGCCACTGGGCCATCTCCCGGACGCTGGAATTGACCGAGCCCGCCGGGCCGATCAGGTCGATGTTGCGGAAGGGGATGCGTTCCAGTTTGTTGTCTTCGTTTTCGCGATAGGGCAAGGCGTGGTTTGGGTCCTTCTGGGACGTAACAACCGAAAAATTGGTGCGCTGCATGCCCAGGGGTTTGAACAGCCGCCGCCGCATCGTCTCTTCCCAGGTGGTGCCGTCCAGCTGGCCCGAGAGGTGCCCGGCCGTCATGTACATCAGATTGTTGTATTGAAAACGTTGCCGCAGATCGGCCGTCAATTCCAAGTGGGGGAACCGTTCGATCACCTGCCGGCGGCTGAGCTGGTTGTTGTTGTACCAGAGCAAGTCATGCCGCGACATGCCGGAGCGGTGGGTCACCAGATCCCGCGCTGTCAGGCGGGCGGTGATCATCGGGTCGGCCAGGCGGAAGCTCGGCAAGTAGCGGACCAGGGGCTCCTCCCAGTCCAACAGACCTTCCTCCGCTTGCATGGCGAGCACCGTCGAGGTCATGCCCTTGGTGGTGGAACCGATGGCGAATAGGGTGTCGGCGGTCATCGGCAGCTTGCGCTCTAGATCGCGATGGCCAAAACCTTCGGCGTACACCACCTGATCGCCCCGAACGATGGCCAGGCCGAGGCCGGGCACGTTGAAGTCGGCGATCGCCTTGTGCACCAAGTCTTCGAAACCGACCAAGGCGCTCTCCACCTCGAGGCCGGGGTCGAGGGCACGGCTGAGGACGAAGGTGAGGGCCGCCTGTCCTTGGTTGAAAGCGCCGGTGAGGCGGTTGCCGTCGGCCGATAGGGTGCCATCGAAGCGGGGATCGCCGGGAATGCCTGGAATCCGGAAGCGCAGGCCGTCGTCGCTCTGCTCGAGGACGTTCAGGTCGAGATCCTGGAGATTCTGCACCGGGATGCTGATGTCGCCGTCCACCTTGCCGGCGGCGTCGCTGATGAAGTCGACATCGAATTCCAAGCTGCCGGTGGGCAACTCGATGGCCCCTTGCCAATGGCCGTCATAGGGCGATTCGGCAAAGATCGGTATGGGGCTGAGCAGCCACAGGCAGCAGACGGTGAAGAGCTCGATTCGAAAGTGATGATTCATGGCGGGGAATCCCCTTGGTTGTGCGCTGGTCTCGCCCAGGCCCAGGAGACCCGCGCCGCCTGGATATCTTGTGGTGTGCTTTGCCGGATGGACTTTACCACCCGAGAAAAGGTTCCGAGAATACTTGGGCGGCCTCGCCCTGTTCTAGCCAGAACGTTGCGAGGGGCGGTCGGCCCTTGCGCTGCTCCCGAGGCTCCTGAGCTGGCCAGCGTAGAATTGATATTCAGGCATCCACCTTTGTCAATGGGGGAAGGCCGGAGACCCTCCCGGGGTGGCGTCGCTGCGCTCCTGACCCCGGTCTCATAGGGAGTATCCCTCCGGGATCAAAGACGCCGCTGTCCGGCGTCCCGGAGTGACGAAATGTTGTAGCGAGCGAATTTATGCGCTCGTCAACGGCGGTGCTGCCGACATCCAGCTGATCTCGGCGTCGAAGAAAATCCCCCTTGTCCTCCTGTTTCAAGGGCGAGAGGCCTGCAGTGAGCAAGCTCGCTGAATGTGACTAAGAATACCTAAGCGGCCTCGCCTTTTTGACGACCGAGGACGGGACATGGAATGATCCGGCCATGAAAATCATCCGCCAAATCCGACCGCCTAAAGGCCCGTTTCGGACCCTGTCGCTCGTCCTGGTGATCGGCCTGGGTTTGTTGCTGTCCGGTTGCCGGCCTGAGCAAGAAATACCGGCCCGGCCGACCTTGGACTACACGACCCCCGAGCAACCCAACATTCTGCTCGTGGTGCTGTGCTCATTCCGCCACGATCACACCGGATTTGGTGGGTATGACCGCCCGACGACGCCGTTTCTCGATGCCTTCGCCTCCCAAGGTGTGCAATTCGAGCAAGCCTTCAGCGCCTCGTCGTGGACCAAACCGTCGGCCGCCAGTCTCTACACGGGTTTGACACCCAACGTCCATCAGATGATCGACGATTACCCAATCCACTCCATCCTGAAGGGCGACGGGGAAGCCCCCCGAACCTTGCCGGATTTGGTGGTCACCCTGCCGGAGAACTTGAAGGAGGCGGGTTATGCGACGGGCTGCCGGGTCAACAATGTCAACGCCGGAGAATTTTTCAACCTCACCCAGGGGTGCGATGACAGCGTCACTCAACATCGTCTGCCAACGGCGCGCATGGTCGACGACTTGGCGAATTTTCTCGCCGATCTGCCGACCGGCAAGCCATTTTTCTACCTGCTCTTCTCCCTCGATGCCCATGTTCCCTACACGCCCGAATACGAGGATTTTCTGCGCTTCAACCGCGGCGAAGTGGTGCCCACCGAGGAAGAGTTCAAGCATTTTCCAAACGATATCAGTCAGGCGATGAATCGGGCCGTCGCCGCCCCGGAGCCCGTGCCGGAAGATCTCAAAGAGACCTACATCGATCTCTACGACGCATCCTTGGCCAGCCTCGATCGCCGGTTGTCGCGCCTGCCGGAGGTCCTCGCCACCGCCGGTGTGGCCGACAACACCATGGTCATCATCACCGCCGATCACGGTGAGAGCTTCTTCGAGCCGGGTCGCCAGGGGCACCGGCAGACCACCCACGGATACGATTTGGCGGAGTCGGTGATCCGTATTCCCCTCCTCGCCCAGGGCCCCGGCCTGACGTCTGGCCAGCGTCTACAGCAGGTCGTCCGCAGCATCGACCTCTATCCCACCCTGGCGGAGTTGGCCGGCAGTGAGGCGCCGCCCTTGCTGCAAGGTCAGAGCTTGGCGCCCTTGCTGTTCAGCGATGGCGCAGGGTATCCAGCCCACACGGCCTTTACCAGCCGAGCGGTGGGGGCCCACCACGCCGTCCACGATGGGCGTCACAAGCTCCATCTGCGGCCCGATGCCACCTTTGCCCTCTACGACACGGTGCAAGACCCTTTTGAGCAACGGGATATCAAGCAACAGGATGTGTCGATCACCCGGCGGCTGAAACAGGAGCTGAAATCCTGGCGCGAGCAGGAAAAGACGCTGCGTCCCATCGTCGGTGAGGTGGGGAGCCGCGACCTGACGCCGGAGATGATCGAGCAGTTGAAGAGTCTCGGTTACCTGTAGGTCCGGCGCAGAAAGGGACCTAGACGTCCGTTGGGTACTGTAGAGTGACTAAGGAGTCTTGGTGGGTGTCTATGCCACTAGGGATTAGTCTCAACATGCCAAACGACTACAGGGTTCTTGATGATCATGACTTGGCGGTGTTGTGCCACCAACGGGGAAAAGAAGACGAGCGGCTCTTTGCAGAGTTGTTCCGTCGGCACCATCGATTTGTATGGGCTGTTTGCCGGCGCTATTTCCGCAGCTCAGAGGATGTAGCCGATATGAGCCAGGTTGTATTCCTGCGGGTATTCAGGAACGTTGACGGTTTCAGTGGGGGGCGGTCGGAATCGTTCCGAGCCTGGTTGGCACAGGTCGCCGTAAATATCTGCAAAAATGAAATCCGCAGCCGCTCGCGTCGTCCTCAGCACCAGCAGACCAGCTTGGACTCGGCGACCCTCATCGCGTCAGAGGACCCTTTGCGGCATGCGATGGACGCTGATCGGAGCACTCGGCTCTACCTCGCCCTCCAGGAGTTGTCTCCCGCGCATCGGGAGATCATCGAGTTGGCAGATATTCAAGAGATTCCCTATCCGGAGATCGCATCTCAATTGAAGGTCTCACTGAGCGCCATCAAGATGCGCGTGCTGCGAGCTCGTGCACAGCTCGCCTTGGTAATTCGACGTTTGCATTCAGGGGAAGAGAATGATCCGAAAACGTGACGATCCATCGGACGACCATCCATCGAAGGAAACCTTTCAACGCATGTTGACCGGTCGTTTGGCACCGGCCGGCGTCGACAGCTTGCTGCGCCATGTCGAAGAGTGCGCAAGCTGCCTGGAACAGATCGAGAGCATCTGGGCTGACGTGTCGCCCGCCGCGATGAACTCAGCGCCTCGCTTGAATGAGGCTCAGGCCAGGCAACTGGAGAACCGACTCCTGCTGGAGATTCGCCGGGTCACCCTGGCGGATCGAATGGTGACGCTGGGGAGCCGAGATTTTCTGATGCTGGTGCTGGAGCTCGTCAAGCCATTGGCCAGCTTGCTCTCCAGTCTGCAGACCAGCGATCCATTGACCGGGAGGAAACCATGAGTCGCATCGAATCGGCCCGCCAAGTTTTCGAGGTCCTGATGGACAAGGGGATCGCCTTCTTGCCCAATCTGTTCGCCGGTTTGGCCCTCATCTTCATCGGTTGGGTGCTGGGGCGCTTCCTGTCCCTCGCCGCGAAGCATTTGATGCGTCGTCTCAAGTTCTCCGAGGTCATGGCGAGGGCCGGTTGGTCCAAGGCCCTGGAAGAGGCCGAGGTGACGTCAACACCTGCCGATTTTGTGGGGAGGCTCGTCTTTTGGGGCGTTTTCATTGTCTTCCTGATCCTGGGAGCGGACAACCTTGGCCTGGAGTTGTCGGTTGTGCCGCTCGATGGGCTGATCGCTTTTGTACCGAGGGTGTTGGGTGCTGTGCTGGTGGTATTCCTCGGCTCAACGATCGCCGGCGTCGCCGGCGGAGCGATCGGTGCATCGCTGGCTCGCATCGACTTCGAGCACCATCGAGCGCTGGCGGGCTTGGTTCGGGGGTTTATTCTCTTCGTGACCATCATGATGGCGATCGAGCACCTCGGCTTTGAAATCGATTTCCTTGCCTCGACCTTGACCAATCTGGTGACCATCGTCGTCGCAGCGTGCGCCGTGGCGTTTGCCATCGGCAGCCGTGAGATCGCGCGCAATATCCTGGCGGGCTACTATGCCCGTGAGCGGTTTCTCGGGGGTGACTACGTGCGATTGGCGGAAGGCGAAGGTGAGATTGTCGGTATCGGAACGATTTCGACGGAGGTCAAGACACCAGAGGGTGGCACGCTACTGGTTCCCAATCATCGTATGATCGAATCGACGGTCCACAAGGGCAAAGCGGGTCCGCAAGACGTCGCTGATTGAAGGGCCCGAGACGGGCACATCCCGTAGCATTTCAAGGTATTCACCAGCTGGCATTGAGCCCTGATCGGGGGGCTGCCGAAAGAAAAAAGCGTCGCCCGTCGGAACGACGGGCGACGCTTGCGGCCGGTTTAGTACACCTTTTCAAAAATACGCTGGTATTCGAGCGCCGAAGCATCCGTGTCCGCGGCGTTACGCTCGTTGCAACAGAGCCCCACTATGCCTCGCTCGCAAGCCTTGCGGATGCGGCGCCTCGGTGCTCTCGATACGTCACTGTATTTCCGGAAAGGTGTACTTGGGGCTCCGTATCGATGGCGACCGGAGGGATCGGCCGGCTCAACGGATCACAGTGAACGGCGGGGGATCAGAGAATGTCCAAGGAGAACCGCAGCAGAATGTTCTGGGTGATCTGGTCTTCGTCGATAACTTGCGGGAAGCGCAGCAAGTCCAGAGTGTAGTCGAGCGAAGCGAATCGATTCAAACGATAGCTCAGGGTGTTTCTCCAGTCGATGGTGGGGTCGCTGGTCTCGTCGAAATCGGCAAAGACCTCGAGGTCGGTAATGTATAGCAGGCTGCGCCCCAGGCGGACGGTGGCGGCGAAGGTCGTTTCGATACCTTCCTCACTGAATTCATCGATTTCGAAGAGATCGACCGTCGTGGTTGTCGGATCATTGATCTCGGCGAAGGCGTTGTTGAAGAGGTTCTGGCGAAAGCCGACACCGACGCGCCAATTGGCGGTGGCTCGGCGGCTGTTGAGAAGTCTCACGTTGAGGCCGAAACCTTCACGGATGCGCAAGGAACCAAAGGCGTCGGCGGTCCGGTAATCCCCGTTGGCGGGCACGAAGAGGATATCGCGGCTGCCATCGAGGCGATTGTAAGCGACGCTAGTATCTTCCGTCACGAGGGAGTCACTGGCAAAAACGTTGCTCAGCAAGCCAAAACGAGCGTAGGGGCCAAACTTCTTGTTGGCGAAGTAAACATAAGCAACGTCGGCGCGCAGCCGATCCTGTGATTTCTGAGTGGGTAGGGACTGGCCATTGGCCGGATCGACCCGCACCAGACCTTCTTCGATCTCGAAAATGCCGGTGCCGAAGTGCTTGCCGTCCTGGTACGTTACGTAGGTGTCGAAGAAAACGGTCCCGGCGAACACATCTTGGTTGGACTGGCCGACCACGTTGTCCGTCGAGTTGAGGGCCAAGGCGCCCCCCAGGACGATCCGCGATGTCCATTTGCCATCTGCCGCGCCGCTCTCTCCGACCACCAACTCGCTGGCGTCGACGATGCCCGCCCCCCGAAACTCACCGTTGGCCTTGTCGGTCACCAGCTTGAAGTGCACCAAGCCCTAGGGCGGGATGGATACCGTGGTGAAATTGCTACGCGCCCGATACGTCTCGCCCGGACGTACGATGCGATACACGCCGGGCGTCAGGATCCAGGTTTGGAGGGTCTCGGCTTGCAAGGTGTCGGCGCCGTAACCCGTGCCGAGGATAGCCCGGTCCGAGACCCGGATGAGCTCATAGGTCCCGCGGTGGGGAATATTGCCCTCGTCGACCACTTCGACCCGCAGCCCTCCCCATTGCACCTCGACCGTCGTCGTGACGCCCTTCTCGACCGTGGCGTCATAGGTCAGTGCCTGGTTGGTGGCCCCGCTGCCCAAGCGTACGGTGTAGGTACCGGGATCGAGCAGGATGCGATGTCCCGAGGTGCCTTGGGCAACAATCTTCTGATCCTTGAGGACGGCGATTTCGGGCTCTGCAGCGGAGCGGGTCAAGGCCGGGACAAAGATGGCGCCTTGCTCCGCAGGAATGACGGTGGTGTCTGCCGCGAGCTGTTGCTCGACGGAAGAAGAGGTCCAACGGAACAGGTCTGTGGACTCCTGGGCGAACGTAATGGCGCCGGTTGCCAATATCAAGGCGGGTAGCATCAAGAAAAGCTTGTTGAGCTTCATGGCTTTCTCCTCGGGTGAGCAGTAAGGGTGATTTGTAGAGGCTGCTGCTGCGCACTTTCTATAGCGTTCCTGCTGCAAGCAGCCAAGGCAACCATGGCAGGCCATCAGAGATTTCTAGAGTCCTGGATAGTTGCTTGTAGTAGTTGAGACACCCTGAAGAGCCGGTCGGTCACATCGGTGATAGGTTAGATCGATAATCAGGGGATTTTTTGTTCGCTTTTCGATGGTGTGACCGAAGCCGCGTCTTCGGTGTCATTAACAGTGGGAAAAAAAGCAAATCTTCCAAAACCCGTCCCGGGACGGGCGTTTGTGCTGCCCTTTTGGCCTGCGCTTTGGACGGTGAACCGACAACAGATTGGAGAGAACTATGAAACGTAAGATTTTTTTTAGTGTCACTTGCCTCGTTTTATTGTTGGGGGTCGGCATGGCTGCCGCCCAAACAGGCGACGCTTCGCCCCCCACGACCACCGCTCCGGCAGAGCCCTCATCGGTGGAGCCGGGGACTGTGGACATCACGGCTGCGGATGCCTCGCTACCGGATGCCGCGCAACCGGGTGCCGCGCAACCGGGTGCCGTGCAAGCGGAGGATGCGACGCCGCTGACCACCCCGGCCAAGGCGGCCCGGGATAGCGTTCTGGCGGTGGGGCAGGGGGCCACGGAGTCGGCGGGTACGATGCGCCGTGGGACGGACGAGCTGGGCGGCCAAGGGGCGCGCATGTATTCGCAGGTGCTGCTGCCCATGTGGCAACGCCTCGCCAACGCTCTTCCTAGCCTGATCAAGGCAATCGTCGTGCTTCTGCTCTTTTGGCTCGCCGCCCTGTTGTTGTCGACGCTGGTGCGACGGCTCTTCGATATGACCGAAATGGACGAAAAATTCGTCAGGGACTGGGGGCTCGAAGGCCTGCTGCAGAGGGAAGGTGGCCAGCAGAGGACCTTTGCCGAGGTGGCTTCCAAGTTCGTCAAATGGACGGTCCTACTCTTCGGTTTTGTCGCCTTCTTCCAGGCCCTCGATCTCAACATGGTGGCGCAGCCCCTGCAAAATGTGGCCGATGCCATCGTCGGGGTGGTGCCCAATCTCTTGGAAGCAGCGGTCATCCTGCTCGCCTACTGGGTGTTGGCGACGATCGTTCGCTTTGGCCTCACCAAAGCGCTGCATTTGGCCAAGCTGGATGAGCGTTCCGTCAAGTACATCAAGCCCGCAGCGCCGGGAGAAAAAGTACGGGTTCCCAGTAGGACCATTGGAAACCTTGCTTTCTATCTGGTGTTGCTTTTTGGGCTTCCGCCCTTCCTGGAGGCGCTGAATCAATCGGCCTTGGTGACGCCTTTGACCTCGATGTTGCAAGAGGCCTTGGCCTTTCTTCCCAATATCGTGGCGGCCATTCTCTTGTTCTTCATCGGCAAGTTGGTGGCCACCATCGTGCGCGAGGTGGTGGTCAATTTTTTGGCGGCCTCGGGCTTGGACAACCGCGTCGCCAAGATGGAGATCGCCGACTCCCTGGGCTCCAGGCGCCTGTCGGAGATCGTGGGTTCTATCGTCTACTTTTTCATCCTGATTTCGGTGGTGGTGGCGGCCGTCGATACGTTGGCGATCACGGCCATTTCAGAACCGGTGAAAAGCACCCTCGAACGTTTGTTGAACGCTGTGCCGCTGATCTTTGTCGCCTTGGTGGTGATGGCCATCGGCTACGCGGTGGCCAAGGGCGTGCGTCAACTCGTCGAGTCGTTTCTGCGGAGTGTGGGTTTTGATCGTTTCCCCGAGCGCTTCGGTTTGCATTTCCTGGCTCCCGGCGAGGGACGTGCGACTTTGTCGTCGATCGGCGGCACGGTGGTCATGGTGGCGATCCTCCTGTTGACCGCCGAGCAGGCCTTGGCGACTTTGCATTTGGACCACCTGGCGGTGATGGTCGGCGCCTTGACCGCCTATCTGCCCAACCTGTTGGTTGGCTTGGCGATCATCTTGGTGGCCATGAGCCTTTCGAGCTTTGCGGCGAAGCTGCTGTCAGATGCTCTGGGCAGGACGCCTCAAGCGACCTTCTTGGTTCCCATGGCTCGCTACGCCATCATCTTCCTCGGTGTCAGCATGGGTCTGAGCCAATTGGGGGTGGCAGAAGATGTGGTCACCATCGCGGTGGCGGCGTCGCTTTTTGGCCTCGCCCTCGCCCTCGGTTTGGCGTTTGGCTTGGGCGGACGTGAAAAGGCTCGGGAGCTGCTCGAGAAGATCAGCGACGACCCCGTCTGATTTGCAGGTCGTGTCACCGCCAGCGAGCCTCTCAGGGGCTCGCTGGCCGGTGACTCGCTCAATGGCAAGGCGGAGTGGCTTGCCAGGGGCTTTTCAGCGTCGTCGGGCCTGTCAAAGCAGGCTGCCGACAAACGGCCCGGCGGCGCGCACCAAGATGACCGTCGGCAGGTCGCCCACCAACTCCACCAACCTCTCCGCGTATTCGGCTTCTTGGTTTTTCGGCGGTTCCCGCAAACCCATGAAGACGAGGTCCGCTTGCCCGGACTCGCGATGGATGATCTGGCGAACCTGCTCGTTCTCCTGACGTTCAAAGACGCGGGTTTCCGCCGGGATGCGACAGCGCTCCAGAAGAGCCGTCAAATTGAGTTGGGTTTCTTCCGGCGTCATGGCGCTCGAGGCGATGGTCATGATGTAAATCTTGGCGCCGGCCCAGGTGGTGTTGAGCGACACCAAGTGCGCGAAGAGCATCAGCATGTCGCCATTGCGCTCCAGGCCACCCCACCAGACATCGATACGATTGAGCTTGGAGCTCCAACGGCGCGGTGCGATGCGGCAGAGGATGGTGGATTTGCCGAGCAGCGCCGCCTGCTTCGAGATGGTCAAGAGCTCACAAAGGCGCTCGATGCGATGGCTCCAGCCGAGCATGACGGTATTGGATGAGATGCCCGCCATGCCGTTGGCCTGGCAAATCGCCAGGACACCGGAGCCCAGGTCCGCCGCTACTTCCGTCTCCGCAAAGGCGATGATGCCCTGCTCTTCGAGGAAAAGGTCGGCTTGACGGGTCGATTCGGCGATCTGCGGCGCCAAGTTCTCCAACTCACCGATCAACAGCCGTGACACCGTCAGGATGCCCCGGTCCTGGTTGAGCCAGGCGGCGAAACGGATGAGCTCGATGCGGCCCCCCAGGTCGTCGACAAAGACCAAGATGTGGGGACGCCAGTTGCGCGGGTGCACCGGCAGGCGACGCAGCCGGATGAGGCTGGCGCGGGTGAAAGACAACAACGTGCCGTAGCGTAGATCACCCCACGTGGCCGAAAGCTCTCGGCGACGCAGCATCAAGTAGACCCCCGCTTCGACGACGATGGCGGCGACGGCGGCGATGGGGTTGATCAACCACATGATCCACAAACAGCCGACGGCCCCGGCCAGGGAGATCAGCCAGTGGACACGGATGGTCGGGCGATAGGAGGGGGAGCCCGATAGCTGCTCCAGGCCCGCCACCATGTTGACGACGCCGTAGGTGGTGAGGAAGAACATGGTGAGAATAGGGGCCACACTGTTGATACCACCCAGGGCGACGGCCCCCAAGGCCACCAGGGTGGAAATCACATGCGCTGTCCCGGCGGAAATCTTGGGGACGATGCGATCATTGCTCAAGGCTTCCAGGGTTCGAGGGGCTCCTAGGATGCTGCCCAAAGCCGAGGACAGGATGGCGCCGATCAGCCCCGGATAGATGAGCATCGGTACGGCGGCGATCTTGAACCAGATGAGGTCATCGCTGGCCAGCTCTTGGGTGCTGGCGGCTGCGACGAGGGCCACGGGAACTGCTAGATAGACGACAAAACCGGCCAAGACCGCCCCCAGGGTGCCGCGGACGATGCTGCGGGTCGGGTCCTTCAAGTCGCCGGACATGCTGACTCCGGCCATCAAGCCGGTGACGGCGGGGAAAAAGACCGCCAGGACTTGCCAATAGGATGAGCCATCGGCCACCTTGGCGAATAGCGGTAGGGCTTCCGTGGTCCGCTCACTAGCGCCCCAGAATAGGGATATCAGGGCTAGGCCAATGGCCACCATGATGGGGCCTTGGGCCTTCAACGCCAGGTTGGCGCTCTTTCCCGCCAAGATCGAAACCACCAGGATCGTTGCTGCGGCGACCCCTTGCTGGGGGACTTCTGGCCAGAAGATCTTCAGACACTCCGCCAAACCGAAGGCATAGAGGGTGACGGAGAAGGTCTGTGCCAGGAACAGTGGGATGCCGATGGCGCCACCGATCTCGAGCCCCAAGGAACGGGAGATCAAGTAGTAAGCACCGCCGGCACCCACTTGCATGTTGGTGGCGATGGCGGCCACGGAGAGGGCCGTAGCGAAGGTCACGACGTGAGCCACCACGACGATCGACAGGGCCCCCAGAAGGCCGACATTGGCGACCACCCAGCCGGTGCGCAGAAAGAGCACCACGCCGAGGATGGTCAGGATCGATGGGGTGAAAACGCCATAGAAAGTACCGAGCTTTGGCGTCTCGACCACTTTGGCCTCACTCATTGGGTGGCCTCGCTCATTGGGTGGACTCACTCATTGGCTGGCCACATCCAAGACTTCGGAACGTACCGTAAGCTGCTCGATGCGTTCCACATCGACCTCGACACCGATGCCGGGACGGTCGAAGGGCACTTGCACATGTCCGGTGTCGTCCATCGTCCACTCCGGCGTCACGATGTCCTGGCTCCAATAGCGCGCCGACGGGCTGACGTCGCCGGGCAGGGTGAACCCCGGTAGGCTGGCCAGGGCGACGTTGTAGGCGCGGCCGATACCGCTCTCCAACATACCGCCGCACCACACGGCGACATCGAGCCGCCGACACAGGTCGTGGATCTCGAGGGAGCTGCTGAGGCCGCCGACCCGACCGGGTTTGATGTTGATGATGCGGCCACTGCCCAGGGCCACCATGTCGGCGGCCTTGGCGACATCGGTGATCGACTCGTCGAGACAGATGGGGGTGATCAGCTGGCGCTGCAGCTCACCGTGTTGGCGCAGGTCGTCCCAGGCCAGGGGTTGCTCGATCATCATCAAGCCGAGATCGTCGAATTGCCGCAAGTGGGGGATATCGCTCAGGCTGTAGGCGCTGTTGGCATCGGCCATCAAGTGGCTGCCGGAGCCGGCGACGCGGCAGGCTTGGCGCAGGTCGTCCAGATCGCGGCCGGGGCGGATCTTGATCTTGACCTTGCGATAGCCCGCTTCCAAGGCGCCTTCCACCTTACGGCACAAGTGGTCGCTGCTGGGCTGAATACCCAAGGAAATACCGACCTCGATGCGCTCGCGGGTTCCGCCCAGGAGACCTGCCAGGCTGACGCCTTGGCGCTCCGCTGCCAGGCCCCAGCAGCCCATCTCCACCGCCGCCTTGGCCATCCAATGGCCACGAAAGGCCGGTTGCAAGGCGGCATGCACCGCCTGTGGCGAGGCCAGCTCCTTTCCCAAAACTCGGGGTGCGACGTGCTGGCGGATCATCTGCCAGCAGCTGTCGATGGTCTCGGGGGAGTAGTTGGGGGTGGCCATGGCGACGCATTCGGACCACGCTTCGACACCGTCGGCGTCCCGCAGGGTGAGCAGCAGGATACGGCGCTCGTCCTCTCGCCCGGAGGAGATGACAAACGGCTCCACCAAGGGCAAGCGGATCTCCCGCAAGGTGATGCGGTGGAGGGGTGCCAGGTCGGCATCGGGAAGGTGGTCGTCTGGGTTTGGCATCAAGACTCCTCAGGGCGGTGGACGAGATAGAAACAACGGTTGGTTCGACGCTCGAAGCCCACCACTCGGTAGCCTTGCTGCAAATAGCCCATGAAGGCGTGGCGGGTCGACAGTCGCCAGGCCAGGGCGGCCTCAGGATCGTCATCCTTGAGGGTTTGGATATCGGTTGGAATCTCCACCCGCACCCAGGGCGAGCGCGGTAGCTCGAAAGAGTCGGTGCGGGGACGGCCCTCGGCGTCGCAGTTGACGAGCGGCGCCTTCAGCTCGGTATCAGCCGCTGTCCCTTGTCCCGGCAAGGCATCCACAGAATCCCTCAGCCGCCACTCGACGATGAAGCGGTCGGTACCCAAACCCCGGTGCTGTAGATTCTGGCCGCCGTCGCCGTAGAGGTCTCGGGCGTACTCGACGGGCTCGGCCCCCAGTCGTCGCAGGTTGAGATGGGCGTTGCGGGCCACCAGCGGGTCGTAGGACCAGTACATGTGCTCGATGCCCAAGTGCAGGAGGTAGTCCCGTTGGTAGGCCTTGAGATGGCGTCCGATGCCGCGGCCGTGGAACGAGGTGTCCACCGCCAAGAC
Source organism: Acidobacteriota bacterium (assembly GCA_029263315.1). Taxonomy (GTDB): domain Bacteria; phylum Acidobacteriota; class Thermoanaerobaculia; order Multivoradales; family J023; genus JAJCXR01. The sequence continues at coordinate 113,083 of JAJCXR010000041.1, read as the reverse complement.
ATGGGACCAGTGGGCCGGGCGTCCGCCCTTGACGCCGCTGATGCCGAACACCAGGCCGCGCAGCTCGCCTTCGGGGTCAAAAGCTCCGGCCGCCACGCCTCCCACCTTTTGAGAGATCATCATCATGGTGGCGTTGGCGATTTCCTTGAAGCCCTTGCCCCAAGTGGCCTCTTGTAGGGCTTCGCAGCGGGCATAGTCGTCGTCGCTGCGCAGGTGGCGCAGGGTCAGGCGGACGGGTTGGTCGATGCTGGGGGTGATCCCGTCAACACTGGTTTGGAAACTGATGTGGCGGTGTGGGAAGTCTTCCATGGCGGCGGCAGCGTATCAGGGTCGACGACCTTCAGGCACTCACTGTCGCCTTCGGGCAGCCGCCGCCCATTCAGGCGGCAACCGTCATCTGCCGACCTTCCATGCGCCTCAGCAAGGCGTCCACCAGGCGGGCGGTGGGATCGAAACCGATCACCTTTTCAGCGTCGGCGACAAAGTTCGACAAGGCGTTGATGTCGTAGTAGTAGCGCTGGCCGTCGCGTTCGCTCTCCAGGTATTCGACCCCGCCCACATCGAGGGCGGCGGTCTGTACGATGCGCTCGATCTCTGCGATGGCTTCGGCAGGTGGCGTGAAGGACTCGACGCGGGCATCGTTGCCATGATCCGCACGACGGGCGGTGGCCTCGAGCTCGGTGCCGTCGACGGTTCGGCGCACATCGGCGGGGCACAGGCTGAAGCTACAACTGGCCCCTAGATGGATGCGGATGGCGTAGAGAAAGCGGCCCTCCAGCGTCTCGGCCCGCACGATGCTGCGTCCGATGGGTGCATGGTATTCCTGAATCAAAATGACACCGTCGGGCCCGGCCTTCAGAGCCCCCAGGTCCACCGCAAGTTGCAGCTCTTCCAGCGTTTCGAACCGTTCGACACCGGCTCCATTGCCCCCCATGTTGGGTTTCACCAGCAGCGGGAAAATCAACCCCGCTGCCGCCATGGTCAGCTGCTCGGGTTGGTAGACGGCGCGGGTGCGGGGGGTGGGGATCGACAGGCGATCGAGCAGGGCCGTTTGACGGGTCTTGGAAATGTCCAAGCCATAAGCCGCCGAGCCGTTCCACACCGCAATACCCCGTTCCTCCAAGCGTTGGAGGTGGTGCAGCGTGTCGAAAACAGCGCCGCCATGCCCTCGATCCCAGGCGGAAGGGCTCATGCGGTTGAGAAAGAGCGACCAGCTGCCGTCGATGCCACGGCTCGGGTCGACGATCATCTCATCGGCCCGCAGGGCCTCGTAGGGCAAGCCCCGCCGTTCCAACTCAGCGAAGAGCGGTCGAAACCATTCGGGATGTTCGTAGTAGATCGCGATGGGAAGCTGAGATGCCATGGCCAATTCTCCTGAAAAGCCCCGGCCTACCGTTGTGCAGATCCCAAACCCAAAAAGGACCCGCTTGCGGCGTTGCCGGTGCGGGTCCTTTGCGTTGCTGTCGACGTGAGTCGGTGTTTCGCGCTTGCCTTGTTCGTGCGTCAGTTGGCTGTCACCCAAGCCACACGGAGGCCGTTCCCGCTGTGGGTGCGGCAACAACACATACACATGGTGGCTGGGGTGGCGACGACTGTGGCGTCAACTGTGGTGGCGAAACTCATAGCCAGAAGATTAGATCGCAAGATGGAGGAAGCGTCAAGGGCGGATTTCGTCCCTCTCTTGGGCTGAGTCGAAGGCCGTTTGGGATATAGGGCAGGCTTTGGATGAAACCAGGTATGGGGTTCTGGAGGTTGGAGCTTTGGCAATCTTGGGGCTGATTGGGAGCGTCAACACACCGAATGATCGGACTGCGCAAGAGCGGTCTTGGGCCCCCCTGACCTCCTAAATTCTGAAGTGCATGGCAAATTGCAACCATTGAGCGATATTTATGCGAAAGTCCATTGACAGACGTTTTGTGATGTTTTAACGTTGATCTGCTCAGTTGCATAAGATGCGCGTGCGTGGGACTGCACAGAGTTAGATACTGCACAGACTCAGATACTGCCCAGGCTTAGATACTGCCCAGACTTGGATTCTCTCCAGGCGAGGAGCTCTACCCTTCGCGGAGGGCGACCCGGTCTCCGCAAGGACATGCCCGGAGTGTGTCTTGCCGGGGCATTCTAAAAATTTAAGGAGGAAGGCGATGGCTTGTACCCGATGCGAAGATTTCAGCTTTACACCCAATTCGTCGATAGTGACCTCGGTTCAAATATCGGGGACGAACACAAACCTATACGTTCAGAATCAAGGAAAGAACGCGGTGGAGATCCGAAGAATCCTCCTGTGTTACCAAACGGGGGGAGGGACGTCGACACTCTACCTGCGTGCGGCTCCGCAGGCCATCACGTGGATCTACCCGCTGACCTACCTTGAGCAAGGGATCACCGCGCTGTTCTACCAATTGACTAACCTGCCGGCCGGAACGATCGTTCAGGCTCAGGCCGAATACATCGAATTCGACGGACGCAGCAAGAGCTGTTCCCAAGAGGTGAAGGCATGACAACAAAACTCTACAAAAAAACGTGGAAGGGACGTCAGGCGCTGTCGGAAGTGCACGAGGCGATCGGTCAACGTGGTGGATTGATCATGCGTGTCGACCAAACCGACACGAGCACGACGGCTTATTTCGAGGCCGGTGAGTCGGCCAAAGGTGATTCCAAGGACATTGAGGCGGCTTCGCTGGAAGAAGTCACGAAGGTCTAACAAGGCGGTCTGGGTGATCGGCGTCTCACCGATAAGAGGCACGAAGCCATCGAACGATACCTTGCGATCGCGTTGACACACCCTTGTTCGATCGAGTCGACACCGTGCTCAGTTTCCGGCTGACCCACCCTCCGGCAGGACATACCCCTCGAACTGCTTGCGCAAGGTGAGCTTGGAGATCTTGCCGGTGGCGGTGTGGGGGAGCTCGTCGACGAAGACGACATCGTCGGGCAGCCACCATTTGGCGACCCGGCTCTCCAGATGTTGGAGCAGATCTTCTTTGCTCAGGGTGGCGCCTTGGCGTGGCACCACCACCAGCAGGGGACGTTCGTTCCACTTGCGGTGAGCGATGCCGATAACCGCTGCTTCCGTGACGTCGGGGTGGCTGACGGCTTCGTTTTCTAGGTCGATGGAGGAGATCCATTCGCCACCGGATTTGATGACATCCTTGGAGCGGTCGGTGATCTGCATGAAGCCGTCCGGATCGAGGGTGGCAACGTCGCCGGTGGAAAACCAACCCTCGGCGTCGAGAATGGGCTGGTCGTGCCGGTAGTAGGCGTCGATCACCCAAGGGCCGCGCACTTGTAGCTCGCCAAAGGCGACGCCGTCGCGGGGCAGCTCCTTGCCTTGGTCGTCGACGATGCGCAGCTCGACGCCGTAGATGCCCCGGCCCTGTTTGACTTGCAAGGCCAGCTGCTCAGCGGCGGAGAGGGCGTCGTGCTTGCGTTTCAGGGTGCCGACGGTTCCCAGGGGACTGGTTTCCGTCATGCCCCAGGCATGGATGACCTCACAGCCGTGCTGCGTCTTGAAGGCTTCGATCATCGAGCCGGGGGCCGCCGAGCCGCCGATCACCACCCGGTCGACATGCTCCAGCTGGAGGTCATTGTTGGCGCAGTGCTCGAGCAGCATCAACCAGACGGTGGGTACGCCGGCGGTGATGTTGACAGCTTCGTCCTGCAATAATTGGTAGACGCTGGCGCCGTCGAGCCTGGGCCCGGGAAAGACGATCTTGGCGCCGCACATGGGGGCGGCGTAGGGCAGTCCCCAGGCGTTGGCGTGGAACATGGGCACCACCGGCAAGACGGCGTCGCGGCTCGACAGGGCCAAGGTGTCGGCCATGCAAACGCTGAACGAGTGCAGCACGGTGGAGCGATGGGAGTAGAGGGCGCCCTTGGGATGACCGGTGGTGCCGGAGGTGTAACACAGGCTGGAGGCGGTGTTTTCGTCGAATTGCGGCCATGCGAAGTCGTCGTCGGCTTGCTCCATCAAGGTCTCGTAGCAGTGGGCATTGGGCAGCGAGGTCTCGGGCATATGCTCGGCGTCGGTCATCACCACATACCCCTCGATGCGATCGAGACGGTCCGCCGCCGCTTCGAGGATCGGTACAAAGCTCAAGTCGACGAAGAGAAAACGATCCGCCGCATGGTTGACGATGTAAATCAACTGATCTTGAAAAAGCCGCGGGTTGAGGGTGTGACACACCGCCCCCATGCCCGAGATGGCAAAATACAGCTCCAAGTGGCGATAACCGTTCCAGGCCATGGTGGCGACTCGGTCGCCGTTTTCGACGCCCAAACCCTGTAGGACGTTGGCCAGCTGACGGCAGCGGCGCAGCGCCTGGCGATAGGTGTAGCGGTGGATCGGCCCCTCGACGCTACGGGAGACAATCTCCGTGTCGCCGTGGTAGGTGGCGGCGTAGTCGAGGAGCGAAGAGATCAATAGGGGGGAATCCATCATCGAGCCGCGCATGAAACCTCCGAAGGCGTCGTTCCGTGGACGGCACCGCGCGGTCGCCGTGCCTGGGTTGTAGAGTGCGTCGAGAACCGGGCACAGTGTACGGAACAGGGCGTCTTGGGTAAAGGTCACCAGGGTCGACGAATCCTCTTGCAACGGCGATCAGTCGGCGGTGGGCTTGCGGCCTCCCAACTCGGGTGCTGTTATTGCGGCTGTCCACGGAATGTCCAGCCAAGTCTCTTCACCAAAGCCTTTTGGGTGGCAACACCTCCTCCAACCTAGGTAGCATGGCAGTCTGGGGAGGCCGGAGACCCTCTGCAGCCTATCGCTTCGCTGAGGCGTCTCGCCGTGAGGACGGCGAGGGCCTGGGCCCTGAAGGAACGCGGCACGGCGATGGTGTCGATTGGAAGCCTGGAAATATCGGGGGCGGGCGTGGCACGGGCGGCAGGAATCGCTCAAACCAATCGCGCTCCACACAAGTCGATGATGAAGAGCCAAAGGTGATCTTAGGAAACTGCAATGCAATCTCTTGAACCGAAGTTGTTGACCGTGATTCGCGAAGGGTACACGACGGCCCTTTTCGGCCGTGACCTTATTGCCGGCGTGACGGTTGGCATCGTTGCGCTTCCCCTGGCGATTGCCTTTGCCGTTGCTTCCGGTGTTGCACCCGCCCAGGGGCTCTATACAGCTATCATTGCAGGGTTTCTGATCTCGGTTCTGAGTGGAAGCCGCGTTCAGATTGGAGGGCCGACGGGAGCATTTATCGTTCTGGTCTACGAAATCGTACACCGGTTTGGATACGACGGCTTGGTTGTTGCGACGGTGCTCGCAGGTGGGCTCCTCATAGTGATGGGAATCGCCCGTCTCGGTTCGATTATTCATTTTATCCCTTATCCGGTCACCGTGGGATTTACCGCCGGCATTGCAGTTGTCATCGCCTCGAGCCAGTTACCGGACGGTTTAGGGCTGGAGATGTCGGAAGTTCCAGCGAAGTTCATCCCCAAGTGGAGCGCCTACTTCAATGCCATGGGAAGTCTAAACCCATGGGCGGCGGTGATCACGGTTGCGACCGTTGGCATTCTGATCATTTTTTCACGCTACATACCCCGTGTCCCCGGTTCTATTGTAGCGGTGCTGACGTTGACCATTGCGGTATCTGTTTTCAACATTCCCGTGGAGACCATCGGCAGTCGGTTCGGCGATGTCCCCAATACCCTGCCCGCCTTGCGCATGCCCCATATCGACTGGAGCACCCTTCCAGACCTTATATCTCCAGCTTTATCCATCGCGTTATTGGCTGCGATAGAAAGCTTGCTTTCGGCCGTCGTGGCCGATGGCATGACGGGGCAGCGACACCGCCCGAATGCTGAATTGCTCGCCCAAGGAGTGGCAAATCTCGTGACGCCGTTTTTCGGAGGCATCCCGGCGACGGGCGCTATTGCACGAACGGCGACAAATATCAAAGCGGGGGGAAAGACCCCCGTGGCAGGGATCATTCACGCAATAACGCTTCTGCTGATTCTCCTCGCGGCGGGCCGCTGGGCAGCCTTGATCCCGATGTCCGTGTTGGCCGGAATCCTCCTTGTTGTGGCATACAACATGAGCGAGCTACACTTTTTCTGGCGAATCGTCCGGGATACGACAAAAAGCGACGCAATCGTCATGTTGTCGACGTTCACCCTTACGATTCTCATCGATTTGACCATTGCCCTCCAGGTAGGTGTCGTCATGGCGGCATTCCTCTTCATGCGACGTATGGCTGAAGTCTCAAATGTTACGGCGCTCGGGTTGGTCAACGGAGAAGATTCGGAGATCTCTTCCATCGAGTTGGAAAAGTTGAAGGCTATGCCGCCGAGCGTCGAAGTCTTTGAGATCAATGGGCCATTCTTTTTTGGCGCAGCCAACAAGTTTGCGTCAGCGATCACCCGGATCGAGAACAAGCCGTCGGTGCTGGTCCTTCGACTGCACAACGTGCCGACCATCGATGCCACGGGTTTACGGGTCCTGGTTTCTTTACAGGAACGATCTGAAAAACGACATGGCCCCTCGCTAATTCTCGAAGGCGTGCGGTCGCAACCTCGGCACCTACTTACCCGATCAAGGTTTCTCGCCAGAGTAGGCGATAAGAATGTCGTGCCGAATCTGGATGCAGCCCTGGATCGTGCTCGAGAGCTACTCACCATCGAGCAACGTGACGCGGACAAGGCATAACCCGGGAGATTGCTAGCAGCCACCAGCTGACAACCAGGGGTCGCCATCGCCCGATGGGCGAGGAGACCGACAGGTCCCAGCACCCCCGCTACTTGGATGATCCATTGCTACCAGGTTGATCCATGCCCCGAAGCCCGGAGAGTCGGATCGCGCGGCCTTCGGTTTGCCAGGTTATTAAACGCCGCCGTGCTTGGTCGGGGGCGAGTGTTCGATGTCAACGTGGGCCTTCAGTGCGTGGAGGGCCTGGAGCACGCTGTCCAGGAGAGAAGGCTCACCGTCGGCCATTCCCTCTTCCTCTGCGACCTCGAGCTCCTTCGCATCGTATTCCCAGCGGCGCAGGAGCTCGATTTTCTGGGAGCGATCGAGCTCCGGATGTTCCAAGAGGTCGTCGGGAGTCTCGAAGACGGCGCCAGGGTCGAGCCGAGCTTTTTCCAAATTGAGGTTGATCGTGGGCTTGCTCATAGGATCTCCCCAGAGTGAAGTGAATATAGGTAGGTCCGGCGCTCCGAGCGAGCGACCTGTCTTGGTCTCACCCTCGAGACTATACTGTAAAGGTTGGGTCTATACTGCAGAGGAGCAGGATGATGCGGCTCTGCTCCTCGAGATGGCCCGTTTCGTGCTCGACGATGGTCTCGAGGTGGGTGGCGAGAGCCCTGTCCCCGACCGGGCCCGCTGCCATCGGCTACACCGGTTCAGGCCCCACATACCAAAGCCGCGGGCGGATCAACCGTCGCTCCCGCCGCTGCTCTTCGGCATGGCCGATCCAACCGGCGGTGCGGCTGAGGGCGAAGAGGGGAGTGAAGAGGTCACTGCGCAGGCCGAGGCCGTGCAGCACGAGGGCGGTGTAGAACTCCACGTTGGTCCGCAGCTGGCGTTCCGGTTTGTGCTCCGCCAGCAGGCGGAGGGCGGCGGCCTCGACCTGACGGGCGAGCTCGTAGAGCTCACGTTGGGGGCCTTCCCGATAGAGATCCCTGGCCGCCCCTTCGAGGACGGCGGCGCGGGGATCCCGCACCCGGTAGACGCGGTGACCGAAACCCATCAAGCGCTCGCCCCGTGCCAGCTTAGCCCGCAAGTAGGCTTCGGCGCGGGACGCTTCGCCGATCTCGAAGACCATGTCGAGGGCGGGGCCGGGGGCGCCACCGTGCAGCGGACCCTTGAGAGCACCGAGGGCCCCGACCACCGCCGAGACCAGGTCCGAGTCGGTGGAAATGATGACCCGGGCCGTGAAGGTGGAGGCGTTGGCACCGTGGTCGATGACCGTGTTGAGGTAGGTGTCGAGGGCCCTTGCTTGTATGTCGCTGGGTTCCTCGCCGTGCAGCAGGTAGAGCAGCTGGGCGGCGTGACCGAGCTCGGGGTGGGGCGCCAACGGCTCGAGACCCTGGCAGAGACGCTCATAGGCCGCCACCATCAACGGCATGGACGCCAGCAGCCGCAAGGCGGTGTCGTCATAGGGGGCGACGGACTGCATCGGTCCTTCGCCGCTTGTGGACAAGGCCGTAGACAAGTGCAGTGACGCCGTCGCCATGTTCAAGGTGTCCATGGGGTGGACCCGGCGCTCGGCGGCTTTCCGCAGCAGGGCCACGGTGGCGCCGGGCAAGATCCGACGCTCGGCGAGGGCTCGGCGTAGGGCGGCGAGCTCGGCATCGTCGGGCAAAGAACCCGTCCACAGCAGGTGGATCATCGCTTCGAAGCTCACCCGAGGTGCAATGTCCTCGACGGCATAGCCCGCCAGCACCAGCTCGCCCCGTTGTCCGTCGACGCGGCTGAGACGGGTTTCGCTGAGCACGATATCGGCCAGGCCGGGATGCAGGGGCGGTTTGTTGGACGAGGGCATGCCAACGGCGGGGTTCGACGGCGATGGGGCGGTGTCGGTTGCGGTATGGGTCATGGCGGATTCCTCCTATAGGTGAGTTGACGTCTCCCCATATTGATGATGCAATGCAGTGCCGTCAAGATTGATCAATAAATCAATGTTTGTTAAGTCATGTGAAGTCTGAAGCCATGTGAAGTCTGAAGCCATGTGAAGTCATGTGAGGCCCGCGCCATGTCTGAAGAACCCCAACACAGCGACCCCACCCAGGCCGACGGCGGGACCTTGACCGCCCGTCAGGCAGCGGCGCGGCTGGGCATCCAAGTGCCTTCCCTCTATGCCTATGTCAGCCGCGGCTTGATTCGATCGTCGCCGGGGCCGGGTCCCCGTCAACGTCGCTATTCCTTGCAGGATGTCGAGTCCCTCAAACGACAACGGGCCGAGCGTCGTCGTCCCGAGAAGGCTCTGGAAAGCGCTTTGCATTTCGGCGGGCCGGTGCTGGAGTCGTCCTTGACCTTGATCGACGATGGCCACCTGTACTTCCGCGGACGCGATGTGCTCGATTTGCTGGAGACCTGGTCGTTCGAAGAAGCGGCGTCGGAGCTTTGGTTGGACGGCGGTCGTGGCCAGGCGTCGGAGCTCTTCGATGGACCCAAGACCTTGCCGCCGGAGGTGGACGCCCTACGCCGTCAGCTCGACGAGCTGCCGATGGTGGTGCGCTTCCAAGTGTTGCTGCCCTTCCTGGCGCACCGCGATGCGGCGGCCCTCGACACTCGACCGGCGGGAGTGGCCCGCAGCGGTGGACGCATTTGCCGGGCCCTGGCGTTGATCGTGGCGGCGGGGGAGGCGTGGGGCGGTGGACTGGTGGAAACCCTTCAGCGGGCCTGGGGATGCGAAGGGGACGCGGCCCACGAGCTCTTGCGCAGCAGCTTGACGCTCTGCATCGACCACGAGCTCAATGTGTCGTCCTTCACCGCCCGCACCACCGCCTCCGCCGGCTCCACGCCCTACGACGCCGTCCTGGCCGGTCTGGCGGCCTTGCGAGGTCCCAAACACGGCGGCCACACGCGACGGGTAGAAGCCCTGTTGCGGGAAGCCGACGGTGCGGCTGCCGGCAGCCCCACGGGCATCGAGACGGTGATGGCCGAACGCTTGCGTCGCGGCGAGAGTCTGCCCGGGCTCGGCCACACCCTGTACCCGGGGGGCGATCCCCGTTGCCGGGAGCTTTTACGGCGCGTCCGCCGGCTCTTCCCCGAGGCCATCGCCACCGCCGAAGCCGATGCCATGACGGCGGCAGGCTGGAGACTACTGCGCGAGCACCCCACCATCGACCTCGCCCTGGTGACCGTCGCTCGAGTCCTGGCCCTGCCGGAGGACACCGCCATCACTCTCTTCGCCCTGGGACGCACCGCCGGCTGGATCGCCCACGCCAGCGAACAATACGCCCATCGGCAGCTGATCCGTCCGCGGGCCCGCTATGTCGGGGTGCGTCCGCCCAGGCGAGTGGTGTGATGACGGTCGGTCTAACGCTCGGAACCTACCCTGGCTCGGAACCTCAGTCCTTCAGATCTACCGGGTAGAAGGCCAGAATCATTTGATACTCAACCGTCTCTCCTTCGTCCTTCTCCGCTTCGTTCGCCAACCCGTCGAGCAGACTCTGAATCTGTTCTTGCAGGCGCTCGATGCGCACTTGCGTGGTGGTGGCCTTGAGCTGTACCAACATCGGTTGACGCCCTGCCAGGTCGACGCCGTCCAGGGCTCGAATCTCCTCGGCACCGCGATGCAACAGCTCGGCCCCCATGGACGCCCAACCACTGGCCACGGGATCGGAAGAGAAGAGCTCAGGGTCGGCCCGGAAGCTGCGGGCCACAGCGCGGAAGTATTTCTCCAAGGTGCCGCGGTTGGGACGGGTGGAGTGCAGCTCGATGAGACCTACTTTGTCGAGCGCTTCCACATGGTGGTAGAGCTTGGTGGGTTTTTCTCCCAGGCGATCGGCTACTTGCTTGGTGGTGCGGGGCCTCTCGACCAAGGCTTCGAGAATACGCACCCGTAAGGGATCTGCCAGGGCCTTCAGCTGGCCCAAGTCTTGGATGGTGTAGGCCAGGGCCTCTGGCGGATCCAAAGGCTCGGCATCTTTCTTCCGGGATTCCGTTGTTGTCATGGACTCAGAGTATCATGCTTGCGCTTAGATGATTATTCAAGAATAGTTGAATAATAGATTGGGGCCTGTTATTCTTGCGGCGTTGAATGGGTCCGTGCCTTGCCGAGCTGTGCGGCGAGGGCGAGGCTGAATTCCTATACATCGACGAGGTGCACCATCATGACCCTTCTACTCGAAATCGTCCTGCTCCTGTCCTTCTTCATCCTCTACCCCCTCTACGGCCGCATGACTTTTGCTCGGGTTCGTGGCCAGTTGGTGGCGGGGAGCCTTGCCCGGATCGAGGTTTTTCGAGAGATTCTGATCGTGCAGTGGACGGCCACCGCCCTGCTGGCGCTTCTGTGGCTGATCAGCGGGCGGCAGGCGGCGGCCCTGGGCCTGACCCACGGTAATGAAGGTTCCAAGGCATGGCTGGCGTGGGTGTTGGCGGTACTGCCGGTGGCTTTCACCGCGCTGCAAGCCCGTTCCGTGAGTCAGCGGGCGGAGCTGCGGCAGAGTGTCAGAAGCCAGCTGGAATCTGTTCGACCGCTGATGCCCCACAACCGCAGGGAGCTGTGGTGGTTCTGCGCCGTGTCGGTCACCGCCGGTATTTGTGAGGAAGTGCTCTACCGGGGGTTTCTGTTGTGGTGGCTGGCCACTGGAATGGGACTGGGAATCGTCTGGGGCGCCGTCCTGTCGACGATGGCATTTGGGCTGGCCCATGCGTACCAAGGTCTCGCCGGAATCCTCAAGACCGGCGTCTTGGGTGGAGTGATGGTCGGGCTGCGTATTTTGGCTGGTTCCATCTGGCCGGTGGTCTTGCTGCACGCCATGGTCGACATCCTTGGGGGGGTCATGGCCTATACGGTGTTGACGTCGCCGCAGGGAGACGCTCCTCCCTCGATGGATGACGGAGGCCTTTCCCTCACCGATCCCTGATCGCCACCCCAGAGTTTCTTCTTGACATCCCACAGGAGGCTGCTGGATACTCCTCTAGTCATCCCACAGGAAAGGAGTCACGGCATGACGGAAGCTCGCTCACCCATTCTTCAAGGCACCCTCGATCTGATGACGCTCAAGACATTGGAGCAACTGGGGCCGATGCACGGCTATGGCATCGCTCGACGCATCGAGCAGATCGGCGAAGATGCCCTGGTCGTCAATCAGGGCACGATCTACCTTTGTTTGGTCCGCCTGGTGCAGAAGAAGTGGGTCACCGCCGAATGGGGCACCTCAGAGAATGGCCGCCGAGCAAAGTTCTATACCTTGACCAAGGCGGGGCGGCAGCAGTTGAAGGCCGAGGTCGAGAACTGGGACCGTATTTCCGGCATCATCGCCCGGGTCCTGCAACCGGCAACCGGGAGCTGAGCCGTGCTGACGTTGCTCCGGGTCGCCGTCGCCCGCCTCCGCGCCTATTTGCGTCCCGGTGATCAGAGCCGCGACTTCGAGGACGAGCTGGAAGCACATCTGGCCATGGCGGAAGAAGACAAGATCCGTCAGGGCTTGCCACCGGCAGAGGCGCGACGGATGGCTCGAGTGGAGCTGGGCGGGGTGAGCCAATTGGTCGAAGCCGGCCGTGAGGCTCGGGGTTTACCGTGGCTCGACAGTTTTTGGTTGGACGTCAAGCTGAGCCTTCGCATGCTGCGCAAGTCCTGGGGACTGACCTTGGTGGGAGGTTTGGCGATGACCATCGCCATCGTCATCGGCGCCACGGTCTTCCACTTTCTCAACTTGGCCTTTGGCGGCACCTTGCCCCTCGACGAGGGGGACCGGGTGGTCGCCCTCCAGATTTGGGACACCAAAGAGCACCGCCGGCACAATACCTCCATGGAAGACCTCGAGCGTTGGCGGGCGTCGCTGCGCTCGGTGGAGACTATCGGCGCTTTTCGCACCGTCGAGCGCAATTTGGTGCTCGGCGAAGGCTCGGTACCGCTGGCTGCTGTGGGTGGCCCGGTGGAGCCGGTGCCGGTCGCCGAAATGACCGCTTCCGGCTTCCAATTGGCGCGGGTTCCGGCCCTCTTGGGACGGAGCCTGGAGGCGGCGGACGAGCGGGTGGGTGCAGCCCCGGTGGTGGTCATCGGGCACGATGTCTGGCAGTCCCGCCTGTCCGGGGATCCGGCGGTGGTGGGCAAGACGATCCGCCTCGGCGAGACGATCCACACGGTGGTGGGCGTCATGCCGGAAGGATTTGCCTTTCCGATCAACCATCGGTTCTGGACGCCGCTGCGGGCTGATCCATCGACGCCCCTTCTCACCACCGAAAAAGCGTTGGTGTTTGCTCGTCTCGCTCCCGGTGTCACCTTGCAGGGAGCCCAAGTGGAGCTGACAGCCGTCGGATTGCCGCCCATCGCCGGGGCTCTTGAAGCCGAGACGCAGCTGGTGGCGCAGGTCGAGCCCTACATCGTCGCCTTGACCAGCGACGGCGACCGCGGACAGGTGGTTTGGTTGATCCGCCTCATGCGCCTGATGGTCATTCTCCTGCTGATTCCACCCTGTGCCAACATCGCTATCCTGGTCTATGCACGCACCGTTACCCGCCAAGAAGAGCTGGCGGCACGCTACGCCCTGGGCGCCAGCCGTGGCCGTTTGGTGAGTCAGCTGTTCGTCGAAATGCTGGTCTTGGCGATCGGCTCGGCAGCCGTGGCCTTGGGGGTGCTGCAACTGGCCCTCAACTGGGCGGAGAGCGGGCTGAGCGAGGCGGCGGACGGCGGTGCACCCTTTTGGATGGACTTTTCTCTTACCTTGAAGACGGTTCTCTTCGCCGGTGGGCTGGCGGTCTTCGCCGCCATGGCGGCGAGCCTGGTGCCGGCCATCAAAGCGACCGGACGGCAAATGCAGATCGGTCTACATGCTTTGGGAAGTCGTACCGGCAAGCAACTCGGGGCCACCTGGACGACCCTGGTGGTGTTCCAGGTGGCCGTCTCCCTGGCCGCCCTGCCCCTGGCGGTGGAGATCGGCTGGGGGACGATCCGCAAGGGAGTTCTGGGGCCTGGGTTCGCCGCTGAAAAGTACCTGACGGCTCGGCTGGCGATGGATTTCGAAGGGAAGGACGGTGCCGCGGAGGCCGAAAACCGCCGGCGTTTCGCCTCTCTGCAGGCCGAGCTGGTTCGGCAGTTGGAGGCCGAGCCCGGCTTTCTCGGGACGACGTTTGCGGATCTGCCCGGCGATGAGCCGTGGGACACGATTGAGATCGAAGGCGTGACGACGGAGAGGGTGGGAATCTTTTCGCCCGCCAGCTTGCTCAGAATCAACCGTGTGGACGATGCCTTCTTTGACGTCTTCGAAATACCGCTGCTGAGCGGTCGTCATTTCGAAGCGGGGGACTTTCAACTCAAAGCTGGGGATGCCGGTCGCGCCGTGGTCGTGGTCAACCGGACCTTGGTGCAGCAACTTCTGGGAGATCGCAATCCTCTCGGACGGCGCGTTCGCTATGCCGCTGCCGAGCACGACCCGGCGGCGGCGGGGCGAGCGACATCGCCCTGGTACGAGATCGTCGGTGTGGTGGAGGACGTGCCCGCCCACGCCGACCGGGGCACAATGTATCAACCCATGGCACGGGGCCTCGTGCACCCCGCCCACCTGGCCATGCGCCTGGGTCCCAAACCGTCCACCATGGTCGACCGGCTGCGGCTGATCGCCAGCCGTTTGGACCCGACCTTGCGGCTGGACGAAATCTCGGCCTTGGACGAGGTCTACCGCGAGCAGGCGGTGGGCAACAACGTCGGGGCGTCGTCCCTGGCGGCGGTGGTGCTGAGCGTCCTTCTGTTGTCGGCCGCCGGCCTTTATGCCTTGACGTCTTTCACCGTCAATCAACGTCGCCGCGAGATCGGAATTCGCTCGGCCCTGGGGGCCACCTCGGGACGTCTGCTGGCCAGCATCTTCAAACGGACCCTGGGCCAATTTGCCGTCGGGGCGCTGGGGGGAATGCTGGTGGCGGCGCTGATCGATGTCTACCTGCCGGCCGAGGTCGTCGGTGGTTGGAGCATCCCGGGCATCATTCCCGCGGCGACGGCGCTGATGGTGTTGGTCGGCATCCTGGCGGCGACCGGTCCAGCCCGTCGCGGTCTGCGGGTGGATCCGAATACGGAGCTGCGGGAGGGTTAGCCTTAGGCAGCACAAACCAAATTTGGTGCTATCAACCTTGGCTTGGGGTGGATTTGAAGGTTGCCAACCCCTGAGCCACCCGACAACAAATCTGCTAATCTCGCTCCCCGGAAGAGCTGAAAAATAGAGTGTCTAGACCCACTTTGGGGTGAGGAGATTGTGGTGAGCGAATCGTTGGAAGGGGCCGAGATTGATCAAGGGGCGGCACCGGTGGCTTACCCGTCGTTGGTATCCCGCGGCGTGTTCGGTGGCATGTTGATGGGTCTGGCCAACTTGGTGCCGGGAATCAGCGGTGGCACCATGTTGGTGGCGGCGGGGGTGTATCCCCGTTTCATCAAGGCGATCGCTGAGGTGACGACGCTGCGCTGGCGTTTGCCATCCATCGCTTTGTTGAGCGCCGTGGTGACTTCGGCTCTGCTTGCCATCCTGCTCTTGGCCGGCGTGGTGAAGGATCTGGTGGTCACTCAGCGTTGGATCATGTACAGCCTATTCATCGGCTTGACCTTGGGAGGGTTACCGGTGGTGTGGCGTATGGCACGACCGGTGGATCGCCGCGTCTGGCAAGGGGCGGCGGCCGGTTGCCTGGTGATGCTGGGAATGGTGATCTTGCAGAGCCAAGGGGCCACCGCATCGTCGGGCTCGAGCTTTTTGATGCTGCTGTTGGCCGGTGTCGCCGGTGCCAGCGCCATGATCTTGCCGGGCATCAGCGGCGGTTATTTGCTCCTGCTGCTGGGCCAGTACGTGCCTATCCTCTCCGGCATCGACGCCTTCAAGTCGGCCCTCGAAGCCGGCGACTTGAAAGCCGCCATGGGTCCCGCTTTGGAGGTGTTGCTACCGGTGGGGCTCGGGGTGGTGATCGGCGTCGTGGCGGTGTCCAACCTGCTGCGTTGGCTGTTGGCTCGCTTTGAGAAGGCGACGTTGGGTTTCCTCATCGGCCTGCTGGTGGGGGCCGTCTTCGGGCTCTGGCCCTTCCAACACAGTGTCGACCCGGTGCTCGGGGAGACGATGATCAAGGGCCAGGTGGTGACGGCGGAGAATCTAGCGGAGATCGAAGCCGACGACTACCCGACCGCCTTTTTCAAGCCGTCGGCGATTCAAGTGGCGTCGTCTGCGGGGCTGGTGCTGGCGGGAATTGCGCTGACCAGCGTCGTAGCGCATCTGGGGCGCGGCAAGGATTGAGGGAGGCGGTGAGCGCCTAGGTCTTTGAGCGGCGAGATCGACAGAGACGGGCTGCGGAAGAAAATAATCCTCCCATCTAGCTTGTCTCTCAATTCGCCAGCGATGTTGAGAAGAAGCATACGTAGGCCGCTACGCGCGGATCTCCGCGCCTTGCTGGCGAGTCGATATAGGTTCGATTCTTGGCGAATATCATTTTCCGCGACCCTAAGTCTGCAAGAGCTACGATTCGCCTCAAGGCCACCAAGATTCATACTGGAGACCTTGGATGCGACTGAAGTGCTTGATATTGCGAGTCACAACGATTCGATGACTAACTTGCGCTGTTGCGGCAACCAACACATCTTCGATCCCTATGGGCTCGCCTCTCTTGGCGAGATCTGCCAGGAGCTCTCCAGCCCGTTCGGCTTCGGGCTCGCCGATAGGTAAGACGTCCAGGGAGCCGAGAATCTCTTTCTTCAAGCGCAGCCAGAGGCTATTGCCTCGAGGATGGCGGACGGTACCAAAGCGCAATTCCGTCACGCAAATCGAGCAGGTTGCCAGGTCTTTGGGGTGAACCCTCTGCAAAGTTTCTATGACCTGAGGCTCGGGCCGTTTCCGGACCAGCTCCGAAATGACATTAGTATCCAGGAGGTAGGCTGACACGGCTGAGGATGCCTATTCAGGAATCTCGCTGACGGTCGATTCGAGCTCCTGAAAGACTCTCGGTGTGCGACGAGAGCGGTCTTCGACGATCGAATCGATGACGGCGAAGAATGGGTCGTCATCCTCCAGCCATCCCTGCACTTTGGCTAGAGGCTGGATTTCTTCGGTCCCCATCGGAACCAACCTGGCCATGGGCTTGCCGCGACGGGTTATCAAGATCGTTTCCCCTCCATGAGCGACTCGGCCGAGTAGCTCAGAAAGCCTGGCTTTTGCTTCGGCGACATTGAGAGAGGTCATCGGTCACTCCGGTAGTTAGTCATCAGGGTCATCTTAGCTCTGGGCTAGGACCTTGGTCAATTTTGAGTTTTTTGATTGAACTTTGTGGCGGGCGCTCAGGCATAGCTGTCCCACAAAATATCCTCCACCTCCCGCCGCTGATTTTCGTAGCGCGCCATGACAAAGAGGGCATCGGACAGGCGGTTCAAGTAACGCACCACCTGGGGGCCCACCGTTTCTTCCCGGGACAGGGCGATGACCTGCCGCTCGGCCCGTCGACAGACGGTGCGGCCAACGTGCAGGTGGGCGGCACCGAGGCTGCCGCCGGGCAGGATGAAGTTGGCCAAGGGCTCGAGGGATTCGGACAGGCGGTCCATCAGCTCTTCCAGGAAATCGACGTGGCGCGATTCGATCTGCGGTACTTGGAAACGCTCCTTGTCCTCTTCCAGGATGCAGAGGTCCGAGCCCAAGTGAAAGAGATCGTTCTGAATGCGGATCAGGGGGGCCGTCAAGTCGGCGTCGAGGCCGTGGGCCAGGGCGACCCCGAGGCTGGAGCTGAGCTCGTCGACGGAGCCATAGGCGGTGACCCGCAGCGAGTCTTTGGGAACACGCTGACCACCGCCGAGGCCGGTGCTGCCGTCGTCGCCGGTGCGGGTGTAGACCTTGGTGATACGTGGCATGGATGTGCTTCCTAAGGTAAGCCGTTGGCTGCAACAAAAGATCTGGTAGCGAGCCAAGGCTGAAACAAGCCAGGGTCGGCTTGATGCATGCTGGTGGGGAGAGCTCGGCCTCTACGGCGAGACGCCCGATAATACCCCGGAAAAGGCTTCGAGGTCGACTTGGCCACAGAGCTGACCTGGAGGGTTGTAGTAGACCTTTGTATCCCCCGTCAAGGTGTCGGTGACGTGGAGCCAAAAAGCGACGTCGGTCAAGGAGCCGAAGAAGAGCCAGATATTGCCGTTCTCTTCGCTACCGTCGATGGCCTTGACCACCAGCTCCGAGCTGTCCAAGCGGAAGAACCAAAACTGGCCACTCTGCTCGGTGCCACGGACGGCGTGGCCGAACCCTTCGCGTCCATTGACGTGGGGATTGGAGTACTGAACCGACACCTCGAGCCGGCCGTCGAGCAGGCAGAGGGTGGCATCATCTTGGTGGCAGGGTAGACCGTAGCTCGCCTTGACGCTGCGCTTGTTGCCGGCCGTTGCGGGACCTTCTTCCGGGCCCTCCGTCGCCGTGCTGTGGTGGCGGGCGGGTCGGGACGCACCAGGGGAGGAGGCTAGGGCCGAGGCATCGAGATACTGGACGTCGAGATACTGGACGCCGAGATACTGGGCGGACAGTGGGTCGAAGGAAGCCCCGGCGGGGCCGGTGACTCCAAAGTCATCCCCATCGCGTTGCCATCGGGGAGCCGCTGGCAGCGCTGCTAATCCATCCTCGAGAGGAAAGGCGGCGGTGTCGGCTCGGCCACAGAGCTGGCCGGCGGCATTTTGATAGGTCCGGGTTTCACCGCTCGAGGTGTCGGTGACGTGGAGTCTGAATTCGACATCGGTGATACCGCCGAAGTAGAGCCAAAAGCGTCGGTTGACGTCTAGCCCATCGACCATCTTGACCACCAGCTCGAAATTTCCCGGTTGGAAGAACCAGAAAAACCCCGTGTGGTCGGTGGAGGGGATGCTGCGGGCCGCCTGCCACTGGCCGGTTGCCGCGTCGACGAATTCGACTTCCACCTGAAAGCGGCCGTGGAGCAGGCAAAGATTCTCGCTCTCGACTCGACACGGGGCGGAGGACTCCAGGGTGGTGACGCGGGCGGCGTTGGAAGGGGCTGATAAACCGGAATCGCTGCGGGCTCGTACCCGTACGCCATATTCCCGGCCCGACTCCAGGCCGCTGAGGTTGAGGGCCGTGGTGTCGGGCACCACCAGGAACGGGGCGCGGACCCAGATGTCGCTGTTGGGGGGGAGGATCTCCACCAGGTAATTGGTTTCGTCCTCAGCGTTGTCTTGCCAGGTCAGCCGCAGCCGCTGATCATCGAGGGGTGCGGCACGCATGGCGGTGGGGGCCAGCGGACCCACTCCGGTGGGTAGCTCCACCCAGACTCGATTGCTGGTGCTGGACGGACCACCGCTGTTGTGGGCCCGGATGCGATATCCGTATACCTGGCCGGGCAGGGCACTCTCGTCGATCCACTCGGTGACATCGGGCGGCGTCGAGGCCAAGGCCTGGAAGGCCTGCCCTTGAAGCTGCCGCTCGACGCGGAAGCCGGCCTCGTCGGTTGAGAAATCCAACCAGCGCAACTGAACTCTCAGGCCGCTCAGCAGCTCCGCCTGCAAGGCTTTGGGACGTGCCGGTGGTGAGCTGTCGCCATCGATGCCGTAGAGATAGAACAAAGCGTTCAAGTCGTCTACCGACAGGCTGGCCCCCCGTCCATCGTTGTGCAGATGGGGGGCCATCAGGGAGCTCGAAGCTGTCGAATGGGCCAGACCCAAGGTGTGCCCCAGCTCATGGGCAAATAGCTCTTCGGCGGCTGCGCTGGGGGACGGAAGACTTTGAAAAAAAGAGGCCAGGCCATTCTGGGTGACGATATCCGCCTCACGAATGGGGTGGAAGAGCTCGCCTCGCCGTGGCCGCAAGGTGCAGTCGAACCAGGGGCCACCGAGGGCGAGGACGCCGGAACCCTGCCAGCGGCCGCCGATCTCGTCGTAGGGATCTTCGAACAGCAGGGCATTGACACCATCGTTGCTGCGCAGGCCGCCGTCGGCGGTGGTGATGCCGCCATAGCTCCAGTGGACCAACGTCTCGACGGACGATTCCCAAGCCAGCAAGCCACGTTGTAGCTCTTCGACGCCGCGTCCGTCGAGCCCCGGCTGGCCGTTGAAATGGCTACGCCAGAGGACGCTACCACCAGCTTCGAAGTCGAACCACCGCAGGCTATGGTCGCCGGTGTCGCCACAGCCCAAGGGCCAGGGGGCGCTGGAAGAGCGCAGGGTCGAGAACTTGATCGGCGTCCCCGCCTTGGCATTGTTCGCCGAAGGTGTGGGTTCGACTGCACCGCCGTGGTGGCTCGCGGTGGCGAAATCCAAAAAGTAGTCCGGCAGCCGCAGCAAGCCCTGGGAGCGATCCCGTAGCCACTGGCTGAAGGCTTCCAGGTCCCGTGGCCCGTCCAGGGGTGAGGGCAGTCCGGGGAGCTGGATCCCGTGACCGGCGGAGAGGTCCCGATGGGCGATCCAAACCCCCTCTTCGGAGGTGACGGAAAAGCCACCGAGGAAGAACTGTTGCAGAGTCCAGCCACCGCTGGCGGTGGGGGCGAGAAAGGCCAGGACGCGGTCCCCGACATTCCAACCCGGGGTGCCGGCGACTTGCCAGAGCATGCCGTTGCTACCGCGCCCGCCGGGCAAGTCGATCCTGATGTCAGGTTGGTGCCAGCTACCCTTGAGGACCTCATCGACAGCCAACGTGTAGCGGGTTTGGGGGCGCCCGCCGTCGCCCCAGGGGGACACTTCGACGATCTGCCCCAAGACGATCAGCGGAGCGCCGTCCGCCAAGTCGCTGTCGGGCATCGCCACATAGACGGTCGCCTGGCCGGGGGTTGTCGAGAGCGCCATCAGCGCCCAACAGACGGTGGCCAGTGACAGCAGGCTAGGGCGTGACCCACGACGGCCCCAAGTGGAATCCCGCCTGCGAAGGGACGTCGTCTTGGCGGGGCGATGGTGTGGTGAGGGATTCATGGCTTTGGTATGACGGGCCGCGCTGTGACGGGCCGCGGTGTGACGCGCCGCGGTCTGACGAGCTGCAGGATGGCCGAGCGCGTCACGATGTCTTCGCAGCATATCACAATCGATAAATCCCTCCGCCAGGGCCGCCCCCGCCCCCAGCTCCACCGTTTCCGCAGGCGCTGGGGAGACGGTCACACCCCTTGGGCCACGCCGGGGATCTAGCGGGCCCCTTACGGGACGCCGGGGATCTAGCGGGCCCCTTACGGGACCCGACGAGGCGGCTCATCGACCGCAAGCCATGGCTCTCGAAATGTTGACTCAATCGCCTGGCTTCTGGCCAATGGAGGCGACTAGCTGTGCACCTCGGAGGTTGGGTATCAGCTCTTGGCGACGCCGACGGAGCTGCGGCGTTGAACCGGCTCGGCGGCCACTGCGGTGCGATTGCGCCCGGTCCGTTTGGCGATATACATGGCGGTATCCGCCAAGCGCAGGAGATTGCTCTTACATTCTTTTACCGAGAGATCGGGCTCGATGTGGTGTTTCAGACTGGCCACGCCGATGGAGCTGGTGAGGCCGCAAAGGTGCAGAGGTTCCCGTTGGATATCGCCGGACTTGGCGCAGAAGGAATGGCGGACAATGTGCTCACGGATCGCTTCCGCCACGTCGAGGGCCCGCTCTAGCGACACCCCGGGGAGGACCAGGACAAATTCGTCGCCGCCGTAGCGGGCAGCGAGTCCCTCGCCGTTGCCGACGTAGGATTTCAGCAGGTGGCCGACCTCCCGCAAGACCTGACTACCGGCCAGATGACCGTGCGTGTCGTTGACCGACTTGAAATAGTCCAAGTCGAGGAACAGCACCGCCATGTCGACATCATCCTGCAGGCAGTCGCCGATGACCCGGGTGAGGGCGACGTGCAAGTAGTGGTCATTGAACAGACCGGTCAGGTTGTCGCGCTTGGCGAGCTCCTGGGCGCGGCGTCCGTCGAGGACGTTTTGGATGGAAATGGAAATATATCCGGCGAAGATGTGCAGCAGGTTGCGGTCTTCATTGCTGTATTCCGGGGCACCGCGACGGTTCATCAGCTCCAGCACACCGCATACCTCTTGACCGATGCGTACCGGAATCGCCACCAGGGAATGGGTTTGGTAGTCGGTCTCTTCGTCGACGCCACTGAAGAAGAAGGCGTCCCGGCGGGTATTGGAGGCGTTGTAGGGCTCACCGGTCAGATAGACATGACCGGCGATCCCTTGTTCGGCGCTGATCTCACGACCCACCAGAGCAGTGGCCTTTTCGCCGAAGGCGGCGACGAAGGTCAGGAAGTTCTGGTGCCGCTCCGGCCCCTTCGCCAAGGGGTTGTCGAGCAGGATCGAGCCGGCCTCAGAAGGCACGAACTCATTGGCCTTGCGCAGGATCTCCGCCAGGTTGTCGGCCAGGCTCATCTCGCTCGAAAACGCGATGACCGCCCGGCGACGTTCGAGGAACGCCTCCATGCGGTGGGTATCGATGGAGTGGATTTCAATCGTCACGTCTCGGTGTCCGCGGGCCACGGCCGCTAAGGAGTTGATAAGGCATTGAGAGGCCGACGCGTGGGATTTTACCCGAAATTTATCACTGGAGGCGACTTCAGGGCCGCGGGATCACCAACTCGGCATGCTCTAGGGGGCAAAAACCGTTGCCGGAGCCGGCGAGGCGCCACGCATCGCCGGCCCGTTGTACCCAGACCTCGGTTCCGGCGGGGAGATCGCCGACCGGTGTGGAGCAGTCCTGCAAGAGGACGGCGGGAGCCGGCCCCCAGCGATGCAGCGCCGCGGCCCCGGCGTAGAGGACCACCGCCAACAGGGCGGCGCTCAGCAAGGACCATCCGGGTAGCCGAGGGAAAAGTAGCAGAGCGACGAAGCTCAGCCATCCGGCGGCCACCGCCAGCATCTCGAGCCAGCGGGTTTGGCCGGAGAGGTGGCCGAGCAACCCGGCGGCGGGCAGGGACTGGCTTCCCAGGCTACGGCGGGCGAGCCAGAGATTTTCCTCCAACCAGGGGTCCGCAGAGTCGCCGCCACGGCGATACCAGAGGATGGCCTCGGGGAGTCGGTCGAGATGGTGCAGCGTGGTGCCCAAGTTGTAGGCCAGCGTGGGGTGCGGAGCGGCGGGCGAGTAACCGCTGCGATAGGTCGCTACGGCTTCTTCGAGCTGACCGTTGCGAAACAGCCGGTTACCTTCCCTGAGGGCCGCCACAGGATCTCGCTCAGGGCCGGTGCCTACGGCGCCGATGGCGGTCAGGGCCGAAGCGGCAAGGGCCAACAGACCGAAGAGAGCATTGACTCGTCGATCTTTAGGATGTCTATTCACGGTGGGGTCGCCCTCTCTCACCGCAGTCGCTTGAGCAAACGGCGGCAGCGCTCGATCAGCTCACTGCGCAGCCCGTCGGTGGTCGAAAGTTTGGGGGCGTAACGAAGGTAGTGCAGGTCGTCTGCCAGTTGCATGAGCTCGTCGGCGGTGGTCTGAGGGACGCCCTTGGCGCTCAGCAGTGGGCCCCATTGTGGGCTCGCCGTACCGGGGGGAATTTGCCAGCGATCTTCGAGGAAATGGCGCCATGCATCTTCCAAGATGGCCGCCACGCGTCGCGGTTGATCCTCCTCCTTGGCGTGCTCGATGCTTTTGAGCAGCTGGCGCCGGCTGGCGCCGTGGCTATGACCGTCGCCTTGTCGACGCCCGAGCCAAAGGCCCAAGACCAACACCCAGGGTAGGCCGAGCAGCCAGGGTGACAGTTTGCCGTTGCCGTTGCCGCCCCCGACGGCGGGAAGCGCCGCCGTGCGGATGGGGTGTAGGTCGATCGTTTGACCGCTGTCCTTGGCGTGTTGGGTGGCGCCCCGCACCTCCAGCGGCATCGCCTCGCTGCGGGCCACGTCGTAGCGTTGACGCCGGGGATCGAAGTAGGGGATCTCGATGGCCGGAACCTGCCAGGATCCTGGTTTCTCGGGCACCAAGACGAAGCTCCACGTTCTTTCGCCGCGCACCACTTCCCCGGACAGACTTTCGGAGCTTTGTTGTTGCGGTGGAAACATGCGCACGCCGGGGATCTCGGGAAGCACCGGAGCCGGGATGCCCTGTAGGTGGCCACTGCCATCCAGTCGCAGGGTGAGCGTCGTGGCGTCGCCCACTTCGAGGTTGCTGGGCTCGAGGGATGCGTTCAGGCGCAGGCGTCCCACCGCCCCCTGGAAGCCGGGCGGTGGTGGTGGCAGCTCTTGCACATCGATGACCACCCGATTGCTGCTCCGGCGTATCTCCTGGGCGCGGGGCACCAGCGAGCCGAAGGGGCCGGAGTCGGGGATCAGGGCCGCCAGGGTGGCCACCATCGGCTCGATCTCGTGACGCCCGGCGCGGCGCGGGAAGAGGGCCCGTTGCAGCAAGACGACACGTCCGAATTGCTTGCCGTCCCGTTGCACCATCTGCGGCGCCAGTTGGTCCGGCTGCGGGATGTCTTCTTTCCAGAAACCCTCAAAGGTCGGCAAGGTCTCGGGATTGACAGACCGCACGTCCACCTGGGTGAACAGGTAGAGGGTGTAGGTCACCTGCTGTCCGGCGTAGGGGCGGGCGGGCTCCACTTCGGCCCGCAGGAAAATCTCCGGCGGCTCCCTGGGCTCGCGACGACGCTGGCGGCGCTGCAAGCGGGAGTCGTCGCGACGGGAAAAGAAGGGGTCGTTGGAAAAGAAGTTGTCGAGGGGATCGCTGCGCCGCCGACGCTGCCGCACCGGGGCATTCTCGATCACCGTCACCTGTTGGTCGTCCAGGCGGTAGGTCTGGTCACCGAGCCGCACCGCGATGGAGTGCACCTTGGCTTGACCTACGGCCAGGGCCTGGAGTTGCCAGCTCAGGGTCATCGAGCTAGAGGAGGCGCCGTTGACGAAGCTGATGCTGGTGGACTTGGCCGGGCCGCTGATCAGGCGGAAGTTGTCGAGCTCGAAATGGGGTTGCCCTTGGGGTCCGGTGACTCCGCCTTCGATCTTGATCCGCAGCACCGCCAGCTCGTCGAGGCCGACGCTGGGGGCGGGCTCGAGCTCGACGCTGACCCGGCGCTCGGCGATGCCAGGGCCGCTGAGCCACAGGCTGAGGCCCAGAACCCAGGATAGGACCCGGAGGCGCCGCTGCCATCGCATGTCAGGGGTGCCGCGCATCACCAGTCCTTCTTGCGTCCCGTATTCGCCTTGGCCGCTTCCAGGGCTTCTTGACGCCGCTGCTCCCGTTCCATGTTCTCGATGGCTTCGAGCATGGCGGCGGCCTCTTCGGCGCTCATATCGGGCAGATCCTTGAATTGAGGCAACGGACTTTCTTGCTGCTGCTCTTGGGGCTGCTGCTGGTCTTGCTGCTCCTGCTGATCTTGAACTTGCTGCTCCTGATCCTGCTGGTCCTGGTCCTGCTGGTCTTGCTGGTCCTGCTGGTCCTGCTGGTCCTGCTGGTCCTGCTGGTCCTGGTCCTGGTCCTGGTCCTGCTGGTCCTGCTGGTTCTGCTGGTCCTGCTGGTCCTGCTCTTGTTGGTCCTGGTCCTGCTGATCTTGCTGGTCCTGCTGATCTTGCTGATCCTGGTCCTGCTGGTCCTGGTCTTGCTGCTCCTGCTGCTCCTTCAACAGGCGACGGGCCAGCTCCAGGTTGAATTTTGCATCCTTCAGGTCGGGACGCTGTCGCAGGGCCGATTTGTAGGATTCGATGGCGCTTTCGAAGTCCTTTTGGCCCAGTTGGGCGTTGCCGAGGTTGTAATGGGCGTCAGCGGCGAAGCTCGGGTCGGCATCGCCGTCGGCTTGCTCGGCTGCCCCTTGCAAAAGGGGTAGGGCTTGCGGCTGGTCGGACTGCAAATAACCGGTGCCGGAGTTGTAGCGACTCAAGGCATCGCCATCCCTCAGCTGCATGGCGGTCTCGAGGGCTGGGCTCGCATCGCGTCCGGAAGCTTGGGCCTCGAGGGCCCGCTGAGTCCGTTCGCGGGCATTATAGAGCCAACGGTCGAGCCAGCCGTCGGTGGATGGAGCTCCGTCCGAAGGCTCAGCGCTCCCGTCGGCTGGCGCAGCTTGCGCCTCGGACCCTGGGGGTTGCGGCGACCCCGGAGGTTGGGGTGTTTGGGCCGCCACGGCACTCGGACCGAAGGCGATCGAAAGGCAGACGGCCAGCAAGAATTTGGAGAGCGGCGCCATCACCAGTTCTCCTCGGCGGCGAAAGGCGGCAAGGCCAATTGCAGCAGTAGGGCCAGGACAGCCAAAGCCAAGGGCCATTGGAAGCGTTCCTCCAGGGTATTGACGACTTCGGAGCCGAAACTTCGTTTTTCCATGCCCTGAATGCGCTCGACGATGGGCGCCAGGCGGGTGGCGGCGCCGTCGGCCCGCAAGTACAGGCCCCCCGTCTCGCGGCTCAAGGACTCCAGGGAGGTCTCCACCAGGCGGCTGACGACGATATTGCCCCCTTGATCCCGTTTGTATTCGAGGCCGCCACCACCTTCCAGCCGCGGCACCTCCAAGGGCTTGCCTTGCAGCGTGCCGACGCCGATGGCATGCAGCACGGTGCCTTGCTGCCGCAGGGTTTCGGCGGTTTCCGTCAGCTCTTTGCCGTGGTCTTCGCCGTCGCTGAGCATGACGATCACCCGATGCTTCTCTTCCGCTTCGGGGAACAGCTCGGAGGCACGCCGCACGGCGGCCGCCAGCTCGGTTCCGGGGGTCGGCAAGGAGCCGGGCAAGACGGCGTCGAGCAACAGATCGATCACCGCCACGTCGGCGGTGAGGGGCACCATGACGACGCCGTCACCCTCGGCTTGCACCAGGGCGATGCGGTTACCCGGCAGGGCTTCCACCAGCTGGCGGACCAGGGTTTGGGCCACCCACAGGCGATTGGGTTGCACGTCGTTGGTGGCCATCGACAACGACGTGTCGAGGACGATCACCACATCGACCCCTTGCCGCTCCACCTGTTGCTCGCCCTGCCCCCAGCGGGGTTGGGCCAGGGCCAGGACAAGACCGGCGAAGGCCAATCCCAGGGCGGCGCAGGATACGACCAGGCGCCAAGGTTGATATCCGGCCAGCAGACGATGCCACAGGCCGCGGGACGCCCAGGCGGCGGTGGCGTTGAGGCGCCGCCGCCAGCACAGGGCGGCGATGCCGACCACCAACGGGACGGCGAGCAACAGAAAAAGCCATTGTGGGTGGGCGAAGATCATCGGTGCTGCCTCATGGCTCGACGGTCCAACCGAGGCTGGCCAGCAGCAAGGGCAGGAAGAGGAACGCCAGGGCGGCGTAAACCAGCGGTTGGAAGGATTCTTTGTAGCGGATGTAG
Source organism: Acidobacteriota bacterium (assembly GCA_029263315.1). GTDB lineage: Bacteria > Acidobacteriota > Thermoanaerobaculia > Multivoradales > J023 > JAJCXR01. The sequence continues at coordinate 86,268 of JAJCXR010000041.1, read as the reverse complement.
CGTTTGGTCTCCAGGGGTGTTTTTTCGAGCTCGTCGATCTCGTCGAAGATGGCCCGCAGGCTCTGGGGATCGGTGGCCTGGAAGAACTGGCCGCCGGTGCGCTCGGCGATCTTCTGCAGCAGCTCTTCGTCGACCTCGACGTTCATCGCCATGCGCCGGGTTTCGATGCGCCCCCCCAGGCCGCGCACCTGTACCGGCACGGGCACCGTTCCGGAGGTACCGACGCCGATGGTGTAGACCTTGATACCCAAACCCTCGCAAAGGGCGGCCGCGGCGTCGGGGTCGACATTGCCGGCGTTGTTGACGCCGTCGGTCACCAGGACCGCGATCTTGGTCTTGGCGGCGCTGTCCTTGAGGCGGGCGGCGGCGTTGGTCAGGGCCAAACCGATGGCGGTGCCGTCTGGCAGGGTGTTGAGCTCGATGGAATCGAGAAGGAACTGCAACATTTGATGGTCTGAGGTCAGCGGCGCCTTGGTCAGGGAGCGACCGGCGAAGATGACGATGCCGATGCGATCGCCGACCCGTTTGTCGATGAATTCCCGCATCACATCCTTGGCGACGGTCAACCGATTGCGCGGCTGAAAGTCCTCCGCCGCCATGCTGCCGGAAATATCCAGCACCACTTGGATATCGATGCCTTCGGTGAGGTTCTCTTCGCGGGTGAAGCCGAATTGCGGCCGTGCCAGGGCGACGATCAACAGGCCCAAGGCGACAAGTCGCAGGTAGAACGGCAAGTGCAGTCGCCAACTGCCCCCCGCAACGGCGGGCAGGGAGCTGTAAGTGAGGGCGCCGTGGCCCCGTTGACGGTGCCGCCACCAGGCGAGGGGCGGCAAGGTCAGTAGGGCCAACAGAATCCAAGGGTCTTGGAAGTTGGGCAAGTTGCTCATCGCCGGGCCTCCGGAGGGGTCGCCGACTGAGGCGCCGCCTGAGCTGCCGCCGGTTTTGTCACCTCGTGGTTCGATGCGACGGGGGGCGGGGCCAACAGGGTTTCGAGCTGACGACCCAGGTCGCGGGCTTGCGCCAGGCGATCCGCGTTGACCGCGTCGCTGACTTCCTGGCGGGCGAACTTGACTTGATCGCAGGCTTTCAACAGCTGCAACAGGCGCTGGCTGAGGTTCGGGGCGATCTCGCTACGCCGCAGCTGCCGTTGGATTTCACTGCTGGTGCTGCCCGCCGCATTCCAGGCCAAGCGGCGCCCCAGGTAGTGGCGCAAGGACAGGCTGATGGCGGTGTGCACGGGCTCCGAGCCGGCCCGGGCGTCGACGCCATCGAGATGGCGCAGCAGGGCCTCGAGGGGTGGCAGCTGGGGCCTCGCCAACTCGCCACCGGCCAAGGCCGAGAGCTTGCTGCGTTGCAGGAGTAGGAAGGCGGCGGCCAGGTTGAGCAGCGCCAAGGCACCGGTGGTCCAATAGAAGCTGGCCTGTTGGGGCAAGGCACGGGGCGGCGCGGGGGGCTTGGGGGCCAGGACCGCCGCGGCCTCAGCGGATGTCGGATCTTGGGGCGGCGCGTCGTCGCTGCCGTCATTGCTGGCGTCGGGTTCCGGCGGCAGCACCGAGTCGACTCTGAAGGTGACCGCCTGGCGATTGCTGATCTCGGCGTTACCGTCCTCCAGGGGAATGACCACCGTCACCGGTGGCAGCTCCACGTCGCCGACTTCGAAGGCGGTGAGCAACAGCCGCTGACGATAGATTCGACGGCCACTGCCGTCGACGCTGCTCTCCACCTTGCCCTGCTGCAGCACCTCACCGTCGCCCCAGGTATCTTGCCAGGTGGGGAAGCGGGGTGGCTCCAAGGGCTCGGGCCCCATCCAAACCAAGGTCAAGTCGGCGTCGACGCGATCGCCGACGGTGATCTGGCTGGGCTCGAGGGTGATTTCCAACTGGCCGACGCCGCCGCCGGCTTGGGCCTCGAGGGCGGAGGTCGAGGTTTCGTCCACCGGCCCGCCTTCCACCGGCCCGCCGTCCGCCGGCCCGCCGTCCGCCGGGCCGTCGGTGGCCGCGGGGCTGGCATCGGTGGACGTCGTAGCGGCGGGCTCTTGGCTCCAAGCGAGCGGAGCGCAAAGCAGGGCAAGACAGAGACCGGCGGCAAAGATTCTCATCGCTGATACCTCCGGCGCCGCTGCTCGAAGAAGCCCACCAAGCTCGATAGATACGGTCGATCCGTCCGCAGGGTCAGATGATCGACCCCGAGCTTGCGCACCAGCTGTACCATCTCTTGCCGTTGGGCCCGGCGCTGATCACCGAGCTGCCGAGCCAACTGGCGGCCGCTGGCGGTCACCAAGCGACCGGTCTCGGCGTCCCGGAGGACAACCGGGCCGGTACGGGGCAATTGATGATCCTTAGGGTCGTAGAGCTCGATGAGCACTAGGTCATGGGCCGAGGCCGCCGCTTTGAGGGAGGTGCTGAGGGGGGAGTCGAGAAAGTCTGAAATGAGGAAGAGCACCGAGCGCTGTTTGAGGCTCTTGAGCATCTGACCCAGGCCCCGTTCCAGGTTGGTACCACCGCCGGCCGGCCGCAGCAGGACTTCCCGCAGAATGCGTAGGACTTGATTGCGCCGTCGGTTGGGACGCAGGAAGAGCTCCAGATTCTCCCCCAGCAGGGCGGCGCCGACCCGATCCTGATTGCGCAGGGCGGCGAAGCTCAGCAAGGCGGTGATCTCCGCCGCCAGCTCCCGCTTGAGAATGGCCCGGGAGCCGTATTGCAAGCTGCCGGAGACATCGACGGCGGTGAAGACCGTCAAGTCGCGCTCTTCGATGTAGCGCTTGACGTAGGGGTGCCCCATGCGGGCGGTGACGTTCCAGTCGATGGTACGAATTTCGTCACCTGGCTCGTAGGGTCGTACTTCAGCGAATTCCACCCCGCGGCCTTTGAAGGCGGAGTGATAGTCACCGGCCACCCCTTGGTCCACCAGGCGCTTGGTCGAGATCTCGATACGCCGTACCTTGCGCACCAGGTCGGCGGGCAAGAGGGGGCGATCTTCGCTCGGGGGTGTTGTTGGGCGTCGAAAAAATCCAAACACGTCGTGGGATTCCTTGGGCGTGATCAGAGTGTAGTCGACGGAATCAAGGGACTTCCACGCGGTCGAGCAGGCGGGCGACGACGGCGTCGGTGGTGATCTCCTCTGCCTCGGCTTCGTAAGTTGTGACGATACGGTGGCGTAATACGTCTGGCGCCACTTCCTTGACATCTTCGGGGATCACGTAGCCGCGGCCGCGCACCAAGGCCAGACCCTTGACCGCTCGGGCCAAAAAGAGGGTGGCGCGGGGTGAGGCGCCAAAGGCGATGAGATCCGCCAAATCCGGGAAACCGCAGGCCCGGGGGTCACGGGTGGCGGTCACCAGGTCGATGATGTACCGCCGCATCTTGGCGTCGAGGTAGACGCGGTCAGTGACCTGGCGCAGCTCTAGCAGTCGCTGGCGATCGAGCAGGGCGTGCACGTCGAGGTGTTGCTCCACCAGCATGCGATTGAGGATCTCTTCTTCCTCGGAGCGCGACGGGTAGGTGAGCTTGAGCTTCATCATGAAGCGGTCCACCTGGGCCTCCGCCAGGGGGTAGGTGCCCTCCTGCTCGATGGGGTTCTGGGTGGCCAGCACCATGAACGGGTCCTGCAGCTCGTAGGTGGTGTCGCCGAGGGTCACCTGGCGTTCTTCCATCGCTTCGAGCAGCGCGGACTGCACCTTGGCGGGGGCACGATTGATCTCGTCCGCCAATACGATGTTGTTGAAGATGGGGCCCTTGCGGGGTTGGAACTCGCCCTTTTTCTGGTCATAGATCAAGGTGCCGATGAGGTCCGCCGGCAGCAAATCGGGGGTGAACTGAATGCGCTGGAAGTCGATGTGCAAGGTGCGCGACAGGGTCTTGACGGCCAGGGTTTTTGCCAGGCCGGGGACCCCTTCGATGAGCAAGTGGCCACGGGTGAGAAGGCCGACGAGCAGGCGGTCCACCAGGTAGTCCTGGCCGACGATCACTTTGCGAATTTCGGTCTCGACACGTTTCAAGGTCAGCGTTTCACGCTCGACCTCCTGTGTCAGGCTGGCGATGTCTGGGGTCGTTTCCACTTCCATGGGCTGGTGCTCTCCCTGGCCAACTGTCGGTGCTCGACACCGACAAAATCTGCGTACGGTCGTCCGCCGTGGGCGGTCCGACGGGCATATCGGATCACAGGCTCCAGACCTCGAGGGCCGGGCTGCGGGCAGGCACGCCTCCGACAGAGGCGGCTCGGCAACACAATGGCGAGCTGCAAGGCATGTGCCAGGGGGGGGAAGTTACCATGGTGGCGGCGTGACGTTGCCGTGGCCCATCTCGGAAAGGGGCGGGGCGCCATATTGACGCGCTGCCACCGGCCAAGGTGGTCATGTCGGCTGGCACCGCTCGGCTATCCAGGGGCGTCGGCAGCGGCTATCATCGGCCGATGGCAAAGCCGAGTCTCAAGAAACGTTTTGGACAACACCACTTGCGGGGCGGCGGGATGTGTCGTCCCTTGCTCGACTATTTGCAACCGGCGGGACGGCGGGTCGTCGAGATCGGCCCCGGCGGCGGCGTCTTGAGCGCTGAGCTATTGCGCCTGGGCGCCCGGTTGATCGCCCTCGAGGTGGACGAAGAGTGGGCCCTCCACCTAAAGCGTGCCTTGCCGGACCCGCGGCTGTCGATCGTGGTGACCGACGCTCGCCGTTTCCCCTGGCAGCGGCTGCCGAAACCGACACTGATCACCGGCAACTTACCCTTCAATGTGGCGACCCACCTCATCGAGGCCGTGCTGTCCCATGGGGAGGTGATCGATCGCGCTGCCTTCATGGTGCAGAAGGAGGTGGCGGAACGCTTGGTGGCACATCCCGGCGACGCAGCCTACGGCGCCCTGAGCGTTTTGGTGGCGGCGCAGGCCAAAGTCCGCTATTTGGGGACTTTACCGGCCCAAAGTTTCCGACCGCCCCCCAAGGTGGACGCCGCCTATGTCGGTTTCGAGCTGCAGAGCGGTGCGCCGCAGGATGAACGCCTGGCCTTTCGCCGGCTAGTGCACCTGGCCTTTGGCCATCGACGGAAGACGTTGCGTAATTGCCTGGCCAGCGGTTGGGGCAAAGCAGTGGCCGCCGACGTTCTGCGGGCCGCCGCCATCGATGGTGGACGCCGGGCAGAGACCTTGGATTTAGAAGAGTTTCGTGTCCTTTATGCCGCCTCCGTAGCCCATGCGGACGCCATCCTCCAGGGGCCCGGCAAGGAGCCGCGGCGCTAGCCCCTCGGCCGCCGGCTGCACCAGCCCGAGCTGCGACCGCCGGCTCCGTCGATCCCGGGCCGTCGAAACCCATCGCATCGTCAGCCATGGATCGCTTCGAAAATCGTCCCAGGGTGGTACCACTTGCGGGGTCTTACCTGACATTCTGCCGCCCCCTGAGGTTGGACAAGACACCAGAAAGTGCTAGGATTCATGCCAAGTTAGCACCTGATTGCTCATGCAGAGGTTGAAGCTAGAGGTTTCGCGACGCCGGGGCTGGCCCCCTGGACCGGAGCAAGGTCATTCCGGCGCAGCTCAAACAGGCGCATTGACAGGCGCTTTTATCGTCCGCGGTGCATTGCGGTCTTCCGGTACTGCGGTCCGCCGGTGCTCCATTCCGGTGCAACATTCCAGTCCAACCAGTCCAACATATCGAAGAGAGATCATGCCGACCGCCGCCACCCAGACCCGTAAGCAAATCCCCCGCCTCGGGCTGACCCCCGAGAAAGGCAACGAGATCTTTGGCGTCTTGTTGTGTGCTGTGGTCGTGCTGCTCACCGGCAGCTTGGTGAGCTACAGTCCCCGCGATCCCAGCGTCTTTCACTTTGTCGCCGATACCTCGGCGCCGGTGCACAACTTGGTCGGGCCCTTCGGTGCCCAGATCGCTGCCCTTGGGTTCGCCTTCCTGGGATTGGCCATCTTTTTGCTACCGGCCAGCATCGCCGTCATGGCTTGGCGTCGCTTGACCAAGCGCAAGGGCCCCGAAGGTGCGGCTCGTACCCTCGGCCTGCTGGCCTTGTTCCCTGCCGTTCCCGCCATGTTGCAGCTGGTGCTGGGGGATATTCGCTGGCACGACCAGCCGATGCCCTCCGGCGGCGGCCTGGGGACGCTTCTGGCCGAGCTTCTGGCCTCCTGGTTCCATCCGGCAGGTGCCTTCATCGTTTTGGCGACCATCGTGGTGGTGGGCGGCAGCCTGGCCATGCAAGCTACCCTGGGCGAGCTCTTTTTTGTCCTGCGGCGGCAATGCCTTCGTCTCGCCGACACCTTGCGTTTGCGCTGGGCTCAACGTCGCAAGCGGCGACGGGAAAGCGCCGCCAAACGGCGGGTCATCCGCCACCACCTGCGGCAAGGCCAGGAATCCGGACAGGCGTCGGCGCCCACCAAGGCCGGGGTCAAGTCAAGCGCCAAAGCAGGCGGCAAGGCTTACGACGGGCTGCAAAAGAGCGCCGCGGAGAAGGTCGCTGAGAGGAGCGTCCAGTCGGGGACCAAGGCTGATCCCATCGCCGAGAAGGTACTGCGTGGCCCCGGTTCCGGCCCCCAGCGGCTCGACGGCGGGCCGACGCCGGAACCGTCCCTCGACCGCCTGCGGGTCAGCAAGAAGGAAGGGGAAGGCCACTTCGCCGTGCGGCGGATACGCCCGGCGGCGGCGCACCCGGTCGATGCCGAGGCGCCACGGGAAGAGGTCGTCAGCGAGCTGCGGCCGGCGGCCCTGCGTCGCCATGTGCCGCCGGCGGTCGGCCCCGCCGACGAGGCCCCTGGGGTGCCGCAGCCACAGCAGGAAAGCCTGGCCTTCGAGGCCGATGAGCTGATGGTCAGTGAGTTGCCGCCGGTCAATTTGCTGTGCACCGAGGTGACCAAAAAAGTACACGACGAGGACGAATTGGTCCGCCTGGGGGAGGTGATCCGCCAGGCCTTCGAGCATTTCGGCATCGAGGGTACGATCGAGCGCATCAATCCGGGGCCGGTGATCACCGTCTTCGAGTTCCAACCCGCTCCTGGCATCAAGGTTAGCCGCATCGTCAACTTGCAGGACGACCTGGCCCTCGCCCTGAAGGCGGAATCGGTGCGCATCGACCGCATGCCCGGTCGCTCGACCTTGGGTCTGGAAGTTCCCAACGAGACGCGCTCGATCATCCACTTGGGACACATGCTGGACGACGACACCTTTCGCCAGTCCAAGTCGGTGCTGACCATGGCCATCGGAGTCGACATGCACGGCCGCCCGTATTATGCGGATTTGGCCACCATGCCGCATTTGTTGGTCGCCGGTGCCACCGGTGCGGGCAAGAGTGTCGGCCTGCAGAGCATGATCACCTCGATCCTTTACCGCGCCACCCGCGATGAGGTGCAGTTTATTTTCATCGATCCCAAACGCATCGAGCTCGGGGTCTATGCCGATATTCCGCACCTCAAGACCGAGGTGGTGATGGAACCCAAAAAGGCGGCCAACGCCCTGCGCTGGGCGGTGGGGGAGATGGAGCGGCGATACCGCCTGTTGGCGGAGCTGCATGTGCGCTCCATCGCTTATTACAATCGCGCCATCCGCGATCCGAAGGAACGCAAGCGCCTGGCTTTGAAGGAGGTCGAGAGCGAGTTCAAGCCCGAAGACTTCAAGCCCCTGCCCTACTACGTCATCATCATCGACGAGCTGGCGGACCTGATGATGGTGTCGTCGTCGGACGTGGAAGCATCGATCGCCCGCTTGGCACAGATGGCGCGGGCCGTCGGTATCCACCTCATCGTCGCCACCCAACGGCCGTCTGTGGACGTGCTCACCGGAACGATCAAGGCCAATTTTCCCTGTCGTCTCTCCTTCGCCACGGCGACACGCCATGACTCGCGCACCATTCTCGACCAGGTGGGGGCCGAAAAGCTGCTGGGCAAGGGCGACGCCCTGTTTGTGGCGCCGGGCACCTCGCGGGTGCGACGTCTGCACGGTGCCTACATCAGTGAGCAGGAAACCGCGTCGTTGATCCGCTGGTTGAAACGGCGCGGCAAGCCCGATCTGGACCTCGACATTCTCAAGGCGCCGGAGAGCGAGGAATCCTCCGGAGGCAGCGGCGGCGGGGGCGACGACGAGCTCTTCGATGAAGCCGCGCGCCTGGTGGTGGCGGAACGGATGGGCTCCGCCAGCTTCTTGCAGCGCCGTCTGAGGGTCGGTTTCTCGAGGGCCGCACGGCTCATCGACATGTTGGAGGCGGACGGGCTGCTGGGTCCCGCCCAGGGCAGCAAACCCCGTGACGTCTTGGTGCCGGTGGACTACTTCGAAGAGATCGAGCGCGGGCGCGTGGCTGAGGACTGAGGTCACCTCGACGATGCGCTGCTTATTTTTTGGCACTCCCGACTTCGCTGTCCCGACCCTGCTGGCCATGGTAGAAGCTGGATTCTGTCCCGATTGGGTTATTTCGCAGCCCTCGAGGCCGGTGGGCCGTCGCCAGGTGCTGACCGATCCACCGGTGGTCGCCGCCGCCCGCCGAGAGGGGTTGGCGATCTTGCAACCGGAACGGGTGCGGGAAGCGAGCTTCATGGACAAGATCGCCAACCCCCGGCCCGATGTGGCGGTGGTGGTGGCCTTCGGTCAGATTTTCCGCCAACCCCTACTGGATTTGCCGCGTCTGGGCTGCGTCAATGTGCACGCCTCGTTGCTGCCCAAGTACCGTGGCGCCGCCCCCATCCAAGGGGCCATCGCCCATGGCGATCCGAAGACCGGCGTCAGCACCATGTTGATGGAGCGTGGCCTCGACAGTGGACCCGTGCTGTTGCAGGCGGAGCTGGCCATCGGTGAGGACGAAACCAGCGCCGAGTTGGCGCCGCGCCTGGCCGTCCTCGGGGCGACGACCCTGGTGGAAACCCTTCGCCGGCTGGCCAAGGGAGATCTCGAAGCCACCCCACAGGACCACGGGCAGGCCACCGTCGCACCGCGGTTGAGCAAGGACGATGGGATCATCGATTGGCGTTGGAGCGCCCGAAAGATCTATGATCATTGGCGTGCCTTCACCCCTTGGCCCGGAATCAGCACCGACTTGGCGGGACGCCGGGTCAAGATCCTGGCGGCACGACCGGCGGGGAGCGGCGAAGGGGCCGAGCCGGGAAGTCTTTTGGGGCTGCGTCAGGACCGTCTGGCGGTGCAATGCGGTGGTGGTACCATCTTGGAAATCGAGCACTTACAGGCGGCGGGCAAGAAGGCCCTGTCGGCGGTGCAGTTCGTCAACGGGGAGCGCCTGCAAGGCGGCGAGCGCTTTACCGACCGTCACGAGATTCTCTCGGGGGCGGCCGCGAAATGATTCAAGCCGCAGCCAAGCAAGCCGTGTTACCTATGAAGAGACGCCGTGTCCAAGTGCCATCTCTGGCGCCCAAGAAGCCTTTCAGTGGACGTCGTATCGATCGGCGTCGTACCTCCCAGGACAACGTGCGTGTCTCGGCGGCCTGGGTGGTGGAGCGAACCCTGGCCAGTCGAGCGCCATCCCAGGAGTTCCTGCTCAGCGCCCTGGCCCGCTGCGACGAGCAGGACCACGGGTTGCTGCGGGAGCTTTCCCTCGGCACCCTGCGCTGGCTACGCCGTCTCGACAGCGTGCTCAGCCAGGCCAGCCACCGTCCGCTGGCCAAGGTGGAACCCGCCTTGCTGGCACCCCTGCGGGTGGCGGCCTATCAGTTGCTGTTTCTCGATCGGGTTCCCCACCACGCGGTGGTCAGCGAAGGGGTCGAGCACGCCCGACGTTTGACCCATCGTGGCGGTGCCAGCTTCACCAACGCGGTGTTGCGACGCATTGCCCGCCAGCCGTCCCTCGACGCCTGGCCGGTGCAGGAAAAAGATCCGATCCGCCGTCTGGCCATCGAGAAGAGCCATCCGGATTTCCTGGTTCGGCGCTGGGTCGAGCGGCTGGGCCGACAGCGAGCCGAGGCACTGCTCGACGCCAACAACCGACCGAAGAGCTTGCAGCTGCTGGCATTTCGCGACCGTGGCGGTCGCGAAATGCTGGCCGAAGCGTTGATCGACGAAGGCATTGCCGTCGATCCGTCGGCGCTGTCGCCGGTGGGTCTCATCGTGCGCCAAGGCAACCCGCTGCACTCCCCCAGCTTTTTGCAAGGGGCCTTCTATTTGCAGGACGAGGCCAGTCAGGCGGCGGCGTTGATTCCTCCGCCCCGCCCCGGTGAGCGAATTCTCGATGCGGCGGCGGCCCCGGGGGGCAAGGGATTCACTCTCCTGGCGGCGGAGCCAACGACCAAGGTCTTCTTGGCGGATGTCTCCGTCGAGCGTCTGCACCGCCTGCGGCAGAACGTGCGACGCCTGGACCGACGTCTACCGATCCTGGTGGCCGATGCCGGCGCCTCGGCCATCAGCGGCGGCTTCGACCGCATCATCCTCGACCTACCGTGCTCGGGCACCGGGACCCTGCGCAAGAACCCCGAGCTCAAATGGCGCATCAGCGACGACGAAATTGGCCGTCTGCGCCGCCAGTCCCTTCGCCTGATGGAAGGCATGGCGCCTCAGGTACGGCCTGGTGGCTATCTGGTGGTGATCACCTGCTCTTTGGAGCCGGAGGAGAACGAGCTGGTGGTCGAGCGATTCTTGCACCATCACCCAATCTTCCACCCCTTGCCCCTGGAGGAACATTTGCGTTTTCCCCTGAGTGACGGCATCTTTGCCCCGGGGGGCTGGCGGATGATGCCCGCCGGCCAGCATGACGGCTTCACCGTCCATGTGCTGCAACGGGCTCAAACGGGCTCTACAGTAGAGGAAAATGGCCTGGGTGGCGGTTGTGGACTATGAAGTTTTTATTGACAGGCATCGATTGTTACCGTATCTTTCGCCTTCGATAGCAGCGTCGATCGAGCCTGCCTCCGCTTGCCTCGTCAGACTTGGCTCCGGCCTCGCTTGACTAGAGATATGTGGTGCACCTGGCTTGAGACGCCCCCCGACACGGACTCATCCTGAGACGAGCGTCATTCCTAGGTTTATTCTGTAAAGGAGTAGTGATGGCAGGCAAAGCCGATATCGTTGAGAACTTGGCGTACAACCTCGAAAGCATGACTAAGAAGGAAGCCGCCGAGGCCTTCGATGGAGTCTTCGAGCACATTGCCCAACTCCTCGCCAGCGGCGAGCGGGTTCAGGTTCCGGGCTTCGGTACCTTTCAGATCAGCGAGCGCGCTGAGCGTCAGGGCCGTAACCCAAAGACCAAAGAGCCGATGACCATTCCGGCTAGCAAGACAGTTCGCTTCAAGCCCGGCAAGCAGCTTAAGGAATCGGTCAACAGCTGATTCCTGCCACGGCCTTTGGGTGAAGGGATCTCCCATACCCGAGGCCTGGCATCGCGTCGAGCCGAATGCCTCGACGCTGAAAAAGCTCCCACGATGTTCCAGCCCTTGTGGTCGGATATTGTGGGAGTTTTTTCTTTTACGACTTCCAGACTGGGGCGGACGCTCGCCCCTTGCTCGCTCCAACGGGCCTCCGCTTGGCAACGATTTGGCCAAGACTGGACGATAACCAGCGAGGGTTGTCAGCCCGGCCGCGGCGGGGTGGCTCCGGGATCTTCCGTGCCCGGGCGGTAGAGTCGACCCAGGCGGTGCGGCGAGACACCGGCAAAATAGAGTCCGAAGATCAGCCAGTTGGTGAGCAATTGCCGTACCAAACCCCGCTGGAGGTAGCGCCTAGCGGAGGTGACAACCGGCTGCCGGATGAGCACGGTGGGTCCTTGCCGCTTGAGTCGGCGGGCAAAATCCAGATCCTCGAGGATCGGCCAAGGGCGGTACCCCCCGAGGTCATGGAAGACCGAATGCCGCACGAATTGGGCTTGATCTCCCAGGGGACACGCCGTCCAACGGCTGCGCAGGTTGATGATGCGGCTGGTCAGCTGGAGAAGCGACCCGGGCTCGGAGAATTGCAAGCGAAAGCCTCCTCCGACGACCTTCCGATGCATGGCCTGCCGGATGAGCTGCTCGGCGTCCGCGGGCAAGCGGGTGTCGGCATGCAGAAAGAGGAAAACGTCGCCCTGGGCTTGGCCGGCGCCGCGATTCAGTTGTTGTCCCCGCTGCGCTTGGCCATAAATCACCTGGGCCCCGTGTTGGCGGGCCCATTCGGGGCCGCCATCGCGGCTGCCGCCGTCGCTGATCCAGACCTCTTGGTGGTGTTCCAAAAGCCCCGGCAGCTGACGCTCGAGGGCAGGTCTTTCGTCGAGGGTTGGGATGATGATCGACAGGTGCATGGGTTGCGGCATATGGGTTGCGGCGCCTGATCTGCGGCATCCGGTCGCTCAGCGAAGGTTAGCTGGTGGTTGCCGCGAAAGCGAAGCCAAAAGGGTGCCGCAGGGTGGGCCGCCCTGGGCTGGAAACCGTCCCCCCGAGGGCGGCGGATGCTAGCATGGGAAACCCTCGGTCGATTTCTAAATCGCCTCTTTAATAACAGGAGAAATGCATCGCAATGAGCCCTTCGACCCCATTTTCCCATCTCGACGCCCAAGGCAACGCCAAGATGGTCGATGTTTCCGACAAGGCCATCACCCGCCGTGTTGCCGCCGCCGCGTGTCGGGTATTGCTGGCCCCGACGACGGTAGCACGGCTGCACGACATGCCGAAGGGAGATGCGGTCACCGTCGCCCGTTTGGCGGGCATGCAGGCCGCCAAACGGGTCGATGAGCTCATCCCACTGGCCCATACGTTGAACCTGGAGCATGTGGATGTCGTCATCTCACCGATCGCCGAAGGGGTCGAGATCGAAGCCAGTGTCGTGGTGACCGCCCGCACCGGCGCCGAGCTGGAAGCGATGATGGCCTGCTCCAACGCTGCCCTGGCCCTCTACGACATGGTCAAGGCGGTGGAGAAGGGGGCAGTGATCACCGACTTGCGGCTGCTCAGCAAGAGCGGTGGACGCAGTGGTGCCTATCGCCGGGGCGAGGCGGACGCAGAGCCGAAGCCTGAGACCGCGGCGCAGCCCGAGACCGCAGCGCAGCCCGAGACCGCGGCGCAGGACGCTTGACCATGTCGCCGGTCGTGGTCACGGGATGCCAGCGTCTTCTGGGGGCCGCCGCCGAGCTCGAGGGCAGGCCCTATGGGCTGCTGGCCCACGGCGCCTCGGTCACCGCCGATTGCCGACCCCTGCACTTGGCCTTGGCAGCCTCGGTCGCCGGTCCGCCGACGGCCCTTTTTGGTCCGGAGCACGGCTACTACGGCGTTGAGCAGGATATGGTGGCCAGCGATCACCAAGTCGATCCCTGGACGGGTGCGCCTATTCTCTCTCTCTACGGCGACGATGCGGAGTCCCTGCGACCGACCGCCGCGGCCTTCGACGGTTTGCAAGTGCTGCTCATCGACCTGCAGGATGTGGGCAGCCGTTACTACACTTACGTGGCGACCGCCGTTTGGGCAGCCGAAGCCGCCCTGGCGGCGGGGGTCGAGGTATGGGTGCTGGATCGTCCCAACCCCTTGGGCGGTGTGGTGGTCGAGGGCAACAGGGTACGGCCCCCCTTCGATTCCTTCGTCGGGGCCTTTGATACGCCGGTCCGCCACGGCTTGACCCTGGGCGAGTTGGTGGCCTTGGAGGCCAAACGGCGTGGTTGGCCCAGCGGGTGGAAGATTTGGACGATGGAAGGATGGCACCGCGCCATGGACTGGGCCGCCACCGGGCTACCTTGGATTGCGCCGTCCCCCAACATGCCGACCCTCGAGACGGCGGTGCTCTATCCCGGCGGCTGCCTGGTGGAGGGCACCGAGCTGTCGGAGGGCCGCGGCACCACCCGGCCGTTCCAGCTCATTGGGGCGCCGGGAGTGGACCCGGCCGCCCTCGCGCAGGAGCTCGCTGCCCGCAGGATCCCAGGGCTAAGCTGCCTGCCGACGTATTTCCGGCCGCAATTTCAGAAACACGCCGGGGCGACCTGCGGCGGTGTGTTGCTGGTGCCCACCGACGCCGCGGCCTTGCCGGCCTACCGTTGCGGCGTCGAGATCCTGGCCGCTTTCAAGCGCCAGCTCGGGGAGCGCTTCAACTGGCGGCAACAAGCCTATGAGTTTGTCAGCGATCGACCGGCCATCGATTTGTTGACCGGCGGGGCAACGGCCCGGCGGGCCATCGACAGCGGAGATACCGCGGCCCTCGATGCTTGGATGGCCGGTTGGCGGGACGACGAACGCAGCTTTGACGACGAACGACAATCCATTCTGCTTTATTCTTGAGCCTATGAAACAGCATCTGTTGCGCATTTCGACTGGGGTGGTAAAGTTTGGGAAGCTGGTCGCCGCAGTGCGGCATGAAGGGCTGCGGGTCGGCCGGTTGCGGTGGAATCCGGACGTTGAGGCAGCCCTGGCGGGGCTGCCCAATGGTTTGGCTGAGGCCGCGGACGATGGGGTGATGCGGGCGGTTTCCGTCGCCTCGGACCGGGTGGTGGCGGTCAAACCGCTGCGCGGCCCGGCGGTGCTACGGGATGTCCTGAGGGAGCATTTTCGGGGCTGTGCCCTGGTGCTCGTCGAAGGTGAGGTGGAGGCCCCCAGCCTGAGCCATGGGGACGCTGGCTGGCGGGTGATGCAGGGGTCGACGGTTCTGTGGACCGGCACGGCCGAGCAATTGGCGGCCAGGTTGCGACGCCCGCGTCCTTGGAAGCAAGATCGAGACGCAGCTTCGACCACGGATTGATCGACGACAGATTGGTTCGACCACGGATTGTTCTGACCACGGATTCAATTGACCACAGATTGACCAGTAAGATGGCGATTCCGATTGGCTGTCGGAGCGGGCGCCTAGGGCGCGGACCGTGGAGCGGCCATCGGCTCGAGAGAGAAATAAAGAGGATGGACCGATGAGTGAGCAGATTCGATTTTTCCTGCCGGGACCGGTCCATGTGCCGGCCGAGGTTCTGGCGGCCATGACCCGCCCTTCGATCGGTCACCGGTCGCCGGAGTTCAAGGCACTCTACGCCACGGTGGCGGAGCGTCTGCCCAAGATCTTCCGCACCTCGCGGGATGTCGTGGTGGTGACCTCCAGCGGTTCCCTGTCGTGGGATATGGCCCTGCGCTCGAGCCTGCGCAAAGATGTGCTGTGCCTGACCAATGGCGCCTTTTCGGAGCGTTTCATGACCGTCGCCAAGGCGTGCGGCTTGGATGTCGACCAGGTGGCGATGCCCTGGGGACAAGCCATCGACCCGGATTTGCTGCGTCAGGCCCTGCGCCGCAAGAAGTACGAAGCGGTGACCTTGGCCCACAATGAGACCTCCACCGGTGTGCTCAGTCCCCTGGCCGACCTCGCCGAGGTGGTCCGCCAAGAGAGCGACGCCATGATCTTTGTCGATGCGGTGTCGTCGATGGCCGGAGCCCAGGTGGAGACCGAGGCCTGGGACATCGACTTCATGTTCACCGGCTCGCAGAAGGCCCTGGCCTTGCCCCCCGGCCTCGCCTTGGTCAGTGTCTCGGAGCGTTTCGAGAAGCTGGCCGGTGAGATCCCCGCCCGTGGGTACTACACGGATGTTCTGCGTTACCTCGACAACCACCGCAAGAGCTCGACGGTGACCACCCCGGCGGTGCCGCAAGTCTGGGCCCTCGACGTGCAGTTGGACCGTCTGTTGGCGGAAGGTTTGGAGAACCGCTGGCAGCGCCACTGGGAATTGCGCCGACGCACGGAGGCATGGGCAGACGAGGCGGGTTTCGAATATGCCTCGGCGGCCGACGCCGCGTCGCCGACGGTGAGCTGTTTGAAGCCGCCCGCCGATCTCGAAGCGCCGGCCCTGGTGAAGCAGCTCCAATCCCAAGACATCGTCGTCGGAGGTGGCTATGGCGCTTGGAAGCCCAGCACCTTCCGCATCGGACACATGGGCGAGGTTCAGCTCAGCGATTTGACGACCCTTTTCGACGCCTTGGACGAAGCGGTCCGCAGCCTGCGGGGCTGAGGCCCGCCGCCGCCCATCGAGGGAGGCCGCGAGGTCTCTCCTAGAGAAGAGAACACAACCTGGCGTGATGCGCCATTGGGAATAAAATCATGTATCGAATTTTGGTGACCGACCCCTTGGAGCCGACCGGCCTCGCCATGTTGCGAGAGTCGGGGCATGATGTGAAGGAAGTGACGGCGGAGGAGAAGCAGCGCCTGCCGGAGCTGATCGCAGACTACGACGCATTGGTGGTCCGCAGTGGCACCCAGGTGACCGCCGAGCTGTTGCGGGCCGGCGCCAATCTGCGGGTTGTTGGCCGAGCCGGTATCGGGGTCGACAACGTCGATGTGGAGACCGCCACCGAGTTGGGTATCCTGGTGGTCAATGCCCCCACCGCCAACCAGCTGTCGGCCACCGAGCACACCTTTGCCCTGATGCTGGCGGTGGCCCGAAATGTGGCCATCGCCGATGCCGACATCAAGGCGGGCAACTGGAATCGTAAGAAGTTCGTCGGTGCCGAGCTGCAAGGCAAGAAGCTGGGGGTGATCGGTTTCGGCCGCATCGGCCGTCAAGTGGCCCGCCGCGCCCGCGCCTTCGAGATGCAGATCTTGGCCTACGATCCTTTCCTCGACGCCGACATGGTCCGCAAGGAGAATGCCGAGGCCCGTACCCTCGACGCCCTCTTGCAGGAGGCGGATATCCTCACCCTGCACGTGCCCTTGACCGACGACACCCGCATGTTGCTCGACGCCGAGCGCATCGGCAAGATCAAACCCGGTGCCCTGTTGGTCAATTGTGCCCGCGGCGGCGTGGTGGACGAAGAAGCCCTGCTGCAAGCCCTCGAGGAGGGACGTGTCGCCGGCGCCGGCATCGATGTCTTCGCCAAGGAGCCGCCGACGGACTACGCCCTGGCCCGCCACCCTCGGGTGGTGGCCACCCCCCATCTGGGGGCGCAGACACGGGAGGCGCAAGTGCGCATCTCCACCGAGACCGCCCGCATGGTGGTGCGTGCCCTGGAGGGCTCGTTGGCGGTGACGGCGGTCAACCTGCCGTTTCGTCCGGCGGGCAACAGCAGTGAGCCCTATTTGCGTTTGGCGGAGAAGCTCGGCCAACTGGCCAGCGCCCTGCTGGTGGGGGCCCCCGACCGTCTGACAGTGACCTTCAACGCCATTGAAGATGCGTTGCTCGACTCGATGAAGGTGGCCGCCGTGCGCGGTGTCCTGAGCCGATATTTGGGCGTTGCCGTCAATTATGTCAACGCTGAGCGATCGGCCGACGACCGAGGCATCGAAGTCATCCAGGCCAAGTCCGGCGATACCACCACCTACCCCAATCTCGTCAGCTTGGAGTTGGCCGGTGATGAAGGCGCCGTTTGCATAGTCGGTACGCTGTTTTTCGGTCGAGAGCCCAGGGTGGTGAAGATCGACGACTACCAAGTCTCGTTCCTGCCCAAGGCCCATCTCTTGGTGGTGCGCAATGACGACGTTCCCGGTGTTGTCGGCCAGTTGGGCACCCTGTTGGGCAATGCGGGGATCAACATTGCCGAGATCCATCTGGCGCGCCGGGCCGAGAGCGACCAAGCCATGGCGGTGATCCGTGTCGACCAAGAGCCCACTGCCGAAATGTTGACCAAAGTGCGGCAATTGGCCTCGGTACGCACCGCCAGTGCTGTGGACGTGGGAGTTATCTGAGAGAAGCTCATCAGCCGTCGCGGTGCTACGGGTATGTGAGGTCGCGGTGCAATGGGGAGTTGATTTGATATTCAAGAATCATTGGAGCTGGATCGTCGGCGTCGTCTTCCTCCTCTCGTTCCTGCCGAGTTTAGAAGCGCAAGAGAATCCCTACGAAAAGAATATCTACATGTGGGACGGTGTGGATGGGCGCAATCTCGTGATGGTACCGCCTTCGCGGCTGAAGAACGCCTTGCTGAGCGTCAACGGAGAATCTTCGGACACGCTAGGCGTGCCGATGGATCGATGGGCGCTCTTCGTCGAGCAGTTGGCTTACAGTCAGAAGTTGGGCAAAAAGCAATGCAGTTTCTCGACGGCCACTGAGCTCTACTCCTATCCCCATCCCGACAATCCCGGCGAGAGACCTGCGCCTGGCACCCAGACAGCGCTGGCACCCATTCGATCTCAGCCAACTGTGATCGTCGGCAACGTCGAGGCTGAAGTCGCCAGTTGGAATTTTTTCAGCTCCGTGAGAACGCTGGTTTTCTTCCGAGTCGAAGAGATTCTCAAAAATGAAAGCGCTTCCCTATCGTTGGGGGATCTGGTCACTATTCTCCTACCTTGGGGCGAGTTGGAGATTGGGCCGTACAGCTTGTGTTCGTACCAGCCCGAAGGAGCTTTCGAGATCGAGCTGGGAGATGAATTTATCGTCACCGGAAACGTCGATCAGTGGAACGAAGCCCATATCGAGACGAACGACGCATTCTATTTCAAGCTCGTCGATGGTGTTGTCACTCATTCGCCCCGCCGTGCCAATTACAAAGCCGATCCCAACTTGACACTCGATCGGGTTCGCCAAGAGCTTCACCGCGGTGGTGAGCCGGTCGTCATTCCGGTCACCGCCAACGACGAGTAAGGCAGGTGGCCAGGGGAACGGTGGCGATCACGTTCCTGCTGGCCTTTCCCTGAGATCCCGAAGTGCAGGGCGACTCGTCGCCTGACCGTCTCGTTCGCCCCATGGTCCTCCGAGATCGACAGAAACGGTGGTATAAATATAACTGAACTTTTCCCAAATCAGGAGTTGGTATGATTTTCAAGAGTTATTGCATCTGGATCGTCGCCGCCGTCTTCCTCTTCTCGTTCCCGCCGAGTGTGGAAGCGCAAGAGAATCCCTACGAAAAGAATATCTACATGTGGAACGGCGAGGATGGGCGGGATCTTGTCATGGTATCGCCTTCGCGACTCAGGGCCGCATTGCTTGGCGCCAGTGCGGAATCTCCGGAGACCTTGGGTATTCCTGCGGAGCAGTGGAGCGCATTTGTCGAAGAGCTCGATGCGAGTCAGCGCAGCATGCGCCAAGGTTGCTCACTTTCTACCGGCACAAATCTACAAGGCTATCCCGATCCAACTCGGCCTGGCGCCAAGACTGTACCCGGGAGCGAGACAGCCCTTGACCGAATTCAAACCAGACCCTCCAGCATGGTAGGACGAGTCGAAGCGGAGTCTGTGAGTTGGAATTTCTCCAGCATGGTCAATACGCTGGTGTTTATACGTATTGAAGAGGTTCTCAAGGATAAAAGCAACACCCTTTCAGAAGGAGATCTCATAACGATCAGGCTGCCCTGGGGAGAGCTGGAGGTGGGTCCATATAGCCTCTGCTCTTACGAGCCTGCAGGCGTCCTCGATTTCGAGCTCGGCGATCAATTCATCGTTGCTGGATACGTCGACAAATGGAATGAAGGGCATATTGAGACTCACGATGGGCTTTATTTCAAGCTTGTCGATGGAGTTGTCCATTACTCCCCCCGTCGCACAGTCTTCAAGACCGATCCCAATTTGACGCTCGCACAGATTCGTCAAGAGCTTGATCATGAATGAGGTTAATAGGCGGCTAGGATCAGGATCTGGCTTCAAAATCTTGGGCCTGGCATGCATTCTCTGTTGCTGTTCCCCGGTGGCTCTAGTCAGAGCGCAAGCTTGTTCACCGGCCCTCGAGCCTGAGCTCGGTATGAATCCGATCAACAATGGTAGAAGTTATGCCCAAGTCAGCTTCTATTCCTCGGATTTTCCAGACAGTGAGTCAGATGGCGAAACTGGCGAGACGGTTGAAGATATTCAGGCCAAAATGGAGCTTGCCGTAGGTACTGCAAAGGCTAACTGGAACGAGGCTTGCGAAGGGACGGTCGGTAATGACTATCCAACGATGGTTCCGAATTATGGTGTGAATTTGCCGAGCTCTTTCGATATCGACATCGTTTACAATCCTGGACGGGATCCGAGCACCAACGAATGCCCATGGGACAGCTCACTTGACTGTGCAGCTCCTGCGCAGACAGAAACATTCAAGGAGAGCGGCCGCGTCAAGCTTACCGTCTATCGCTACTACGGGGATGTTGCGGATCTTAAGAAGACATTCATCACCTACGGCCAATACCTCGACCGCATGATCACCCATGAGCTCGGCCATGCCTTGGGGTTAGAGCACAACGACTGCCCTCAGAGCTACATGGATGGCGACGCGGATCTGTTCACCGACCCCAGTCCGAGGACTGTCACGCAGGAAGAGTGCGACTTCTTGCAAAGCGTTTACGATCCTGCCGATCCCCTGGCGGCCCTGGATCGGGACGAGCGTTGCATCTTCAACGAGTACTGTTCGATGCCCAATATTCCTTGGCCGTTGGAGCGCTCGGTGTGCGGCTGGCTGAGCTGGGACCAGAACACGACGTACTTCGACGGCGAAGTCTGGATCACGACGACCTCTCGCCAGGCTAACTACGTCTGCTTTCCGATAGGCATCACCCCTCTGGGGGGCGGCGAAGGCTTGCCCTGGCCACCACCCATCCATCCCCAGTTCTACTTCGGACCTCGGATTGTTCTCGCTCATCCCAAACCAGAGCAGGTGGTCTCCGGCACGCTCGAGGTTCGTGGCTGGGCTTGGGAGGCCACGGAGGGCATCCAGGAAGTCGGGGTGTTCATCGACGGCCAGCGCCGTGACGCCTTTGATTTTGAGCTCAATCTATGGGCTCCCGAGCTGTGTGACTCGGGGGTCGACCCCGCCAACTGCGATCCCTTCAGCGGCTTTTCCGGGAGCTTCGACATCTCCGGGCTGTCCGAGGGGCTCCACGCCCTGGAGATCGCGGTCACTAACGGTCGGTCCCCGGATCCGTTGGCCGGCTACTTGAGGACGACTTTCAAGGTGGGAGTCTCGGATCCAGGGGGACCGCCGGTGGCCGTCCGTGACGAAGCGGTCGCAATCCTTCATACGAGCACCGGAGATGGCGAGCCGGTGGTCATTCCGGTGACCGCCAACGATCATTCGCCGGGAGGCGGAGCGATCTGGCTGAAGAACCAGCCGATCGTTTTGGCTCCACTGTACGGGACCGTGTCTCGCGCCAACAACGACGAGATCGTGTACACACCGACATCTTCGGGTTCCAAGTCAGACCTCTTCAAGTACGAGATCGTCGACGAGCAAGGTCAGGTGGCCAGGGGAACGGTGGCGATCACCTTCCTGCTGGCCTTTCCCTGAGATCCCGAAGCGCAGGGGACCGCTTGACGACCGCTGCATCGTTCGCCGTGTGACCCGCCAAGGTTGATGCCACCTGGCCCGCCGAGGCTGATATTGTCGGGACACATTGAGGAGGATACGGATGCGAGTCGGTTTGATCTTCGGGGGTCGTAGCGTCGAGCACAAGGTGTCGATCACCTCGGCCAGGACGATTGCGCAGGGATTGCAGCAGGCGGGGCACACCGTGGTGCCCCTGGGGCTGGCGACGGACGGTTGCTGGGTGGACGAAACGGCTGCGGCAGCGGCCTTGGCGGGGCGAGTGGACCGCCTCGACGCCGTCGGGTTGCCGGTGGCCAGGACCATGGAGCGCTTGCTGACTTGCGACTGCGAGGTGCTGTTCCCCATCGTCCACGGCACCTGGGGGGAGGACGGCACGCTGCAAGGGCTGTGCGAAATGCTCGATTTGCCCTATGTCGGTCCCGGTGTGACCTGCAGCGCCGTCTGCATGGACAAGGCCATCGCCAAGCGGCTTCTAGAAGCTCAAGATCTGCCGGTGGTGGACGCCGAGTACGTGACCCGCGAGGCGATGGCCGACAGCGCCGAAGGGGTGTTGCGGCGCGTCCGGCGATTGCCCATGCCCTGGTTCGTCAAGCCCAGTATCGGCGGTTCCAGCGTCGGCATCCGTCGCGTCGATCAAGACGCTGAGCTGCGCGACGCCATCGAGCATGCGTTACGTTTCGACGATCAGGTGGTGGTGGAATGCGGCATTGTAGGGCGCGAGCTAGAGGTGGCGGTGCTCGGCAAACCGGGGGCCTTTGAGGCCTCGGTGATCGGCGAGATCGTGCCCGGCGCCGCCTTTTACGACTACGCCGACAAATACCTGGACGATGGGGCGCGCCTCTTGGCGCCGGCGGAGCTGGCGGCGGAGGTGGCGGCAGAGCTCCGACAAACGGCCATCCGAGCCTTTGAGGTCGTCTCGGGATACGGCATGGCGCGCGTCGATTTCCTGCTGGCCAACGGCGACGGCAGCTTTTTCATCAACGAGATTAACACCCTGCCGGGTTTCACCTCCATCTCCATGTATCCGCAGCTGTGGGAGCTTTCGGGGCGTCCGTTGCCACGTCTGGTCGATGATCTGGTGCAGCTGGCGGTGGAGCGTCATGGTCGGCAGCGATTTATGGACCAAGGTATCAAAAGCTGGATTAGGGAACTGTCCGAGCGAGATGGGAGCTGAGCCATGCGATTAGTGACACGGGGTGATCTCGACGGCTTGACCTGTGCCGTATTGATCAGCCTGAACGAGAAGATCGACAAGATCCTGCTCACCCATCCCCAGATGCTCACCGAGGGCAAGGTTCCCATCGACAGCGGCGATATCATCGCCAATCTGCCCTATCAAGACGGCTGCGCCATGTGGTTCGATCACCACCTCCACACGGCGGCTCCGGCGACCCCGATGGAAGACTTCAAGGGCTCCTTCGGCCAGGCGCCGTCGGCTGCGCGCTTGGTATATGACTACTACGATGGGCCCACCAAATGGCCGCAGTTCGAGCCCCTGGTGGCGGAGACGGATCGCCTCGACTCGGCCAACCTCAGCCTCGACGATATCCTCGATCCCCAGGGTTACATCAAGCTCGGGTTCACCATCGACGGGCGCAGCGGTCTGGGTGATTTTGATGAGTACTTCATCGCCTTGGTGCATTTGCTACGCAAGAACCCACCCCTCGATGAGGTCATGTTCCACCCGGAGGTGGCGCGGCGTTGTCGGCGCCTGGAAGAGGAAGACATCCAGCTGCACGCTGCCCTCAAGGACCTCAGTCGGGTCGAGGACAACGTCGTGCTGACAGATTTTCGAGCCCTTGAGCGTGTCCCTGTGGGCAATCGTTTCCTGGTCTTTGCCCTCTTCCCCCACATCAACGTGGCGGCCCGTGTGCAGTGGGGACCCGGTCGAGAATTCGCCATGTTGACCCTCGGCCACAGCATCCTCAATCGCACTTGCCAGACCAACGTCGGTGCCCTGGCAGCGCGCTACGGTGGGGGCGGGCACCAAGGGGCGGGAAGCATCAAGCTCACCTCCGACCACGATCCGCAAATTCAGATGATCGTCGCCGAGCTCAAGGCCAATGGTTGAGGGGCACGGATGCTGGGTGACAAAAAGGCGGAGGTGCTGACCGGTCAAGGCAAGACGATCACCAAGGCATCAAATCCCTCCGCCATGAGCTGACGGCGCAGCTCTTCGGCCGCCGTCTGGCTGCTGAACAGACCGAGCCGCACCCGGTGGACGTCGCCTTTGGAGTCCACCTCGACGCCCTCGTGGTGCTTGGCTGCTTTGCGCATCAGGGCGATGGCGTTTTGGCGCTTGCTGAAGGCGCCGAGCTGTACGGTGAAACGGCTGTTGAGCCCTGGCCCGGACCGCCCCTCGCCGATCTCTAGAATGCGAATTTCCACCCTGGCTAGACCCGGCCCGACGACCCCCAGGACCTTGGCGGCGCCGAAGGACAAATCCAGGATGCGGCCGCGGATGAAGGGCCCACGGTCGTTGATGCGCAGCTCGACTTGGCGACCGTTGTCGAGGTTGTGCACCGCAATCCGGGTGCCCAAGGGCAACTGACGGTGGGCTGCGGTCAGCCCGTGCATATCGTAGATTTCACCGCTGGCGGTGGCACGACCGTGGAAGGGTTTGCCGTACCAGGAGGCGACGCCCCGTTGGGTGGCGCCGGGGGCGGGACGCTCGAGATGTTGGCTGGCGCAGGCGCCGAGCCAGACTAGGCACAGCAGGAGACTACCGAGGTGAGCCAGCGTTGCCGGTGAGGAGGCTCGGAGGTCGGTAGACAACATGGTCGTTTCAGCCCAAGCGTGAGCGGCCGGACTGCATGGCCGCCAACATCTCTTCGACCGCCGCGATGAAGCCGACAAGCACCGCCCGACTGACCAGCCAATGGCCGATGTTGAGCTCTTCGATCTCCGCCAGGGCGGCGATCTCGACGACGTTTTCAGTGGTCAATCCATGGCCTGCAAAAACGCGGAAACCGTGCTGCGCTCCCAACTCGGCGATGCGGCGGATGTTGTCCAGCTCGAGACGACGTGCGCCGGCTTTGGCCTGGGTGTAGGAGTCGGTGTTGATCTCGAAACCGGCCACCAGGTCGGGGCTGAGCTCCGAGAGGATTGCCAGCTGCCGCGGCGCCGGATCGATGAAGAGCGAAACCGTCAAGCCGGCGTCCACCAGCCGTTCGGCGGCCGATTCGATGGTCTGCCGATGGCGGATCAGGTCGAGCCCGCCTTCGGTGGTGACTTCTTCCGGTCGTTCGGGCACCAGGGTCACCTGATCCGGCCGCACCTCCAGGGCGATGGCGAGCATCTCCTCATCGGTGGACATCTCGAGGTTGAGCTTGCCGCGTACCCGTTGCCTCAAACCCGTGACATCGGCATCTTGGATGTGGCGACGATCGGCGCGCAGGTGGACGGTGATTCCGCTGGCCCCAGCTTGCTCGGCAATCTCGGCGGCTTTCAGGGGGTCGGGGTAAGCGGCCAAGCGCGCTTGGCGCAGGGTGGCAACGTGGTCAATGTTGACCGATAAATCGATGGGGCGCGCCATGTTCAGCCTATCTCCTTGGCGATGACTTGGGCCAAGTCATGGGCCATACGTTGAATGGTTGCTTGATCGGGACCTTCGATCATCACTCGAGCCAGTGGTTCGGTGCCACTGTACCGCAGGACGAGCCGGCCTTCATTCCCCAATTGCTCTTCGACTCGCCGTTGGATTTTTTCGAGGCCCGGCAGGGTGGCGAGGTCCGGCTTCTGCCGCACCGGTACGTTGAGCAAAATCTGGGGAAAGCGCACAAAATCCCTCAGCAAATGGGACGCTGGTTTGCCTCGCCGCTGTCGCAGGGCAGCGAGGTGTAGGGCCGTCAACAGGCCGTCCCCCGCGGTGCTCAAGGCACGATGGACGATGTGGCCGGACTGCTCGCCGCCGAGCACGATGCCCTGCTCCTCCATGGTGGAGACCACATGGCGATCTCCCACATCGCAGCGGACGATGCTGATATCGCGGCGTCGCAGGGCCACTTCCAATCCCAGGTTGCTCATCGTCGTGGCGACGATGCGCCTGTCCGGCAGGCGGTCCATGGCGGCGAGCTCGGTGGCCCAAAGGTAGAGGATGGCATCGCCGTCCCGGACCTCTCCTTTTTCATCGGCGAAGATGACCCGGTCGGCGTCGCCGTCGAAGGCAAAACCTAGATCGGCCCCCTGGCGTCGGGTCAGCTCGGCGATGATCTCGGGATGGGTGGAGCCGCAACCGGCGTTGATATTGCGACCGTCCGGCGCCGCATGGACGATCTCGACCTGCGCTCCCAAGCGCAGAAAGAGGCCCTCGGCAAAGGGTGAGGCGGCACCGTTGCCGGCGTCCAAGGCCACTTTGAGGCCGTCCAAGGAGGTGCCGTCCGGTAGCCCTCGAAGGAGGCCCTCCAGCCATTGATCAACCGCCGAGGGCTGTTCTTCAAGCTGAATTGCGGGGGCCGGTGCCCAGGTGGGATCTTCGATCAGCTGGGCGAGCCGGCCTTCCAAGGCAAGCTCCCGCTCGGGCGTCCACTTGAAGCCGTGAGGATCGATGAGCTTGATGCCGTTGTCCGGATGGGGATTGTGGCTGGCCGAAATGGCGACGCCACAGGCGGCTCTGAGGTGCTGACATCGATCGGCGATGCAGGGGGTGGGCACCGTCCCCAAGTAGACGGGCTCGAAACCGCGAGCCGCCAGCTCGCTGCTCATCCACTGGGCGAGGACTGGAGAGCTGTCCCGCGTATCGCCGCCGACGACGATCTGCCGCAGCCCATTGACGGCGGGGTGGCTCGACAATTCCTCGGCCAAGGCGGCGCCGAGCCTTCGCACCGTCGACTCGATGAGGGGCGCCTCCCCGAAGACGCCGCGCATTCCGTCCGTGCCGAAGAGTTTGGGTTTGATCTCACTCACGGTGAAGGGGGCGTCTCCTGGCTAGCTCCTGTGTTCTCCAAATCGATGCTGAGGGAAGGCTCCTGCATGGGAACGATCACCAAAACGCGCCCGGGTTGCACTTGGACGAGTGGATTGGGAGAAGTGACCGGAATCCATTCTTCGAAGGTCCTCGCATGACCGTCCAGACTGACCTTGGCGATCAATTGCGAGACGTTGCGGACGATGGACTGGGGACCGCTGATTTCAGCCCATGAAGGACGCACTTGGGGCGATCCCACCTGGGCCCCCGCCGCCGGTTCACCGAAGGGCTCAGCGCGCACCGGAACCGTCATTTCGAGGCGTGGCTCCACCTGAATGGTGAAGCGGTTGGGTTCGATGGACAGCACTTCGAAGTCACCGGGGGTACGGAACACGATGTCGTCCGCTTCCAAGGCGACCACGGTGGACCCGGTGTGGTCTTCCGAGAGGCGGACCTTCACTTCGACGGTGAACACCGAGAGCGTGGCGATCTGGTTGCTCTGGCCGCGCACGCCGACCTTGACCGTCTCCACCTGATCATAGGACATCAGATGACTACCCGGCGGGTGTTGATAGGTCACCGGCGCTTCGATGACCCGCTCGCTGATCTGTTCGTTTTCGTGCACCGCAAACTTGATCAAGATGGCGATGGTGCAGGCCAAAATCAACAGCGGAGGATGTTTTGGACCCCTCATGCGACGGCGGGCTCCTCGGAGCTGGTATCAGCGATCAGACTTTGGTAGAGCATGTTCCGCAAGTCCTTCGACTCGAGATGTCTCACCATTTCACCACCTTGGGCCACCGAGATGGCGCCGCTCTCTTCCGACACCACCACCACCACGGCGTCGGTTTCCTCGCTGATGCCGAGGGCGGCGCGGTGGCGGGTGCCGTAGCTACTGGAGATTTGTGAGCGTCGGGTCAAAGGCAAGAAACAAGTCGCCGCGGCGATGCGATCCCCCTGGATGATTACCGCTCCGTCATGGGTGGGGGTGTCCGGGGTGAACAAGCTGATCAGCAGGTCGGGTGATACCAAGGAATCGAGCCGGATGCCGTTTTCGATGTAGTTGCGCAAACCCTCGGAGCGCTCGATGACGATGAGGGCGCCAATCCGCCGTTCCGACAGGGCGTGGGCGGCGGCGACGATCTCGTTGAAAGTGGAGGCGGCTTTTTGGTGATTGCTGAAGCCCCACAGGGGGGTTCGACCGAAATTTGCCAGGGCCCTGCGGATTTCGTGCTGGAACAGGACGATGATGGCCACCGGCAAGATGAGGAAGAACTTTTCGAGAGTCGTCTCGAGGGCCGGAAGGCGGAGTGTTCGCGCGCCATAGTAGAGAGCCACCAGGACCAGGATGCCCAGCAGGATGCGCACCGCCCTCGTGCCGCGGATGAGCAGCAGCAAGTTGTAGAGGACAAAAGTGACCAATAGGATGTCGAGCAAGTCGTTCCAGTCCGACAGGGGCTGGAAAAACTTTTGCAGGACGTTGAGAGAGAAGTCCATGGCAGGCCAGTCAGCAGTCCAGAGGGTGACAATCCAGAAGGTTCAGGCTACACAGCATTGCGCTAGCTCGCAGGGTGGCCGAGAAAGAGATTACGGTCGTTCGAATCGAGGTCGACCGGGGGCGGCATCCGAGGCCAAATCTATCGCATTCCAGACCTCGAGGAACTGTCGACTTTGCTCGATATCGTGCACTCGGACCATGGCAACTCCGTTTTGGGCCGCCCAGGCGAGGGCCGCGAGGCTGCCGGCCAATCTTTCGTTGGCCTCCGCCGGATGTACGGCGGCGATAAAACTCTTACGGCTGGCCCCGAGGAGCAGGGGGCGGCCCAGACGGTGGAGGCTGTCACTGCGCCCTAGGAGAGCCAGGTTTTGCTGTGCCGTCTTGCCGAAGCCGATCCCAGGGTCATAGATGATCTGCCGTGCATCGATGCCCGCCCGAACGGCAACCCGACCCCGCTCGGCCAGCTCTTCGGAGACCTCCGACAGCAGGTTCTCGAAGTGGATCTGTCGCTGCATGGTGGCCAAATCCCCCCGACTGTGCATGATGACCACCGGGCAGCCCGCCTGGGCGACGGCGGCGGTCAGCGCCGGGTCCTGCAGGCCGCTGACATCGTTGATCAAGTCGGCACCTTCCCCCAGGGCAGCCTCGGCGACGACCCCTTTGCGGGTGTCCACCGACAGGGGGGCATCGGTGGCCCTCCGCAGCTGGCGCAGGACGGGCAGGAGGCGATCGAGCTCTTCCTGGGGCGGCAGATCGGGGGCGCCATCACCGTAGACGCCACCCCCGGGGCGGGTGGACTCGGCGCCCAGATCGAGGACGTCGGCACCCTTCTCGAGCATTTCGAGCCCCCGTGCGACGGCCTTGTGGGGATCGAGCCAGTCGCCGCCGTCACTGAAGGAGTCCGGCGTAATATTCAAAATCCCCATCACCAGTGGCCGCTGACGGGAATCCGGGGTCGGTAGGCTGAGACGATGACCCCGCGGCAAGCGGAGCTCAAAGCCCCCTGCCTTCGGGGAAGTGCCGGCGGGCATCGGACTTCAGGTCGTTGCCGGCGACGGAACGCTACCGCTGGCGGCCATGCCTTCGTCTTCGTCGGAGTCGGCGGCGCCTTCGTCGCTCCCGTCTTCGCTTTCAGCCCGTTCAGCGGCAGCGGCTTCGGTGGCGGCTTTCTCTTCCGCCCGATCCTTGCGCACCTGGATCTGTCGCTTCATATGCGTCGGACGTAGGTCCTCGCCGGCCATTTCCTCGATCAATTGATAGATCTCGGCGCCGTCGAGGGATTCGCGGTCGAGTAGCAGCAGCGACAGGCGCTTCAGGAGCTCGGCGTGTTTTTCGAGGATCTTACGAGCCTTCTCTTGACCCTCGGTGACAAATCGTTCCACCTCTTGGTCGATGGCCACCGCCGTCGCTTCGCTGTAGTTGGAGCGCTGGGGGTAGTCGCGTCCGAGAAAGACCGGCTCGTCCTTGGTGGAACCCAAGGCCAGGGGGCCGAGGCTGGACATGCCCCAATCGCAGACCATCTGACGGGCCAGCTCGGTGGCGCGGATGATGTCATTGCCGGCGCCGGTGGTGATGTCCCCTTGGGTCAGCTCTTCCGCCACCCGGCCACCCATCAGCACGGCGATCATGTTCTCGACGTAGCTCTTTTTATAATTGTGCTTGTCCTCTTCGGGCAACTGCATGGTCAAGCCCAGAGCACGGCCTCGGGGGATGATGGTCACCTTGTGCAAGGGATCGGTGCCGGGCAAGAAGGCGGCCACCAAAGCATGGCCGGCCTCGTGATAGGCGGTGATTTCCTTTTCGTCGTCGGTGAGCACCAAGGTTTTGCGCTCAACGCCCATCATCACCTTGTCTTTGGCGTACTCGAAATCGTCCATCTCCACCCGCTTCTTGTCGCGGCTGGCGGCGATCAAGGCCGCTTCGTTGACGAGATTGGCGAGATCGGCGCCGGCAAAACCCGGGGTGCCTCGGGCCAGGACCTCGAGCTCGACGTCATCGGAGAGGGGGAAGCTCTTGGTGTGAACCCGCAGAATGCCCAAACGGCCGCGGATATCGGGGCGATCGACGATGACGCTACGGTCGAAACGGCCGGGCCGTTGCAAGGCCGGGTCGAGCACGTCGGGGCGGTTGGTGGCGGCCACCAGGATGACCCCTTCATTGGTCTCGAAACCGTCCATCTCGACGAGCAGTTGGTTGAGGGTTTGCTCCCGCTCGTCATGGCCGCCGCCCAGGCCGGCACCGCGGTGACGGCCGACGGCGTCGATTTCGTCGATGAAGATGATGCAAGGGGCATTCTTTTTACCTTGCTCGAAGAGGTCGCGCACGCGGCTGGCGCCGACGCCGACGAACATCTCGACGAAGTCGGAGCCAGAGATGGAAAAGAAGGGCACGTTGGCCTCACCGGCGATGGCTCGGGCCAGCAACGTCTTGCCGGTGCCGGGGGCACCCATCAGCAGAACACCCTTGGGAATTCGCGCCCCCAAGCGTTGGAACTTCTGCGGTTCCTTGAGGAACTCCACGACTTCCGCCAGCTCCGCCTTCGCTTCGTCGATGCCCGCCACGTCGTCAAAGGTGACCTTCTTGCCCACCGTGTTGAGCAGCTTGGCGCGGCTCTTGCCGAAGGACATGGCTTTGTTGCCACCGGATTGGAACTGGCGCATGAAGAAGATCCACAGGCCGACGATCAGTAGCACCGGCCCCCAAGTCAAGAAGATGGCCAGCATGGGGCTGTCCTTCTTGTTCTCGATGGTCATCTGCACCCCCGCCGTTTCGAGCTTCTCGTAGATCTCGGTGTAGGGCTCGGGGTACTGGGTGTAGAAGTCGTCCCTCTTCTCGGGCAGGTCGGGGCTTCGATCCTTGTACTTACCGGTCAGCTCGCCATTGCGCATGGTGACTTCAGCCACTTGACCCTGCTCGACACGGTGCAGGAGCTCGCTCATGTTGAGCTCTTCAGGCTTCCCGGTTCCACCTTGGATGGCTTGCCAGAGAAGCACCACCATGCCGAAAATGATGAGCCAGAAAAAGAGGGATCTGAATGTATTCAAGGCTTCGACCTTTCCTTCGAGCCGTCATCCGAATCATCTCGGACGCCGACGGATTCTTGAGTGGGGCTGGGTAGCATGGGCTCGATCGAGAAGATCCAGGCCGTCAGCTCGCGACGCAGCCGAAAGTCGTCACCGACGGTAACCCCGGGTACCCAGGCGATATTCCCGTCGATCTCCAGCAGGGGGATGCGATCTCGCCATGGGCGGGGCACTCGATGATCGACCAGCAGGTCGTTGAGGCGTCGGAAGCGAGCGCTTCCCAGGGGCCGGATACGGTCTCCCGGCCGCCGATTACGCACCGTGACGACACTGCCAGCTGCCAATTTGCCGGTGATGGCAGCCCGCTCGGGGCTGCCGACAAACATCCAGGGGGCGATGTCTTCCCGTGTACAGCGAACGCTCAAAGCGAGCTCGGGCACGGCGGCGATGCCCGGCATTCGCAAAGTATACGCGAAATCGCCTGGGGAAGGTTCTACCTGTCGCATCCAGATGAGCCGCCGATCTGCCTCCAGGCGCCAACCTTGGCCGCAGTCGCAGCCCACCGACGCCTGGCCTCGCAACTGCCGTCTTATTTCGTTTCGTGCCTCCCGGTTGATTGGATGCGGTGTGCCGGCGCGTCGACCGAGCAGGGCCAGGGCGAAGGCGAAGAGCTCATCGGGCAGAGCTTGCAGGGCGGGGCGGTCGAAGGCGACGGGGCCGCCCCAAGGTAGGAGCTTGGGTTGCAGCCGATCGATCAGCAGGGCGTCGATGCGCTGTCGGGCCCGCCGAGTGCTGTCGGCCAAGCGGGCCAGGTGCCCCACCAAATCGGGCTCCTCCGCCTGCCAGCGAGGCAGCAAGCGATGTCGCAGCAGGTTGCGCGGTCGCCGCAAGTCGAGGTTGGTGGGGTCGTCAAGGATCGGCAGCTGGAGATCCTCCAGGACGACCCTCAGTTGTTGTCGGCGCAAGGTCAGCAAGGGTCGCAGACGACGCCCCAGCCGCGGTTGGATGGCGGCCAGGCCGGCCAGTCCCGAGCCGTAGAGAAGGCGCAACAGGACCGTTTCCGCCTGATCGTCCAGGTGGTGGGCGGTGAGGATCCAGTCCGCCTGCAGGGCATCGGCCAAGGATTCCAAATAGTCGTATCGCTGTTGTCTGGCGAAGGCTTCGAGGCTTTGGCCGTCGGTGTGATCGTCCGTCGATCGCCGGCTGTGCAGGGGGGCGCCCAAGGCCTCGGCCAAGCGACGGGCCGAGCGGGCCCTTTGGGCAGAGGAGGCATCGAGGGCGTGATCAAAATGTGCGGCGATGACCTCCAGGCAAAGCTCATCGCGCAACTGCAGCAAACCCCATAGCAGGCATGTCGAATCGGGGCCGCCGGAGAAGGCGACCAACAGTCGATGCCGCTGCAGGATGGGTGTGGGGGGCAGGTGCTGCTTCAGAAAATGACGCAGAGCCGCCAAAACCGGGGAAGCTTTGGTAGCGGTGAAGGGACTTGAACCCATGACCTAGCGATTATGAGTCGCTCGCTCTAACCAGCTGAGCTACACCGCCACGAAGAGCCGGAGACACCGTGGGGATACCGGACGGGACCCGACGGCGCGGACCGCGGACAGTACAACAACATCGTGATCATGTCAAAGATCGACGATGGGGCGCGGGGTGAAGCCATCCGACACCGGAGTAGGCGTCGAGACATGAGACCCGCCAAGGGCGGCGGGCAACCTCTCCGGGACGTTTTGGCTCGGGAGAAGGCCTCGGCGGTGGAAGCTTTGGTCAGCGAAGGACTTCTTGGCAGCTGCGAAAGCGTCCGAAGAACTGTCGCATGGAGGCCGCCAGCGCCATGTCGTTGAGGCGATAGATGACGTTCTGACCGCGCCGTTGGTCGACCACCAGATCAGCCTCCTTGAGCACCGAGAGATGGCGCGAGATGGTCGGCTGTGAGAGGTCGAATTTGGCGACGATCTCGCCCACGGCGTAGGGTTGCTCCTCGAGCAGCTGCAGGATTTCCTGGCGTGTGCCGTCGGCAAGGGCCTTGAAAACCTTGGTCATCTTGCGGGTGGCCGTGCGGGGAGTCTGGGGACTTTCCATGACTTTCTCCTTGGGAGCGAGCTTGCTCTCGACGAAGAGCGAGCTGAACGGTTGTGCAGGCCTGCCTGGGCCCGTGGGTGTCCTGAGAGACGTTTGTCCATGGTGCCTTCGCCGAACGCGACGGTAACCCCTTGACAGGACGGGGCCGATCATATCTCCAGATAGTTGAATGATACTTGAATATGTACCGGAGATTGGCTTGCTAGCTGCCAACATAATGAGCTGTTGCTTGCAAACTTCTCAATATTCGAAATTTAGTTGATGCGGCTTCCCTCATCCGTCGGGGCACTTGACGGTGCGGTGCATGGCACTTGCCCGGAGGTGCTCAAGGAGTGAGCGAAAGAAGATCGGCGAGGGTGATGGGGGCAGGGGCTGGCGGCGGCGGAGCGAGGTGACGGGTCATTTGCCGACGCTGGGGGGCGGGAAACAAAGCTGCCGAGAGGGGAGTGGGAGGCGGTGAAGGCGTCCCTCCCCGCCGTCGCATGGGGCGGAGAGGGCGAAAGGTTCAGGCGACGGATCAGCCGGCGAAGCGGGCTGCGACCTTCTCCCAATGCACGACGTTCCACCATGCCTTCAGGTAATCGGCGCGGCGGTTTTGGTAGTGCAGGTAGTAGGCGTGCTCCCAGACGTCGATGCCGAGCAAGGGCGTCTTGCCCTGGGAAATCGGGCTGTCCTGGTTGGCGGTGGAGAGCACGTCCAGCTTGTCGCCATCCTTGACCAGCCAGGCCCAGCCGGAGCCGAAGCGGGTCATGCCGGAGGTATGGATTTTCTCTTTCATGGCATCGAGGCTACCGAAGTCACGGTCGATGGCCGCCGCCAAATCGCCGCTCGGGGCGCCGCCGCCTTGGGGTCCCATGATGTCCCAGAAGAGGGTGTGGTTGGCGTGGCCGCCGCCGTTGTTACGCACGGCGCCGCGGATCGACTCGGGCAGGGCGCCTAGATCGCTCAGCAGCGCTTCGATGCTCTTGCCGCTCAAGTCGTTGTGGCCATCCAGCGCCTTGTTGAGGTTGGCGACGTAGGCGGCATGGTGTTTGCCGTGATGGATTTCCATGGTGCGGGCGTCGATATGTGGCTCGAGGGCTGCCAGGTCATAGGAGAGTTTAGGCAGTTGGTAGGTCATCTCATGCTCCTCAGGGGGACAAGGTTATCTTACGGGGCAACTCTTGGGAGCCGCCGGAAGCGGCAGTCGGTTACGATGGCGAGGCGTCTTGTCCGCATCTATTTCGTCGTGCAAGCCGTCTCCAAAGTATTCGAATTATGCCATAGTTTCGGCTCCGGCGCAGGGTATACTGACTGAGTCTGAGGTGCTGGGTGGGCAGCTCCTAGGCCGGGGGCGCCTTTTTCATCTCCATGGTCTAAGCGCCAAGGTCGAGGTGCCAAGGCCGAGCCTTCAAGGCTGGGGCGACGATTCAATTTTCTCGAAATCAGCCGTTGACATTGGAGGCGGCGGAAACCTAGTATTAGCGCCGCCGCACGGTAGGGGGGTTAGCTCAGCGGTTAGAGCACCTGCCTTACACGCAGGGGGTCGCGGGTTCAAATCCCACACCCCCCACCATCTTGGCTTTCAGAGCCTGGTGCCGGGGGCCAAGACGAGTGGAGCGGGCCGATTTGACAAGTTTAGCGGGGTCGTAGTTCAGCTGGTTAGAATGCCGGCCTGTCACGCCGGAGGTCGCGGGTTCAAGTCCCGTCGGCCCCGCCATTAAGTTTCTGCACTTTCCGAAACTCAGCAGCCAAGCCCGAAGATGGCAATCACGGGCTTCTCAAATACCAATAGCGGTGGCCGTCGACGACGGTGCCGCCTTTTGGCGCTCAAGCCCAGACTGTCTCTAGCTCAGACTCTCTTTTGGCGGCGCCAGTAAAGGGCCAACGCCAATGCGCGACAAGATCAAGCTCGTCTCCTCAGCTGGAACAGGTTATTTTTATACCACCACCAAGAACAAGAAGCTGTCCACCGAGAAGCTGCGCCTCAAGAAATACGATCCGAAGATTCGCCAGCACGTCGAGTTTGTCGAAGAGAAGCTGCGCTGATCTCAAACCCCTCCTCGGTGGATCGAAGCCCTGACATTTGCCTGCTGCTCATCGGGGCTTACGCTGCGACCGTCGGCGGCGGACCGAATCATCGGTCCGCTCAATGAATTTGTGGGTCCGCTCAACGAATAAGGCTTGGGGATGAACGACTTGCCCCGCATCGAGAGATCAGAGCCGCGCTCCGGCACCGTGTTGATGCACGGTGGAACCGTCCTCACCATGGACGACGACGCCAGGGTCTTGAGAGATGCGGAGGTGCTTTTGGATCGCGGTCGTGTGGCGGCCGTCGGTCGCGCCCTGACGGTCTTCCCCGGTACTCGCCTAGTCGATGCCCGGGGCTGTTTGATCCTTCCCGGCCTCATCCAAGGCCACGTCCATCTCGGTCAGACGTTCTTCCGCGGTTTGGCGGAGAGCCGACACCTGCTGCAATGGCTCGGTGATCGCATTTGGCCCCTCGAGGCCGCCCACGACGACGAAAGCGCCTATTGGTGCACCCTCTGGGGTGCGGCGGAGTGTCTGTTGAGCGGCACCACGACGGTGCAGGACATCGGCATCGGTCCCGGGGCCGGGGGTTATTTGCAGGCCCTCGACGACTCGGGTTTGCGCGCCATCGCCGGCATGTGCCTGATGGACGCCGGTGAAGGTGTCCCGGCAGCCCTCTTGGGCGATACGGACCGTCTGCTCGCCGATACCGAGAGCCTCGGTGACGGTTTCGAGACCACCGACGGTCGACTCTCCTATTCGATCAATCCCCGCTTCATTCTGTCCTGCAGCGATGAGCTTTGGCAGGGAGCCAGAAGCCTGGCGGCTCGGCGTTCATGGCCCATCCACACCCACGGCATGGAGCACCAGGCCGAATGCGAGGCGGTGCGACTGCTCAAGAGCGGTCGGGACGAAATCGACTACTTTGAAGACGTCGGGGTGCTCGAAGCCGGTCTGCGCCTGGCCCATGGGGTTTGGCTCGAGGAGCGGCATCACGCACGGTTGCAGCAATATCGAATGTCGGTGGTCCATTGCCCCAGCGCCAACCTCAAGCTGGGTTCGGGCATTGCCGACGTGGTCGCCTTGCAACGCGCCGGCATACCGGTGGGTCTCGGTTGCGACGGGGCAGCCTGCAACAACGATTTCGATGCCTTCGAAGAGATCCGCCTGGCGGCCCTGTTGCAGAAGCTGCGCCATGGGCCGGACGCCTTCTCCGGTCTCGACGGTGTGCGCCTCGCCACTTCCCTCGGCGCCCAAGCCCTCGGTTTGGAAGACGTCGTCGGTAGCCTCGAAGTGGGGAAGCGGGCCGATTTCGTGGTTCTCGACGGTCGCCGTCCCGAGATGTGGGCGGCGGCGCAGGCGGATCCCCACGACCTCGTCGCCTTTTCCGCCAATCGGTCGCAAGTGCGCCACGTCTTCGTCGAGGGTGAGCAGTTGGTCGAGGACGGCCACTTGACGTGTTTTGATCTAGAAGAGATTCGGCGCCAGGCCGAACGCTCCGTCGCCGCCCTGGTGGCGCGCTGCGGCATCGACTTCTGATCCAGGCCGGAGGCCACTCGCCGGCTCGGCAGGGCCGAGGGAGCCCTTGACCGACGGTCAATCTTTGTTAAAATCATCTTCCCCTTTTGGCCCTGGGCCCGTCCGGCCCTGCGGTTCTCGCCTTGTTCAGACGCTCGCACCTTCCTTCCAGCCACTGGAAGGAACGGGTCATGCGGAGCCACGAAGCTTGCCGATTGTTCAAATACTGTGTTGTGGAGCGCCACGAGAGCGCTTGGGAGCTATTCTTCCGTCGCTACGATCGGCGGGTACGACGCGCTGTCCTGCGGTCCTGGAAGCGACGCTCCGCAGGAGCCCAGCGTTTTGGCCTCGAATACGAAGAGCTGCTGCAGGAGGTTTACTGCCAGCTCCTCGGTGAGGGCAGTAGCACCTTCGAAGGGGAGCACAACGAACAACTCTGGGGATGGATCGAGCGCATCAGCGAGCACTTGATCTGCGACCTCTGGCGTCACCAACGGGCCCTCAAGCGGTGTCCCCCTGCCATCTCGGAGACGCCGGTTGAGCTATGTAGCGGCGAAGGCCCTGGGCAAGCCACCACATCTCCGGAGCAACAGCTCTTGGCCAAGGAAAGCTTCGGCAATTTGTTGCGGCGTTGCCGTGAGGTCATGTTGGGAGTGCACGAGCGCTGGGTTGTGCATTTGGTGCGTTGGGCGTTCCTGGAGGGCTGCACCAGCCACGAAATTTCTCTGGCCAGTGGGGAGGTCTTGAGCCCGCAAGAGGTGGACCGCCTGTTGCAGCGTTTGCGCCGTGGTTTGGCACTGCACGGAATGAAGCTGCCGCGGCGCGGTAGCGGGGGTCGGCAGGCCCCTTGGGTGCCGCCGAGGGGGGCGATCTTGGGCCATCCGACGTGTTAGCTTAGGCCCATGCTCAAGATTTTTTCTGACCTGCGTTGCCTCGAGCATCGATCGGTGGTGGGCTATCCGGAGTCCCCCGAGCGCCTCGAAGGTCTTCTAGAACACTTCCGAGGCCGAGCAGCCGAGCAGGAACCTCTACTGGACATCGGCGACCGTCAACGGGGGCCAGCCCTCGACGACCCACTCGTGGCTCGCCTGGCGAGGGTCCATGACGGCGGTTACATCGAGCGCTTTCGACGGGCCGTGGAGCGCGGCGACGGCCTGATCGACTCGGCGGACAATCCCCTGTCCAAGGGCACCTACGACGCCGTATTGGCGGCCGTGGCGACGGCCTTGCGGGCCGCCGATTGGATGCTCCAAGGGCCGCATCGCCATGCCTTCGTGGCTGTTCGGCCACCGGGGCACCATGCCGAGTGGGATCAGGCCATGGGTTTCTGTTACTTCGACACGGTGGCGGTGGCGGCACAGTACTTGATCGACCAACACGGCGTGGAGCGCCTCGCCATCCTGGACTTCGACGTCCACCACGGCAACGGCACCCAGCACTTGTTCGCCTCGCGGTCCGATGTCTTCTTCGTCAGCCTGCATCAGTTTCCGTTTTATCCGGGGACCGGCGCCGCCTCGGAAGTCGGCCACGGCGTGGGCAAAGGGGCGACCCTCAACTTGCCCTTGCCCGCCGGCAGCGACGATGCCGTGTACGAGCAGACGATGCAACGTCACGTCTTGCCGGCGTTGCGTCGGGCGCGTCCCCAGGCCCTGCTGGTATCCGCCGGTTTCGATGCCTGGCGCCATGATCCCCTCGGGGGCATGGAGGTCAGCCTCGAAGGTTACCGCCGCTGGGGACAGCTGCTGCGGGCTTTGGCCGAGGAGCTGACCGAAGGATGCTGCCTGTCGATCCTCGAAGGGGGCTACGACATCGCGGCTCTCCCGGGGCTCGTCGAGGCCTATGTGCGGGGCTTCGAAGAGGCTTCCGGCTGAGCTGGCGCAAGTTGGAGAAAAGTTAAAGATCATCATAGTTTGACGGTCCTCTACCGGCATGGATAGAATGTCGTGAATAGATCGCTCCAGGGAGCCCAATCGGGACGCCGAGGCTGGCCCTCCAGCCCTGTGACCCAGCCCAGATTCAGGAGAAGGTGATGAGACGCAAGAGTTTGATCTGCCTCGGTTTGTTGGCCATTCTGTTGGCCGTCCCGGGGGTCGCCCAAGAGCAGGTGATCGGTTTTTTCGAAGGCCCTCTCGGAGGTCTCAACGCCGGTAGCGGTGCCATCGGCTTGACCGGTTGGGCCTTGGCCGACACCGGCGTCCGGCAGGTCACCATCCAGGTGGACGGTGTCGATATCGGTGCCGCCGGCTATGGCGGCTTCCGCCCGCTGGTCGAAGATCAGTATCCGGGTTTTCCGGATACTCCGGCGGCCGGTTTCGGTTACAACCTCAACAGCACCGACTTCGCCAACGGCTTGCACCACATCTCGGCCAAGGTGGAGACCTTCGGCGGTACGACGGTGATCATCCCGGCGGTGGAGCCTGATTTGACGGTGATCACCGATGGCCGCCGCCCGGTGCATTTCACCAACAACACCGCCATCCTGGTGCCCTTCGGCAAGATCAATCTGCCGCAACGCAATGCCGACCTTTTCGGGGTCTGCGATCTCAACAACCTGAACCGACGCTACACGGTGATTTCCGGTTGGGTGCTCGACTTGGGCGTCGAGCTGCACGACGCGGGCGTCGGTTGGGTCGAGCTGATGGTCGACGGTGTCATCCAGGCCAATACACGGACGGGTTGTTTCTACAACCAAGGGACCGGCGGTTTGACGGACTGCTACGGGCTCCAACGCTTGGACATCGAGCGCTCCTATCCCTTCGCCCTCGACGCCCCGAGCTCCGGCTTTCGCTTTGTGCTCGACATCGGTCTGCTGCTCAACATAGGTTATGTGCAAGGGCATCACACCCTGTCGATCCGGGCCGGGGATCTATCCAACCAGTCCATCGAGGTGGCGGAGATCCCGGTGGATTTTTTCTGCGTCGAGAATCAGAGCAACGAGCAGTCCTTCGGTTTCATCGAATCGCCCCGCTTGGGTCGCCATTGGGCCGATTCGATCAGCTTTCAAGGCTGGGCCTTGGACTGGCAGGGGGTGGACTCGGTGGAAGTCTTCGTCGACGGCACCTCCGTCGGTTTGGCGGACTACGGTGCCGGGTTGGGGGGTCGACCGGGAGTGCAAGGGCAGTATCCGGGATATCCTGACTCGATGGCGCCGGTGTGGCGATTGAGCGATTTCGACACCCACAATCTGGCCGAGGGTTTTCACCAAGTGCAAGTGCGGGTGACCGATCAGCTGGGTGCTAGCACGCTGATCGGCGAGACGACTTTTTTCGTCAACAACGTCGTCGACTGACGACGATCGCGGTCGCCGGTGACCGTCGTCGCCGGTGAATCTGGTCAAGAACCCGCCACCGCCGTCCACCGTGTATCGTCCGCCGTCCTCTGACGGACCCCGTTTCCACATCGAGCGCCGAGCCTTCGAGGCTGGGCGCTCGTCGTGTTCCGGGGGTTCCTTACGCACCTTTTACAGTGCCCTGCGAGTGGCGTCGGCTATCCTCGTAGGGAATGATTGCGGACGCCGCGGAGCGACGGCCGTGTGAGGAGGTTGGCAAGGAATGAAGATCCTGATCGTCGAAGATGACCCGATGCTGCGGGAAGGGCTGGTCGATCTATTGAGCGGCGCTGGCCACGAAGTGGTCGCCGTGACCGATGGGGCCAGCGGTGCCCAGAAGGGCAAGGAGGACCCATTCGACTTGGTGATTCTCGACCTGATGTTGCCCAAGCTCAATGGTCTCGAGGTCTGTCAGCGGCTGCGGACGGCACGTCCGACCTTGCCCATCTTGATGCTGACGGCCCGGGGAGCGGAAGAGGACAAGGTTCGCGGTCTACGCTCGGGTGCCGATGACTACGTCACCAAACCCTTCGGGGTACGCGAGCTGTTGGCCCGCGTCGAAGCCTTTGAGAGGCGATCCCGTTCGGCCCCGGCGGAGCCCGAGATCATCGAGGTCGAGGGATGCAACATCGACCTGGGACGCTGCACCGCAGAGCGTGATGGTGAGGAGGTGACACTGACCGCTCGCGAGGTTGGCATCCTGCGATGGCTGCACCGGCATCGTCACCGCAGCACCTCCCGATCCGAGCTGTTGGAGCATGTCTGGGGGACGGTCGGCAGCTTGCAGACCCGCACCGTCGACATGACCATCGCCAAGCTGAGGCAGAAGATCGAGCGTGATCCGGCAAATCCCATCATCATTCAGACGGTCACCGGAGTGGGCTATGCTTGGGGTGGCGAGTCCAGTTGAAGTATCGAAGGACAGTGGCCGCCCTGGTGCTGACCAGCATCGCGGTGGCGGTTCCCTGTGCCGCCTGGTTTTTTGCCGGCCAACGCAACATCGAGCGCCAGGCATCGGCAGAGGAAGCCGGTGTTTTCCTCGAGGCGCGCAAGAAGGGCCATATCCTGGCCGAGCGGCTCGAGGCGCGGCTGGCGGCCCTCCTGCAGGTGGAAAATCGGCGGCCCTTCTATCATTATCAGAACCTCTTCCATGATCCCCGGGGTGCTTCGGCGGGTGCGGCGGTCACCCAATCGCCCTTGGCCCAAGGGGCGTCAGATCCTTTGACAGAGGTGCATTTTCAGGTCGATGACGAAGGCAAGTTGACGTTACCAACGCTCAATGAAGAGTTTCCCGAGCTCAGCCTCGAAGGGGACCACGGGGAGCGCTGCGCCCTCTTTGCGGAGCTCTCCGACATCGCCGCATTCTGCGCCACCGGTGATGGGGAGGGAGGGGAGACCTTGGACGCCATGCATCGCTTCGCAACCACGGCGGGGAGTGGTCGTGGGCACGTCGAGAGCATGTCGTGGCAGGCTTGGGATCAACATCTGCAGGCCAGCGCCCTCTACGCCGACCTCAAATATGGCAGCGACAAGGTGGATCCGACGCCGGTGGACGGGTCGACCGACAGCCAAACGATCCAAATCGTTGTCAGTCCATTTTCTTGGTTTACCCAACCGGTGGGCGAGCAGCTGAATCTGGTGGCCCTGCGACAAGTGGAAACCCCCAGGGGATTGTGGACGCAGGGTTTTGTCGTTTCGCTGGCCTTGGTCGAGCAGTACTTGGAGAACAGCGACTACCCGGTTTCCTTTGTGCCGCGGGTCCACAGCGACCCGAACCGCGCCAAGAGCTATGTTTCCGTGCCGGTGGACGGAACTCCGTGGGCCGTCGACCTGGACGTCACCGCCAATCTACAGCAGGCACTCAACCAGGCGGCGTCGGAACGGCAACGTTTCTTTGGGCTGTTCCTGCTCGGGGCCCTGGGGGCGGGTCTGGCGGGTACGTTGGTGGTATACATTGTCTTTCAGAGTGAGCGCCTGGCCCACAAACGGGCTCAGTTCGCTGCTTCCGCTGCCCATGAGCTGAGGACGCCCCTGGCCGGCCTGCGGCTCTATAGCGAAATGTTGGCGGAGGGTTTTGGCAATCCCCGACAATCACAGCGCTATGCGCGGCGAGTTGCCAACGAAGCGGAGCGTCTGGGGCGGGTGGTGACCAATGTATTGAGCTTCACCCGCTTGGAGCGCTCGGCGATGACCCTGCGCCCCGAGGTTGGCGATCTGGAGCTGGCGGTGCGTGAGGCTTGCAAAGGGCTGCAACCGGTGCTCGATGAGAGCGGTGCAGAGCTGGTATTCGAGATCGAGGAAGACCTGCCGCCGGTTCTCTTCGATCGCGATGCGGTGGTGCACATCGTCCACAATCTTCTCGACAACGCAGAGAAATATACCCGCGAGGTGGACGGGCGGCGTATCACACTGTCCCTGCGCTCCACCGGGGACGGGCCGACGCTCGAGGTGGCCGACAACGGACCCGGCATTCCAAGTCGATTGCGCCGCAAGCTATTCCGCCCCTTCGAGCGCGGCGAGGGTGGCGACGACCCCGAAGGATTGGGGCTGGGGTTGATGCTCGTACGGACGCTGGCCAGAGCCCAAGGGGGCGATATTCGTTACTCCGACGGCACCGAGGGTGGCGCCGTGTTCACGGTGACCTTCGCCCGCTTACCGAGCGCTGCGTAGTCGCCGAGCCTGTGTTCTGGGCAAGGCCGGGCGGTATTCACAGCCTAATCAACGGAACAGGACGTGCCGGACGGAGCCGAGCAACCGATTCAGCGGATGCCGCCGCGAGAAGTACGGGACCACCGGTGGCCGACGCAACCCGAGCTCCTGGTGCAACATGTGATGCAAGTGCAAGGACTCGGCATCGATCCGTAGGCCCCGCTCGATGGCCCGGTGCGCCTCCTTGCGATTCTTCTCCAGCAGGTGGGTGCGCGCCAGGTTGACGTAATGCTCCGGCTCGTAGAACTGGCGGGTGATGGCGAAGCGACAGAGCTTCAGGCCTTCGCGAATGTTGCCGTCCACCTTGGCCAGGGCATAACCTAGGTAAGAGTAGCCGCGGGGCGGTAGGTCGAGGGTTCGGCTGCCGCGCCGGGCGGATTTCAGGTCGTCGAGGCCTTTTTTCCAGTCGCCTCGGCGACAGCTCTCGATGCCACGCTCGCACAGCACGAGGCGCCAGTTTGGGTCGTCTTGTGACATGACCTATCCCCATCCAACCGCCAAGGCAGCTGCCTGGACGGAAAGTCCAATTGCAAGGTGTCGAAGGGCAGCGCCACCGTCGGTGGCGATGCGATGCTCGAAAAGCTGGCCTAGGGTATCTTAAGTTGGATATGTGGATGTGTCAATGCTCGGCAGGTGCCGCGAGCCGATCGCCGGCTTGTCGGGTAGCGGGGGAGGCGTGGTGAGACCGAAGACCGGAGCGTGGTGGAGCCTTCGATGTGGCGTCCCCTGAGATCGCCGGGGAGCGGCATGACGCCGGACCCCTCAACAGGCTGTCAAGGGGTGAGCTGCAGGAGCACCTCAGGGGGCACAGCTTCACCGCCATCATGGGCCACTTGAAAGTGGGGCAGCGCAGCATCCCGTCGGCCGCCGGTCCAGTAGAGCATGGCCAGGCCGAGGTGGATCTTGGGATCGTCCGGGCGCAGCTCTAGGGCCTGCTGCACTGCCCGGATGGCCGCCTCCGGTTGCCGTGCCATGTCGTAGACCACCCCCAGGTTGAGCCAAGCCTCGGCGTATAGCGGATCGATCTCGAGGGCCTGTTCGAGATGGCGCCGCGCCGCTTCCAGCTGGCCTTGCCTGGCCCGCAACAGGGCCAGATTGTTGTGCGCCAGGATGTGCCGAGGACGCAGCTCTAGAGCTCGGCCATAGAGCTTCGCGGCCTCCTCCAAGCGGCCCCCTTGGGTAGCGATGCGCGCCAGGTTGTAGTGGGCTGCCGCATCGTTGGGAGCGTCGACGATGGCTCGCTCCAACTCCACAGCCGCCTCGTCCAGCCGACCCTCCATGGCCAAGGTGATGCCCAACTCGGTGCGTGCCGTGCCGTCCCCCGTAGCATCGGCTCCCGGAGCATCGGCTCCCGGAGCATCGGCTCGCGGAGCAACGGCTCCCGGAGCATCGGCTCCCGGAGCATCGCCCGCCGGCGCCAGGCGCAGGCTGTCGCCAAAGGCGGCTCGGGCCTCGGCGAAGCGTCCGGCTTGGCGATAGGCCAGCCCCAGCGCCAGGTGGATCTCGGGGGAGGTCGGACGCAAAGCCACCGCCAGGCGGGCCTGGTGAATCGCCGCCTCGGCGTCCCCCGACAGTCGATACAGGAGGCTGAGGTTATGGTGCGCCTCCGGATATTCAGCCCGCCGTTGCAGGGCTTTCTCCAGCGCCTCGATGCCTTCGCGGAGACGCCCCAGGTGCCCGTAGGTGACGCCGAGATTGAAGTGAGCCTCCGCCGACTCCGGATCGAGGGCCACGGCCCGTTCCAGTTGCGCCAGCGCCAGCATGGGGCGTCCCGTCTTCTGCCACAGGATGCCCAGGTTGAGGTGTAAGTCGGGGTCGCCGTCGAGCACCGCCGCCGCCCGCCTCAGGGGTGGCTCCGCCTCTTCGAGCTTGCCGGCCCAACCCAGGACCTTGGCCAGGTTGAGGTCACGGCGGGCGTAGTACTCCGCATCGAGGGACGATACGACGCTATCGTAGATCGCCCGCCGTTGGGCGTCGTTCCAGGTGGCATCGAGCCGCACCTTGCCAGCCTCGACCAAAGTCTCCATCAGCTGCTCGGCGATCAAGCTGTGGGTGGCGATATCGGGATGCACATGATCGAGGAAGACTTCGTTGCCGAGGATGCGGTGACCCAGCCGTTGCATATTTTCTGCTTCCAACAGCGCCGGCAGGTCGACCATCGGCACCTGCTGCTGCCTCGCCGTACGGTCGATCTGGTCGAGCAGGCTGTCGAGGCTCCTCAGGGGGGCGATGTCGAGCTCCTTGGCCAGTCCGAAGTCCCGCTCTGCGGCCTCGAAATCCCCCAGTTGCAGATGGGCCTGGCCGAGGCGGAACGACAGCTCCGCATATTCGGGATCGATGCCCTGGGCTGTGGTGAAGGCTGCGAGGGCGGTCGCGGCGTCTGCCGTCGCCAGGCGTTCCTTACCTTCGCTCAGCAAGCCGAGAAAACGCCGTCGCTCGGCGGCGGTCAGCCCTTCGCGGTGGTCCGACTTGAAGGGCGAAAAGTCCTTTAGATTACAAGCCGGCTTGACCAGCACGAGATCGACCCCGT
This sequence comes from Acidobacteriota bacterium, assembly GCA_029263315.1. Taxonomy (GTDB): domain Bacteria; phylum Acidobacteriota; class Thermoanaerobaculia; order Multivoradales; family J023; genus JAJCXR01. The sequence continues at coordinate 41,593 of JAJCXR010000041.1, read as the reverse complement.
GGGCCCGCGCCAGGTCGACCATTTGTTGGAGATTGAAGGCGAAGTGCTCGCTGATCGAGCGTCTCAGGGCGTCGTCCCGTTCGTAGGCCGCCAAACCCGTCCATACGTCGAGGCGGGTTTGCACCTCGTCCGGCAGCTGGTCGACCTCGTCCTCCGAGTCCTGCGCCATGGCCCCCCAGATCAAGTGGGAGAGACGTAAGCGCGATAAACGGGGATGCATCCATTTGAGGACCTCCGGTTGGGCTACCAAGTCCCGGTAGGTGCGCTCCTCCAGGAATTCGTTGTGCCCGGTGAGCACCACGAAGAGATCCGGCTCGTAGCGCACCAGCTCCTTCATCAGCACGACGATGCGGTAGCTGGCGTAGGAGATGGCCCCGGCGTTGATCACCTGGTGACGGCGGGACGGCTCGGCAGCATCCAAGTAGCGTTCCAGCCAGCGGGAGAAGGAGACTTGATCGTCGTAAGGTCGGCCCGCCGTCGTCGAGCCACCGAGGGTGAAGACGCGATAGGTGCCGGGCACCTTGGTGGCCGGGAATTCCTGGTGGTTGAAAAACTTCAGCTTGTCGGGGCGAGTGACGTAGCGCTGCGTCTCGCCTTGCCCTGCGAGCGCAAAGAGGCTGGCCCCCTCTTCGAAGCCGACGTACGGATCGACAAAACGCTCCGTCTCGGCGACGCCCATGAGGGCGAGCATTCCCTCGATCGAGGCCACCGCGAGGACCAGCAGGGCCAGTCCGAAGAGCACCAACAAAAGTCGTTGGCCCGGGGTGGTGGGGGAGGCGGGCTCGGTGGGCGGAGCGGTGGCTTGTGCCGCCGCCGCCTTGCGGCTCATGACGGCGGGGTCCGCAACCGGTCCAGCTCCGCCAAGGCCCGCTTGGGGGCCACCATGCGATAGCCCGCCAGCAGCAGCTCCTCGACGTTGTGCCAGTCGGGGTCGCGATCGAGGCGCATGGCGACCCAGCCGCTCGGCCCGAGGTAAGGGGGCACGAAGTAGGTCTCGGCATCGGCCTCGAGCCGCAGATCCTGCTCCATGAAGCTCGATTTCACCCACACCGCGACCCGACCGTCGCCGTGGTGATTGTCGGCGAAGGTGGCGAAGGTCTTGCGGCCGCCCCACCAGGTGGGGGAGCCGTGGGAGAGCTTTTCACGGGTTTCGGGCCAGGCTTCGATGATGGCGCGCAGGCGTTCCAATGGGTCGGTTGGGGGAGTCATCTTCGGAATCCTACCTGGCAGCCGGTGTTGGGTCCAGGGCCACCGACGGATCTTTGAGCAGCGAAGCATTCTGACTCCGAGGCCTCGACGGACGGCGCTATTTTCTCTGAGTAGAGAATTTTCGGTCGCGGGTCAGCGTGAGAAGCTCAGGTGTTTCAAAGCCGCAAGAGGCTAACCATGATCTAAGGGTCCGCAAAGAAAATGGCTCCCAGCATCGAGGGGGAAAGGTGATGCAATTGCCACCGAATGCGGGTTTTCGGTTGAGCATGGCCGGTCTGAAAACCCATCGCAGCAACGTCCCTTGTTCGTTCCACGCCGGCTGATGAAAAATTTCTCGCCCTCAATCGCGGAGCACTTTCACCTCAGACTGCTAAGTACAAGACCGAAGCGGTCGTTCCTCGGGCGCCGGGGGTCCGAGTGTGTCGTATGATCCATACGTTCCTCGATTTCAAGGATCGCTCTGAGGGGTAGCCTCGAGAACCTAGCCCCTGCCGCAAAGGATAACCACCATGCAACGAATGGCTGATCTCGTCTTGTGCCTTGCCCTGTGCCTTGCCCTGTGCCTCGGCCTGCTCCTCCCCTCCCACACCCTCTGGGCCGACTCAGGGCCCGCCGAAGAGAATCCAACCGCCCTGCGTCTGGCCAAGCTGCTCGACCTCGAAGCGATGACCCTACCTCCCCTGCGTGCCATGCTGCCCACCGTACCCTCCCAAGGACTGGTCGATTTGCTGGTACAAAGAGAAGAGAACCTATGGCGCGATCTGGAGGGGGATTTTGCCAGGAGCCTCGGGCGACGGCTGGACGAGCAGCAGATGGTCGAGCTCATCACCTTCTTCGAGAGCCCCTTGGGGCAAAGCTGGATTCAGGCCCAGGGGGTGCTGTTGCAGCAGGCGGTCGCCTCGGATCCAACCCGAGACGTGCCACCGGTCAGCAGTAAGAAGAAGGCACCGCTGCGACGCCTGGCCAAAACCCTCGACCTCGAAGAGGCCGACGCCAACCTGTTCGGTCAATTCTTCAGCCGGTCACAGATCCAAGGGCTGGTCACCTTCTTTGACAGTCCTGTGGGGAAACACTGGTCCAGCATCCAAACGGAGGTTCAACAGGAACTGACCAGCGGTTTCAATAGCGGCTCCGCCCTGCGACGCATCGCCGTCCTCGGCTGTAGCCTCGGAGCCCTGGCCCCGAATCTGGAAGCCCAGGCGAAAGCAGCCGGTGTCGACAGCAGCGAGCTGACGGCCCGCGGTGAAGAGCTCTTGGGTCCGGTTATCGACAGGGTCACCCTGGTGTGCGATTGCATCATCGGCGAGCTTCTCGCGACAGTCGGACCGCAGGCGCTCGATCCGACCCAGGCCGGATCTCCTGAAGTCGCCGCGGTCATCCAAGACATCGGCAATAGCGGCGTTTGCCTGTCGCCGGAGATGCGGGCAGCGGCGAGCACCAACCCACATCAGAAGGCCGTCGAGCTGATGAAGGGCGTCGGCGCCTCGATGATGGCCTGGTTGACCGACCAATTCGAAGGCTCGGGGCCCGACGATCTGCCGCCCACCGGCGACGCCGGTTGGACGATGGTTCCGCAAGACGGCGCCGACCCCGCCTTCTTCGCCCGGGTCAGCGTCGACGACTTGGAGAAGATTCTGGCCCCCAAGTACCTCAAGAAGTTGCCTCGGACCGACAGTTGGGGGAATGCCTTCGAGTACGCGGTCAATCCAAACCTCTTGGAAGCGCAAGTCCTGGGCATCCGCAGCGCCGGACCGGACGGTGTTTTCGAAGAGCAGGGCTACAACATCCTCGGCTTTGGGGGCACCCTCCATCCTCCCGCCGCGGAAGACAAGGCGCCCGACGACGATATCCTCTGGGCTGACGGCTACTTCGTCGCTCGGCCGTCCGAGTAGTGGAATCCCGGCCAAGAAGTTGCCAGGGCGAGGTCTTGGCCAGTCAGTAGGCTGTACCATGTCGAAATGAAAGCACTTCCCCAACAAGATCCAACCCACAGCGGGATTTGGTCACAGCCATGGGAGACGGTGGCTGCGCAGCTCGAAGCCGATGTGCAGCGCGGGCTGTCGGCGACGGAGATTCAGAAACGCCGAGCTCGCTATGGTTTCAACCGACTGCGTCGCCATGCGCGGCGCAGCACCTGGAGCATCCTCGTCGATCAACTGCGAAGCTTGATCATCGGTCTTCTGGTGACAGCGGCCATCGTCGCTTTTGTCTTCGACGATCATCTGGAAGGCTGGGCCGTGGTGTTGGTGATCGTGCTCAACACGGCCATCGGTTTCTTCTCCGAGCTCGGTGCGGTCCGTTCGATGGAGGCTCTCTTCTCCCTGGGAAATATGACCACTCGGGTGCACCGCGACGGCGAGTTGCGGGAGATCCCCGCCGAGGAGCTGGTGCCCGGCGACCTGGTGGCCATCGAGGGTGGCGACGTGGTGACGGCGGATTTGCGAATCGTCGAGGCATCGAAGCTACAAACCGATGAATCGACGTTGACCGGCGAAAGCCTGCCGGTACAAAAGCAAGCCGAGTCGGTGGAGCTGGCGGCGCCGCTGGCGGAGCGCTTCTCGATGCTCTACAAAGGAACGTCCGTCACCCGGGGCTCCGGCTCGGCGATGGTGGTCGCCACCGGCATGGCCACCGAGCTGGGAGAGATTTCGGCCCTGGTATCGTCCGCCAAGGACGAGACCACGCCCCTCGAGGTGCGGCTCGACCAACTCGGTCGGCGCTTGATCTGGGTCACCCTGGCGGTCACCGTCCTGGTGGTTGTGAGCGGGGTGATCAACGGCAAGGACTTGGTGCTGATGATCGAGACCGGTCTGGCCCTGGCCGTGGCGGCGATTCCCGAGGGCTTGCCCATCGTCGCCACCATCGCCTTGGCCCGCGGCCTGCGGCGCATGGCCACCCGCCATGCCTTGATCAACCGCCTGGCGTCGGTCGAGACGCTGGGGGCCACCAGCGTCATCTGCACCGACAAGACCGGCACCCTGACCGAGAATCGGATGACGGTGACACAGCTGGTCCTGGCATCCGGCAACGTCGAAATCGAAGACCCTGGAGGGGATGCCTCGGCGACCTTTCGCCTCGACGGTGCGCCCATCGATCCGGCAACGCATCTTCCCCTGAGGACCGCCCTGGAGACCGTAGTCCTCTGCAACAACGCCTGCCTTGGCCCCGCCGCCGACGATCTGTCGACGGCAGCGGTGGGGGACCCGCTGGAGGTGGCCCTCTTGGTGGCGGGGGCCAGGGCAGGGCTACGACGGGACGATTTGCTGGACGCTCTGCCGGAGGAGCGTGAGGTGGCATTCGATGCGGAAGACCGCCGGATGGCCACCCTGCATGGCGACGGGGGGCGTTTCCGCGTGGCGATCAAGGGGGCTCCCGAAGCCCTGCTGGCCACCTCGAGCCACCTGCTGGCCGCCGACGGTCGCCAAACGATGGATGACGACGAACGACGGGCCTGGATGGGGCGCAACGAAGAGCTGGCCGCGGCGGGATTGCGCGTCCTGGCCCTGGGCACCAAACACGTCGATGCGCTGGACGCCGATCCCTATGGCGATCTCACCTTCATCGGCCTCGTCGGCCTGGTCGATCCGCCCCGCCTCGATGTCCGCGAGGCCATTGAGCGATGTCATCGGGCGGGCATCGACGTGGTCATGGTCACCGGTGATCAGCCGGTGACGGCGGCAGGTATTGCACGGCAAGTGGGCATTGTCGGAGACGAAGCTGAGTCGGTGGTGCACGGCGGCACGATGAAGCCCTTGGCGCAGCTCACCGAAGCTGAACGACAGGATCTTCTCGGCGCTCACATCCTAGCCCGGGTTAATCCTCGGCAAAAACTAGAGCTCATCGAGCTGCACAAACAAGCCGGACACGTGGTGGCGATGACCGGCGACGGCGTCAACGATGCGCCGGCGTTGAAGGCGGCCGATATCGGCATCGCCATGGGGCGGCGTGGAACGCAAGTCGCTAAAGAGGCCGCCGACATGGTGCTGCAGGACGACGCCTTCTCGAGCATCGTCGCGGCGGTGGAGGAAGGGCGGACCATCTTCGACAACATCCGCACCTTTGTGCTCTACCTGATGTCGTGCAACGTCAGCGAAGTCATGGTCGTCGGGTTGGCTGCCCTGTTGGGGACGACGCTGCCGATCTTGCCGTTGCAGATCCTCTTCCTGAACTTGGTGACGGATGTTTTTCCGGCTCTTGCCCTCGGCATGGGCCCAGGGGATCCACATCAGATGGATCGCCCACCCCGTCCCCCTGGGGAGCCCATCCTCGGCCGTCCACAATGGCTGCGCATTGCATTCTATGGCGTCGTCTTCACGGCGTCGGTGCTCGGAGCCTTGTTGCTGGCGGAACAATGGTTGGGTTTAAACAGCGTTCAGGCCGTCACGGTATCGTTCCTGACCCTGGCCTTCGCCCAACTCTGGCACGTATTTAACATGCGGCGGGCTGAATCACCCCTATTCCGCAATGAGATCACCCGCAATCCCTATGTTTGGGCGGCCCTCGGCCTGTGTACCGGTTTGCTCCTATTGGCGGTCCATCTGCCGGCCCTGCAGCAAGTTTTGGGGGTGGAACCCCCCGGGCTGCCGGGTTGGGGCCTGGCCCTGGGCATGAGCTCGGTGCCGTTGCTTATGGGACAGGTCGCAAAATGGATCACCAAAGATTGAGGGGTTGTCAGTGTCTTGGCAACCCGTGAGCCAGGTGTGCGGGCAGCGGGCTATTCCACCGCCGTCAATCTGATAACTGGTGGTGGGCGCTCGAAGCAAATCGTCCGATCAAGCCAATTCTTATTCTCCAGAGCTCGCATTGGTTTCTCGGCGTGAAGGAGCGCCAGGGGCGCGGAAGCTGGACGCGATCCGCAGCCAGGATTTCAACTCCGCTCGAGAAGATCGGCAGTGGCGTCGACTCTACGGTGATGAGCTCATTGGAGCCAAAGCCCTCGGTGGCGCAGAGCTCTGCGGGGGGTGCCCAAGTGGTCGCTCGAGAGGGTCTCACCACCGAACAAGAAAAATATACGCGAAAAACAGAAAGAAGAATGAAAGCAGCCCGATGCCAAGACCGAATACGAGTCTTGCCGTTCCTCGAAGCTGGTACAGAACCCACGGGCCCGTGCCTAAAGCTAGAGTGCCGCCCAGTAATAGCGCGCCCCCGACGATCTCGATATCTTCTACGCGGGCTGCAAGGTATTGCTGGAGCCAGATGCACTCTGCAACGAGAACAACGGACAGAGTCAGAAGCGAGATCTTCCTCTTAGGCATTACCATCTCAACACCATCTCATCGAAGGTCGATTTCACCTGCATCAAAGGCGTCTCTGATTCTACGCCAGCGCATTTTTACTCTTTTCTCGATGAGTGTTTGGTCTATGACTCTAGGAAATAGTGTTTGGTCTATGACTCTAGGAAATATTTCGGGAAGCGAAGTTCGCTCAGTCTTCTTCTTCCAAGTCAGCCAACTCTTCCAGGCATTGTTCCCTCCCATGACGGGCCTCAGCGAGGAATTTCTCTGCCGCAGCAATCGCCTTGTCGAAATATTGGAGCCCGGTCTTAGCATCGTTTTCAATGACCCAAGAGTAGAACCCTAGCTCGATGAGTGCATCGGGATAATTCTGCTCTCGCCCCAACGCTTCAATAAATGCCGCTTTTGCATCCTCAAGCTCGTAGGCTGCGGTCTCGCTACCCTGTTGAATCAGCAGCCCTTTCTGGACTAGCTCCTCGATGCTCAGGCGATCTACCGATTCCCATTCCTTGAGAAGATCCAGCGCCTTGTCGATTTCATCCGAGTCGACGGCTTCACAGACCGCAGCCCATCGCTTCCTAGATTCTGTTCGATCGATCATTTTGGCTTGCCTCGACTTTTCTCTTGGATTTGGCAGTGGCGTCGACTCTACGCTGATGAGCTCATTGGAGCAAAGCCCTCGGATGGGGCAGAGCTCTTCGAAGGTTTATAGCAGCAACGAGCAGGGCCGGCAATGAGCCGTCAGCACCGACGAGATTTGTTCGAGTGCTATGGACGTAGGCGTATCGGTTCCGCCTTGCCGGGTGCTCGGGTCCGGTACCAACCCTCTTCGGCAAGGTCTTCTAGCTCCTCGAGACACTTCTGCCGCCCATCGCGGGCCTTGCCAAGCATCTCTTTGAGCACCGCGATGGCTTTGTCGAAATATTCGAGCCCTAGCCCGGCATCGTCTTCGACCGCCCACGAGAAGTAGCCCAACTCAGTCAACGCCACTGGATAGTTCTTCTCACGGCCCAGAGCGGCCAGCAGTAATTCCTTGGCGTCTCCTAGCTCGTAGACTGAGTCTTCGCCACCCAGCTGGATCGCCCTCGCTTTGTATACCAGCTCTTCGATGCTGAGTCTCTCTTGAGATTCCCAGTCCTTGAGAAGCTCTAAAGATTTGTCGATTTCGTCTGCGTCGAAGGCGTCACAGACTTCACGCCAGCGTTTGTTGGATTGGTCTCGGCTGATCATGGTTCTCGTAGACTCGGAGATTTACGGCACCGCTGCTGCGTGATCGGTCTTCCTATTCCTCTATTGAACGCCTGTAGCTTCCGCTAGCGCTCCAACCTCGAGCATGTGCTCGTCTTTCTATTTCAGCTAGGTATGCCTGGGGCAAATTCTCCAAGAGCACATCTGAATCTGCGATGACTAGCAGAAAAACTACTCGATTCTGTTCTGGGGCTCGGACGGACGGGCCTCCTCCGACAACAAGCTCGAGCGATTCGACCCAGTCGATGCTCCAATACATAACGAAGTCTACAACTTCTTCAAGATCCAGATTTACGGAATGCCAGGATACTTCAAATTCAATGGTCCATGATTCTAGTACCGACAACTGAGGCTCCTTAGAAACTGGCTTTCTTTAGAATTTCACTGGTGATCCTGAGCGCAAGCTCCCGGCCCTTCAAAGAATGAGGGATCGCGGTCACGAAGTTGCCAGCACTATCCCTCACGATCAAATGGCTGCCACCCTTCGTTACGTCCAATCCAGCCTTTTTTGCCATCCGAACGAGCATTTGGCTGCCCTGTCTACCTTGAGAAACAGAAGCCTGACGGCCAAGCTTGGTAAGTTTCCCGTATTTCTTTAGAGCCGTCGGGCCTAATCCCCCTGGAGGAAGGGGAATCATCCCCACCAGCATCTCGCTGCCCTCGACCTCACCATTCAGCTCGGCACAAATCGTCCGATCCGGCTCGGCGAAGAGGAAATCATAGAACGCCCCCGCCAACTCGAGGGAACATTCCTTGGGAAAGCGCTGAACACGGTCCGCCGCCAGGTGTCCAAAGCCGCCGGCGAGAATCGGCAGCGGTGTCGACTCTACGGTGATGACCTCATCGGAGCAAAGCCCTCGGATGGCGCAGAGCTCTGCGAAGGTTTGTAGCAGCAACGAGGCAGGGCCGGCAACGAGCCCGTCAGCATCGGCGAGATTTGTTGGATTGTTCTGGACGTAGGCGTATCGGTTCCAACTTCCCGGCTGCTCGGGACTTCCGAGGACCGGGTCCACCGTCAAGAATCGCCCCATGTGCGCCTTGTAGTAGCGCGCATGCATGTAGTCCAAGTCGTCCTGGCTGCCCGCGGCGTGAAAATCCCGCTCGTGGCCGGTGAAGCGCTTGGGCTCGGCGGTGGTGGTGTTGAGCTCTTCGCCGAAGCCGAAGTAGTGGTGGACGCTCACCACGCCACCCGCCGCGTCGGTGACCATGCGGGGGGTGCCCAAGTGGTCGACGGAGAAGTACTGACGATGCCTAGGCGACGGTTCGGCGGTCCAGGCCATGACCTGCACGTCGCCGCGGTAGGCGTAGTCTTTTTGCCAGGCCCAGTCGCCGACTTGGTTGGCGCTTCCATGAGGTAGGTGGTCAGCAGCTTGCCGTCCAGATCCCGTAGGCTCGTAGTTGGCCACGGAGAGTCGGTTGGTGGCGGCGTGTCTTGACATTCTGCCAAGAACTGGCTCTCGGCCACGCCGCCTTGGCCGTCGGGTCCGGTGCCCTTTTGTTGCAATCAAGGCACCGACCCACCAGGTTTGCGTCCCTTTGTGAGGTCGGCTACTGCGGCTCTAAACTGGTAATTCGGCGAGTAGCAAGCCTTCCTCTTCTCTAAAGCGCCGATAGGATCCGTTGAGGTTCCAACCATTGGCCAATGCATGGTGCTGAAGAAAAGAGAGGAAATCCACCGCAATCTGTTCCGGAAGAGTGCCTGCCTCTAGATCGGCGACAGAGGCTTCGACAATAAGCCTCATCTCCAGACGTCTGTTCTGAGGCAACCTCTTGGAAGGCCCTCCAGCCAGGAACAATCCACGCTCTTCAACCCAATTCGTAGCCAACTGCATGATTGAGTTGTTGATATGCCGTAACTCTCCCTTTGGAGACATCCAGGTAATTTGGAGGAGGATCACCCAAGCATTTTCAGGGATCATTTTGAAAGTCTAATCCTGTTCAAAAGAGGGCATTTCGTAGAATGTCCAAAGCGATTTGCGCGCCAGTGTGACTTGAGTGGAGCGAGTGAGGAATTTGGGCGACTTGCGTACCGCCCGCATCATACACGATAAGATGGTTGCCACCTGCCTTGACCTCCAGTCCCGCTTTTCGCGCCATCCTAACTAGCATTTGACTGCCTTGTCTTCCACTAGAAACCGCGGCCTGACTCCCGAGTTTGGTGAGCTTCTTGTGTTTTCGAGCTGCCCCTCCAACTAAGCCCATGCTCTTGGCTGAGGGGAAGGGAATCATCCCCACCAGCATCTCGCCGCACTCGACCTCACCATTCAGCTCGGCACAAACCGTCCGATCCGACTCGGCGAAGACAAAATCATAGAACGGCCCCGCCAGCCCGAGGGAAAGTTCCTTGGGAAAGCGTTGGACACGGTCCGCCGCCAGGTGTCCAAATCCGCCGGCGAGAAACGGCAGCGGTGTTGACTCAACGTGGTCGGTGGCGGCGTAGTGAAGTTGGCCGCAGATCCTACTCCTGTAGATATGGAAGGGGCAATCCTTCCTCTTCAGTGAATCGACGACAGGAGCCGACGAGATTCCAGCCTCGGGGTAGGGCTTGGCACCTTAGGGACGAAAGGAAGTCGATAGCCACCTGCTCTGGAAGAACGTAGGATTCTTCCACGTCCGGTTGCTCGACGATCAGCTCCATTTCAATTCGTCTTTGCTCAGACGAGCTTTGAGTCGGGCCACCCGCTAGGCTCAGATCGCGCTCTTCGACCCAGGCCGTACCTATGCGGAAAATCTCGTTGTTGACGGAGATTAAATCCTCCTCAGACATCCAGGTGACGACGATGGGGACTACCCAAGAACACTGGGGAATCATGATTTTCTCCTAGTCAAGGCGTGCGTTCTTTAAGATTTTGTGAACAATCGATTGGCCCGTCGATCTAGACCTCAACGAATTTGAGATCTGCGCTATCTGCTTGCCACTAGTATCAACAACCAACATGCGCTTGCCCCGTGCTCTACTCTAAGGCCTGCTTTCTTCGTCATCCGAACCAGCATCTGCCTACCTTGTCTGACCTTGGAGACTGGAGCCTGGTCGCCAAGCTTGGCGGCGTGTCTTCAGAGCTGCTAGGCCACCTGGCGGCGTTAAGATCCCGCTCGTGGCCGGTGAAGCGCGCGGGCTCGGCGGTGGTGGCGGTGTTGAGCTCTTCGCCTTGTCTTCTTGGTTTTGCACGACGACCGTCCCTTCTTCCAGCACCTGAACAAAGCCGATGGTAGGGGCAGGTCCTCCTGACGAGTAGAAGGCCGTAACCATGGCAGGTCCGGCCAATCGACCACCCTTACTATTGGTAGAAGAACAACCAAACAAAAGCGCTAGGGCAAGTAGGTAGGCGATGGACGTAGTTTTGTTTCCTGTAGACACTGGGCCCTTCCATCTTGCGCTGCTGCCATCGGGTTCGGTAGCTTTGGTCAGAGAGGAACTTATCTAGATTCATTCAAATCTGCTATCTCCTCCAAGCATTTCGCTCTTCCCTCTCGGGCTTCGGCGAGAAGCCCTTCAATTGCCTCAATCGCCTTATTGAAGTGCTTCAATCCCTCTCCGGCGTCATCATCCATTACCCAGCAGTAGTGGCCCATTTCGATCAAGGCGGGGGGGTACGAGCTATCTCGATCTAGAGCTGCAAGCAATGCGCGTTTGGCGTCCTCCAGCTCGTATCCCGGCGCGGTTTCTGCCTGTTGGATCAGCTGACTCTTGACGACTAGCTCGTCGATGCTTAATCGCTCAGAAGATTCTAGCTTTCGCAGAATACTCAGTGCTTCGTCAATGCGGTCCGCGGCGGCTTCTTCGAGAAGCTCTGCCCAGAGCAGATCAAAGGAATCAGTGTTTTTCATCGGTGTTTTGCCTTCCTCTTTGCTCGCAGGCGCTTGTTGCCTTGTGTAAAACGGACCCGCCAACTCGAGCGAAAACTCCCTGGGAAAGCGCTGGACACGATCCACCGCCAGGTGTCCAAATCCGCCGGCGAGAATCGGCAGCGGTGTTGACTCAACGTGGTCGGTGGCGGCGTAGTGAAGTTGGCCGCAGATCCTACTCCTGTAGATATGGAATGGGCAATCCTTCCTCTTCAGTGAATCGACGATAGGAGCCAACGAGATTCCAGCCTCGAGATAGGGCTTGGCTCTTTAGGAATGAAAGGAAGTCAATAGCCACCTGCTCTGGAAGAACGTAGGATTCTTCCACGTCCGGCTTTTCGACGATTAGCTTCAGTTCGATTCTGTTTTGTTTCGGTGATCTACCGGAGGGCCCTACTGCGATACTCAATCCAATATTCTCCACCCAAACCATAGCAACATAGAGTATTTCATTGTTGACGGTCTTCGGGTCAGTGTCCTCCAACGTCCAGGTGACGACGATGGGGACTACCCATGCAGATTGAGGAATCAAGATGAGGTCCTTTTCAATGGACTGCAGTCTCTAAAATCTTCTCAGCAATGCTCAGTCCGGTCGACTTACGGCCTAGAGAATGCGGAATCAGCGTAACAACGGTGCCACTTTCGTCGAAAACCAACATGTGCTTTCCTCCAGGCTTTATTCTTAGACCAGCCTTTTTGGCCATCCGAACCAGCATCTGGCTACCTTGTCTACCCTTGGAAATCGCAGCCTGATTACCCAGCTTGGCGAGCTTCCGGTGTTTCTTCAGAGCTGCCGGCCCTAAGCCACTTGGCGGAAAAGGCACCATCCCCACCAGCATCTCGCCGCACTCGACCTCACCATTCAGCTCGGCACAAATCGTCCGATCCGGCTCGGCGAAGAGGAAATCATAGAACGCCCCCGCCAACTCAAGGGAAAACTCCTTGGGAAAGCGGTGAACACGGTCCGCCGCCAGGTGTCCAAATCCGCCGGCGAGAATCGGCAGCGGTGTTGACTCTACGGTGATGACCTCATCGGAGCAAAGCCCTCGGATGGCGCAGAGCTCTGCGAAGGTTTGTAGCAGCAACGAGGCAGGGCCGGCAACGAGCCCGTCAGCATCGACGAGATTTGTTGGATTGTTCTGGACGTAGGCGTATCGGTTCCAACTTCCCGGCTGCTCGGGACTTCCGAGGACCGGGTCCACCGTCAGGAATCGCCCCATGTGCGCCTTGTAGTAGCGCGCATGCATGTAGTCCAAGTCGTCCTGGCTGCCCGGAGCGTGAAAATCTCGCTCGTGGCCGGTGAAGCGCTTGGGCTCGGCGGTGGTGGTGGTGTTGAGCTCTTCGCCGAAGCCGAAGTAGTGGTGGACGCTCACCACGCCACCCGCCGCGTCGGTGATCATGCGGGGGGTGCCCAAGTGGTCGACGGAGAAGTACTGACGATTGCGCGGCGACGGCTCGGCGGTCCAGGCCATGACCTGCACGTCGCCGCGGTAGGCGTAGTCTTTTTGCCAGGCCCAATCGCCGACTTGGTTGGCGCTTCCATGAGGTAAGTGGTCAGCAGCTTGCCGTCCAGGCCAGGAGATTGCCGTCGGCGTCGTAGTTGGCGACGGAGAGCCGTTGGTGGCGGCGTTGACGGCGAAGTTGCGGGTGATGGTGGAGGAGCCATTGTGGTGACTCAGGGGACGTCAAGTTGCCGTAGGGGTCGTAGTCGTTCTCCTGCCATTGCCCCGAATCCATGTCAAAACGCCGCAGGCGACAGGCCCCGTCGTAGTAGTAGCGGTTGTCTGCGCCCAGGCCGACTTGCACCAGGTTGCCGGAGCCGTCGTAGCGATGCTCGCCGAGGCTGCTGATGCCCCAAGGGCATTCAAACCGGGAATGCCACAAGCTCGCAATGGCTGTCCTGGTTCTAGTGAGAGCCTCGGCTTTCGATGTTCAACTGAAAGTCCAGCCCACGTTTCATCACGACGAGAGCGAGTGCATCGAGATCTTTGAGAACCTGCCTTAGCGCTGGCGTCAGCTCCGCCGCCCTTTCGGTGGGGAGGGTGACTTCATACCCTGCTGCTTCGAGATAGAGCTCTTCACAATCAGCGCAAATGCCTTCGTAGCGCTTGGCAGCCATGGCCGAGAGATCTTCAGAGAAGTCAGCCCGGACCGTGTTCGAAGACAGCCGCTGGAAACTCGGGTGCCCGGCCAAAGGTCGGCGCCGCGTCTTGCCAGCCATGTTTCTCACGATGACCGTACCTCCTTCTAGTACCTCGACGTACCCAATTGCGGGGCCTGGGCCTCCGGAAGAAAACAGGGCTAGGATCAAAACAGAATCGGTTGGCCTACCGCTGCCGCTGCTGGAGCAGTCGCAAAGTAGAAGAGCGAATGCGAAAATGCAAGCCAAATGCTTAGTCGCCATAGAGCTTCACCTTTACTTTACACGCCGCAGGCGACCGGCCCCGTTGCCTGCCCTATTCCTCACAATGATTGTGCCTTTCTCCAGCACCTGGACGTGTCCTGCTGTCGGGGCTGTTCCCCCAGAGGGAAAAAGCCTATGATGAGTGCAGGTGCCACCTGCTCCACCGTTTCTGTTACCCTAGCAAGAACACAGCAACAGAGTGAAGGCAATCAGAAAAGAAAGCCTCTTTTAGTCTCCATACATCCCTTGTTGGGCCTTCGGCGGTTGGATCGCTGGAAATTCAACAAGAAACCACGGCTGATACCACTCCTTTGTGGGCAGGCAGCGTCGCACCTCAAACCCGCAATGCGCACCCTTGTTCTAGTGAGAGCCTTGGTTCTCGATGTTCAATTGGAAATCCAGCCGGTCTTTCATCACGATGAGAGCGAGTGCATCGAGTTCCTTGAGAACCCTTCTTACCGCTGGCGTTAGCTCCGCCGCTTTCTCGATGGGGAGGGTGACCTTGTGGTCCGCAGTCAGGATAGTCAGCGATTCTTCCTCAAAATACCTATCTTCATAGCGCTTAGCAGCAATGACCGAAAGATCGTCAGCGAATTCGGCACGGGAGAGGCTCGAAATGAGCCGCTGGAAGCTCGGATGATCTCCCAAAGACCGGCGCCGCGTCTTGCCGGAAAAATTCGTCACGACGACCGTCCCACTCTCGAAAACCAAGACATCCCCAACGAGTGGAACGATACTTCCCGTAGAATAGGCGGCGGAGACCACCGCAGAATAGACCGTCTCGATGCTCTCATTGCTGGAGCAAGAGGTGAGCATGAAAGCGACTACGAGCAAGCAGATTATGCGTCTAATCTCCATACAGCTTCACCTTGATGTAATAAACCTTATTAGGTTTACTAGGGTTGACTTGAAAATTCACCCAAACCACCCGTCTTGTACCTTGGCCTTTATAAGCGGGCCCGCGCAACGGCAAATTTTGTTCCGAGCGAATTTGGTTTACGATTTCTACAACTGGTCCTACAGAGGACTTATTCTCAGGGTATCCAGGGTCGCTGAGGCCACGAGAAAGGTGAATCATTTCGTGCAAAAAATTGAAACCAACGTTGAAGGTCCTCGTGTCCACGTTTCCTGAAGTCATTCCTCTGAAGTCATCGAAGTCGATTCGGACTCTTTGAGACCTGAGCTTTGCCTGAGCGAGGATAACAGAAGAACTATTACTCGATTCTACTGTAAACAGTTCAGGCGATCCGATGGCTTCATTGAGAACTTCCGTAGCTGTCGCTGAGCTGTTTCCGCCTATCGCATCCAACTGCAGAAAGCCATCTCCGTCGACAGCGTAGATGTTGCCAGACGCGGAATAGAGTCCAGCTAAGAGCGTTTGCTGTTCTTCTTCCGTTAAACCGGCCACATTGATTTTCTCACCCGTAGGGTCACTGAAGCGTACCGGATTGTTGTGCACATAGGCGAACTTGTTCCAGCTCTGGGGCTGCTCCAAGATCACAGCTGCATCGAGAGGGTCCACCGTCAAGAATCGCCCCATGTGCGCCTTGTAGTAGCGCGCATGCATGTAGTCCAAGTCGTCCTGGCTGCCCGCGGCGTGAAAATCCCGCTCATGGCCGGTGAAGCGCTTGGGCTCGGCGGTGGTGGTGGTGTTGAGCTCTTCGCCGAAGCCGAAGTAGTGGTGGACGCTCACCACGCCACCCGCCGCGTCGGTGACCATGCGGGGGGTGCCCAAGTGGTCGACGGAGTAGTACTGTCGATGCCTAGGCGACGGCTCGGCGGTCCAGGCCATGACCTGCACGTCGCCGCGGTAGGCGTAGTCTTTTTGCCAGGCCCAATCGCCGACTTGGTTGGCGCCTTCCATGAGGTAGGTGGTCAGCAGCTTGCCGTCCAGGTCCCGTAGGCTCCAGGTCTCCCGGATCGGCTCGCCCGGCCGGTACTGCAACGCCAGGATGCGTTCGCCGCCGGCGGTGTAGGCGTAGACCTCATCGGGGAAGTTGTGGTGACGCATGCGACCCAAGGCGTCCCAAGCATAGGTTTCGCCGCCCCAGGCCAGGAGATTGCCGTCGGCGTCGTAGTTGGCCACGGAGAGTCGGTTGGTGGCGGCGTTGACGGCGAAGGTGCGGGTGGTGGTGGAGGCGCCATTGTGGTGACGCAGGGACGTCAAGTTGCCGTAGGGGTCGTAGTCGTACTCCTGCCATTGCCCCGAATCCATGCCGAAACGCCGCAGGCGACCGGCTCCGTCGTAGTAGTAGCGGTTGTCGGTGCCGATCCCCACCTGCACCAAGTTGCCGGAACCGTCGTAGCGATGCTCGCCGAGGCTGCTGATGCCCCAAGGGCCGGCGACTTCGAGGGTGTAGGGCCTGGCATGGCCGTGCGGGTCGGAGGTGATGACCTCGGCGGTTCCGTTGGCGCGCTCGACGCGCTTCACCATGCCGTTGGCATGGTAGCTCATGGCGTTCACGATGCCGGGAAGCCCCGTCAGCCGACCTTGGGTGTAGGTGGCGCTCAAGGTGCGCGACGGCACCGAGCTGGCGGCGCAGACCGAGTGGGTGCAGCGCGGGTAGGTGGTGGAGGTGCGGTTTCCCAAGGCGTCCCAGGTCCAGCTCTGGGTAAAGATTCGTGGCTCGCTCTCGGTGAGGAGAGCGTCGTCGACGTGGGTCTCGCGGTGGGATACACGACCGTCTTTGCCGCCGTAGGTGTAGGTCTCGCGGACCGCAATGTCGGCCTCGAAGGCGGGGTTCCATGGGATTCGTATGGGCGAGTGGCTGATCGCCGTCTCGAGCTTGCCTTGGCGCCAGTTGCCGAAGGCGTTGGACGCGGCGTAGAAATACTCGAGCAGTGGATACACCGTCGAGCCGGAGACGTCTTCTACCCGAGTCACCCGCTCGGCGGCGTCGTAAAGGGTGCGCAGCTCGAGGCCGGCGGCGCTGCGCTGGCGGCGGGCTTTGCCACGGGCATCGTACTGTGAATAGGTGGTCTGCCCCGACTCGGGATGGGTCTCCGAGAGCAGGAAACCTCGCCTATCGTAGGCGAAGCTGCGCTGTTGGGCGGTGGGGCCGAAGAGCTTGGCGCGGATCAGTCGATCTTCGACGTCGTAGAGGTATTCGGCGGTCAGACCGATGGGCTGGATCACCTTGTAGAGCCGACCTTGAAGATCGTAGAGCTCAACGGTGGAGAACTGGCTCTCGGCCACGCCGCCTTGGCCGTCGGGTCCGGTGCCCGCCCACGTCTGGCGGGTCACTTTGCGGACTCCCTGGTAGAGCAGGTTGACCGCCTGGCTCGGACCCTCCGGAGGCTCGATGGTTCGGGGACGGCCGAACGGATCATAGTCGAGATAGCGTGTCCAGTGGCTGGGGCTAGTCTCCCAGGCGGAGACCCGAACCGGCTGGCCGAGGGCGTTGCGGCGGGTGTCGCGGATCGTCCAAATACCGCCGGGCAGTAGACGCCGTTCCTGCCAGGGCCGGCCGAAGGCGTCAAAGCGCATCTCCTCCCGGGCCAGGATGGGGTTGCTATTGGAGCCGTTGTCCCGATGATGGACTCTCACCTTGGCCAGCGACGAGGTCGAGGTGGCGCGGTCGTAGACCGCCTGCGTCCAGGCGCCGTGTCCCAGGGACGGCTTGGACCAAGTCTGCCGTCCCAAGCGGTCGTATTCGTAGTCGGTTTGGAGTCCGGCCACGTCACGGCTCCAGGCGGGCAGGCCGGTGTGGAAGTCGATGCCCTGCTCGGTCACCAAGAGGCCAGTGCCCGGATACTGTGACGTGGCCAAACTGCCGTGTTGGTAAGTGTGCGCCATCTCCACGGCGGGGTTGGCCGGCGGTGCGACATCGCACGGGTCGAGGCTACCTGTGGCGAGGGGCTGCAGGTCACCGCCGTAATGGCGCTCGGACGCCAGGTTGCCGCGGGCGTCGGTGGCGTAGAGCCGCAGGAGGTCGTCGGAACGTGCGCTGCCGGGCAGGGCAAGCACTCGCTCGCCCTTCAGGAAACCGGTCTGATCGTCGAAGCAGGTTCGGGATTCCACCCGTAGGCCGTCCTCCTCCTGCCATCGACGGTCGAAGCGCTGGAGCAGCCAAGGCTGATCCGTGGACGGCACGCTGAAGTTTCCCGGAAACGTGCCTGCCGAAGGGTTGTAGCCCACGAAGACGGTGCGTGTGTTGGCGTGGGTCGGTTCGAAGTTGCCGGCGGTGGTCGCCTGGCGGTAGTGACCCAGGCCATCGTAGTCGGAGTAGATCACCTCGCTGTAGCGGTCGGCGTCGTCGCGAAAGACGCTGCGGCTGCGCGCCAAGCGCTGGTTCAGCTTGTCGGGGAGACTGCCGCCCCCGGTGCCGGGCAAGTCGTCGTCGTAGCGCACGAAGATGGACCGCACGCGGCTGCCTCCGTCGTAAACGTCCTGCGACAGGAAGAGACCTTCCGGAAGGTTGCGTTTCGGAGAATAGGGAAAGCCGTAGTGGTGGGTGTCGGCGGTGGGAAAGCTGGTGTTTCCGCCGCTGTAGACCGAGAAGTAGTGCACCCTGCGGTGGCCCAAGGGGTCGGTCACCGTCTGCACCAACTCCACCGGTTCCTCTGCGGCACCCTCGGAAGTGACCTGCGGATTGTACGTCCAGCTACCGACGAGGTTGTCGCCGGCGCCGTAGAGAGAGCGCTCCACGACGCCCGGCGTCTTGTTGTAGAGCCGCGGCGGGACCGGCGTGCCGGGGGTGGATTCGCCGGTGGGAAATGAGTACGTTCCCCACCGCCAGCCGACGGCGCCCAGCGTCGGCAGCACCATCTTGCCCAAGGCCCCGGTGGACCGACAGCCGGGCGTGCGGTCCAACTGGTAGCTGCCGAAGGGAAGGGCGAAGGTCGAGCCGCCGTCGGGCAGCGAGACCCCGGTAAGTAGGGGTACGCTGGCTTCGGGGGCGCCCGTCGGATCGTCCCAGGGGCACGGTCGCTCGACGCTGGCTTGCTGATAGCTCAAATAATAGTTTGCCCAGGTGCCTCCGAAGGCGGCGAGGCGGACTCTTTCCAGCATGGGAAGGGATTCACCGTCGAAGGTGCGGTAGCCGAAGTACAGATTGTGCTGCCGACCCAGGCTGTCGCTGAGCGTCCAGAACAGGGGACTGTTGTAGGTAATACGCAGGAAGTTGCCGAACCGGTCCTGGATCTTGTCGAGTCGATAGGCGGCGCCTTGGGCCGAGAAGTCGTACAGTCGACCGTCGGGGGTTTCGACCTGTCGGCGGTTTCCCACCTCTTTCAGGCGCAGATAACTGCCGTCTCGGGTGTAGGAGACGCCCGAGACCACGGGCTCTCCGCTGTGCAGGGTGGGATAGAAGAGGTGCTCCGATCCGTCCGCGGCGACAAACATCCAACGTGTCGAGGGATTCCGTGGGTGGGTATTGGGTGGCACCAAGCCGCCGAGGCTGAGCTGCCAGCCCAGGCCGGCGTTGGAGTCGGCGTTGGGCCAGGCTCGAACGAAGGCCGGGCCGGTCGGGGGTTGGACCTCTTCGAAATCCCACAGCTTGCTGTTGTAGATCAGCTGGAGGCGGTAGGAAAAACCGCCCCCCACCGGATACTCGCCGCCGATGGGCAAGGTGATGACCAGATTGCCGTTGAACAGATTGACGTGGTCGAGGTCGCCGAGCTGGTAGGCCTTTTCGGGATGGAAGCCGCGCTCGAGATTGGGGTGCTGGAGGGAGGCTCCAGCGGTGTTGGCGACGACCGCAAGTAAGACCGCGCCGAGGGCGAGCGAGGTGAGCGCAGAAAACGACTTCATCGCAGACCCCCATCGGAGCCCTGCTGCGCCGTCGTCGCGTTTGCAGCCGGCAGACCGTCCAGCAAAGCGTCTCCCTGGATGACCTGCCAGCCCAAGCGAGTGGGGTCGAGCAAGATCACCAAGTCTTCCGGACTCAGCGATGCGAGGGTTGGAGAACCTTCAACGTCGTCTTCTACCAGGGATTCGAAATCTCCCAGGAGCAGGGACATCGAGGCGGGATCGGGATCGACGTCCAGCGGCCCGCCGTTGGCCAAGGTGCGGTGCCAGACCGCCGAGGCATCACCTGGGCGGACGACGAAGACGTCGAGCAGGCGACCCGACATCGCCAGGGCGGTGAGGGTTTCCTCCTGGTGCTCGTGCTCGGTGAGCCGAAGGCCGGACGCAGCCAGGGTGGCGGGCTCAAACCCCTCGGGCCACGAGACGCTGAACAGGCCACTGGCCAGGTCCACCGCGACCCACAGCGACGCCAGGGGCAGGTCGATATCCAGCCCGATGGCCACCGAGCCGTCGCCGTCTTCGTCGACGGCGATCTCTTGCAGCCCGCCGGCCACCGTCGCGTAGCCTTCGAGTCGACGATGTGCCCCGAACAGGGCCACGCTGCCTCCGGGCTCCATGGAGTCGATCTGGATATTGGCCTGGGTATCGGCCTGGGTATCGGTGCCGCCCGTACCGAGGTGAATGACCGGTTGGGCGGCCAAGGTCGAGGTCGACAGCGTGGCCAAGGCAAGAATTCGAATGATCCGCAGCATAAAGGCTCTCCGAAATAGCTTAGAGATCTCTGAAATATCTCACATGGCAGACGGAGGGTAAAGACCCAGGCTTACCCAGGCTGAATATCATTCCGATAATTCCGCAACCGTTGATCGACAGGCTTTTAGTTTTACTAGGTCACATTCAGCGAGCTTGCCCGTTACAAGTTTCTCGTATTTGAAACAGAGGTACAAGGAGGGGCTTCGACGCCGAAATCAGCTGGATGTCGGCAGCATCGCCGTTGACGAGCGAGTAAATTCGCTCGCTAGAACATTTCGTCCCTCCGGGACGCCGGGCGGCTGCGTCCTTGATCCCGGAGGGATACTCCCTATGAGACCGGGGTCAGGAGCGTAGCGACGCCACCCCGGGAGGTTCTCCGGCCTCCCCCTTCACCAAAAGATGTGATCCTTAGTACACCTTTCCGGAAATACGGTGACGTATCGAGAGCACCGAGGCGCCGCGTCCGCAAGGCTTGCGAGCGAAGCATAGCGGGGCTCTGTTGCAGCGAGCGTAACGCCGCGGACGTGGATGCATCGGCGCTCGAATACCAGCGTATTTTTGAAAAGGTGTACTTAGTCGAAGAATGCGAGGGTTGCGGGTTGCCCCAGCCTCCACTCAGCCCCGACGGAAATTGACCGTCAAGCTGTAGAAGACAATTACTGGAAGCTCGTTGAGCGTCGCCGGTCGAAAAACCCAGCGCTGCACCGTCTCCAGAACGGTCTCGTTGACTTCAGGAATGCCGCTCAGAATCTTGGCCGAGGTGACGCAACCGTTTTGATCGATGATCGCTTGGATGACGACCGACCCTTCCGGTGCCGGCAGACCAGGACTGGGTTGAGGTGCGTAAATCTTCCGGGGTTTTTGTACGCCTTCACTCCTGGAGCTGTCTTGCAAGTTGATCGGGTCGCCCAGTGTCAGGTGAGGGCTAGGGCCGGTGTCCGAGCTTGGGGTCTCAAGACCGGATTCGTCCTGCCGTAGGGAATGACTGAGCTCGCAGTAGGCGATCCGAGCCTCATCGGCGACTTTGATCTCCTTTGCCCGAAGTAGGGGAGCATAGGTTTCGAGCGCCTCCTGTTCACGCCCAAGCTTCTTGAGCACCAGGGCGAGGCCGTAGCGCTGCTCTTCTGCCGTGCCATCTTGCAAGGCAATGGATTGACGCAAAGCACTCTCAGCGAGGCGCAATGTGTCTTGGTCCTTTTTTGCCAGATGCAGAAGTGAGAATCCGAGGAGCTTGAACGATGCGGGACGGATGTTCGGGTGCGTCAGATTTTGCTGATCGGCGAGCTCGAGAATACGTTCGGCGACGTCAGCCGACTTTTTATACTTTTCTAACCCGAAATAGGCGTTGCCAAGACCAAACAGGGCGTCGATGGAGGTGCCGCCTGAGGATTGATCGATGGTTTGATAGATGCTGATGGCGCCCGGCACGTCACCTTGTCTCAAACGATCTTGGGCCTGCTCAAATAGTATCGTCTGCTCTTGAGTCATGGGTTCCTGGGCCGTGCCTGGGGCTGGCATGACAAACCACAGGCAGAGGGCCAGCATCATTCCAAGGCCCACGGGAGAACCCCATTTGGCGACGCTAGGTGTCGGAATTCGACGCAACAAGGCGATAGAGAGAGACGGGATGAAATGCGACATTGCTATCCTCCAGGATCAAAAAAAGATGCCCACTGAATGGGCTTGTGGCGACCACGTTCCCGGGACGGATACGGTCGAGCACCGCCGAGTATTCGTCATCGCCCCAAGATCGACAAGCCGGCATTCGGCCGGCCGAATGTTGGCCGGTGGCTCCTTGTAAGGGGTAGAGTAGCCGGTGTCCATCGAAGAACGCGATGTGGAGGCGGGAGCCCTTCGGCTGTGCGCGGCCTCCGCAAACTCGCCCCAACGCTGTCGTGTCGATCTATACCCATTGATATCAAGGTTTCATCCCGTTCCCATCGCCCTGTGGCTCAGACAGCACTCCGCCCGTGCTCGCTCGAAGGGCCTCCCGCTGGCACCGATTCTGGTAAATCGGGACGGGAACTAGCTGGAAAGATCACCTTGAAGCGGCATTTGCCGTCCGAAGTGGAAGGGCTGGGCCAGGTCCGCAAGTTGTACCATGGCAAAAGTGCCAGCGATTCCCCAACAAGAGGAGTTGTCCATGTCTAGCCAACCCAGAAACCAGGTGGCAGAGCCGCCGGAGCCCCTGCGGGCGCCTCATACGCCACGCTTCATAGCCCTCTTGGCGGCGCTCTTTGGCCTCGAATTTGTTGTTCTCGGCATCGCCCCCCGCTACCGCCAGGACTGGGCGCTGGAGAATGTGATCGTCGTCGCCGCAATCGTTGTGCTGGCCCGCTACTGGCGTCGCCTGCCGTTGTCGAATGCTTCCTACGCGCTGATCTTTCTATTCCTGTCGCTGCACGAGATCGGCTCCCACTACACCTATTCGGAAGTGCCCTATGACGACTGGTTCCGCTCCCTCAGCGGTCGGTCGCTCAATTCTCTCTTGGGCTGGGAGCGCAACAATTACGACCGGGTGATCCATTTCTCCTCCGGCCTGCTGCTGGCCCTGCCGGCACGGGAGCTGACCCGACGTTTGACTGGCCAGGTCGGCTTCTGGACGTGGCTTGTACCACTGAGTCTGCTGTTCGCCGCTGCCGGTCTCTACGAGCTCATCGAGTGGGCCGCGTCGTTGATCTTCGGGCAGGATCTCGGCATGGCCTACTTGGGGACCCAGGGTGACATCTGGGACGCCCACAAGGACATGGCCTTGGCGCATTTGGGGGCCGTGCTGGCCTTCCTCGTGGTGGTCAGGTTGCGGCGGCGATGAGCCCCCGGCCCCGGCGATCGCTGATTCCCTAGGGCCTAGCGTTGCTCCAGCCGGCCAGGGTGCCCGACTCGAAACCGTTTCTGAACAGCAGGGCCGGGTCGCCCACGGTGAAGCTTGCCGAGGCTGGGGTTCCACCGTTATAAGCGCTGTCCACCGCCTGCACGGTGCAGGAGTAGGAGCCGTCGCTCAAGCCGTCCCAGACCCATTGGTTGAGATCCCCGAGGCCCCCAGACTCCGGTAGACGGATGGGGGGTGCGACGGGGACGCCACCGCGGTAGAGGCGCACATCATAGGTCAGGGCATGGGCCGGCGTGAGGTCGTCGGAGGCCGGATTCCAGGCCAAGAGCACGCTGCCGGTTCCGTCGACAGTCGCGGTCACCATCGAGGGGCTGGTGGGCGCTTCGTTGGCGCTCTGCACGTCGTTGCGGTAGGCGTGCATCTGCGCTTCCACCAGCCCGTTGCCGCCGGGCACGAAGTACTGGCCGGCGATGAAATAGTCGAGGTCACCGTCGCCGTCGAGGTCCAGCCAGCTGAAGGTGCCACCCCGGGAGCCGCTGGCCAGGGGCGCCGGCAACTGGGTCGGGGAGGCGATGAAGCTGCCGCCTTGATTCTCGTAGATGATGGCCCGGCCTTCGATCTGGGAGCCGGAGTTGTAGCTGCCCGCCACCAGGATGTCCATGTCGCCGTCGGAGTCGTAGTCGGCCCAGGTGGCGGCGTTGATATCGATCCAACCTTCACAGCTCGGACAGCTGATCACCTCGACGGGCACGTAGGTCCCCAGGTCGTTGCGGTAGATCCTCAGCACGCGGTTGAAGGACCCGTCGGTCTCCTGGATGTGGCCGGCGATCAGGATGTCCAGATCCCCGTCGTCGTCATAGTCCCCCCACTGTGCTTCGCCGTGCTCGACGGTCAGAGCTCCGAGGACATCCTCACCGGTGAAACCCCCCTGGCCGTCGTTGCGATAACGGCGGATGAAGCCTTCGTCGGTGAGCGGCGAGAGGTGCACCAGCAGCAGGTCGAGGTCCTGGTCCCCGTCGTCGTCGGCCCAGGCGCTTTGGGCGTGACGGGTCGGCGCCAGCCCCGCCGCCACCTCGGTGAACAGCCAGCCGCCGGTGCCGTTGCTGCCGTCGTTGCGCAGCAGGGCGGTGCGGTAGGAGAAGGTGGCGCCGTCCCAGACGGAGGGCAGCAGGAGGTCGGCGTCGCCGTCATTGTCGAAGTCCGCCCAGGTGATGGACCGCAGGTCGAAGTCGGCCTGGTCGTTGTCCTCCAGATAGGCGGGGAGGACGGTGTCCGTCGGCAGCAGGGTGCCGCCGTCATTGCGGTAGAGGATGGTTTGACCGTCGCTACCGACCGCCAGGTCGGGATCGCCGTCGCCGTCGATGTCGCTCCAGGCCAGATCCGAGGCGCCGGAGGACAGCGTCCCCAAGGGCACGTCGAGGTAGGCGAAATCCCATTCCTCGGGGCCCACCTGGCCGTCGTTGCGCAACAGCACCAGCTTCTCCTCGACACTGACGTTGTAGACGACGTAGAAGCCGAGCACCGCGATATCTAGATCGCCGTCGCTGTCGAAATCCGCCGGCGCCGCGGTGGCCACCCAAAAGTCCTCGTCCTGCGGCGTCACGAAGAGGGGATCGAGGGGCGTCACCTCGGTCAAGTTGCCGAAGGTGCCCCCGGGACCTGCTTGTACCACGATGAATTGCAGCGTGCCGTCGCTGTCGCCATCGTCATCGGTCACCGTCAAGGCGACGTGGAAGGTGCCCGCCTCGGTGAAGGTGTGGGTTGGATGCTGCGCCGTTGAGCTGGTGCCGTCGCCGAAGCTCCAGGACCAACTGACCAGGCTGCCGTCGGCATCGTGGCTGGTGTCGGTGAAGGCGACGGTAAAACCGTTGGTGACGAAGTCGTACGAGGCCACCGGAGGCCGGTTGACCGGGGGTGGTGGTGGCCCCGCAAAGTGCTGGATGCTGCCTCGCCAGCCGGCCATCCAGGCGTCCCCGCCGGGGGTGGCGGCGATGGCGGCGTAGGTGCCGAGGCTCGAGTCATCGGCCTCCATGATGGCCCAGCTCTGGCCGCCGGTGGCCGAGTACAGGGCCCGGCCGTCGGCGGTGCTGCACCACAGCTCGTCGGGGCCGAGCAGATAGAGATCGGTGAGCAGGTCGCCGGTGCTGGGGGTCGGCAAAATTTGCCAGCTCTCGCCGCCGTCGTCGCTGCGCGCCGCATAACCCGAGCCGCCGACGGCGTAGCCCACAGCGGCGTCGTGAAAGTCGAGGTCACGGATTGACGGCGAGCCCGGCAGCTGCCCTTGAACCCAGGTCGCCCCGGCATCCGTCGAGCGGTAGAGCAGACCGCTGGAGCTCACCGTCCAACCGCTGCCGGCGGCGAAGTCCAAGGCGATGTAGGTGCCTTGGAAGGAGGTCACCGGCGTCCAGCTGGCGCCGCCGTCAACGGTGTGGAATAGGGCTGCGCCGTTGAATCCGGAGCCCACCACCCAGCCGTCGAGCGGCGATTCGAAGTGCAGATCCCGGGCCGTGGCCCCCAAGGGAAGGGGGGCCCCCGCCGTCCACGAGGCTCCGGCGTCGGCGCTGCGGTAGACGATACCGGCGCGATCCACCGTCACCACGTCCTGGGGACCGATCACCTGCACCGCCTCCAGATCCTCGGCGCTCAATGCCCTTTGCCGGCGCCAGGGCATGCCCCCCGCGGTGCTGAGCAGCACCTGGCCGTCATTGCCCACGGCGATCAAGTCGCCGTTGGCGAAACGATCCAGGTCGAGCAGGGTCGCACTTGAGCCGCTGGAGATCTGCGTCCAGCTGGCGCCGCCGTCGGTGGATTTGACGATGAAGCCAGGGCCGACGGCGAAGTAGCCCGTCTGGGCATCCGCAAAAAACGGCCTCGAGCCGCTGAGGAAACTGGGAAATACGCTGGGCGAAACAAAGACCTGGGTCCAGGTGGCGCCTTGGTCCGACGACCGGTAGAGGTTGCCCAGGAGGTCCGCCGCCACCACAGTGGTTGGCGCCGTCACGGTGAAGGCCAGCGAGCCGCCGGGCATGATCTCGCCCAGGTCGGTCCAGGTCAAACCGCCGTCGGCGGAGCGCAGCACTTGGTCGTCGTAGTTCGGAAAGCTGCCGCCGCGGCCCCAGGCCAGCACCACATCGGCCGCCAGCACCGTCAGCTCGCTTCGGCCGTCGGCGGCGCTGCCGGGGGTCCAGGTGGCCCCGCCGTCGGTCGAGCGCAGGAAGGTGTCATCGACGATGGCCACCGCCAGCGTCGGGGTGAGAAAGCGCACCGCCGCGGCGGCACCCGACTGCACGGGGGTGAAGGTGAGGCCGCCGTCCACCGTTCGGTAGAGGCCGTCCGCCGCCGTCCCGAGGCCGAGGGTGGCGTCTGCGAAGTCGAAGGCGAACATGCCCTGCGGCGACGGCGACCAGGTAAGCCCGCCATCGTGGCTGATCTGGGCCCCAAAATTGCCCGTCGCCAGGCCGAAGTCGGTGCTGTAGAAGCCCATGAAGTAGGTCGAGCCGAGCAGCGGTAGCTCCGTCCAAGTGGCGCCGCCGTCCGAGGTGCGGTAATTGACATTGCCCCAGGCCCAGCCGTGCTGGTCGTCCAGAAACATCAGGCCGTTCAGGCTAGTGGCCAAGCTGAAGGGCACGTCCCGCTGCGTCCAGGTGGCGCCGCCGTCCGCCGACTCGAAGAGGGCGCCGCCGTCGTCGAACCTGTCGTCCTCCGTGGCGAGGAAGAGGTGGGTCGGCGACAACGCGGCGACACCCCGCACGTCCAGGTAGGTCGGGATCGGGCTCTGCTGCGTCCACTGGGCGCTGGCCGCAGTGGCCAGGAGGGGAAAGGCAACGACGAGGCCCACGAGGCCTCGCCGCAGTCGCCGGAAGGTCTGGCCGCTGCGATGGATGGTTGGATTATGAGAAACGCCGGAGGCGATGTGTGTGAGATGCATGATGAAGCTCCTTTCACCTCCCACCGTAACCGGCGAAAGATGAATGGAGCATGAACGGCAGAGCGGCAGTGGGTTGTTGGGCAAAAAGATACCGTCGATACCGTCGATACCGTCGATGATGGGGTTCACCAAGCTCTTGCGCTCTAGGGCCAGCTGACCGCGAAGCAGGCCGATTCATCCCCTTCTTTTTGATGCATTGTGAAAGTAAACCCATCGTCCCAGAGGAGCGAAATATGTTGATTGTCAAGAATGTGCCCAAAAACAAATGGACCACCATCGCCTGGAACATCTTTTTGCCAGGCAAGGTTCATTGGAAAGTCAAAACCGATCGCCAGTGCCGCTGGCGGCGCATCGGAAGCATTCCCTGGTGGGGCAAGTTCACCAAGAAGAAGTCGGCTTGGTTCACCCTGGCGAGTCTCATTCAGATCAAGTCGCCGGAGAGCACGGTGTGCGCTGCCGGCAAGGGCGCGGAGGTGGATGCGCATCAGTTGTAGATGTGGGTTGGCATTGGATGTGTCCTTCCCGGTGATTCCGGGAGGGCCGCTTGGCGCACGCACACACGCCGTATCTTGGGCTGAAGTGCCGGCGGCGGTGGGTGCCCTCGGGCAGGCATCGGTGGAGTAGCATGGGACATTCCGCTGGCGGCCGGCAGCCACAGGGAAACGGCGAGCGGCGCACCGCGCTACGACCGACCCACTCAATCAGGAGGTATCCCCATGACCCATCGACGCACCATTCATGGCCTGACTCTGATCGCCCTTTCCCTCGGGGTCTTGAATAGCCAATGACCTAACAATCTACCCATGAGGAGCCCATCATGCGCCAACAGTTGATACGGCTGGCATGGCTAGCCATCGCCGGTTCGGCCATCGCCTGCTCGCAAGTGCAGGTGGAGCCCGGCAAATCCGTCATCCTATCCCCGTCGATGGCTGCCGAATTCCATCGTCAGTGCTCGAGATCACCCCCTCCACAATTCGAAGGCACCTGGAAGCCCAGCACGGAAGTAGTGGCCGAGATGGAAAGCCACTTCGCCAGATTGCAACGGCTGAAATCCAACCTGTGCTGTTTCCCCGGCGCCAGAATGAGGAATGTGAATCGTTTTGCCCGGCAATACGTCGGCATCGTGGTCGAGGGTAGGCGTTTGATCTACATCAATGGTTATCGTTCCAATGGCCCAGTCAAAGCCCAGCCCTTGGTCGGCGTCTGCGACGGCGGTGAAGATTACTGGGGTGTTCTGTATGACCCCGAGAAACGGCGATTCTTCGATCTAGCGTTCAATGGATTTGCATAACAGCCTTTGGTGAAAGTGCTCCGCTAATGAAAGTGAGAATTTCTTTCGTCAGAACAAGGCCCAGGATTGCATGAATATTGGTGATCTTCAGAGATTCTGGAACACAGTTCTGGCGGAAAAGAGCCACTCTCAACGCGGTCTGACCTTTGCCACTGGCTGATAAGGGGGGGCTGACGCGACGAGCATAGTCAAGCCGCGCTCTGATCCTCCAGATAGGACGCTTCATAGGCGACGACTTCGTAACCGGTAGTGAAGACGTATTGAAATCTTCTCCCCTCAGCCAAAGCAACGGATTGGCCTGCGACGGTGGAGAGCTTGGTACCACCTGTCACGTCGATGATGATGTCTTCGGGCCGCAGACCATCCTCTACCAGCGTTCGGAGCATTGTGTCGACGACCTGAACTTGCCGTTCGAGATCGAGAAAGTCGACGCCTTTGTCGAGCTCGGGGAAGAATTCGTCGACCGTCTGAATGATCAAGCCGTGCTCAGGCCAGAGTCGTCCGAGCAGGCCCAAGAATTGGGGCAGCAAGCGATGGCTTCCGTCTTCCCCCGGCGAGGTCACCAGCACCAGTTGGATCAAACTATCTTGGTGGTTGGCCAAGGCTTCGATGGGCATGCGCCAGGCTTGTTCGATTTGTTGACGAACCTCAGGGTCAGCAAGCGCTCCTTCCACCTTTTCATAGGATGCGAGGGTCGCATCTCGCAGGTCAGGTCGAAAGGTACTGAGAAACAGGATCATGGCCTTAGCAGGACGGGGCGGGCGCTCCGCGACGACGCGAAATCTTAGCCGCTCTCTCCATCCCCGAGCCCGACCAAGAATCCACAGGAGCAGCATCAAGAAGCAGAGAGTCGGCGCCAGATGGACTCGCAGTTGCCACCCCGGTGGATTGGCCAACACTAGCCAACGGGCCAAGCCCTCCACGACACTGTAGAGTCCGTCGGCAAACCAACCGAGGGTCACCAGAAAGGCAAGACCCACAACCACGGTGCGCCATTGGGTGGTGCCCAAGACGTGGCTCAACAGCTGCTTCATTTCTTGGTCGATGAGCTCTTGACGCAGCGAAGGCAGTGGAGACGGCGGCCCGGTGTTCTGTAGCCTCAAGATCGGCTCCAGTGTTGGCTCTCTGCCCATCGCCAAAGCCGCTTGGCCCAACCGACAACCCTGGCGGCGTCTTGCCAGTTGCTGGTCCAGGCGAACACCGTGCCGACATGCTCATGGAGCGCTTTATACTGTCGTGGACTGCTGCCGGTTCGACTGGCGAATGGGCTCCGTCTCAAAGACTCCAGTAGGTTTCGGGTGGCTCGGACGTCCTGGTGTCGTTTGAGATGAGCCAAGACCTGGGACAGCTGGTTGTCTCGGACCCCGGCTCGGGCACAGGATCCTGCCAATTGATGGGCTTTCTCCAAGACAATCTCTTCCGAAGCGCTCATTCCTGTGGCCTCCGCAGGGTCGTGACGTCGTGGAGCTCCCGGAGCGGACCTGCTTTGACCAGGGAAGCGCGAGCCGTTTCGACGGCTTTGTCCATGTCGAATGGCTCTGGCTCTCCGCGCTGCCAAGCCTGCAACCGAGGACCGCGGAACAGTTTGGTGAAAGCCTCTACGAGAGTTGCTTTTCCAAGACCAGCTGATTTGTATCCGCCAAAGCGAATGATGCCGACATCTTCGCCTTTGCCGGCCGCTATCAACAAGGCGCCGATCTCTGCCTCGCTCAAGCATGCCAAAGAGACCTCAATGGTCAGAGTAGCGCCTGCCGGCACGTGGTCGATGGGTTCGAACGAGGGGGTCGAATCCTTCCCTCCACCTGGAAGGCTCTCCCGGGGTTGTCGAAGGTCTCCGTCGTAGTAGAACTTGCGCCCTTCGAGTCGGTCGATGGCGAAATGGCCGGAGGGCCAACCATTCCGATACTCAATGGCCCCTGACTTAGCCAGCCGATGCGGTTGTGGTGATTCCTGAGCGGGGACTTCCAAGTAAGCATTTGCAGCCGGCCCTTCGATCCTTCCTTCGCCGGGGCGGACCCGACCCAAGTAGCCCATGCAGCCGAAAAGCAAGTCAGCCGGTGAAGCTCTTTGCAAGAGGTCCGTGGCCTTTCTTGTCGGATCTGCGGCTTCCTTGAGATCCTTTGATCGGATCGAGAATGGCTGTAAGCTCTTCAGGGCAGGGTCCTCCAACTTGACGGAATATTTTTTCTCTTGCGGCACGCCTTCCTTCAATGCATCCGGGAGCTTGTTGCTTGCCTCTTTCATATTCCTTTTGAAAACCCCCAGGCGCGAATCGGTGATCGCTTCGAAGCGGGAGCGCACGACTCCCTTCCAACTGGACCCAGGCAGCACCGGTTGGCCACCGCTGCGCACCATGCCACGGATTGTCCGATCCTTAGTGTCCAAGCCGAGATCCTTGGCGTTCTCGAATCCGCCACTACCTACATGCAGCGGGCTATCGAGGCGATACTTCAATCGTAAGGTGCCGGTCAGAAGCTTAGAGTCCACCCTGTCATGGAGCACAGGACTGCCTTTGGCTGGAGTAGCAGGAAGGGAGACAAAGTCGTAGGGGTGCTCGAGTCGTTGTTGATCGTCGTGCGGATCGTTGCGTCCGGCGTCGACATAGGCTTGGCGATCACGCATCGGTGGCCTCCTCAGTGCGGTCGGTGCCCTCGGCGAGCCAACGGCTGGCAAGCCAAGCGCCATCTTTCAAATAGTCGATGCGGATTAATGTCTCAGGGCCTTGCAATCGCGGCCTCACCATGACGGTTTGCTCGACCGCCAGCACATCATCGCTGGGCTGTGCCCTTCGGATCAGCTGTAATCCTTCCTCGTCCCAAACTAGAGTCGCCTCGGCGTCAAAGGCGGTGCCCCGGAGGAGCAAGGTGGGCTGCGTGGTTGTCTCTCTTTCGAAACGGAAGAGCCGAGCATCGAGGGGGCCTTCGGTCATGACCCAGGGGTGGTCGAGCCCGTCGAGTATCTCGTCCCGTTCTTCCGTCCGCAGCCATTCGATTTCAACAGATTCCGGCCGATAAATGAGCGCCTCTCGCTGTCCATTCATGCTGCCCATGTCTTGTCCTCCGCTTGTTTGAGGAACTTTGTCCAAGGCCCTTCCACCAGAGATTCTGCCAGGTCATCCAGGTGGGTCGCGGGCACCACCAAGCGATCCCAAGCCAGCTTGGGCCGGAGCTCCAGCTTGGCGGGTAGGGTGACGGAGTCGTCACCGAAGAGGTCGTAGCCTTTGTTCGCGTCTTTGTTCCCTGGAGGTGGCATGAGCCTTTCCAGAAAGCCAGCTCCAACCAATTGACCTGCGGGCGTCAGCCCCCGTCGGCTCTCGATCACTAAAGACCGGTGCTCTACCGCAACGAAACCGTGACCTCGGCTGGTGCTCGAACCGAGTTGAAGGAACCCTTCTCCGAGGTCACGGAGCACCAAGAGCACCAAGGCTAGTTGGTAGAGCTGGGCATTGCGCAGCACAATCCGTCCGTCGAAGCGGCCCTGCACTACGGCTTCGCGATCGAAGAGGGCGCCCCCCGCTGCGGAGCCCAGTAAACGATCGATCGCCACCCCATTGCGCAGCTCGACGGCATTGGCCAGCTCCAATTGTTGTTGGCGGTCGGGGCTGCCGGAAGGCGAGCTGCCGCCTGGCAGCAAGTCGGTGACCGCCAATCGACTCTTAAGGTGTAGGCTGCCAAAGGTGCGGCCGAGGGGGCAGGTGCCTCGGTGGGCGACATCGCCGGCCGTTTTTTGATTGAAAACCGACTGGGCATTCTTGTCGAAAGTGGGTGTGATCTTCAAACCCGCACTGGTCAGCAGACGCTCAGCGTGGGACCGCATTACACCTTTGAGACTGGAACCCGGGATATAGACACTGGGCTGCCCGTCTACCGCCGTGCGAACGCACTCCAACTGGGCCCGCGTCGGGTCAGCTCCTTGCCAGCCACTGCGGATGAGCAAGGGGCCTTGGGGAGTGATGGAAAAGTCGATACGTATCTGATTGATTTGACGAGCGAACATCAAGCCACCTCCTGTTGCGGCAGCGCCTGCTGCCAAACCTCTTCAAGAGAACCCACGAAACGTTGATATACCGGACGCAACCGCCGAGCCATCACGGCGCTGTCATCTTCTGCTTCATCGGCTGCCAGCTTGGGTATCAGCGAGCCATCCATCTCGACGAGGCGGCCGCAGCTTTGGAGACGCTCTAGGATGGTTTCGCGCCATTTCCGCGTACTGCATTCCAAGGAGAGATCGTTGATCAGATCGGCTTTTGTCCACTCGCGGTCTTGCGCCAGATCGCCAATGGTCGTTTCATCCACGGCATCCAGCGAATCCAAGTGCTCGGCGATTTGACGCCACAGCTCGCGGTCGCCAGCTTCCGGTAATGGTAGTTCTGGCGCCTTTGCGGCTTCGGGCAACAGCTGCTCTTCCTTCAGCAAGTGGGTGAATGGGCTCCCTTGATTCAGCGTGATCTCTGCCAGTTGGTCCCAGGTCACCGCCACCCGACCGAGACCTCGGCTGCTCTTGCCGCCCAACGCCAAGTGACCGCGGTGCAGCTCGTCGAAGAGGTAGATCAGCAGGCCGATCTCGTGATCTCGACCGTTGTCGACCAGGACGAGCAGATCGAACACCGTACTCGGGGGCACCGCTTCGAAATCGTAGAGCACACCGTCGGCAGCCAGCTCCCGATCGCGATCGATACCCACGCCGTTGCGTATCTCCAAGGGGCCAGAAGCTTCGATTATTGGCAAGTCAGGAAAACGGACGCGACTTGCCAAGGCCAATGAACCGAACAGTCGGCAGACCGTACAGCTCTCTTTCCAGACCTCTTCGACCTCCATCCTCTTGGCCTCCAACTCGCTGATGCCTTCATCTTCGTTCTTGTCCTTTTCTTCGTTCTTGTCTTTTTTGAGTAGCTCATTGACCTCTTTCTGGATGGCATCGAGTCGTTTATGAGTTACGCAAGGCACTCCACCGACAAAATCGCACGACCAGAGCTGAGAGAGGTTCCCTTCTTTGTCGGTCCGCTCGAATGCGCCGCGCAGGAGCCCTTCGGCAGCGCTGCGTAGAACGCCCTTGAGACTTGAACCGGGGACGTAAGGCTCGCCAACGGCATTGCGTACCACCGGTAAGTCGGTCGCCAGAGGATCTCCGCTGGCCCCCGCACCGATGTGAAGCCCGGTCGAGGTCATGAGCTTGCCGTGGAGCCGGAACTTGTTCTCGAACTTGTCGAGAAAGATAGGTTTTAGAAGTGGGGTGGTCTTGCTCATCACCGTCCTCCGCCATCTCTGCGGGTTTTCGATTTGGGTTGGGTCTTTTCAAGATACTTGAGATAGCGACTTACAAAGCCTAAATAGTGTCGGATTAGTGCCATGCGAGCCGACTGCGTCGACCTCAGGTCCAAGCTTTGGCGTAACTCTTCCATCGCGGTTTCAACGTGGTTCAGGGCTTGCGCTACGGTTCCGTTGTCGATCTCTTCGATCAATTGATCGCCGGTGGAAGAAACCCCTGGCTTATCCCAAGCATCATTTTTACCAGCGCGACCAATTTGATATCGAATGAAGTTGGTGACTACTGCCGGGGACTCGGTCTCATTGGCTATGGCAATCAAGTTTCGAACCTGGGAGTGGCTCAATCTGGGTGCGCCAGCCCTATCCAGACCATTGAGCAGATTCTCCGCCCCGAGGACCAGGCTTTCCTTCGCCAAATCGATCGCCTGGCGTTGTTGTAATGTCAGAATTTGAGTTGTCGCAAGCATGGGCTATGCCTCCCTGGAATTGGTGGACGCACCGTCGACTCGAGTCTCGGTTTGTGTGGGATGGTTTAGGGTTTCGAGATGGATCGGATGACAAACCACGACACGACCCCAGCCGTCAGCGCGGCCGGGCCCGATGCCCTGACGCTCGGTCGTTTCAAGGGCTGAGGCTGCATCGGAGCCGTCGAGGGTTCTGACCAAGAAAACCGAGCCCATGGCAAAGCCGCCAACGGCGGTGCGCGGCAAGTTGCTACGGGTGTTCCAGCCCCCGAGGTGATGGCGTCGGGCTTCGCCGCTGAACAGCTCGAGGCCAAGAGCCCGGAGGCATTCCTCGAACCGACACTGGTTGACGGCCATGAAACCAAGGGCCAAAAGGCATCCCGTGGCCTTGGCCTGCGCTTCGTCGAGGTCTCGAGGGCTTCTAGACAACAGAGCGTCGGCCCAGGCCCGGTGACGTGCCGCCACGCTTTGGACCTCCCGTTGTCGCACGCCGACGACACGCATGCGGCCCAAGCCGCGCCCCCGCGAGCCGCCGGCTACCAGGCCATGGGGGGCAATCTTGACGATGTGCTCCAACTGTTCGGGCGAGCCATCGATCGGCAGCTCGAAGACCAACTGCTGTGGCTCCGATTCGAAGTTTTGGTCGAGGGTCTCGATGGAGTAAAGCTGGCCGCCGCTGGCTCGACCGTCGACCGGGTCCCTCGCCGCCCGGGTGATCAGGCGGCGGGGGATCTTCATCTCCTCCCAACCCTTCACGGTCTTAGCCCAGGTGCCCTTGGCCGTACGATAGTTGGCCTTGGGTGGGGGACTCGAAAAGCCCAATCCCTCGATGACCAGATCGAGGGCGCGGTCCACCGGGTCGCCATCCCCTTTGGGTGTTGACAGCGTGTTGGGAGCCGGGATGGCCTTACGACCTACGCGTGCGACGCCAAAGACTGCCGGCTTCGAGCCTCCGAAAACCCTTTCGAGGACCACCTCCCGCTGGGCCTTCGGCGTGATGCGTGCCAGCACCGCCGCCACCGCTCCTCTGGTGACGGTCCCGGCAATCTCCCCGTCGCTGCGTTGAAGATTGCTGGCGTTCTTCGCCGCGCCCAGTTGCAGAGGTTCCTCGGGCACCAGATCCAGGATGATCGAGCCGCTGGCGATGGCTTCTGCAGCGGCGGCGGGCTCGGCAGCCGGGGCGGTTGAACCCTCCAGCTCGATCAGCGACAGGGTGACGACGCCGAGGCCGTGGCCACGGCCCCCACCAACCTGGTCAGTAAGGTGCACGGCCGTTTGCAGCAGGCCTTTCTCATCGTCATCCAAGGGCTCCAACGCTTCGATCAGACCCTCGAATCGCAAACCGATCCCCGGTGGGCTGACCTCCATATCGAAGAGGCGTCCCTTGGCCGCTTGCCGAGTGGCCCGTTCTAGAGTGACATGGTGGCGGACCGCCAAGGGCTCCAAGGCGTGCTCGCCGAGGACCCGCAAGGGACCGATTCTCAGTTTGCCCGGATGGATGTCGAAGCGGCCAAAGAGACGCCCGACCATGTCACGGGTCTCGGACTCCGGCGGCTTCGCGTCCTTGTGGCTGTGGACCCTGCCGCCCGTGGCGCGCACCAGACGTGCGGCGCTTTCTCTCAAGGCCCCTTTGATCGCACTGGCCGGCACCAGCAGACCTTGTGCATCCCGTGCCGTCATGCTGCCGGATCGATGGGTGGCGCTGTAGCCGCCCACCTTGATGGATCCCCGGGGCTCGAGCACCAAGCGATATCGGGTCATGCTTCACCTCGTTCTTTGATGAGGTCCTTGGGTTCTTTCCAGTGCCCGTCGAGCTCGATCAGGTCGGGGAGCTCAAGTTGCCATTGCTCACCGACCTTGGGCACCAAGGCTGCGAAGAGTCGGTCTGGATCGGTTGCAACGTCGGCACCGCCGAAGGCTTCTGCCGCTTTTCTCCATGAGTCGAGCCGAGCAACCTGATACAACAAATGATTGCGAACCTGATGGGGGCCGCCGTCGGCTATCCTGACCACGGCATGGCGCTGGCTCGACGGCAAGCCATCCCAGACAATGCGTCGCTCGGAAAGGTTTTTCAGCTGGTCCAGGGCATAGGGTTTGCCGGTGAGCCGCAGAGATCCAGACTTGCCGGAGCCTCCGTCGGGACGGTCGCCACAACGGGCGACGCCATCGTCCACCAGGCCGAAATCGAGGCTGCTGCGAACGCCTGCTTGGCCTTTCTCTCGCGAGGTGTAGATGATCTTCTTGGCGCTCTTGAGCAAGTCTTCGGATTCGTCGATCAGATAGCGAATGGGCATCGATTTTTTGCCCAAGGCAACGCCTGCTGCGGCGCCGATCTGTCCATCACGCAACTCGTCGAGCACCGGATCGTTGTCGCTCTCCGATTCGAGTGTCGCCAGGAAATCCCGCGCTAGGGGGACGGCGAGATTGCCGGGAACAATGAGCACCCAGTCGTCGCCGCCGGCGATGGGGTTTTGGAAGTCGAAGAGGCCCTGGCTCGTTGCATCGCCACGGTCTCGCAGCTGGTAGGCCTTGCGTACGACCTCGAAGCTGCGCACGAAGAGCTGGTCGATGGCGGTGGAGAATCTCGCGTAGGCGAGGGGAGTCTTGAGCTTCGCAATGGTGGCTCCAATGCCATTGCCATCCAGATAGATCACCCCTAGGAGATTGTCCTCGCTGGCGATCTGCTCGAACTCTGTCTCCTCCGCCCGACCCGCTACGGTCTGCTGGCCTGCCTTGATCGCCACTTGGCAAGGCGCACATTCGGCCCGCCCAGCCCTGGCTGGGACTTCTCCCCGCATCGAAAGCCCGGCCGCGGCCCGCCAGCCACAAACCTCGCAAAGCACTGCAAGAAATGGCACCGGCCCTTCTGGATCCGGCCCTACGAGGCTGCGCCGGCGCGACATGGCCCGCCGCAGTCGACTCACCTGTTGCCCAAAATCTGACCTATCAATGGGACGAGCATGGACGGTGCACGTCGCCACCAGGCTCCTCTCGGCGAAAAGCCTGTGGAACGTGGCGACCAACTCCTCGCTCTGCTTCTTCGAGACCACCGCGATGCCTCCACCGCCGCCGGCATAGAGAATCTGCTCGCGATGGAGCCCTGCGATCTTGCCTTCGCGTGCCATCCGATCGATGTCCTTGAGCACTTCGCTGGCACCGCGAATCGCCATGGCATTGCCGGTGCCGAACACATAACCGTGCACACTGTTAACGTCCCAACCCAGCAACCAAGCCTCGCCGGGCAACTCGCCCTGGCCCGTCGTGACAAAGGCCTCAATGGCCGCGTCCGCTTCTCGGTCCAAGGCGCGAGCAAATCCCGCGATCAATTCCCTCGCCCTCTTCGTCGTGTCTTCGATCATCGCTTCCACAATGCCCTCCATGCCGTCGTCCGGGCTCAACCCGCAGATTCAAATGGTGCTCTTCTAGGGACCCATCCGGTGCACTCAAGAAGCGAAGCATGTAGGGAAGATCGTTGGTGGTCCGATCGTCCCGCTTGTTTCTTGGTGGCACCTAAGTCCATAGACCCGAGTGGGAGGAGAAGGGAGGAGATGAATCTTGGAAAAAGTTGGGATCGTCCCTTTTCGTTGGTTTGGGGTCTGTATCTTTGTAGGGTGATTTGCGGATCTTTGACAACTGAATGACACTTGGAGCCCATCGGGGTGTAGTGGCTGGCCGACCCTTCGGGGGATTGAGACACGTAGCGTTGAAGTGACTTTTCTCCAACTCCCCAAGTCGCAAAGGCCGGTCGACCCTTCGGGGGATTGAGACAAGGTTTCTCCCTCCGACGTGGGTGGAGGGGTGTCGCGTCGCAAAGGCCGGTCGACCCTCCGGGGGATTGAGACCTCTTCGGCTGCCACTCAACGTGAATATGCGGCTCTCCGCATCGCAAAGACCGGTCGACCCTTCGGGGGATTGAGACAATCAAACGGCGCGATCATCAGCTCCCACTCCGCCTTAGTCGCAAAGGCCGGTCGACCCTACGGGGGATTGAGACACTTCGGTCTTGCCGTCCCTGTCCAAGCTGTATTCTCGTCGCAAAGACCGGTCGACCCTTCGGGGGATTGAGACATGTCGTCAGGCCCGATCCCGTGCTGGCTCCCTTCCGGAAGTCGCAAAGACCAGTCGACCCTTCTGGGGATTGAGTCAGCTGAATGGACTCCATGGCCGCTCTACAGTGGCCACCGCGGAAGTGCTCCCGCTCGGCCAGCAAACGGCGGTGCGTATCGAAATAGAGGGCACCGACAACCTCTTGCCCCGGGCGATGGAAGCGCCGGCCGAGATGATCGATCATGCGTTCCGGCCGCGATAGGATCGGTTGTCCGCTCGGGGGGTCGTGCGCCAGGCGACGGGCAAGCTCCAAGGCCGCCAAAACGGCGGCCCGTTGGCGGCGTCCCAGGCCCTGGCGAGCCAGTTCCTTACTCTCGAGATAGCGGAGGCCCGGCAGGCCTCCCCGGTCTTCGAGCAGGGTGCGCAGATTGGCGAGCAGTTTGTTGGAGCCCGATCTTCCCGTGATGACGGCAAAGAGCTCCAAATCGTCGAGGGCGCTGCTTCCCACTTCCAACAAACGATCCGTCGGATCGTTGAAAAACCTTTTTTGTAACATCGCCTGCTCCAGAATAGAGCCCGTCGACGGAGATGTTCGGCGCCGACCCGGTCGGCGTTCCACGATCAACGATCTGTGGTTCCGAAACCTCCGACGGCGGAAGCTCGAATCATTCAGTCGTTGAATGCCTTGCGGCGGGACAGAAAATCCCTGCGCAAGGTGATCTCGTCGGCGTCGAGGACGTGTTGCAACGTTTCGATTGCGTCGTCCAGCAGATCGATGTGTACGCATTCGATGGCCGAGCGCACTTCCGCCAGCCAGGAGAAGCGCTCACTGGCTAGGGGCAGCTCCGCCGCCAGGGCCGAAAGCCCTCGTCGGCAGCTATCGAGGTCGGCGAGGAGGGCCCGCAGCTCGAGGACGCGGGGGTCGAATCGTGGGTGGCAGGGCGAGGCTGGCTCGCCCTGCGATGGACGGTTGGGTGGTGGGGTAAGATGACACCAGTCCGGCATAGGGTAACGCTCCTGTGTCGGATCAGGTCCGGTGGTGTCTGCTTGGCGGTGGCCACCACTGGGCCGTTCTCGTTTGTGGTTCGGCCGAGCGGCGAAGCGTCGGCCACGTTTGTGAATCGAGACGGGCACCGAGCAGAGAGTCGACAAGGTGCCGGAATCAACCTGGTGATTCTAGCATAAATATCATTAGAATCAACGCTTTGCGTCGGATTTCGTTGCCTTCGGAGAGGCGGTGTCAGAGGTCGAAATTGACGGAGAACCTCGCCACAGCCCATGCGACGCGCTACACTGTTGGGCGTTCCACCCAGATCGAAGGCTGTGCTCTTTGATAACCTGAATGCCTTGGCCGATGACGGCGTTTCCGCTAACCTCCGAGAGACCCGAAAAGGGGGGGAGTTTAGCGGAGCTCGGGGAATTCCGATAAGATCAACGGAGTCAACGACTTGCGGGAAAATTGGCGATTGGGGGCTGGGAGCGAGATGCAAAAAGGAACGGTCGTTCGCAGGGGGTTAGCGGAATGGGGTACTTAAAGGCCCTGTTTTCAGTAGCTTAGAAGCCCAGCTGTCGCAAAGACCGGTCGACCCTTCGGGGGATTGAGACACTTCTGAGCTTCGTGCACCCTTCTGAAAGGTCGGTCGCAAAGACCGGTCGACCCTTCGGGGGATTGAGACAATCGGAAGTGATGTAGTCACGCATGTCTCGAACTCCGTCGCAAAGACCGGTCGACCCTTCGGGGGATTGAGACTTTCATGGGCATGTCCATTTGAGAGATTGTCTCCCGTCGCAAAGACCGGTCGACCCTTCGGGGGATTGAGACAGCGTGATCGACCACATGGTCGACCATGTCATGTCGCAAAGACCGGTCGACCCTTCGGGGGATTGAGACAAGGATGAGGGCGACGAGGGGAAAAAAGCGCTTGGTCATTGTCGCAAAGACCGGTCGACCCTTCGGGGGATTGAGACACCAACGCCGTGCCCCACCGAAAAGGTGCTCAATCGTCGCAAAGACCGGTCGACCCTTCGGGGGATTG
Source organism: Acidobacteriota bacterium (assembly GCA_029263315.1). GTDB lineage: Bacteria > Acidobacteriota > Thermoanaerobaculia > Multivoradales > J023 > JAJCXR01. Next base: position 1,287 of record JAJCXR010000041.1, on the reverse strand, counting down.
AGACACTTGCTTGCAGCGTAATAGCTGAGGAAGCCGCACAGTCGCAAAGACCGGTCGACCCTTCGGGGGATTGAGACACTCTCTCTTTCTTGTATGCCGCTCGATTTGTGCGTGTCGCAAAGACCGGTCGACCCTTCGGGGGATTGAGACAGCTACTGAACCATCGGCCCGACGCTTCAACCGCCCCGTCGCAAAGACCGGTCGACCCTTCGGGGGATTGAGACACACCTCTATAAACTCACCCTCGTCGGGGCGAGTTCGTCGCAAAGACCGGTCGACCCTTCGGGGGATTGAGACACTGTTTTTTGCACCCCCGGCATTTCGGTTTGGCGTACCGGGCGTCGCAAAGACCGGTCGACCCTTCGGGGGATTGAGACATTTCTAAATAGGTCCAAGTGCACATTGACGAATTTGTCGCAAAGACCGGTCGACCCTTCGGGGGATTGAGACACGGTAAAATCCTTTATTGTGAGGCACCGAGGCAGAGGTCGCAAAGACCGGTCGACCCTTCGGGGGATTGAGACACTTGAAACCGTACTCTATCGCCTTTTTCAGGGGTCTGGTCGCAAAGACCGGTCGACCCTTCGGGGGATTGAGACAACACAAAGCTTCGAGGCGGGTTTCTGGATCATAATGTCGCAAAGACCGGTCGACCCTTCGGGGGATTGAGACAATTCGTAGGAATTTCATGACGCGGTAATGTTGTAGTCGCAAAGGCCCGTCGACCCTTCGGGGGATTGAGACAGTTGTCTGGGTTCGCGATCTGGTTTCTTTTTACTTTCATGTCGCAAAGGCCCGTCGACCCTTCGGGGGATTGAGACATTAACGGGCAGTCATACCTGATTAGAGTATCAGATAGGTCGCAAAGGCCCGTCGACCCTTCGGGGGATTGAGACACTTAACATGTACCGATACCGATTCACTCCTTCAACGTCGCAAAGGCCCGTCGACCCTTCGGGGGATTGAGACACATTAGTCCCTTCTGATAGGGTACTATAGAAAGAAAGTCGCAAAGGCCCGTCGACCCTTCGGGGGATTGAGACACTTCATACGCACCATTGTCGAGTTGCCATCCGGGTGTCGCAAAGGCCCGTCGACCCTTCGGGGGATTGAGACATGTAACGAATAGCTGAGTTCAAACCTCTGCCATCCTGTCGCAAAGGCCCGTCGACCCTTCGGGGGATTGAGACAATTGCATTAGCATGATTTGTGCTAATGTTCCTCGTCGCAAAGGCCCGTCGACCCTTCGGGGGATTGAGACACTTCGTCTTCGCCTACCACAAGGTA